>JADMII010000049.1 GCA_015478665.1 Dehalococcoidia bacterium
TCGTCGCCGTGGCGACGGCGGTGCGGGTGGGCGTCGGCGTCACCGTGCGGACGCCGACGGTCGCGCTCGCGCGGGCGGTGGCGGTGCCCGACGGGCGCGCGGTCGTCGTCGCCGTGGCGACGGCGGTGCGGGTGCCGGCAGGCGTCCTCGTGCTCGTGACGGACGGCATCGGCGTGCGTGTAGGCACGGTCCGCGTGGCAGTGACGGTCGCGGTGTTCGTCGCTGTAGGCACGGGCGTCGAGGTGGACACGGCCGTCGCCACGGGCGTCGCGGTGTTCGTCGCCGACGGCGCCGGAGTGAGCGTAGCCTCCGCCGTGGCCGTCACGGTGGCGACAGCGGTGTGGGTGGCGCTTGCTTCGGCCGTGGCGCTCGCCGTCGGTGTCGCGCTGGCGCTGGCGGTGCTCGTCGCCGACGGCGTCTCCGTCGCGGTGGCAACGACGGTGTTCGTGGCGGTGGCGGTCGCGGTGCTGGTCGAGGACGGCGACGGCGTCGCGGTCGAGGACGGCGTCTGGCTCGGCTCAGGCGTCGGCGCCGGGCCGTTGACGATGCCGGCGACGTCGAAGACGTCGGTGACGATGCCATTTTCCTTCGCCGGGCGGATCTGGGAGCCGACGCCCGGCTGCAGGAGCAGCGTGACCTTGGCGATCGTGCGTGGTCCGACCCATGTGACGGCTGGCCCCAGTGACGTACAGGAGAAGGTCACGTCTCCGAACGAAGGTTCGCTGCGGGTGCAGGTCGTGGTCGCGCCGTTCTCGTTGAGCAGGCCCTGGTCGGCGACCACGGCCGGGGAGAAGATCCTCGGGTCGTACTTGAGTTCGAAGGAGTAGGCGCTGATCTGTTGCCCAAGGAGGTTGATCGTCATCACCTCGTCGAACGTGATGCCGTTCTGCCAGTCGCGACGGTCGAGCCTGGTGGGCGATGTGGAGCCGCAGAGGCCGGCGCCCGGGTTGCAGATCCAGATGTTGGCCGTGTTCGGATCCTTCGTGAGCGTCACGTCGCCGGCGTTCGGTGTGGAGCCGAGGGCCACCGGCGGCTGCGGCGGTATCGGCCGCGCGCAGGTACTGCCGTTACGGCCGAGCACGAACTGCAGGTCACTGATGTCGATGACGCCGTCGGTCTGGGGCAGGTTGATGTCGTACATGCGGCCGTAGAGCAGGCTGCCGACGGCCGTGAAGTACCGGCGCGCCTCTTCCTGGTCGTCGACGACATCGACCTGGCAATCGGCGTTGACATCGGCCTCGAGGCGGCGCACGGTGTAGCGCGCCTGGTCCTGCGGGATGGTGATCGAGACGGCGGAGCCGAGGCCGGGATCGGGCTGCTGCGAAGCGGCCGGCTGCGGCACGCGGAAGAGCACGACCGCGGCGACGGCAACCAGGACGGCCGCGGCAAACGGCAGGACGACGCGTGTGGTGCGTGATGCGCGCATCATTGCACCGTCACACTTCCGTCGATCGCCGTGACGGCGATCGGGTTGGCGAGCGGGTCAGACAGCGTCGACTTGGTGAACTGCAGCGGGACACTGCCGGCCAAGTTCGCCGTGAAGGTGACGGTCGCGAGCACGCCCGGCGCTGTCGGCCCCGGCGGTGACGAGCCGACGGTGACGCAGCCGAAGAACACCGTGCCCGTATCCGTGACAGGCGGCGGGCACTGCACGGTGCGTCCGCTGCTGCCGAGGAAGCCTGCGTCTTCCACCGACACGAAGGTGAGGCGGACGGCGTCGAACGCCAGCCGGAACTGGTAGGAGCCGATGTCCGACGCATTGGTGACGATCACCTGGACGGTGAAGGTCGCGCCGACAGCGACCGTCTGGGTCGATGGGAGCAGGCACATCGTCGCCGTGCCCGGGGTGTTCGGGCACGAGATCGGGGCGGGCGTCGGCGTCGCCGTCGGCGTGGCGGTGTCAGTCGGAGTCGGGCAGATGCCACCGGGGCAGGGCGTCGGTGTGACGGCGACCGAGTTCAGCGTGCCGTCTTCGGTCGTCGCCGGGATCGGCGTGCCGGCAGGGTCGGTGATCACGACGTTCGACAGCGCGAGGCTGCTCGTCCCTGCGCTCGCGACGCGGAGCTGCACAGTCGCCAGGATGCCGGTGCCGGAGGCGCCCGGGGGCGGGACGCCGCGAAGCGTGGTGCAGGAGAGCTGCACACTGTCGGCGCCGACGACGGGCGAGATGCAGAGCACGGTTCGTCCCGTGCTACCGAGGAACGCGCCGAGCTGCGCGCCGAGCGGTGTGACGACCGCCGGGTCGACCGTGAGCGTCACCTGAAACGCGCCGAGATTGGAGACGTTCGCGGCAGCGATCGCGACATCGATGTCAGCACCGACGGCGACGTCGCGGCTGACGGGTGCCACGCACACGACTGTTGCCGTCGACTGGCAGCCGACCGGGAACGAGACGGCAGTCGGCGTCGCTGTCAGCGTCGGCGTTGGCGATGCGGTGGGGCAGGCGCCGGGGCAGGGCGTCGCCGTCGCCGTCGGGCCGGCGAGGCCGGTGATGCTGCCGTCCTGCGCCGTCACGTCGAGCGCTTCGCCGGTCGGGTCGGTCGTCCGAATCGAGAGCCGCAGGGCAGTGGAGCCGGGCGTCGTGACGACGAACCTCACGGTCGCGAGGATGCCGGCACCAGCGGGCGCCGGTATCGCCAACCCCTGGGAGGCACATCCGAACGTGACACTGTCGGTACGGATGATGGGCGAGCCACAGAACACGGTGCGCCCCGTGCTGCCGAGGAACGGGCCGGGGACAACGCTCTCGACGCCGACGGAGCCCGTAGCGAACGAGATGACGAACTGGAACGCGCCGAGCGGCGGCGTGTTGGCGATCGTCACATCGGATGACACGACGCCGCCGATGGGTCCGCTCAGCGCGCCTGGGTTGAGCGTCGATGAGGCGGAGCCTGTGATGATGACGAACGGGGTCGGTGTGGACGTCGCGGTCGCGGTGGGACAGGCGCCGGCGCAGGGCGTGGGCGTTGCGTTGACGACGGTCAGCGACCCATCGACGGACGATGATGGGAGCGTCGCGGCGTTCGGATCCGTCAGCTGCACGTTCGTGAGGGCGACCGGCGACGTGCCGGGCGCGAGCGTGGTGAAGGTGACGACGAACAGGATGCCTTGACCGGTGACGCCGGGTGGCGGCTGCTGACCCAGCGTCGCGCAGGCGACCGAGATCTGGCCGGCGGCGAGCGACTGCTGCGCGCAGAGCGGCGTTCGCCCGGTGCCGCCAAGGAACGCGCCCGTCGTGCTGCCGCTGAATGTATTGACGCCGGTGACGGAGAGGATCGACGGGTCGAACTGGACCGTCGCCTGGTAGGCGCCGAGGTTCGTCGCGCCGCTGATGCCGATGGAGACCGTCACCTGCTGCCCGAGGAAGGCGCTCTGAGACGGCGGCAGAACGCAGAGGACGCTGCCGCTACCCGCGCACAGCGGCGTCGGCGTCGCGGTCGGCGTCGACGTGTCGGTGGGCGTCGGCGTCAGCGTCGGCGTGTCCGTGGGCGTCGGCGTCGACGTGTCGGTGGGCGTCGGCGTCACGGTCGGCGTGTCCGTCGGCGTTGGCGTCGCCGTATCGGTGGGCGTCGGCGTGACGGTCGGCGTGTCCGTCGGCGTTGGCGTCGACGTGTCGGTCGCCGTCGGCACGGTGGTGCTGGTGGCGGTCGGCGTGTCGGTCGCC
>JADMII010000002.1 GCA_015478665.1 Dehalococcoidia bacterium
CCGCGCTCGTCGATGATCGTCTGCTGGCGGCCCATCTCGAAGACGCCGCCGGTGCTGCCGAGGATCACGCCCATCTCGCGCGCCAGCGCCTCGCTCAGCTCCAGCTTCGCCGATGCGAGCGCCTCCGTGCAGGCCTTCAGCGCGAATTGGGCGAAGCGGCCGGAGCGCCGCGCGGCGCGGTGCTCCATGATCTCCGTCGGCTCGAAGCCCTTCACCTCGCCGGCGATGCGGACGCTGTGCCTCGAGGCGTCGAACTGGGTGATCGGCCCGATGCCGCTGCTGCCGGCGAGGATCGCCCGCCAGAAGCTCTCGGCGTCGTTGCCGACGGGGGTGATGGCGCCGACGCCCGTGACGGCGACACGCTGCAGTTCCCGCATCTGTCGTCTCCTGGCGGCGCGAGACGCCGCCCGGCGAGCGTCGCACCTGCACAGGCAGCATAGCAGCCGCCAGCGCAGCGGCGTGCGCCGATCCGCCGGCGGCGCGAACCCACTACAATGCGCGCATGCAACGCGACGGCGGCCCGGCCCCGCTCCCGTCTCCTGATCCGTCGGCTGATGGCGTGCGAACTACTGTCGGAGCGCCCGATGACACCTCGCTCCTGAGGGCAGTGCAGCAGGGCGACCAGGAGGCGGTCGCG
This sequence comes from Dehalococcoidia bacterium, assembly GCA_015478665.1. Classification (GTDB taxonomy): domain Bacteria; phylum Chloroflexota; class Dehalococcoidia; order DSTF01; family JACRBR01; genus JADMII01. The sequence goes on from JADMII010000002.1 coordinate 638, forward strand.
CTGCTGTACGAGCGATACGGCGGCGCCGCCTACGGGCTGGCGTACCGCATCACCAGCGACGGCTCGGCCGCGGAGGACGTCGTGCAGGATGCCTTTGTGTCGCTCTGGAAGCAGGCGCCGCGCTTCGACCCGGAGCGCGGGCAGGTGCGCTCGTGGCTGATGACGATCGTCCACCATCGCGCGATCGATGCGGTGCGGCGGCGCAAGGGGCGCAACGAGCGGGCGCTGCCCGAGGGCCCGGAGGAGTTCGTCGCCACACGCGGCCGGCCGGAGGAGCTGGCCGAGTGGACGCTCGAGGCGGAGGCGGTCCGCGAGGCGGTGCGCCAGGTGCCGGACGAGCAGCGGCGGACGATCGAGATGGCCTACTTCGAAGGCCTGACGCACGTCGAGATCGCCGAGCGGATGGCGGTGCCGCTGGGCACGGTGAAGAGCCGCTTGCGCATTGGCCTGGAGAAGATGCGGGCGTATCTGCGCCCGCGCGTGGTGGAATGAACTGCGAAGAAGCGGAAGATCTGCTCGGAGCGTGGGCGCTCGATGCCCTGACCGATGATGAGCGCGGCGAAATGGCGGCGCATCTGCGCTCGTGCGCGCGGCACGCCGCCGCGGCCGCCGACTGGCGCGCGACGGCGGCGCGTCTCGCTGCGACGGCGGACGTGGTGGCGCCGCCGCCGGCGCTCCGCTCGCGCGTGCTCCAGGCCATCGCGGCGACGCCGCAGGACGGCGTCGCGCGGCCGGTGCTGGCGGGCGCCATCCCGCGCGCAGGAGATCAGCAGCGACGGCGCCCGCCGCCGGTCGCAGCCGCACGGCGTCGCTTCTTCGAGCTGCGGCCGGCGGCCTGGGCGGCCGTCGCGGCCGTGCTCGTCGCCGCCGTCATCGGCCTGGGGGCGTGGAACGCCGTCCTGCAGCGCCGCTCCGGCGCGGACGTCGGGCGGCTCGCGACGCGTGCGTCTTCGGTGTCTGCGCTGCGGATGAACGGCACGCAGAACGCGGGCGTCGTCGTCTACTACGCGAACGAGAAGAAGGCGCTGATCGTCACGGACGGCCTGCCGGCGCTCAACGCGGCGACCCAGACGTATCAGCTGTGGGCGATCTCCGGCGGGCGCGCGCGCAGCTTGGGGCTGCTGCCCGCGCCGGTCGGCGGCAGCAGCGTCGCTGTCGTGCCGTTCGATGCGGGCAGCGCGCAGCGGATCGCGGTCACGGTCGAGCCGCCGGGCGGCAGCGCGCAGCCGACGACGCCGCCCGTGCTCGTCGCCGACGTCTGACTGACGTATGACTTGGGGATGGCAGATCGGGCGTGAGCGTCAGCGGCGCGCCCACCCCGGCGCGACGGCACCACCAACTGCGCGCCGCGCTGCGCCGGACGGCGTGGACCCCACGGACGGGGATGTCCGCACGCCGACAGGGCGGGCCCGTACGAGAGGGAGCCTCCGCGCGCCCGCTGCCGGCAAACTGGCCGCCGAACCCAAAGACGGCGAGGGTGCGACGCAACACCGATCGGCGTCGTCGAGATCAGCGGCGCGCTGCGAACCACCGGTGCTCGTGCGCCAGCAGCCAGCGCTTGCGGTCGAGGCCGCCGCCGTAGCCCGTGAGGCTGCCGTCGGCGCCGATGACGCGGTGACAGGGGACGATGACGCCGATCGGGTTGGCGCCGTTCGCCAGGCCGACCGCCCGCGCGGCGCCCGGCGAGCCGATGGCCGTGGCGAGCGCCCCATAGTGCGTCGTCTCGCCGACGGGGATGCGCCGTAGCGCCGCCCAGACGCGGCGCTGGAACGCGGAGCCGCCGGTCTCGCAAGCGATGCCGTCGAGGTCCGCGCGGGCGCCGTCGAAGTACGCCTCGATGCGCTCACGCACCGCCGCCGGCGCGCGCCCGGCGTGCGCCGTGATGGCGTCGCCGTAGTGGGAGCGGAGGAGGCGCTGCACGCGCGCCTCGTGGTCGTCCCAGTCAAACGCACGCACGCAGCCCTCCTCGTCGGTCAGGACGAGCGCCGTACCGATCGGCGTCGGCAGCCGGTCGATGGCAACGCGCGCCGGCGCGGTGGCCGCCGCCTTCTCTGCTGTCACGGTTGTTGTCATCGTGCACCTCCGACCCCGATCATGGCACGGTCGGGCGGGTCCGGCCGGACAGATCCGGACACGGGGCAGGCATGTCCGGATCCGTCTGGTGGGCGCGTCCGCCAGGCGCGATGATACCGGCATGAGCGCACTCTCCGCCGTACGCACGACGGGCATCTACTGCCGCGATACGTGCACCGGCCGCCCACTCGCGCGCAACGTCACGGTGTACCGGTCCGCCGTCGCGGCCGAGGCGGCGGGCTACCGGCCATGCCTGCGCTGCCGGCCCGACCGCCTGCCGCCGTTCACCGAAGACGACCCGGCGAGCATCGTCGGTCGCGCGCTCTCACTGATTGCTGAAGGGGCGCTTGACCACGCATCGGAAGACGCGCTCGCCGGCCGCCTCGGCGTCAGCAGCCGTCATCTGCGTCGTCTGTTCCACGAGCGAGTCGGCGCGACGCCGGCGCTCGTCGCCACGTCCCGTCGCGCCCACTTCGCGCGCCGCCTGCTCGACGAAACGGATCTGCCGATCACGCAGATCGCCGATGCGGCCGGGTTCGCGACCGTCCGCCAGCTCAACCGCGTCGTCGCCTCCGTCTTCGCCTTTACGCCGACGGAGCTGCGGCGCAAGCGGCGCGAAGCTGACCGCCTCGTCGCCGACGGCGGCCTGACGTTGCGCCTGGCGTACGCCGGCGCGTTCGACTTCGCTGCCCTGCTGCGGCACCGCGCGCCGCGCGCCATCCCCGGCGTCGAAGTGGTCGCCGGCGGCGTCTACCGGCGGACGATCTCGGCCTGCGGCAACCCCGGCGTCATCGAGGTGTCCGATGCCGCCGACGGCGCGCACTTGCTCGTCATCGCGCATCTGCCGACGCTGGAAGCGCTGATCGACGATGTCGCGCGCTGCCGTCGCGTCTTCGGGCTCGACCGGCCGGCTGCCGCGCAGACGCCGCTCGCCGAGGACCGCCGCCTGCGGCCGCTGCTACGGGCGCAGCCGGGGTTGCGGGTGCCCGGCGCCTGGGACCCGTTCGAGACGTCGGTGCGGGTCCTGCTCGGTCAGCAGGTGTCCGTCGCCGCGGCGACATCGCTCGCTGGACGGCTGGTGGCGGCGCTTGGCGTGCCGGTGCCGGGGCTCGCCGACATCGGGCTGACGCACCTCTTCCCGCCGGCGGCCCGGATCGCCGGCGCGAGCCTCGAGCGGCTGCGCGGCATCGGGCTGCCGGCGACGCGCGCCGAGGCGATCCGCTCGCTCGCGCGCGCCTACGCCGGCGAGACCCTGCGGCTCGACGCGGGCGGCGACCCGGCCGAGCTGCGGCAAGCGCTCGCGGCGCTGCCCGGCGTCGGCCGCTGGACCGCCGAGATGATCGCCCTCTTCGCCGCCGGGGCGTCGGACGCCTTCCCGGCCGGTGACCTCGGCCTGCGCCGGGCCGCCGGCCGCCTGCGCGGCCGCGACGCGCCCGCGAGCGAGCGCGAGACGGAGGAGCTCGCCGACGCCTGGCGCCCGCACCGGGCGCTGGCGGCGATGCATCTCTGGCTCGCCTGAGGCCACGCGCCGCCTCGCTGCACTGCGCAGCGGAAGCGGCGGTCGCGTCGCCGGAGCAGCGATCGCAGATCGGCGCGCCGCCGCCCAGCGACCATCGGCCACGCGACGTGCGTTCTGTGAACGGCCGGGCGTATCCAGGCCGATGCATGCGGGCGCAACAATAGTTGCACCGGCGCGGCGCTCTTCCCTCCGGGCGCGGGCGCGGCTGTTCGCGGTGAAGCTTCGCGCTTACACTGGATCAGAGGCGCGAGGAGTGCGCCCGAGAGGTGTGTGATGATCGAGACGGTCGATACCGATGTCCTGCCGCAGATGATCCCTGTGAAGGTCTACCGTTCCGCGGAGCGCCTGACCATCGCCGCGCCGATGCCGGGCGTCGAGCCGGAGGACATCGCCGTCGGCATCACCGACGACGGCCGCATCGTGCTGCACGGCGAGTTGCGCGGCGTGCTCAAGGGCGACAAAGAGGTGCTCGCCGACGAGTGGACGCCGGGGCCGTACCATCGCGAGTACGTGCTCCCCAGCGCCGTCGACGGCGCGATGGCGAACGTCACGTATGGCAACGGCGTCCTCGTCGTCGCGCTGCCCCTCGCCGACCACACCCGGCCCGCGCACCTGCTGCCGCAGCACACGGCGCTCGCTCGCGGCGAGCTGCTCGGCAACTCCGGCCACCCGGTGCGTCCCTTCGGCGAGCGGCTGGACCTGTCGGAAAAGCCCGCCGATGCGCAGGCGATGACCGAGCGCCTGGAAGTCGACGAGCGGTAGCCGGGGAGGCGGAATGCCGGACGACCTGCCGCGCCGCGATAGGGGCGTTCGACGGCGTCCGTCCGCGTTCATCATGCCGCGGTGGTGTTCGGTGCGTGGGTCGTGCGGCGCTCGCAGGCCCGCCGCCGGCGTTGTGTTCCTTCCGGGTGGAAGCCGGCTGATCGCCGGACGTAGCAGCGCGCGACGCGGGCAGGAGTAGGAGGACGCAGAGTCGCCAGGAGCGACGGCAGGCTGCGCGCGTCGGCCCGCCTCGCGGCTCGCCCGCCTACAATACGACATGTCCGTCGAGGTTCCCGCTACTCGCCGCACCGCCGCAGGCGCGCCATCCGTCGCCACCCGCGCGCGCCTGCTCTGGCCGGCGGCGGCAATCGCGGCCACGTTCGCGCTGACCTTCGCGCTCCGCTTCCCCTCGTTCTTCGAGCCGCGCTGGTACGGCGACGAGGGCATCTTCGCATCGATCGCCGCGAGCCTGCGCGATGGCCGCATGCTCTACTCGGGCGTCTGGGACAACAAGCCGCCGCTCATCTTCTTCACGTACGCGGCGATCCAGGCGGTGGCCGGCGTCGGCGAGCGGCCGCTGCACATCGCCGCGACCATGAGCGTGCTGGCGACGCAGGCGGCGCTCGTCGCGGCGGCGGCGCTGCTGTTCGGCGAGCGCGCGCGGCCGGCGTTCGGGCGCGCGGCGGTCGCGGGGGTCGTCTTCGCGCTGCTGATGGGGTCGCCGCTGCTTGAAGGCAACCTGGCGCTCACCGAGACGTTCATGATCCTGCCGGCGTCGCTGGCCGCGCTCGTCTTCATTCTCGGCGAGCGGCATCGCGAGGCGGGTGCATCGCCGCGCGTGCTCGTCGTCGTCGGGGCGCTGATCGGCATCGCCGCGGCCTACAAGCAGGTCGCCATCTTCGACGGCCTGGCGATCGCGGTGATGGTGCGCTTCCGCCACGAGCGTGCGCTGCGCGACCTCGGCGCGCTCGCCGCGGGCTTCGCCGTCCCGCAGGCAGCGCTGGCGCTGCTGTTCCTCGCGACCGGCGCCTTCGGCGCTTACTGGTACGCCATCGTCGGCTCGCTGGGGATGTACGCGCGGCTGGCGCCTTCGATCGGCGTGCTGCGGCGGGTCGAGGAACTGCTGCCGCCGCTGCTCGTGCTGGGCTGGCTGACGTACCGGCATCAGCGCGTCGGGCGGCTCGGCCTGGGGTGGTATTCGCTGGCGTGGCTGGCGTTCGCGTTCGCCGGGGCGACGTCGAGCACGTTCGGGTTCCCGCACTATCTGCAGCAGACGGCGCCGGCGCTTGCGCTCGCAGCGGCGGGGCTGCCGGCGCCGCGCGTCGCCGCGCAGGAGCTGCGCGCCGTCGCCGTCGTCGCGGTGGCGGCGGTGTTCGTCGTGATCACGGTTCAGGCGCAGTTCGGGCACGCGTTCTACGCGCGGAAGCAGCTGTCGCCGCACTGGTACTACGCGGCGTTCGTGCACCGGCAGTCCGGCGAAGAGAGTGTGTCCTCGTACGAATCGCACTTCGACGGCAGCGTGCCGTCGCTGCGGGCGCTGCAGACGACGATCGCGTCCGACGGCGCCGGCGACTCCGCCTTCTACTGGAGCGAGGCGGCGTGGATCTACGCGCAGGCGGGGCTGAGGAACCCGACCCGCTACTACACCTCGGTACTGGGCACGCGCGTGCCCGGCGCCCGCGCCGAGATCATGCGCGACCTCGCCGCGCGCCCGCCGGCCTACGTCGCCATCTCCAGGCAGGCGTACCGCCCGTTCCCGCAGCTCGAGTCCTTCGTGACGCAGCGCTACACGCTCATCGCCGTCCGCGGGAACGACTGGCGGCTCTACCGTCGCGCGGGGGCGCGCGGCACGCTTCCTCCCGGCACGGTCGTCCGTTGACATCGCGCGGGCGCCGATGACGCAGGCGCGGATGCGGTGTAGTATGCGGACACCGTGGACGCAGCCGAACGTTCGTACTGGATCGCCTTCAGCCGCGTGCCGCGCATCGGCCGCGTGCGTGTGGCGCAGCTTGAAGAGCACTTCGGGCTGCTGGAGCGTGCGTGGAAAGCGCCGGCGGGCGAGCTGCGCCAGGCCGGACTCGATGCGGCCACCGTCACGTCGTGCATCGAGGCGCGCGCGACGGTGCATCCCGAAGACGAGCTGGAACAGCTCGAGCGTCACGGCGTCCAGGCGATCACCTGGCACGACGCCGGCTACCCACAGCGGCTGCAGGAGGTGTACGACCGGCCGCCCGTGCTCTACGTGCGCGGCGAGCTCACCGCCGGCGACGAGTGGGCGGTCGCCGTCGTCGGCACGCGTCGGGTCACCGTCTACGGCCGGCAGGTCGCCGAGGAGATGGCGCGCGGCCTCGCTTCGAACCGCGTCACCGTCGTCAGCGGCCTGGCGCGCGGCGTCGATGCGATCGCGCATCGCGCGGCGCTGGAGTGCGGCGGACGGACGGTCGGCGTGCTGGCCTGCGGGCTGGACCTCGTCTACCCGCCCGAGCACAAGCGGCTGGCGGAGCAGATGGTCGAGCGCGGCGCGCTAATCAGCGACTACGCGCTCGGGACGCAGCCGCGCAGCGAGTTCTTCCCGCGACGCAACCGCATCCTCAGCGGCATCTCGCTCGGCGTGCTGGTCGTCGAGGGCGACGTCAAGAGCGGCGCGTTGATCACGGCGCGCCAGGCGCTCGAACAGAATCGCGAGGTCTTCGCCGTGCCGGGCAGCATCTACTCGCCGGGCTCGCGCGGCACCAACAAGCTCATCCAGGACGGCGAGGCGAAGCTCACGCTCGATGTCGAGGACGTGCTGGCGGAACTTAACCTGAGCATGGCCGCGCAGCAGATCGAGATGACGGAGCTGCTGCCGGCGGACGAGACGGAGAGCGTCCTGCTGCGCCTGCTCTCCACTGAGCCGGCGCACATCGACGAGGTGCGCCGCGGCAGCGGCCTCCCGATCGCTACCGTAACGAGCACGCTCGCGATGCTGGAGCTGAAGGGCATGGTGAAGCAGGTGGGGCGGATGAACTACGTGCGGACGCGGGGCGTGGGGACGGGTTAGGCGGCGACGCGGGGACGGTGAGCGGGCGCCGGCGGCTGGGGCTCGTGCCCGAACGAGGAACCGCGCTGCCGCGCGGGCGCGATCGGTCATCGAGAGCGCCAGCGAATGCCTGCACGCCGCTCGCCGACTCAACCCACGCGAGAGATGTGGGCGAGGGTGGCGGTGCGCCCTGGGCCAGCGTCGGGCGTCGGTCGCTGGGCCTCTAGCGAGCGGCGGCTTCGCCCTGATCGCGGACGCGGCGCGCGCGCACCTTCTTGATGCGACGGCCGATGACGCTCAGCACGCGCAGCGTCAGGCCATCGACGCGCACCTCGTCGCCAGCGATCGGCACCTTGCCGAGGTGATGATAGACGAAGCCGCCGATGGTGTCGTACTCGTCCTGATCGTCCGCCGCGAAGCCGAAGAGTTCCGTCAGCGCGTCGACGCTGACGCGCGCGTCGAGGATCGCTTCCGAATCACTCACGCGCTCGATCGGCGCCTCCTCGCGGTCGTACTCGTCCTGGATCTCGCCGACGATCTCTTCGATCAGGTCCTCGATCGTCACAAGGCCGGCCGTGCCGCCGTATTCGTCGACGACGATCGCGATGTGCACCTTGCTCGCCCGCAGCTCGCCGAGGAGCTCATCGACCTTCTTGGACTCGGGGATGAAGTACGCGGGCCGGGCGATCTCGGCGAGCGGCGGCCGCCGTTGCTCGGTGAGCAGGCGCAGCAGATCCTTCGCGTAGATGATGCCGGTGATGTTGTCGATCGTCTCGTTGTACAGCGGCACGCGGCTGTAGCCGCGCTGCACGATCACGCGCAGCGCGTCGTCGAGCGTGTCCTCCTCGTCGAGCGCGGTGATGTCGATGCGCGGCACCATGATCTCGCGCGCGGTCGTGTCTTCCATGTCGATGATGCCGCGGATCATCTGGCGCTCGTCCTCTTCGATCTCCTCGCCTTCCTCGTCCTCGACGATGCGCAGAATCGCCTCCGCATCGTCGCCGGGCTGTTCGCCGTTGTGGCCGACGACGCGGCCGAGGCTGCGGTCGATCGCCCAGGCGAGCGGCCCGAAGAGCCCGCGCACGAGGCGCACGACCGGCACGAGGCGGATGCCCCACGATTCCGGCGCCCGCGCGACGGCGAGCCGCGGCACGGCATCGAGCAGCGCGATCACGATGGCGGCGCCCGCCCCGATCGCCGCGAGCACGGGCCAGCTGTGACCGGTCGCCCGCGAGAGGAGGAAGACGGCGAGCGCCGTCGCGGCGACGACGGCGACGTTGCGGGCGACCGCGAGGGCGCCGAGGATCGATGCGCGCTCCTCGACGTAGCCGTGCAGTGTCTCGGCGCGATCGATCCCCCGCGCGGCGAGGGCGCGCAGGCGCAGGCGGCTCGCGGCCGCGACGCCCGCCTCGGACGCGGCGACCAGCACGAGCAGCAGCAGCGCGAGCACCAGCGCCAGGATGCCGAGCGATAGGTCAGTCAGCGGGCGCACCCTCCTGCTCGCCCGGGACGTCCCCGGAGCCAGCGATGGCGCGGAGGCGCGCCGGCGCGCCGACCGCCTGCATGCCGTCCGGCACGTCGCGCGTGACGACGCTGCCCGCGCCCGTGCGCGCGCTGCGGCCGATGCGCACGGGCGCCACGAGCATGCTGTCGCTGCCGATGAAGGCGCCATCGCCGATCACGGTCGCATGCTTGCGCTCGCCGTCGTAGTTCGCGGTGATCGTCCCGGCGCCGATGTTGACGTCGGCGCCGACGTCGGCGTCGCCGATGTAGCTGAAGTGCCCCATCTTCGTCCCAGGCCCGAGCCGCGATGCCTTGATCTCCGCGTAGTTGCCGATGTGCACGCCGGCGCCGATGCGCGACCCGGGGCGCACATGGCTGTAGGGGCCGATCTCCACGCCGGCTTCCAGTGTCGACTCCTCGATCATCGAATAGCGGACGAGGCAGCGGTCACCGATGACGGCGTCCCGCACGTAGCTCCCCGGGCCGACGGTGCAGCCGCCGCCGACCGTGGTGGCGCCGAGCAGGTGCGTGTCCGGCAGCAGGACGCTGTCCGGCGCGATGCGCACCGTGGCGTCGATGAACGTCGACGCCGGGTCGGCGATCGTGACGCCGCCGAGCATATGCGCGCGACGCACGCGGTCGCGCATCGCCGCCTCTGCCTCGGCGAGCTGGATGCGGTCGTTGATGCCGCGCACCTCGGCGGGCTCAGCCGCCCGGACGGCGAACGCCGGCCGTCCTTCGTCGCGGGCGATCGCTGCGAGCGCGGTCAGGTACACCTCGCCGTTGGGCGCGGGCGTGATGGCTTCGAGCCGCGGCCAGAGCCAGGATGCGCGGACGGCGTACTGGCCGGCGTTGATCGGCCGTACTTCGCGCCGGTCGATGCCCTCGACGCTCTCCTTCGTCTCGATGATCGCCGTCACGCGCTCGTGGTCGAGCTCGAGGACGCCGTACGACTCGACCGGCACGTCGGCGGTGAGCAGCGCGATGTCCGTGCGGTCGCCGTCGAGCGCGGCCATCAGCCGGCGCAGCGTTTCCGCCAGCACGAGGGGCACGTCGCCGTTGAGGATCAGCAGGCAACCGGCGCCGGCCGACGCGTCCCGCGCACAGCGCACCGCGTCGCCGGTGCCGAGCGGCCGCGGCTGCACGGCGAAGCGCACATCGTCGCCGGCCGCCGCGCGCACGCCGTCCGACTGCGCGCCCGGGCCGACGACGACGACGACGTCGTCGACGCTCGCCGCGCGCGCCGCATCGATGACGTGCCGCACGATGGGCTGGCCGGCGAGCGGATGCGCGACCTTCGGCAGGGCGGAGTGCATGCGCGTCCCCTGGCCAGCGGCGAGCACGACTGCGGTCCAACGCCGCGCGTCACTCATGGCGCGGCGACACCTGTCCCGGCCCCTCTCCACTGCCGTGAAGGGGGGAGGACGGCGACCACAGGCGACCGATCAGATGGCGCCCAAGGACGCCTCGCCGTCGTCCCGGCGCCCCATGCAACGCGCCCGAACCGGACCCGCGGCCGATCGCCTGCGGCCCGCGACCGCCGCCGGCACGCGCGTCGAACATCACGCGCGGCTGCGCGGACGGACGCCGGAGCGTCGGGCGCGGGCTGGTTCGGGGAGGTTCGTCTTCGTTGGTATGCAATACAGTCACCGTCCCGCGGCGCCTACTCGACGCCGGGGAACGCGGCTGTCGGATCGTATCTGTGCCCTTCCCAACCTGTCAAGCGCGCGCCGGTCGCAGATCGCAAGTCCCCGGTCGAAGGAGGGTGGGCGTGGTCGATGGTCGGCTGCTGGACCGACCGATGATCTCCGGCCGAGCCCTCCACCATCCAACGTCCAACATCACCACGGCGTATCCGCCGGCCGCCGGCGCCACCCGCCGCAGGCCCGCACCCTCGGCGACCTCACGCCCGGCCCGCCCGATACAATGCGGCGCATGGAATCGAATCAGATACGGGACACATTCCTTCGTTTCTACGAGGAGCGCGGCCATACGCGCGTGCCGAGCGCCTCGCTCGTGCCGCACGGCGACCCGACGCTGCTCTTCACGAGCGCCGGCATGGTGCCGTTCAAGCCGTACTTCATGGGCCTGGCGGCGCCGCCCGCGACGCGCCTCACGACGGTCCAGAAGTGCTTTCGCACGACGGACATCGCCGAGGTCGGTGACTACAGCCACCTCACGTTCTTCGAGATGCTCGGCAACTTCAGCATCGGCGACTACTTCAAGCAGGAAGCGATCGCCTGGGCGTGGGAGCTGCTGACGCGGGGCTTCGGCCTGGACCCGGCGAAGCTGTGGGTGTCGATCTTCCTCACGGACGACGAGGCGCACGAGATCTGGCGCGCGACGGGCGTGCCCGAGGAGCGCCTCCACCGCTACCCGGAGGAGTACAACTACTGGTTCAGCGGCGACATCGGCCCCTGCGGACCGAACAGCGAGATCTTCGTCGACCGCGGCCCACGGGAGGAGTGCGCGTTTTGCCGCGCCGGCGCCTGCAAGCCGAACCTGGAGCCGGACTGCGGCCGCTTCCTGGAAGTGTGGAACCTGGTCTTCATGACGCTCTTCCAGGCGGAAGACGGCAGCCGCACGGAGCTGCCGAAGAAGAACATCGATACCGGCTCGGGACTCGAGCGCGTGACCTGCATCCTCCAGGGGAAGGACACGGTCTACGAGACGGACATCTTCGCCCCGATCATCGAGCGCATCGAGCAGCTGACGGGCGTGCGCTACGGCGCCGAAGACCATGCGGTCGACGTCGCCGTGCGCGTCGTCGCCGAGCACACCCGCGCGGCGGCGTTCCTCATCACCGATGGCGTGATGCCCTCGAACGAGGGCCGTGGCTACGTGCTCCGTCGCATCCTGCGGCGCGCGGTGTACTTTCTGACCCAGCTGGCGGGCGAAGGCGGCGGCGCGGCGGCGCGCGGCGAGACGAGACCGCCCGACGATGCGGCGTCCGCAGACGCAGCGCCGGAGCGCCGCGGACGGGCGACGACGATGCTCGACCGCGTGGCCGATGCGGTGATCGCGAAGATGTCCTACGCCTACCCCGATCTCGCCGAGCGCGGGCCGTTCGTGAAGCGCCTGCTGGCGGCCGAAGAGGCGAAGTTCGGAGAGACGCTTGAGCGCGGGCGGGTCGTGCTCGTGTCGGTGCTGACCGGCGCGACGGCGCGCGGCCTGACGACGCTCTCGGGCCACGATGCCTTCCGCCTGTACGACACCTTCGGCTACCCCATCGAGCTGACGCAGGAGATCGCCCGCGAGTACGGCTACGACGTCGACATCGATGGCTTCGGGCGCGAGCTCGAGGCGCAGCGCGAGCGCGGGCGCGCGGCGGCGAAGTTCGAGTACGACGGGGGACGCGTCGCGGCCTATACGGAGCTGGCCTCGCTGCGCTCGACGTTCGTCGGCTACACGACGAGCGAGCAGGCGAGCAGCGTCGCGGCCGTACTCACGCGCGACGGCGTGCGCGCGCAGGCGGGCGACGGCGAGCCGGTCGAGCTCGTCCTCGCCCAGACGCCGTTCTACCCGGAGGGCGGCGGCCAGGCGGGCGACAGCGGCGAGATCATCGGCCCCAGCGGCCGCGTCGTCGTCGAAGACACACAGTCGCCGGCAGAGGGGCTGATCGTGCATCGCGGCTACGTCGCCGAGGGCGTGATCGCCGTCGGCGACGACGTGACGGCGCGCGTCGAACCGGCGCGCCGGCGCGCGTCGCAGCGCAACCACACGGCGACGCACCTGCTGCACGCGGCGCTGCGCGAGGTGCTCGGCGCGCACGTGCGGCAGGCCGGCTCGCTCGTCGCGCCGGACCGCCTGCGCTTCGACTTCACTCACATCGAGCCGATGAAGCCGGACGAGCTGGCGGCGGTGCAGCGGCTGGTCAACGAGAAGGTCCGCGCGGACATCGAGGTGCACCCGCACGAGGAGTCGTACGAGGACGCGCTGGCGGGCGGCGCGATGGCGCTCTTCGGCGAGAAGTACAGCGCGAAGGTGCGGGTGGTGGATATCTGCGAGCACACGCTGCTCGCGATGGCAGACGACGGACAACAGACAACAGAGCGGGCCGGCGAGCTCAAAGAGCAAACAGCACACAGCAACGCCGACATCCCGGAACTGCCCCCCTCTCCACGGCAGCGGGGAGCGGCCGGGGGAGAGGTGTCCCATTGCTTTTCGCGCGAGCTCTGCGGCGGGACGCATGTCTCGCGCACGGGGGAGATCGGTACCTTCATCATCGAATCGGAAGGCAGCGTGGGCTCTGGCGTGCGGCGCATCGAAGCGCGCACCGGCGCGCTGGCGGACGCCTTCGTGATCGAGCAGCAGGAGCGCATCGCCCGCCTGGCGCGCCAACTGAGCGCGGCGCCTGCCGAGCTCGAGGCGCGCGTCGAGGCGCTGCGCGCGGATCTCGAGGCCGAACGCCGGCGCGCGCAGCAGTTCGAGCGTCAGGCCGGCCGCGCCGAGGTGGATGCGTTGCTCGATGCGGCGGAGCGCGTCCCGCTCGGTGACGGCGACGTAGCGGCGTTGCTGGTCGCGCGCGTACCGGCGGCCAGCGTCGACGCCATGCGGGAGATGGTCGATCTGCTGCGCGAGAAGCTGGGGCGGGCGGTCGTCGTGCTCGGCGCCGTGGTCGGCGAGCGGCCGGCGTTCCTCGCGATGGTGTCGCCGGAACTGACCTCGCGCGTGCACGCGGGGAATCTGCTGAAGCAGGTGGCGGCGGTCGCCGGCGGCAGCGGCGGCGGCCGGCCGGAGATGGCGCAGGCCGGGGGCAAGGACGCCGCGGCGCTCGACGCCGCGCTGTCGCAGGCGCGCGCGGCCGTGCGGGCCGCGCTCGGCGACGGCTGAGGACAACGGGACGGCGTGTGGTCGAGCGAAATGCCGGCTGTGCGACTGTCATTCTGCGAGAATCAACGAGTCTCTGGGTGACGACGACCAGCGCGGGGCGGAGCCGCCCGCCGATGCCCGCACTCACCGTCGCCCGCCGAGCCGCGCCAGCTCATCCGGCCGGCGCCGCTGCTGCAGCGTCGCGTGCAGCGGGGACGCGACGCCGAACGGCAGGGCCCACATCAGCGTGACCACCGAGACGATGGGCCAGCCGAGCAGCGCCCATCCCCTGGCAACGAGCAGCGCCGCGATCATCTCGACGACGTACATCGTCCAGACGCACTGTCGCCACATGCGCCGAATGCAGAGCAGCGGCGGCTCGAGCAGCCGGTGTCCGAGCAAGAGCGCCGCGATCGCCATGTCTGCACCGTAGCGCCGGCACCGGCGCGCGGCAGTAGCGCGAATGGGCAGTGCGCCTGTTGCGGGAGCCGGCTGGACTGCACCGATCGGGCGGCTGGCAGGCGATCTCCCGGCGTCGGGGCGTGTCGGCCTGTCGGCGAGGCTCACTCGAAGATCGAGCTGGCGACCTCTTCGATGCTCCGCTGTACCTCGGCATCGTCCGTCAACGCCCAGACGACGCCGACCTGGCAGGCGCGCCGCGCCGGGATGCCCTTCTGGATCAGCTTGCCGGTATACACCAGCAGTCGCGTGCTGACGCCCTCGCTCAGGCCGTGCTCGCGCAGGTTCCGCACCTTCTCGCCGAGCTTCGCCAGGTCGTCCGCCGTCTCGGCGTCGACGCCGCTCTCGTGGGCGATGATCTTCGCCTCAAGCTCCTTGCGGGGGTGCGTGAACTCGATCGAGATGAAGCGCTGGCGGGTGCTGTGCTTGAGATCCTTCAGCGCGCTCTGGTAGCCGGGGTTATACGAGATCACCAGGAGGAAACCCTCGCGCGCCTCGACGATCTGCCCGCGCTTCTCGATCGGCAGCATGCGGCGATGGTCCGTCAGCGGGTGGATGAGGACCGTCGTGTCCTTGCGCGCCTCGACGACCTCGTCCAGGTAGCAGATGGCGCCTGCCTTCACCGCGCGCGTCAGCGGCCCATCGATCCAGCGCGTCGACTCGCCTTCGAGCAGGTAGCGGCCGACGAGGTCGCTCGCCGTCAGATCCTCGTGGCAGGCGACCGTGACGAGCGGCAGCGCCTCGCTGGCCGCGCCCGCCGGACTGCCGCCGTCGGCACCGCCCTTGACGACACTCAGCGGCCGCCCGAGCTTCCACGCCATGTACTCGACGAAGCGCGTCTTGCCGCAGCCCGTCGGACCCTTCAGCAGCACCGGGATGCGCGAGGCGAACGCCGCCTCGAACAGCTCCACCTCGTCTCCGGTCGGCACGTAGTACGGCTCGACGTGCGGGTGGTACTCCTCGATCGCGTACTGGCGGTAGCCGGTGTCGTCGCGCGCCTGCTCTTCCGTCGTCATCTCGCCCCCTGCGGCTGCGGCGCGATGCGGCGCCACTCCTCGTCGACGCGGCGCTCGAGTTCCGCGAGCGTGCCGCTGTTTTCGATGATCACTTCCGCGCGGGCGGCGCGCTGCTCGTTCGTGAGCTGCGCCGCGATGCGCGCCTCTGCCTGCTCCGGCGTCAGCCCGTTGCGGGCGATGAGCCGCTCGCGCGCCAGCGCCGGCGGCGCCGTGACGACCCACACCTCGTCGACGAGCGGCACCCAGTCCGCCTCGACCAGCACAGCGGCCTCCAGCACGACGACCGGCACGCCGTCCGCGCGCAGGCCGGCGAGGCGCTGCTCCATCGTCCGCCGCATCCACGGCCAGACGATGCCTTCGAGCCGCCGGCGCTGCACCGGGTCGTCGAAGACCTTCGCGCCGAGCGCCTTGCGGTCGATCTCGCCTTCGGCGCTGACGGTGTCCTCTCCGAAGGCGGCGACGACCTCGCGGAAGCAGTCGGTGCCCGGCGTGTACGCCTCGTGCCCGAGCTTGTCGGCGTCCATGACGAAGGCGCCGCGCGCCTCGAGCCGCTCACGCACGACGGACTTGCCGCTGGCGATGCCGCCGGTGAGGCCGATGACCCTGGTCACGCGCACGTCCCTACAAATGCGAACGCGCCGTTCCGCCGGCGCAACCTCAGTATGGGGGACGGCATCGCCGCAGACAAGGAAGGGTCGGGGCGCCGGGGTTCCGGCAGGCATCGAGGCGGCGTAGGATGGCGACGGTCGCGGAAGGGCGAACAGACGACCGACGACAAGAGAACAGACGACCGACGGCAAGAGAACAGACGACAGAGAAGCAGCGGTCTACGACGGTGGCGACGGATCAAGGGAGCGGACGAACCATGACTCAGCGGTTGCAGGGGAAGGCGGCGCTGGTGACCGGCGCGGCCAGCGGCATCGGGCGGGCGATCGCCACGCGCTTCGTCGCCGAGGGGGCGCGCGTGCTCGTGTCCGACATCGACGCGGCGGCGGCCGAGCGCACGGCGGCGTCGCTCGGCGCCGCCGCACGCGCGAACCGCTGCGACACGTCGGACGAGGCCGACGTCGAGGCGGCGGTCGCTGCGACGGTCGAGGCCTTCGGCGCGATCGATGTGCTCGTGAACAACGCCGGCATCGCCGCGAACGCCGACTGGGCGAAGACGATCGCCGTCAACCTCAGCGGCGTCTACTACGGGCTGAAACACGGCGGCGCGGCGATGGCGCAACGCGGCGGCGGCGCCATCGTCAACATCTCGTCGGTGCTCGGCCTGCTCGCCATCCCCGGCGCCGGCGCCTACACCGCAAGCAAGCACGGCGTCGTCGGGCTGACGAAGCAGTTCGCGCTCGACCTGGCGCCGCAGGGCGTGCGGGTGAACGCCGTGCACCCGGGCTGGATCCGCACGGCGATGACCGACCCGATCGCCTCCGTCGAGCAGATCCGGACGACGATCGAGCAGCAGACGCCGATGGGCCGCTGGGGCCAGCCGGAAGAGGTGGCGAACGTCGTCCTCTTCCTCGCCTCCGACGAAGCGTCGTTCGTGACGGCGTCGTCGTACGTCGTCGACGGCGGCTACACGGCGCACTGAGCCGCGGGGCGCGCGCCGGAGGTCGGGGCCGCAGGGCGGAGGGTGTGAGGACGTCGGCCGGCTGTCATTCTGTGGGCCAGCGAAGGAGAGGCGGTGTGGTGATACGCCGCTCGCCGGCGATCCGTCCGGCATCCGCCATCGGCCATCGACCGTCCAGCCGCCCGGCGCGCCGCGCTCAAATGATCACGTGCTGTGATCTATTGTCGCTTCTGCAGCGCTTTCGTATACTTCGCTCCAAATGGTTACTCAGGTGAGCGCTATGAACGTGACCTGTCTTCAGGAGAACTTGGCCCGCGGCCTTGGCATCGTCGGCCGCGCCGTCGCCGTCCGCAGCACGCTGCCCATCACATCGAACGTACTGATCGCGACGGACCACGGCCGGATCAAGCTCGCGGCGACGAACCTCGATATCGCACTGAGCTGCTGGATTGGCGGCCAGATCGAGGAAGAAGGCGCGATCACCGTCCCGGCCCGCCTCCTCGCGGACTTCGTCAACTCGCTGCCAACCGAGAAGATCCAGCTCTCGCTCTCACCGCGCTCCCGGCAAGTGAAGCTCGTGTGCGCGCGAAACGAGGCGACGATCGGCGGCCTCGACGCCGACGACTTCCCGCCGATCCCGGCGGTCGACGACGGCGGCACGCTCGAGATCGACCCGAAGATGCTGCGCGAGGCGATCAGCCAGGTCGTCTTCTCCGCCGCCACCGACGACTCCCGGCCGGTGCTCACCGGCATCGACCTCGTGGTCGAGGGCGATCAGCTCACCTTCGCGGCGGCCGATGGCTTCCGCCTCGCGGTGCGGCACCTGCAACTCCAGAAGAAGGCCGCCGAGCGCCAGGAAGTGATCGTCCCGGCGAAGGCGCTGGCGGAGCTCAGCCGGCTCCTCCAGGACCAGGAAGACCCGGTCAGGATGACGTTCAACGCCAACAAGACGCAGGTGCTCTTCGCCCTCAAGGACGTCGAGCTGGTGGCGCAGCTGATCCAGGGCACCTTCCCGGACTACAGCCGCCTCATCCCGAAGGAGTGGGGTAGCCGCGCCGTCGTCGAGGTGCGCGACTTCCTGCAGGAGACGAAGATCGCTTCGATCTTCGCCCGCGACGGCAGCGGCATCGTGCGCATCACCTTCCAGGGCGGCGACGACGGCACGCCCGGCCGCATGACGATCGCCGCGCGCGCCGAGGAGATCGGCGACAACTCCGGCGAGCTCGATGCGCAGGTCGAGGGCGAGCCGGCGAAGATCGCCTTCAACGGCCGCTACCTGCAAGATGTGCTCGCCGTGCTCGATGGCGGCCGCGTCGCGCTCGAGACCACCGGCCCGTCGCAGCCGGGCGTCATCCGCCCGCTCGACAACGACACCTACGTCCACGTCGTGATGCCCATGTTCGTGCAGTGGTAGCCTCGGCGGCAGGCGCTACGCCTCTCCCGCCTCCAGCGCCACGACGAGGTCGAGCAGCCCACCGGCTTCCGATGCGCGGTTACGCGGCGCATCGCTGAGCGGGATGAGGATGCCGCTCGCCGCGAGCCCGTTGATCGCGCTGGCGATCACCGGCCGCGTTCGTCCCGTCGCAGCGACTGCCACCGGGACGTCGATGGTGGGATGAGCGGGCAGCACGTCGATCAGCGCCCGCGCATCACCAGCCCTTCATTTCGCCCGAGCTTGGGAACAGATACCCCGATGTCCTTTTCCACGCTGCGCCTGCCACACTGCGCGGTGGCGACGGCAACTCGGCGCAGCCCGACGCTTGCCGGCGGAACGTCGACCCGTCGGGCGCCGGCCGCCGCGACAAGGCACTGCACCCACCCGGTACCCTGGTACCGTCGAAATTCCTCGCGCCTTCCGCGCCCACCGTGTCGATCCGGCCGGCCGCCGATCGACATGATGGTAGGGCCGGGCTGCGGGCGGACGTCCGGGGCGCGGCTCCCGACCGGTGGAGATCAGTACGAAGGAGAGACGACGATGCGGTTCATGGTGATCGTGAAGTCGAACGAGCAGACGGAGGCCGGCGTGCTGCCGCGCAAGGAAGACCTTGAGCTGATGGGCAAGTACAACGAGGAGCTGGTGAAGGCCGGCGTCATGCTTGCCGGCGAGGGCCTGCAGCCCAGCTCGAAGGGCGCACGCGTGAAGTTCGATGGCAGCACGCGCACCGTCACCGACGGCCCCTTCGCCGAGTCCAAGGAGCTGATCGCGGGCTTCTGGATCATGGAGACGAAGTCGAAGGAAGAGGCGATCGAGTGGGTGAAGCGCGCGCCGATGGACGGCGGCACGGAGCTCGAAGTGCGCCAGGTGTTCGAGGCCGACGACTTCGGCGACGCATTCACGCCGGAGCTGCGCGAGCAGGAGGAGCGCCGGCGCAGGCAGGCGGCCGCGCAGCCGCCATCGCGAAGAACAGGAGCTCAACCGCCACGCGCTTCATGACGATCTACAGCCACATCGAAACCGAACGGCCGCCGACCGGAGCGGAGATGGAGCGGATGGGCGCCTTCATCGACGAGGTCGCGGCCTGCGGGAAGCTCGTCCTCACCGATGGCCTGCTGCCGAGCGCAACGGGCGCGCGCGTCCGGCTCGCCGCGGGCAAGATCACCGTCGTCGATGGCCCGTTCAGCGAGGCGAAGGAGGCCGTCGGCGGCTTCGCCATCTTCGGCGTCGCGTCGAAGATCGAAGCGATCGAGATCAGCAAGCGGTTCCTGACGGTCGTCGGCGACGGCGTCGTCGAGGTCCGCGAGATGTACGCCGAATCGGCGTACGAGCGCTCGGCGCAGGCACGCGGATGACAGCCGACGCGCCTGCGCAGGCCAGCGGCGACCGCGCGCCTGCGGACGAGACGCGGCGCGCCATCGAGGCGCTCTGGCGCATCGAGTCGCCCCGGCTGATCGCCGGCCTCGCGCGCTACGTCCGCGACGTCGGCCTCGCGGAGGACCTGGCGCAGGACGCGCTCGTCGCCGCGCTTGAGCAGTGGCCGCGCTCGGGCGTGCCCGACCGGCCGGGCGCCTGGCTGATGTCCGTCGCGAAGCGGCGCGCCGTGGACCACTTCCGCCGTGGCGCCCGGCTCGAGACGAAGCAGCAGGAGCTCGGCCGCGAGCTGGAGCTTCAGCAGGAGGCGGAGATGCCTGACCTCGACTCGGCCGCCGACGACGCGATCGAGGACGACCTGCTGCGGCTGATCTTCACCGCCTGCCATCCCGTGCTCGCAGCCGAAGCGCGCGTCGCGCTGACGCTACGGCTGCTCGGCGGCCTGACGACGGAGGAGATCGCGCGAGCGTACCTGGCGCCGGCGCCGACGATCGCCCAGCGCATCGCGCGGGCGAAGCGGACGCTCGCGGCGGCGCGCGTGCCGTTCGAGGTGCCGGTAGGGCCGGAACGCGCCGCCCGGCTGGCGTCGGTGCTCGAGGTGATCTACCTCATCTTCAACGAAGGCTACGCCGCGACGGCCGGCGACGATTGGATGCGACCCGAGCTCTGTGGCGACGCGCTGCGACTCGGTCGCATCCTCGCCGGGCTCATGCCGGACGAGCCCGAAGTGCACGCACTCGTCGCGCTGATGGAGATCCAGGCATCACGCACGCGCGCGCGCGTCGGTCCCGGGGGCGAGCCGGTGCTGCTGCTCGACCAGGACCGCGCCCGCTGGGACCAGCTGCTGATCGGGCGCGGTCTCGCGGCCCTCACTCGCGCCGACGCCCTCGCTGGCGCCCGCGGCCCATACGCCCTGCAGGCAGCGATCGCCGCCTGCCACGCCCGCGCGCGCAGCGCCGGCGAGACCGACTGGCAGGGCATCGTCGCGCTCTATGACGCGCTGGCGCAGCTCAGGCCCTCGCCCGTCGTCGAGCTGAACCGGGCGGTGGCGGTGGCGATGGCATGTGGGCCGCAGGCGGGCCTCGACCTCATCGATGCGCTCGTCGATGAGGGAAGCCTGGAGGGGTACCATCTGCTGCCCGGCGTGCGCGGCGATTTCCTGGCGAAGCTCGGACGCGAGGCGGAAGCGGCGGCCGAGTTCCAGCACGCGGCCGCGATGACGAAGAACGCCCGGGAGCGCGGGCTGCTGCTCGAACGCGCCGCAGCCTGCACGCGAGCCGGCGCACCCCGCTAGCGGCGCAGTAGCCGCCTACCGCCGGACGCGCCGCCGCGCCAGAATGCCGTCGTGTTCCTGAACCTGCGCGACTTCGAGGCGGTGGCGCGCGAGCGGCTCGGTCCCGGCGCCTATGCCTACTACGCCGCCGCCTCCCTCGACGAGGTGACGCTGCGCGAGAACGAGCTGGCCTTCGCTCGACGTCGCCTGCGTCCGCGCGTGCTCGTCGACGTCTCCGCGCTCGACACCGCGACGACGCTGCTCGGCACGCCAGTCGCGGTGCCGTTCGGCGTCGCTCCGACGGCGGTCCACGCCCTCGCGCACGCGGACGGCGAGTGCGCCACGGCGCGCGCGGCGGCGGCGGCCGGCGCCATGTTCTGCGCCTCCACGATGTCCTCTCGCTCACTGGAAGAGATCGCCCAAGCCTGCGATGGCCCCCGCTGGTTCCAGCTCTATCCCCAGGACAACGCCGGTCCCCGCACCGAGGCGCTCGTCCGCCGCGCCGCCGCCGCCGGCTACAGCGCGATCGTGCTCACTGTGGACCTCGCGGCGCCCGCGCGTCGCGAGCCGGAGCTGCGGCTCGGCTGGATGTTCTCCGAACAGCCGTCCGGCAACCTCGCGTCAGCCGTCGGCGCTGATGACGTGCCGCCGATGCGCTTCAGCTGGCGCGACCTGGCATGGCTGCGCGGGGTGTCGCCGCTCCCCGTCGTCCTCAAGGGCATCATGACGGCCGAAGATGGCCGGCTCGCCGTCGACCACGGCGCCGCTGCCGTCTGGGTCTCGAACCACGGCGGCCGCCAGCTCGACCGCGTCCCAGCCTCGATCGATGTGCTCGAGGAGGTCGTCGCTGCCGTCGCCGGCCGCGCCGAGGTGTATCTCGATGGCGGCGTCCGTCGCGGCACCGACGTCGTCACCGCGCTCGCGCTCGGCGCCCGCGCGGTTTTCGTCGGTCGGCCGATGATCTACGCGCTCGCGGCGGCGGCTGAGGCGGGCGTCGCCCTGGCGCTGCAACTGCTCGCCGATGAGACGCGGAACGCGATGGCGCTCCTCGGCACGCCGGACGTGCCGTCGATCACCCGCGCGCACGTCATCTGAGCCGCACCCCAGGCGGCGCCCGTGCCGCAGGAACCGTCGCGGCGCACCTTCGAGTCGTGATCGGTTTTCTGAATGGAGGCGCAGTGGCCATCGGCCGTGCTTCGTAGGGAACACGCGGCAGCTCTGTGCCGCTCGCTGCCTGGCGGCGATTCACCTCATCGACACAGCGAGGCTGATGCTTACGAAGCGGCTGCCGCCTGGGCCGGCGCGGCCAGAAGCGACGCGATCTCCCGCATGGAAGCCAACCCATCGACTCGCGCGATCGCGTCGTGCAGCGCCCGTGCCGCTCCGTCGCCGATCACCGGCGACGCGAGCGCGAAGAACTTGTCGCCGAGTCGCTCCCACTGGCGGCCGACGTCCGCGGCCGGCCGGCCCGTGTCCGCGTCGGCCTCCAGCACGCGGCCGCCGGCGCGGACGATGACGCGCGCGCGCGTGCCGGGCAGTTCGTCGAGCGGCACGAACGTCACGCGGTCGAGCATCGCCCGGAACCAGGCGTCGCCCATGCGGGCGTCGTTGAACGCCGCCGGGTCGCTCGTGTCGTCGCCCAAGAGCGCCATCGCCGTCGTCGCCCGCACGCTGAACTTGGCTTCGAGGCCGGTCGCCGGCTCCGCGATGTCGCAGACGCCGATGCACGCCGTCGAGCCGCGCACCTCGACCGACTCGATGTCGCCCGGCGCGAACGCCTGACCGGCGGCCGCCGAGCGCGCCGCATCGATCGCCGCATGCGTCAGGTAGCACGAGGCGTGGTACTTGAACAGCGTCTCGGCGATCAGGAAGCGGCCGTCGTAGCGGGCCAGCCGCTCCAGCGCGACAGCCGGCGCGGCGTGCGTGACCGCGAACCCCTGCGCCGTGGCGATGATGTCGTCGGCGGCGGTGAAGCCGCCGTGCGCGAGCAGCGCCGCCAGCAGGCCGTTGGCGGCGGCGCGCCCGGCGTGCAGCGGCTTCGCCATCGTGCCGAAGGCAGACTTCAGCCCGGCCGCCTGCGTGCCGGCGAGGGCCAGCGCGCGCGCCTGCGCCGGCGCATCGAGCGACAGCAGGCGCGCGCACGCGGCGGCGGCGCCGAACGCACCGAGCGTGCCCGTCGCGTGAAAGCCGGCGATGTAGTGCCCCGGGTTGACGAGCGCGCCGAGACGGCACTCCGTCTCGATTCCCGCGATCAGCGCGGCGAGGAAGTCACGACCGCCGCTGCCGTCGCGCTCCGCCAGCGCCAGCGCCGCCGGCACGACCGGCACCGAAGGATGCCCGCTCATCAGCGTGTGCGTGTCGTCGAAGTCCAGCGCGTGCGACGCCGCGCCGTTGATCATCGCCGCCGTCAGGTTGGTCGTGCGCGGCCGCAGTCCGACGAGCGTCGCATCGCCGGCGTCGCCGCGCGCCACCGCGTCGACGAGGATGCGCGCCAGCGGCTCGCGCGAGCCGGCGAGCGCGCAGCCGCACCAGTCGAGCAGGCAACTGCGCGCGACCGTCGCGACATCGGCCGGCGGCGCCGCAAGAGGCAGCGCCTCGACCTGCCCGATGAGCGCGCCTGTGACATCCACGCTGGGCAGCGTACCTCGTGCGGAGCCGCGACCTCGGGCACCACATCCGCGACACCTGTCAACGTTCGAGTGCTGCGGTCGACTGCCGGGCCACCGTTGCCCGCGGACCAGCCGCATCCAGCCTCCAATCCTCTATGCTCCCCGCATGGACTTCGACCCGGCGGTCTCGCTGCGCATCCTCCACAACGAGCGGCTGCGACGCGCCGGCCACTGGTGCGACTATGTCGACCTCCACGGCGCGCTCGTCTGCACGTCGGACGCGCCGATTGCCGATGTGAACCACCTCGAGACCTTCTCGACGGACCGCCGCCACCTGGAGGCGTTGCTCGACATCGGCTTCTCGCTGCTGCGCGCCTACGACCGGTCGCCGGCCGTCCTCCTGACGCCGCTCGACCGTCCCGACGGTATCGAGCAGGTGCTGCGACAACGCCGCATGCGGGAAGTGGAACGGACGGTCGCGATGACGCTGCGCGCTGACGCCGGCGCCGGCGCGCCGCCGGCGCCGGCGGTCGACGTCCGCGTCGCCACCGCCGAGGACGTCCTCACCGTCCGCGACATCGTCGCGCCGGCGGCGGCGCCCGTGTGGATGCGACGCATGCTGCGCGCCGCGATCATCGGCAGCATGAGCGAGCCGTGGCACACGTTCTATCTCGGTTCCCTCGATGGCCAGGCCGCCGGCACGCTGCACCTGTTGCGTGAAGGCGCGACCGCCGGCATCTACGCGCTCGCCACGCTCCGCGCCCGGCGCCGTTGCGGCGTCGCCACGGCGCTGCTCGCGCGGGCCATCGCAGATGCGCGGGGCGCTGGCTGCGACGTCATCGCGCTGCGCACCGCCGCGGACAGCGCCGCCCGCCGCCTCTCCGGCCGCGTGGGCTTCGAGGTTGCGCACGAGCAGGTGCTGTGGGCCGCCGGATAGCCGCCGGGCGCCACGACGCGCAACCAACGCGCAGGACTTCCCGGCGACGCCGTGCGGATCCGCTGCCCGTCGTGGCCGAAGCCCGTGACTTTGCTGTCATCCCACGCCGGGATACCCTCTCCATACCCACACGGGGACGACGATGCGAGGCATCCGATGGAATTCACGCTGTCCGAAGAGCACCGCCTGATCCAGGAGACCGCGCGCCGCATCGCGAAGGAGAAGATCGCCCCGCGCGCCGCCGAGATCGACGAGACACAGGAGTACCCGCACGACATCTTCGCCGCCTTCAAGGAGACCGGCCTCACCGGGCTCACGATCCCCCAGCAGTACGGCGGTAGCGGCTCCGGCATGCTCTCGCTCGCGCTTGCCGTCGAGGAGGCGGCGAAGTACTGCTGCGCCTCCGGGCTGATGCTGCTGCTCTCCGCGCTGCCGACGCAGCCGGTGATGATCGGCGGCGACGAGCGCCAGAAGAAATGGATCGGCGAAGGCGTCGCCTCCGGCGCGATCAAGGGCGCCTTCTGCCTCACTGAACCGAACCACGGCTCCGACGCCGCCAACCTCGAGACGCGCGCCGTCCGCGACGGCGACGACTACGTGCTCAACGGCGAGAAGATGTACATCTCTGGCGGCACCGTCGCCGACTACATCGTCGCCTTCGCCCGCACGAACGGCACGCCCGGGCCGAAGGGGATCTCCGCCTTCCTCGTCGACACGAAATCGCCCGGGTTCCGCGTCGCCGGCCAGGACCGCAAGATGGGCGTGCGCGGTGTGCCGACCGCCGACATCGTGCTCGAAGACTGCCGCGTGCCGCGCGAGAATCTCGTCGGCGGCGTCGAGGGCGCCGGCTTCAACCACGCGATGCTGACGCTGAACTCCTGCCGCCCCGTCGTCGGCTCCCGCGGCCTCGGCCTGGCGGAGGGCGCGATGACCTACGCGCTCGAGTTCGCCCGCAAGCGCGAGGCGTTCGGCCGGCCGATCGCGGATCTGCAGGCGATCCAGTTCATGTTCGCCGACATGGCGATCCAGATCGAAGCAGCGCGGATGCTCGTGTACCAGGCGGCGTGGCGCGTCGACCAGGGGCTGTACACGCGCGAGCACGCGGCCTACCTCTCGATCGCCAAGGTGTACGCGACGGAGGTCGGCGTGAAGGTGTCGAGCGACGCGCTCCAGGTGCTGGGCGCGCAGGGCTACATGATGGACCACCCGCTCGAGCGCCACTACCGCGACGCGCGCCAGCTGATGATCGTCGAGGGCACGAGCCAGGTGCAGCGCGTCGTCATCGCCCGCTCGCTGCTCGAGCGCGAGCTCGTGTATCCGTAGCGGCCCTGGCACCGCGCACCGGAACCGGGGGATCGTATCGGTGAGCGGGGACCGGTGAGCGGGACCGGGTGACTGTGGACCGGGGACTGAGCACCCGGGATCGGGATCGGATCGCCCGTCGACAGGCGCCGCGTTCCACAGCTCAGTCAGCGCGCCGCGTGAACCACGTCCGGCGGGACGCCAGCACATCCCGCTCTAAATAGCTGCGACGCACACTCCACCTCTTCAGCAGCGGCGAACACGGCGACGATTCTCGGCGCCAGCTGCGACCTGCGACCGCGGCCACCGTGCCCCGGCCGGTACCCTGTGACGAGACGGACGGCGTCGAGACCAGCAGCACGGCAGAAGGACGGCCATGCGCTACATCTACGGCCTGCTCGCCCTGATCCCGGTCGCCATCGCGTTCGCGCTCCTCGGGTTCAGCTCGACCATCGTCTTCATCGCCGCGGCCGCGGCGCTCGTCCCGCTCTCCGCGCTCATCGGCAAGGGCACCGAAGACGTCGCCGCGCACGCCGGCCAGCGCATCGGCGGTCTCCTCAACGTGACGATGGGGAACGCCGCGGAGCTCATCATCACCATCGTCGCGCTCCGCCAGGGACTGACGGCGCTGGTCCGCGCCAGCATCGCCGGCTCGATCCTTGGCAACGTGCTGCTCGTCCTCGGCTCGAGCCTGCTCGTCGGCGGCCTGCGGCACGGCCGGCAGAAGTTCGACCCTCACATCGCCGGCGTCTCGGCGACGATGATGACCCTGGCCGTCATCGTCCTCAGTGCGCCGGCCTTCTTCACGACGGGCAGCCACGCCGCGACCGGCAACGCGAGGGAAGCGCTCAACATCGGCGTCGCCGTCGTCCTGCTCGCTGTCTACGTCCTCTACATCGTCTACACGATCATCCTCCACCAGCCCGGCGGCGGCAGCCCGATGCAGGAGGCCGAACCGAAGGACGCCTGGAGCCTGAAGACGGCCGTCGCCGTGCTCGCCGCCGCCACGCTCGGCGCCGTGGTCATGAGCGAGCTGCTCGTCCGCGCCGTCGAGAGCGTCGTCGACCAGCTCGGCACGACGGAGCTCTTCCTCGGCGTCATGATCGTGCCGCTTGTCGGCAACGCCGCCGAGCACTGGTCGGCGATCCTCGCGGCCGCGCACGACAAGATGGACCTCAGCGTCGGCATCTCCATCGGCTCGAGCCTGCAGATCGCGCTCTTCGTCGCGCCGCTGCTCGTGCTGCTCAGCCTCGTCCTCGGGCAACGGCTGCAGCTTGAGTTCAACCAGTACGAGCTGGCGTCGCTGATCGCCGCCGTCGCCATCGCCTCCTTCGTCTCCTTCGACGGCGAATCGAACTGGGTGGAGGGCGCCCAGCTCCTCGCCGTCTACGTCGTGCTCGGCCTGGGATTCGTCTTCCTCGCCGCCTGAAGCTCCGGTGCTGGAGGCCCGGACGGGGCAACGAAGCGGAGCGCGACGCTGTTCGCTACAGTGAGCCGATGCAACACGGAAGCGCCCCGCGCCGGAAGAAGCCGGCCGCGAAGACGGCGAGCGAGCGCGGCCGCGCGCCTGCCGGCGCAGCCTCCGCACCCGGCCTCATCACGGCGCGAATCGCCGAGCTCGGCGACTGGCGCGGCGACGTGCTGCGGCGCGTCCGGGCGCTGATCAAGCAGGCGGATCCCGGTATCAGCGAGGAGTGGAAGTGGCGGGGGACGCCGGTCTGGGCGCACGCCGGCGGCGTCTGCACCGGCGAGTCCTACAGGGAAGTCGTCAAGCTCACGTTCTTCAAGGGCGCGTCGCTTCCCGACCCGGCGGCGCTCTTCAACTCCAGCATCGAGGGCAACGTCCGCCGTGCCATCGACATCCGCCAGGGCGATGCGATCGATGAGCGCGCACTCAAGGATCTCATCCGCGCCGCGGTCGCGCTGAACGTGTCAGCGAAGAAGAAGTAGCTGCCGAGCATTCAGGCTCCACTCCGCAGGTCGAAACGGGCCCGGGGTGAGGGCGCGGTCAGCCGCCCTCATCGGCGCGATGTCGTCGAGAACGTGTCGGTTCCGTTGAACTGCGTCACCTTCGAGTGGAAGACGTCCGGCAGCACCTTCAGCAGCGGCGGCGCCGCATCGAGCATGCGCGTCGCGAACGAGGAGTCCTTAATCCGTTCGTTCAGATGGTAGCGCGGATACGTCACGAAGAGGATCAACACGACCTCGATCAGCACGAACGCCTTGATGCCGCCGAGCACCGCTCCGCCGAGCTGGTCGAAGATCCCCAGCTGCATCACCGTGATCGCCGGCTTCGTCAGCATCGCCACCAGCTGCCCGGCGATCGCCACGCCCACGAGGATCACCAGGAAGCCGACGACGTTCTGCGTCGTCGTGCTGTCGATGCTGCCGAAGACCTTCGCGCCCACGTCGTCGTAGAACAAGCCCGCCAGCACGACGCCGCCGATCGCCGAGGCGATACCGATGGTCTCGCGGATCAGGCCCGCCGAAAACGCCGTCACGATGAAGTAGAGGAAGACGATGACGATCGCCGCATCGATCCAGTTCACGGCTCACCCCTCCCGCCGGGCGCCCGGTCGTCGAGCGCGACGCGCAGCACTTCGGCCATGTCGCCGGCGAAGACGAAGCGCAGCTCCCGCAGGACGGCCGCCGGTACGTCGGCCAGATCCTTCTCGTTGCGCTTCGGCAGCACGAAGGTCTTGATCCCCGCCCGGTGCGCGGCGAGGATCTTCTCCTTCAGCCCGCCGACCGGCAGCACGCGGCCGCGCAGCGTGATCTCACCCGTCATCGCCACCTGCCGGCTGATCGGCCGGCGCGTCAGCGCCGAGATCATCGCCGTCGCGATCGTGATCCCCGCCGAGGGCCCCTCCTTCGGCACGGCGCCGGCCGGCACGTGCACGTGGATGTCGTTCTTTTCGAAGACCTCCGCCGAAATGTCGAGCTCCGCCGCCCGCGAGCGGGCGTACGAGAGCGCCGCCTGCGCCGACTCACGCATCACCTCGCCGAGCTGCCCGGTGAGCATCAGCCCTCCCTTGCCCGGCATCAGCGTCACCTCGACGCCCAGCACGTCGCCGCCCAGCTCGGTCCGCGCCACGCCCGTCGCCACGCCGACCTGGTCCGACTCCTCGGCCGCGCCCCAGTAGAATTTCTGCGCGCCAAGGTACGACTCCAGGCTCTGCACGTCGACCCGTGCCGACGTCAGCTGGTCCTCCGCGAAGCGCCGCGCCACCTTCCGGCAGATGCCGCCGATCTCCCGCTCGAGCGCCCGCACGCCCGCCTCGCGCGTGTACTCGCGCACCATCTTGCGCAGCGCGCCCGGCGTGAAGCTCAGCTGCAGCCGCGAGAGGCCGTGCTCCTCGAGCTGCTTCGGCACGAGGAACTGCTGCGCGATGTGGAGCTTCTCGTCCTCGATGTACCCCGGCAGCTCGATCAACTCCATCCGGTCCCGCAGCGCCGGGATGATTCGGTCGAGGATGTTCGCCGTCGCGATGAACAGCACCTTCGACAGGTCGTAGTCGACATCGAGATAGTGGTCGGAGAAGCTGTGGTTCTGCTCCGGGTCCAGCACCTCCAGCAGCGCCGACGACGGGTCGCCGCGAAAGTCCGCGCCCACCTTGTCGACCTCGTCGAGCATGAACACCGGATTCACCGTGCCCGCCTGCCGCATCGCGTGGATGATCCGCCCCGGCAGCGCGCCGACGTACGTCCGCCGGTGCCCACGCACCTCCGCCTCGTCGCGAATGCCGCCCAGGCTCACCCGGACGAACCGCCGCCCCAGCGCCTCCGCGATCGACCGTCCGAGGCTGGTCTTGCCGACGCCTGGCGGCCCGACGAAGCAGAGGATCGGGCTGCGCAGCTTGTCTTTCGCCAGCTGTCGCACGGCCATGTACTCGAGGATACGCTCCTTCACCTTCGGCAGACCGAAGTGATGGCGGTCGAGCGTGCGCGCCGCGTCCTTCAGCTCCAGCTGGTCGGTGGTCGCCTTCTGCCACGGCACCGTCACCAGCCACTCCAGGTAGCTGCGGATGATCCCGACCTCCGGCGAGGCCGACGGCAGCTGCTCGAGCCGCCGCAACTCATCCTCCGCCTTCGCCGCCGCCTCGGCCGGCATCCCCGCCTGCTCGATCCGCGTCCGCATGTCCATCGCGTCACGGGCCTGCGGGTCGTGCTCGCCCAGCTCCCGCTGAATCGCCTTCATCTGCTCGCGCAGGAAGTACTCTCGCTGCGTCTTGTCCAGCTCCTCCTGCACGCGCACGTGGATCTTCGACTGCAGCTCCAGCACGTCGAGTTCTTTCGCCAGATGGATGCTCAGCTTCTCCAGCCGCTCCCGTGGCCTGATCGTGCTCAGCAGATCCTCCGCCGCGTCGTCGTCCAGCTCCAGCGACGACGCGACGTAGTCCGCCAGCCAGCCGGCGTGCTCGATGTTCATCGCCATCACGTAGGCGTCGTCCGGGATGCTCGGCGCCAGCTGTGTGATCTTCTCGAACAGCGCCAGCACCGCCCGCCGCATCGCCTCCGTCGGCACGCCGTGGTCGTCCGGCTCCTCGATCGGCTCGACGAGCACGCGATAGTAGGGGTCCGTCAGCGTGAACCGGAGCACGCGCAGGCGCCGCTGCCCCTGCACCCACACCTGCGTCGTGCCGTCGGGCAGGCGCAGGGCGCGATTGACTGTGCCCTCCGTGGCGATCGGGTAGATATCGGCTTCGGTGATATCGGTGAGCGACGGCTCCCGTTGCGTGACGACGGCGATCATGCTGTCGTGCTCGGTCGCCTCTTCGATGGCGCGCAGCGTCGTCCGCCGGCCGACGAGGACCGGGCCGGCCGTGCTCGGGAACAGGATGCCGCGGCGACGGGGCAACAGCGGCAGCTCGAACGATGCTGTCCTGCGTTGTGCGCGACGGGGCACCGTTGTACCTCCGAACCGGCGGCGCGCCGCCGTCCACCCCTGATCGACCCCCACCACCTCAGTATCGGCACGGCCAGTGTATCACCGAAACCGCGCGCCTCGCGCTCAGTTATGGAAGTGCCCACCGGCCACTGCCGTCGGTAGAGCGCACAACACGCGGGCACGTTTCGCCTCACCAGTGGGGAGCGGCCGGCGGCGGGGTAGCGCGGAGTCTGTTGCGCTTGGGCCGGCGCCAGCAGGCCATCCTCGAGCACGAGCCGCAGCGCCGATGTCGTCGAAGAGGACGACGAGCGCGGGATCCTCGTAGCGCTGCACGGTGCGGGCGCGCCACGGGCGGTGCGCCGCGCGCGCGTCTCACGACGCAGCACGCGCACGCCCGGCGTCCGGTGGTTCAGCCGGGGGCGCAAGCGGGTGGTGCGATGGCGGGATGTGGACGTGTTAGCCGTCGGTGCCGCCGGCGCGGCGCGGCAGGCGCACGAACGTCGAGCGCACCTGGATGGGGTAGCGGCGCTCCTTCCGCTCGAGTGACAGCCGGTCGGCGATGCGCGTTCCGTAGCGGATGTTCCGTTGGTCGAGCGCTCGTCGCTCCATGCGGGGTTGCTCCTTCTGGGCATGATCTCGATGGTCGGCCGAAGCAGCGGTGTGGTTCATGCATTATCCCGATCCGCGATTGCGGCCGCGTCGATCGCGTGTCCTGCGTGCGTTGCAAGTGCATATCCAGCGGAGGCTCCCGTACCCTCTGCGTCGTCATCAAGCCGGCCCGCTGCCCGGGCTCGATTGCATCCGTTTGTAATGTTCGCTTCCGGACGTTCCCCCGCTCGTGTGACACGCGTCTCATATGATCCATGTTGGAACACCGAAAGAAGCCAAAAGGTCTATGTGATGTCTCTCATCGAAACGCAGCCACACGAAGAATCGGGACAGGGTCACGCTGTCCTCGTCGTCGACGATGACCCGGCAGTGGTGCGCCTGCTGAAGATGACGCTGCGTCAGTCGGGGTTCGACGTCGCGACCGCCTATAACGGCGCCGAGGCGCTCGACTCGGTCATGCGCCATGAGCCGGAAGCGATCGTGCTGGACATCGAGATGCCGGTGATGGATGGGCGCACGTTCTTCCACGAGTTGCGCGGCCGGCACTACGACGTGCCCGTGCTCATCCTCTCCGCGGACAACGCCCGCGGCGTGCAGCGCGAGCTCGGCGCGCAGGCGTCGGTGGGGAAACCGTTCTTCGCGGACGACCTGATCGACGCGGTCATCAGCATCATCTGATCACGCATGCCGCGGCCGCCGCGGGGTGATCGGCGAGCGATCCACGCTGCATCCTTCATGCTCCATCGATGCGGATTTACGTGACTGCAACGCACGCTCATCGATACTGTGCTCTTGAACGCAAGAGGCCGATCTTCCGTCACACGACAAGGAGGTGCCCCGGTGCCAGACGCCCTGCAGCTGCTGCGGCAGCAGCACGATGAGGTGAAGGAGATCTTCAAGAAGTTCTCCGGAAGCGACGACACCAACACGCGCAAGGAGTTCGCGCAGAAGGCGATGCTTCAACTCGTCGTGCACACGAAGCTCGAAGAGGAGATCTTCTATCCGGCCGTGCGCGCCGAGGGCGACACCGACTCGATGATGAACGAGGCGCTCGAAGAGCACCATGTCGCCGACCTGCTGATCGAAGAGCTCCACCAGGTGCCGCCGAGCAACCCGCAATACGAGGCGAAGTTCGAGGTGCTCGCCGAGGCCGTGCGCCACCACATCGAAGAAGAGGAGTCGGAGATGTTTCCGAAGGCGTCGGAGCTCGGCCGCGCCCGGCTCGACGCGCTCGGCGAGGAGATGGAGCAGCGCAAGCCCGCGCTGATGCGGCAGGCGCAGAAGCAGCAGATGACGGCGGGCAAGGGCCGCGCGTCGAGGGCCGGCGGCGCCGGCTCGTCGCGCGGCCGGGCGACCGCCGCCCGCGGCACGAGCCGCAGCCGTCCGTCCGGCACCGCAGGCTCTCGCGGTCGAACAATGAGCGGCGGCCGCGCGAGTGGCACGCGCACGACGGGCGGTGCCCGCAGCGGCGGCCGCGCGAGTGCCACGCGCACGACGGACGGCATGCGCAGCGGCGGCACGCGCACGACGGGCGGCACGCGCACCGGCGGCGCGCGGATGAGCGGTACCGGCGGCGGGCGCAGCACGACGAGCCGGGCCAGTGGCTCCCGCAGTGCCGGCGGCGCCCCCTCGACGGGCTCGCGCTCCTCCTCGACTCCGAGCCGCGCCACGTCGACTGGCTCGCGGGGGGCGAGCGCGCGGAGCAGCAGCGGTCGCGGGAGCGGCGGCGGGACCGCCACCTCGCGCCCACGGAGCGCGGGCGCGACGCGCCGGCGCACGACGACGGCTGGCAGCCGCAGCCGGAGCAGCAGCAGGCGCTGACGGACGGCGCCGACGACCCGAACCCGTACGAGGCGGCCGCTCGGGCCGCCTCGTACGTCCCTCTCGGCGGGCGCGCTCGTCGGGCACCGGGCGGACGGGCGGGATCGCCCACGTGTCGTCCGGATCGCCTGTGGTACGTTCGCTGCGGCGTGCTCCGGCTCGCCGCTGTCGTCCATCGGGGGTCGGGACGCGATTATCGCCCGGTCGCCCTGAACCGGAGGACTGGCGGAGCCAGCCCCGGACCAGCAGGCATGACCCCGGCTTCTCGTGGACTTTGATCCGCCGCCGCGGCCGCACTTCGGCGCGCCGACGGCGGGACGAGCGACCGGCCGGAGCCCGTGACTACCGTCGCATCCGCTACGGACGCTGCGGCTCAGACGCGTCGTCGCAGGGACGCTGGCGCCGAGAGCGTGGGCTGCGGCCGCGTCGAGCGCCGCCACGGCCGATGCGCGCGCGACGGCCCGTTGGAGGCCGCCGCCGCCGGCACGCCCTGGAACTCGTCGCGCTCGCGCAGGCAGTACGGGCAGAGCGTCCACGCCTCGGCGACGTTGCGGGCGCAGCCCGGGCATGGCGTCGCGAGCCGCGTGCGGCAGTATGGGCAGGCGATGAAGCTGGCGTCGACGCGACGCTGGCACCCTGGGCAGGTGGCGGCATCGTCGACCTCGTGCAGGAAGGCATCGAGCTCGAGCTCCCGTTCGGCTCGCTCGACGAGCGTCTCCCGGGGGCGCAGGAGGAAGTAGAGCAACACGCCCGGCAGGTTGAAGACGGCGACGAGCAGCACGCAGATCGCCTGCGTGACGCCATCCTGCGTCCGCGCGTGGATGTCACGAGCCGTCCAGACGACGGCGGCGAGCCACATGATCAGGAGATACGCGGCGACCACGATGCCTGCGATGATCGCCGCATTCGCCCATCCGTTATCCACGCCAAACACAAGCAGGCTGCCGGGTACTGACATCGAAGCTACTCCTCGGTGCAATCGAAGGACAACAGTGGGTAGAGTGGCGGGCTCTGACAGAACCCAGTATCGGCGAACCACCGTTGCGGGTGGGTAAAGAGCGCTCGCAAGCGCGTAGCGATGCGCTCTAACCGCGCTTTCGGCCGGTGCCAGCCGCCCATGCTCGAAAAATCAATACGGCGATGGCATCGCCCGCATGTTCGCGTTTACCTGTGCGCGAGCCTGCGCATGGCACGATGAATGCGCCCCGCGGGCTCTCGTCCCGGTCGGGTTGAGCGCAGGAGGTCAGGCTGTGGATCCTCGAGATGCCAACGAACTCGTGTCGATGCCCGTCGTCGCGACCGGCGCAGGGCGCGAATTGGGCCGCGTGAAGGATGTGCTCTTCGACCCCGGCGAGCACGCGCTGCTCGGCCTGATGGTTGCATCACCGGCGCCCGGCGAGGCGACGATGTTCCTTGACCGGACGCGGATCAAGGGCATCGGCCAGGACGCCGTGACCGTCGAGGGTGAGAGCGCGCTGGAGCCGTTCGCCTCGGTCGGCCGTGCGCGTGAGGTCGTCGATTCGGGGATCCACCTGCGCGGCGCGAACGTGCTCACGGAGGGCGGCGATTCGATCGGGAAGCTCGACAAGGTCCTCGTCAACGAGGATGGTTCCGTCGCCTCCTACCACGTCACGAAGGGCGTGTTCGGATTCGGGTCGCGCAAAGAGCTGCCGCCGTCCGCCGTGATCTCGATCGGCGAGGATGCCGTGATCGTCTCCAACGAGGCGCGCGACCTCGCCGACGCCGATGACGACGAGCCGGCGAACGACGCGCAGGCACCCTCGTCGACGGTGGCGACGGCGCCGAGTCGGCCGGCTCCCGTACCTGTCGCCGGTCACGGCAGTGGCGCCACGAACGACGTCGCGCCCCCTGCCTCGCCGGCCGAATCGGTGCACACCGACTTGCCTCCGCGCGAAGGCGACGGCGCATAACATGCGCGCGTGGCGGTCGTCCTGGCCAGGCATCGCGTGCGCGTTTTTCACGACGCCCCGATTAATTTTTCACGATCGCTTCTGATCCCCGTCTGCGCATAACAAACGCGAGCATCTGGGCGCAGGCGCACGGATGCGCGATTTGGCGCGCCCGTCACTGAGGCCGCTGCCTCTCAGCCCGTCCCGTGGCCGGTTCGCGTGGATATCCCGCTCGCTGCTGTTTTCGGCCGCCGTGGCGCGGCAATATCGCGCGTAACAGAAGCATCGAGAATCGCGCATTCGCGTTGCAAAGGCATTGATTTCTGCTTCGGGCCCCGGCTATAGTTGCCCGGTCACGCACCGCCCTCCCACGTACCCGGAGCCACGCCCACCGTGTTCGACGCACCGATTGCCCGAACCTACTTGGTCATTGCCTGCATGATCCTCGTTGGACCGATCATGAGTCTCATCGGCTCAACTGGCGGACGCGCCGCCCCTGCTGCTGGCAACGCCAGAGTCGCACCGGCCGTGGCGGCCGGCGTCCCCTCGCCACCGCCTCCGCCGAGCGTCATCTTGCGCACAGAGAAGGCCCCGGCGATCAACCGCGCTCCGACCTCGACCGCCGCGGCGACGTCGCCCGCCGCGCGCCCGAAGGCGATCGCGCCGGCAACCGTCACTCCCGCTCGGCCGACGGCGACGGCGGCGCCGCCGGCAGCGACCGCGACTGCCGCACCGCCACCGCCGCGTCCACCTTCACTCTTCGACAACGCCCAGGTCGTCGCATTCTACGGGTCGCCGATCTCCGGTGCGCTCGGCGTCCTCGGGCGCTTCCCGCCGCAGGAGATGGCGTCGTGGCTGCTCGGCGAGGCCGGCATCTACGACGCGCTCAACGGCAACCGGGGCGTCGTTCCGGCGCTCGACCTCATCTACAGCCAGGCGCAGGCCGACCCGACCGCCAACGGCCTCTACCTGCGCTACCTCGACGATGCGACGGTGCAACGCTACATCGCGCTGGCCGAGCAGCGCGGCCTGCAGCTCATCCTCGACCTGCAGATTGGCAGGGGCGACATTCTCGGTGAGGTGCAGAAGATCGGCGCGTACCTGGCGAATCCACGCGTGCATCTCGCCATCGACCCGGAGTACGCCGTGGGTCCGAACGGCGTCCCCATCGAGACGCCGGGCGTGATCACGGGCGACCAGATCAACGCCGTGCAGGCCTACCTCAACGGCATCGTCCAGGCGAACAACCTGCCGCCGAAGCTCTTCGTCATCCACCAGTTCATGGACCAGACCGTCGTCAACGGCGAGGTCACGCAGCGCTTCCCGGGCGTCGACCTCGTGCTGAACATGGACGCCTACGGCGATGCCAGGGGGAAGGCGGACAAGTACCGCCTCTTCGCCGGCCGGCCGTACGCCCAGCATCGCTCCTACAACGTCTTCCTCAAGCTCGATGCGCCTGTCGCCAGCGAGCAGGACGTCATGAACCTGACGCCGCAGCCGGACATGGTCGAGTACCAGTAGCCGCCGAAGGAGTCTGCCCGCGAACCCAGGTCTTCGCGCCTCAGGCGCCCGTCAGCTCGATCCAGCCACTCCTCCAGACCCGGCGGTGCCGATGCTACGTCCAACGCTTCTCGCTCTCCTCACGTTCGTCGTCGCAGCGTTCGCGCTGCCCGTCGCCCCGGCAGGCGCCGCACCGTCCATGCTCAGCATCCCTGCCTGCGCCAAGAGCCCCGCCAGCGGCGACGCGCTGGCGGCGCAGGTGCCGATGCGCATGGCGCAGGTGAACCCGCCACCGGCGATCACGGCCCAGGCAGCGGTGGTGGTCGATGGCGAGACGGGGCGCGTACTCTACGACGTCAACGCACGCCAGCGGCGCGCGCCCGCCAGCACGACGAAGATCATGACCGCGCTGCTGGCGATCGAGCACGGTGACCTCGGCCGTATTGTCGTCTCCGACGTCGACGCGACGACGATGGTCGGCAGCTCCGTCATGGGACTGCGGCCGGGCGTGCCGATCACGATGGAGGATCTGCTCTACGGACTCATGCTGCCCTCCGGAAACGATGCCGCAGTGCTGCTGGCGAATAACGTCGCGGGCAGCGTGCCGGCGTTCGTCGACGAGATGAACCGCAAGGCGCAGGAGTTGGGCCTCACCGACACGCGCTTCGTCAACCCGCACGGCCTCGACGACCCCAATCACTACTCGTCGGCCTACGACCTGGCGTGGCTCGCGCGGTACGCCATGCGCGAGCCCGAGTTTGCGAAGATCGTCAACACGCAGACCTGGCGCCTGGCGCCGCCGTCCAACTACGACCTTACCAACGGCAACTCGCTCCTCAAGAGCTATGCGGGCGCCGATGGCGTGAAGATCGGCTGGACCGAGGCGGCGGGCTGGACGCTCGTGGCATCGGCCCAGCGGAATGGCCGCCGGCTCTTCGTCACCGTGCTGAACAGCACCGACCGCAACGCGGATGCCACGGCGCTGCTCGACTGGGCGTTCGCCAACTACAGCTGGGTGCAGCTGACGCCGCAAACGGTGGAGCAGGTGCGCCTCGCCGAGCGCCTTGGCATCGCCTCCGGCCTGCTCCGCTCGCTCTCGGTCTGCGCCTGACTTCGACAGAGCCTCCGTTCCGCCTCCCCGGTTGGGTTCGCGACGGCAGGGCCGCCGCATTCTGTCTGCGCGGTGTGTCGTGAGGGATCTGCCACCTGAAGCCAGCTCCCTTTCGTGGTATTCGTCTCCGCGACGTGACGCCGACCACGCACCCCCGCGCGCCGGCGCATCTACGCCCCACGCCACGCCCGCGCCGGGAGCGGCGCTGGCATCGTCGGAACGCCGACCTTCGCGATCGTCCGCGGCACGTCGATGCGGCTGAGCAGTTCGTCGATGCTGAACGGTTTGAGGAGCACGCCGCAGTGATGCTCGACCAGGAATCCGACGCGGCGCCCGAGCTCGCGATGCGCCGCGCTCGTCATGATCAGCGTCAGCTCGCTGGTCGCAGGGTCCTGCCGGAGCATTTCGACCAGCCGCAGCCCGCGCAGATCGCCGTACATGTAGAGGTCGATGAGCGCGGCCCGGCAGCCGGTACAGCTCACCACGCGCGCCGCCTCGTCGATGTCCGGCGTGGTGATCGGCTGGATGTCGAGGTTGACGCCGCGCAGGATGCGCTCGACCAGCCGGATGAACTTGATGTCGTCGTCGAACACGGCGACGCGCCCCTGAGAGATCGCCTCGAGCATGCTAACCCACCCCGCTCCCCTCCCCGTGCAAGCTGCGTCGGTGTCACAGCAACGCGGCCACCGTAACACCGCGGATCGATCGCCGACGAACGCTGCTGTACCCGAATCCTTGCAGCCGCGTATTGATCCCGAAGCTCGCGATCGGGCTAGCCCCTCTGGCGCCTCCCCTCGCCTCGTCGCTGGTCGCAGGTAGCAGGTCGCAGGTCGTCTGGCCGCTTCCGCGCGGTCGCAGGTGCAGCCGTCCTCGCCACCTGCGGCGGCGTCCGGCCTGCGAGCGGCGCGGCGAAGCCGGGCGCCTGCGACCGGGACCCGGGCGGGGAAGCCGCGCATATGCGGTTCTGCGGCGTCCACGTGACGTACGTCGTTCGTTTGTCGATGTTCGTGATACGGATTTGTAATCGCCAGCACGGCGATCTTTGCGGAACGCCCGGGATCTGTTGGTAGCATCTCTCAGGCGCTCCTTCGACACGCGCACGATATCCGGAGCAGGGTTCGCGTTTCATGATGACGACACCTGACATCCCCGCCGACGCCTCACAGCAGGGGGCGAATCTCGATCCGCTGCGGCTGAGCGAAGAAGCGCGCCGCGACCGCGTCGGCATCGACGTCGTCGACTCGATGCCCGCGCTCGTCGTCGTGATGGACGCGCGGGGCGAGTTCCGCTACATCAGCGAGGCCTATCGTCACTACACGGGCCTGACGCTCGCCCAGGCGCGGGACTGGGAGCACTACCAGGTGATCCATCCCGACGACTACGCCGCGGCGATGGAACGCTGGCAGGCGGTGATGAAGCGCGGCGACCCCTTCTCCAGCGATATGCGCCTCCGCCGCGCCGATGGCGCCTACCGCTGGCACCGCGTCTGCGGCATGGCGATGCGGAACCCCGACGACACGATCGCGCGCTGGATCACGGTGAGCATCGACATCGACGACGCGAAGCGCGCCGACCACCGCCTGCAGCTCACCGCCGAGCTGTACCGCATGCTGGCGGAAGCGCTGCCGGCCGTGCTCCTGACCGCCTCGCCGGATGGCGCCCTGACCTACGCCAACCGCCGCTTCTATGAGTACACGGGCCTGTTGGGGAGCGAGCCGCTCGATGCCGCGTGGGCCGAGGTGACGCATCCCGATGACCGCGCACGCATCGCCGCCCGCTGGGCGGAGGCTCGCCGTGATGGGCAGGAGTTCGAAGACGAGTACCGCGTCCGTGGCGCCGACGGCATCTATCGCTGGCATGCGGCGCGCACGGTGCCGGTGCGCGGCGGCGGCGACATCGCGATTTGGATCGCCACGCTCGCCGATATCCACGACCGCAGGCGCGCGGAAGACGACGAGCGCTTCCTCCTCGCCGCCTCGTCGCGGCTGGCGCAGTCGCTCGATTACGACGAGACGCTGGACGTCATCACCTCGCTCGTCGTGCCGCGGCTGGCCGATTGGTGCGGCATCTTCGCGCGGGACGGACAGGACCCCGTCCGCCGCGTCGCCAGCGCCTACAACGACGCGCGCTACGGCGACTGGGACATCGCGGCGCCGCGCGCACCTTCCCCCGGCATCGCGCACGTCCTGGCGACCGGCGAGCCGTGGTTGAACAGCGACCTCAGCGCCGAGACGATGCGCGCCCGCGGCGTCCCCGAGCCGTACATCACGGAGTCCGTCGCCGCCGGCTTCCGCTCGTCGATGCTGTTGCCGCTGAAGTCGCGCGGCCAGACGACGGGCGTCATCGTCCTCTGCGCCGTCGCCGACCGCCGCTACGACGAGCGCGACCTCCGCGTCGCCGGCGAGTTCGCCGCCCGCGCGTCCGCCGCGCTCGACAGCGCCAGCCTCTATCGCGAGAGCCGCCGCGCCGAGCAAGCGCAGGCGGAAGCGTTCTCCCTCCTTGACGCCACGTTCGCGACGGCGCCGATCGGCCTCGCCTTCATCGACGCCGGCCTGCGCATCCGGCGGATAAACCAGACGCTGGCCGAGATGAACGGCGGCCGGATCGAGGAGACGCTCGGCCAGCGGGTGCCGGACGTCGTCCCGCAGTTGTGGGCCGAGCTCGAGCCGGCGTATCGCCGCGTGCTCGACCGCGCGGAACCCATCACCGACCTGCAGATCTCCGGCGAGTCGGCTGCGGATCCCGGCCGTCGCCGCAGCTGGCGCGTCAGCCTGTACCCGGTGCGGGCGGCCGACGGCGCGGTGAGCGGCGTCGGCGTCATCGTCGTCGACGTCACGGACGAGCATGAGCAGCAGGAGCGGCAGCGCCTCAGCGAGCTGCGCTACCGCACGCTCGCGAACACGGTGCCGGAGCTGATCTGGGCGGCTCGGCCCGATGGCCGGATCGACTACTTCAATGACCGTTGGCACGAATACACGGGCCCGCGCCCTTCGGGCGAGCGCGCGGTGCGCTGGCGATCCGTCGTCCACCCGGAGGACCTTGAGGCCGTGAGCGAGCGGTGGGAGCGCTGCCTCCGGACGGGCGAGGACTTCACCATCGAGGCGCGCCTGCGACGGCACGACGGCGTGTACCGCTGGCACGCCGTGCATGCGGTGGCGCTGACGCGCATCGATGGCAGCGTCATCTCGTGGTTCGGCAGCTGCGCCGACACCGAAGAGCGCCGCCGGCAGGAGGAGGAACTGCGGGTCAGCGAGCTGCGCTACCGCACGCTCGCCGAATCGCTGCCGCAGATCGTCTGGTCGACGCACGCCGATGGCTCGCCCGAATTCCGCAGCGAGAGCTGGTTCACGTACACCGGGGAGCGTCGCGAAGACCTGAGCGCGAGCGGCTGGCGCGAGTACATCCACCCGGACGACCGCGAGGATGCCTGGCGGGCGTGGGAGGAGTCGCTCGCGACGGGCGCGCCGTATGAAGCGGAGTTCCGCCTGCGCGCCCGCGATGGCACCTACCGTTGGCACACCGCGCGCAGCCGGCCGGTGCGTATGGGCGACGCGATCAGCGGCTGGTTCGGCACGCTGTCCGACGTCCATGACCGGAACCAGGAGTCCGTACGGCAGTCGTTCCTCGCGCATGCCAGCAACATCCTCAGCACCTCGCTCGACTACCACGAGACGCTCGCCAGCGTCGCCCGCCTGGCGGTGCCCGAGATCGGCGACTGGTGCGCCGTCGATGTGCTCGAGGACGGGCGGCTCGAGCGGCTCGCCGTCACGCACATCGACCCGGCGAAGATCCGCTGGGCGTACGAGCTCGAGGAGAAGTACCCGCCGAACCCGGAGGACGCCAATGGCGTCTACGAAGTCGTCCGCACCGGCGTCGCCCAGCTCTGGCCGGAGATCCCGGAGGAACTGCTCGTGCAGGGCGCCGTCGACGAGGAGCACCTGCGCGTGATCCGCGAGATCGGCTTCACCTCGGCGATGGTCGTGCCGATCACTGCTGCCGGCGAGACGCTCGGCGCCATCACGCTCGTCACCGCAGAGTCGAACCGTCGGTACGGCGCCGGCGACCTGGCGCTGGCGGAAGAACTGGGGAGGCGGAGCGGCAACGCGATCGCCAGGGCCCGGCTCTACGCGGCCGAGCAGGACGCGCGGGAAGCGGCCGAACGGGCGACGCAGCGGGCGGCGCTGCTCGCCGAGACAAGCGAGCTGCTCGGCCGCTCGCTGAACTACGACAAGAATCTGCGCGACCTGGCGACGCTGATGGCGCCGGCGCTCGCCGACTGGTGCACTGTCGACGTCATCGAAGACGGCCAGCTCCGGCGGCTGGCGATCACGAACGCCGACCGGTCGCGCGAAGAGCAGCTGCGCGCCTTCGACGAGCGCTACACGCTCGACATCGAGCGCGGTTCGGGCTCGGCGCAAGTGGCGCGCACCGGTGCGCCGATCCACGTGTCGCGCGTCAGCGACGAGATGCTCGCCGCGACGGCGGCCGATGCGGATCAGCTCGCGCTGCTGCGGCAGGCGGACATCGTCTCGTACAGCTGCGTGCCGCTCGTCGCGCGCGGCCGCACGCTGGGCGCGATGGCGCTCTTCACGTTGCGCGGCGAGTCGGGGCGGCGGTTGCGCATGGCGGACTTCGCGCTGGCGGAGGAGGTCGGCCGCCGCGCCGGCATCGCCATCGACAACGCGCGTCTCTTCGCCGAGGCGCAGCGCACGGCCGCCGAGCTGCGCCTCGCCGTCCAGGCGAAGGACGAGTTCCTCGGCCTCGTCTCGCACGAGCTGCGCACGCCGATCACGACGATCTTCGGCAACGCGCAGGTGCTGCACTACCGCGGCGCCCGCCTCGACAGCGAGACGCGCGACCGGGCGATCGCGGACATCGAGCAGGAATCGGAGCGGCTGCACCGCATCATCGACAACATGCTCGTGCTCTCGCGGCTCGAGGCGGGCCGCACCCTCCAGACCGAGCCGGTGGTCGTGCCGCGGATGATCGAGCGCGTCGTCGGCGGCTTCCGGCAGCGGCAGCCGCGCCGCCAGGTCGAGGTCGAGGTCGAGGAGGGCCTGCCGCCGGTATCGGCGGAGCCGGTGTACTTCGAGCAGGTGCTGCGGAACCTGCTGTCGAACGCCGGCAAGTACAGCCCGCCCAGCGAGCAGGTGCTCGTGCAGGCGAGCCGCGAGGATGGCTGCGTCGCCGTGCGCGTGCTCGACCAAGGCCCGGGCATCCCCGAGGATGAGATGAGCCAGATCTTTCGGGCGTTCTACCGGTCACCGCGTACGTCGGCACAGGCGCCGGGCGCGGGGATCGGGCTGGCGGTGTGCAAGCGACTGATCGAGGCACAGGGCGGCCGCATCTGGGCGCGGCCGCGCGAACACGGTGGCGCGGAGTTCGGGTTCACGCTGCCCGAGGAAGTAGAGGAGACGAAGTCATGAGCACCGAACCACTCGTTCTCGCGGTCGATGACGAAGCCGGCGTGCTGCGCCTGATCAAGCTCGAGCTGTCGACGCAGGGCTTCCGCGTCGTCACCGCAGGAGGCGGCGAAGAGGCGCTGCGGATGGCGGAAGAGCAGCGGCCGGACATCGCGCTGCTCGACATCGTCATGCCGGACATGACCGGCCTCGAGGTGATGCGCAAGCTGCGCGAGCGGACGACGCTGCCGATCATCCTGCTGACGGCGAAGGGCGGCGATGCCGACAAGGTGCGCGGCCTGGAACTGGGCGCCGACGACTACCTCGCCAAGCCCTTCAGCCCCGAGGAGCTGAGCGCGCGCGTGCGCGCTGTGCTGCGCCGGACGATCGGCTCGTCGAGCACGGAGAACGTCGTCAGGGTCGGAAACATCGAGATCGACCTCAACCGCCGGCTCGTCAAGCGGGACGGCGAGATCGTGACGCTGACGCGCACCGAGTGGCTGCTGCTGCAGGTGCTCGCGTCGAACCCGGGCAAGATCATGCTGAACCCGGAGCTGCTCAGCAAGGTGTGGGGCCCGGAGTACCGCGACGACCTGCAGTACCTGCGCGTCTGGGTCTCGCG
The DNA here is from genome assembly GCA_015478665.1 of Dehalococcoidia bacterium. GTDB lineage: Bacteria > Chloroflexota > Dehalococcoidia > DSTF01 > JACRBR01 > JADMII01. The sequence continues at coordinate 44,161 of JADMII010000002.1, forward strand.
CCTGCGCCGCAAGCTTGAGGTCGAGCCGTCGAAGCCGCAGCTGATCAAGACCTTCCAGGGCATCGGCTACATGCTGGACATCCCCGGCGCCGCCCGCGAAGCGCCGCCGGCGCCGGTGCCTGACGAAGAAGACGTCGAGGCCATGCCGTAAGACGGAGTCAACAGCCGCCGGCACACTCGGCGCTCGTGGGAGTGGGGCCGGTGGTGACGGATGCCGACCGAAGAGACTCTTCCGGCTATCGCTCAGGGTGACCGGCGGCGCGGGCGAGCGATCGGGTCACAGCTCCACGATCGCCCGCATGCCGATCGATCCCCCTCCCCCCTTGGGAGAGCGGCCGGTGGTGAGGGTGTTCGACCGAAGAGACTCTTCCGGCTATCGCTCAGGGTGACCAGCGGCGCGGGCGAGCGATCGGGTGACACGCCCACGATCGCCCGCATGCTGCTCGCTCCCCTCCACACTGTGGAGAGGGGCGGGGAGACGTCGTCGCTCCGTCTCCCCGCCCCCCGCTTGCTGGAGCGCGGCCGGCGGGTGACGGAGTGCGATCCGATCAGCTCGCGCGCAGCGGCGCAGTCACGTCGGCTGCGAGGGAGTAGATCAGCAGGTTGCTCGAGCCGCAGCGGCAGCGCGTCGATTCGAACGCCTTCACCGGCACAATGCGCGAGTAGTGCCCCTTGCACGTCCGGCAGAAGTACTCGATCTCGACGCTCGTCGTCCGGCCGATGCGACGCGTCACGTCCAGCTTGGTCGGGATGCTCGGTGAGGTCTGCATGTCCGCTCCTTCGCGATGCCCCGGCCGTCGTGGCCGTCAGCCCTGATCTCCCCGCGCCTGCTGCACGGATGGCCGTGCGGTTTCGTCATCCTAGTTGTCCTGGCGCGCCCGGCGGCTAACCCCGGAGCGATTCGCCGTTACAACGAGGTGACAGCCGCAGAGCGCGCCTCGTCGGCGTAGACGCGGTACAGACGGCCGATTGCCATAAGATCGACGCGCGTTCACTCGTGCCATGTCGCCGTCGCGCCACCCCGATCGGCCGCCCGCGATCGCGCCGTGCGCGCGCCGTTGCGGCGCTCGATCACGGCGTTCAGCTCGCCGCCGATGAGCAGCAGTGTGTTCGTCCAGTAGAGCCAGACCAAGAGCACGATCACCGCCGCGACCGAGCCATAGACCTTGTTGTACGAGCCGAAATTTCCCACGTAATAGCCGAAGCCGATGGAGAAGATCACCCAGCCGATGACGAAGAACAGCGCTCCCGGGATCACGCTCTTCCACGGCACATCGGTGTTCGGGCCCTGCCAGTACAGCAGCGCCACCGCCGACATCACGAGCAGGGCCGCGACGATCGGCGAGAGCACGTTCCAGAGGGCGGTGAAGGCCGCGCCCCAGCCGAGAAGCCCGCCGACGCCGCCCGAGAACCACGCCCCGGAGCCGAACAGGAGCGTGCCGGCGAGGATCATCAGCGCGAAGAGCGCTGTCAGCTCCAGCGCTAAGACGTGCCCGCGCACGAACGCGCGCGACGGCGCCTCGTAGGCGCGGTTCAGCCCCTTGATCACCGTCTGCACAGCGGACGACGCCGAGTACGCCGACCCCGCGAGACCGAGGACGATCGCCGTCCAGCTGCGGCCGCTGGAGATCGAGATCTGGTCGGTGAAGCGTCGCAGCGTGCCCTGCACGTCCGTGGGCAGCACGCCCGACGACTGGTTGACGATCGTATCGCCCAAGTTGGGCAGCGCGAAGACGCGGTCGATGACGGAGGTGATGCCGGCGAGAAGAAGGAGGAACGGGAAGATCGAGAGGATCGCCGCGTACGACATCTGGGCGGCGAGCCCCAGCACGTCGTCCAGCATGATGTCCTTCACCGTCGCCTTGCCGATGCCCGTCACATCGAACCGGCCGACGTGCCACTCCGGGATCTTGTCGAGCACCGCCGCCATCGCAGACCTCACGCCGTGGCGCCGCCTCCGCGGCGTCACGATCGTCGGAAGTGTGGCAGTCGGGCCGTAACGACCACGCCCGGGCAGCGCCGGCGTGCCTTGCAATGTTCATGCATCGCGCTGCTGCGGCCGAGCTCGCCGTACGATTGCGCGGACGCTGGCGAGGAGAAGCGCGCGGTGGCCGACGGGCACTACAGGAACGGCAGCTGGGTGCCGAGATAGGCCAGCAACAGGCCGCGCACGACCTTGCCGGAGACGGCGGCGAGGACGAACTTCCGGAACGAGATCTGCGCCGAGCCTGCGGTCAGGCCGGCGACCTCGAACAGCGGATTCGGTACCGCCGACAGCATGAACAGCGTGGCGACGCCCCAGCGGCGCATCAAGGAGTTGATGCTGTTGACGCACCACTGAACGGCGCGTCGCAGCCAGCGCGGCCCGCGCAATTCGTGGCCGCGCGCCAGCTCGGCGCCCAGGTAGCCGGCGTAGTACAGCGTGATTTCGCCCAGCCCCATGCCGAGGCCGCCCGTCAGCCCGACGAGCCACGGGAACGCCGAGTGCTCCCCTTCGCGGACGATCAGCGCCTGCGCCGTTGCCGTCAGGCCCGGCACCGGGATGAAGAGCGTCGAGGTGCTGAGGAGATTAATCAGGAAGACGCCGGCGTAGCCGAAGCCTTCGAGGCCGTTCGTGATCTTCGGGAAGACGAGCAGGACGATGCCGAGCACCAGCGCGAACGCGACGACGACGCCGACGAGCACCGCCCGCACGTGCGTGTGCCGCCCGAACCAGCCGCCGGCGCGCAGCAAGGCACGGTCGAACGCCGTCTGGCGCCGTTCGGGCGCCCGCCGACCGCTGGATTCCAACGCCTCGGCATCGCCCGGGGTCTGGGCGGAGCTGTGGGGCATCGCGTCAGTGTATCGACTCGCGGGCGCGCCCGCGCACGACGGATCGTGCGTCGCAGATCGCGCACGCGCGCGATTCGCTGCGTATGGACGAGGACGGCGCGGGCTGAGCGACGGATGTCGAGGATGCGTCAGCTGCTCGCCGCTGAGGTTCGTTGCCGTCTCGCAGTCGTCGCAGGCACAATGCCCTCCAACACCTCGCTCGCATCCCCGTCCTGGAAAGCCCAGCCCATGCGGCGCATCTGCATCGCGGCGCTCCTGCTGCTCGTGGCGGTCATCGCGTTCTCCGCCTGCACGCGGGAGCAAGTCGCCGAAGTCACGACCTATGCGGGCATCAACGCGATCCGCCGGCAGAACGGACTGCCGCCGCTCGTCGCCGATGCGACGCTGGTGCGCGTCGCGCGCATCCGCAGCGCCGACATGGCGTCGCAGCAGTACTTCGGCCACAACCCGCCGGGTGGCTGCAACTATGCCTGCCTCATCGACCGCATCAAGGGCTCGCATCAGTACGCGGGCGAGAACATCGCCTGGAACACGGCGAGCTGGTCGACGACAGCACAGATGGCCGTGCAGATGTGGGGCGCCAGTCCGGACCATCTCGAAAACATCCTCAATTGCCGGTACCAGCGGTTCGGGACGGGGGTAGCGCAGGCGGCGGACGGCCGGATCTATCTGACGATGGTCTTCGAGGGGAATGCGCCGTGCTGAAGGCGCGGGGGAGGTCGAATCCAACATGACGGGGGCGTGACACGCGGGTGACATAAGGTATACTTGCTCTAACACCCGCGGCGCGGCACCGGTTCGCCGGCACCCATGCCGTCGCGAGGACAGACAGCTTCATCACAGGCGCGTTCAGCAGGACGGGGCGACGTCGGGGACGCGGTGCGAGTGCGGAGGAGGCGCCCGATGTTCGGTGTTGCGGTCAGTCTGTTCGGAGTGTTCGTCGGCCTCTGGATCGCCCATGGCGACCACCCGGCGCAGGTGCGCACGGCGCTGCTCGAACTCTTCATCGTCGTCATCACCGTCGGCATCGCACTCACCCTCTTCGGCCCGACCTGGCAGTAGTGCGGTCGCAGATCGCACGTCCCAGGCCGCAGTTCATGCGACCGACCCAGCGTGGCTCGCTCCCGGATCTACGTTCTCCCGGGAATCGGCCCGTCCGGCTTCCCCGGCAGGGCGCCGACGCCTCACCTTTGCGCCGCTGGCGATTGCGCTGCTGGCACTCGTCCGGGAGCTCGTCGCTGAATCAGGACAACGTTCGCACAGTTGCTGACGTCGAACTTCGCCCGCCTCCATGCCACTCTGCAAAGCCTTGTGCGAGGCGACGAACCTCAGTGCGATGCTAACGAACCCCTGGTCCGATGCCCGGTGCCCACTCACTCCAGTTCGCCGTCCCGGTTCCCGGTCACCAGTCCCCCGCTCCAGTAGCCGCCGTTTCCATAACCCGCCACCTTGCCTATAATCCCCACCAGATGCCCGACGACAAGATCCGCGTCCTCATCGCCAAGCCCGGCCTCGATGGTCACGACCGCGGCGCCAAGGTCGTCGCCCGCGCCCTCCGCGACGCCGGCATGGAGGTGATCTACACCGGCATCCGCCAGACGCCCGAGATGATCGCTGAAGCGGCGCTGCAGGAAGACGTCGACGTCGTCGGCCTCAGCATCCTCTCCGGCGCCCACATGGAACTCTTTCCGCGCGTCATCAGCGCCCTCCGCGAACGCGAGATCGCGCCCGATGAGGTGCTGCTGTTCGCCGGCGGCATCATCCCGGACGCCGACATCCCGCAGCTCAAGGAGATCGGCTTCCGGGCGATTTTCGGCCCCGGCACCTCCACCGAAGACGTGATCAGCTTCGTCCGGGAGTGGGCCGGCGCGCGTCCGGACGGCAAGGCCTGACGTGGCCGCCGATGTCGACGCGCTCGTCGAGCGGCTGCTCACGGGCAATCGCCGCGCGCTCTCGCGCACGCTCACGCAGATCGAGGCCGACACGCCGGCGGGTCGTCAGGCGCTCTCGCTGCTGCACCCGCGTTCCGGGCGCGCGCACACCGTCGGCCTCACCGGCTCGGCGGGCTCGGGCAAGAGCACGCTCGTCGGCGCATTGGCGCGCGAGCTGCGGCGGCGCGGCCGCACGCTCGGCATCGTGGCCATCGACCCGACGAGTCCCTTTAGCCACGGCGCGCTGCTGGGCGACCGCATCCGCATGCAGGAGCTGACGTCGGATCGCGACGTCTTCCTTCGCAGCATGGCGACGCGCGGCAACCTCGGCGGGCTTGCGCCGATGACGGCCGGCGTCGTCACCGCGCTCGATGCCTTCGGCAAGGACGTCGTGCTGGTCGAGACGGTCGGCGCCGGCCAGGACGAAGTCGAAGTCGCAGCGATGGCAGACACGACGGTCGTCGTCCTCACGCCGGGCTCCGGCGACGATGTGCAGGCGATGAAGGCCGGGATCATGGAGATCGCCGACGTGCTCGTCGTCAACAAGTCCGACCTCCCCAACGCCGACCTGCTGGCGCGCCAGCTCGCGTCGATCGTCGACGCGGCGCACAGCGAGCGGCGCACGCCGATCATCCGCACGGCGTCGGCGCTGAATGAGGGCATCGAGGAGCTCGTCGAGGCGCTCGACGAGCATCGCGCCTACATCAGCACGCCGCAAGTGCAGGAGGCGCATCGGCGTTCGCAGGCGCGACACCAGGTGCTCGCGCTCGCGCGCCAGCGCCTGCTCGACCGCGTGGTCGCCGCGCACCGCGAGGATGGCCGGCTCGACGAGCTCGTCGCCGATGTCGCCGCCCGCCGGCTCGACCCGCATACTGCGGCGGAGGCGCTGATCCGCGAGTAGGCCGCTCACGCCGGAGGAGGACGTGCGGGGCCGATGCGAATCCGGCGCACGGGAATCAACGGGCATCGAGACGCGAGGCGCCGCCGGTCCCCGGTACGGTGCCACGCAGCTGGGCGCCGGGCCCGCCACGCAGCCGGCGCCGGCTGATCCCGTCCAGAAACGTCCGCTATACCAGAACAGGCATGGAGTCACGCCGGCGATGGCCCGTACCTGGTCGCGGTAGTATGATCCGATCCCATACGCGTCCAATCCGGGAGTTGCTGCAGGCATGAACGAGTACAAGACGGAGCAGATCCGGAACGTCGTCCTCCTCGGTCACGGCGGCACCGGCAAGACGTCGCTTGCCGAGGCCGCCGCGTTCGTCGCCGGCGCCACCAACCGCCTGGGCAAGGTCGATGAAGGCAACACCGTCTCCGACTTCGAGCCCGACGAGGTGAAGCGCAAGATCAGCCTCGGCCTCTCTCTCATCCCCTGCGAATGGTCGAACCACAAGATCAACATCATCGACACGCCGGGATACGCGGACTTCGTGGGCGAAGTGAAGAGCGGCATCGCCGCCGCCGACCTCGGCGTGATCGTCGTCGACGCCGTCTCCGGTCTGCAGGTCGGCACCGAGCAGGCGTGGCTGAACGCCGAGCGCGCCCGGTTGCCGCGCGTCATCTTCGTGAACCGCATGGACCGCGAGAACGCGAACTTCCAGCAGGCGCTCGAGCAGCTGCAGGCGCGCTACGGCAAGCAGATCGCCCCGCTCGAATTGCCGATCGGCAGCCAGGACAGCTTCAGCGGCGTCGTCAACCTGATCGACCGCGCCGCCTACAGCGGCGAGAAGGGTGCGCCGGCGGAGATCCCGGCCGGGATGGCGACGGCCGCCGACAGCGCGCGCGAGCAGCTCATCGAGGCCGTCTGCGAGGCGGACGACGATGTCATGGCCAAATACCTCGACGGCGAAGAACTGAGCGCCGAAGAGCTCACCGCGGCCCTCCGCAAGGGCATCGCCGCTGGCACGACCTATCCGGTCTTCTGCGGCTCGGCGACGAAGAACATCGCCGTCACGCGCTTCCTGGATGCGCTCGTCGCCGACTGCCCGTCGCCCGCCGACGTCGCGCCGCGGGCCGCCGCCGGCGCCGCGGGCGATGAGGCGCTGAAGGCAGATGCCGCCGCGCCACTCGCCGCGCTCGTCTTCAAGACGGCCGCGGACCCCTTCGTCGGCAAGCTGACGTACCTCCGCGTGCTCTCCGGCACGCTCCACGCCGACTCGCACGTCTGGGATGCCAACCGCCAGGCCGACGAGCGCGTCGGGCAGCTCATCGTGCTGCGCGGCAAGACGCAGGATCACGTGCCGGCGCTCGCGGCGGGCGATATCGGCGCCGTCGCGAAGCTGGCGAGCACGGTCACCGGCGACACGCTCTGCACGAGGGAGCATCAACTCAGCCTGCCGCCGATCGAGTTCCCGCGGCCGCCCTTCAACGTCGCCGTATCGCCCAGGGGCAAGGCCGATGTCGACAAGCTCGGCCCGTCGCTCCAGCGCATCGCCGAGGAGGATCCGACGCTCGTCGTGCATCGCGACGAGAGCACCGGCGAGACGATCGTCTCCGGCATGGGCGAGGCGCACGTCGAGGTGGCGGCGGAGAAGATGAAGCGCAAGTTCGGCGTCGAGGTCGACCTGCACGCGCCGCGCGTGCCCTACCGCGAGACGGTCACCGGCAGCGTCGAATCGGAGTACATCCACAAGAAGCAGACCGGCGGTCACGGCCAGTACGCCCGCGTCGCGATCAAGGTCGAGCCGAACAAGGGCCAGGGCTTCGAGTTCGTCGACAAGGTCGTCGGCGGCGCCGTACCCCGCAACTACATCCCGGCCGTCGCGAAGGGCGTCGAGGAGGCGATGCACGAGGGGGCGCTCGCCCATTTCCCGATGGTCGATGTCCGCGTGACGCTCTTCGACGGCAAGGAGCACCCCGTCGACTCGTCGGAGATGGCGTTCAAGCTCGCCGGTTCGCAGGCGCTCAAGCAGGGAGCGCTGAAGGCGAATCCGGTCCTGCTCGAGCCGATCGTCTCGATGCAGATCCGCGTGCCCGAGTCCAACACCGGCGACGTGATGAGCGACCTCAACGGCAAGCGTGCGAAGGTACACGGCATGACGCCCGAGGACGGCGGCCTCACCGTGATCGACGCCGAGGCGCCGCTCGCCGAAGTGCTCCGCTACGCCACCGACCTGCGCTCGATCACGCAGGGCCGGGGCAGCTTCGAGATGCGCTTCGACCACTACGAAGAGGTGCCCCAGCACATCGCGCAGAAGGTGATCGCCGAAGCCAACAAGGCACGCGATGCCGTACACGCCTGAGTCGCCGCATGAGCGCGACCCACACGCGACGGCATCGCCAACGCGCAACGACGCCCCGGTCGCGCGTCACATCGCCGGCCGCCAGGCTGAATACGTGACGTCGTTATCCGAAGACCCCCACGAGTTGCCGCGGCCAGCGGCTCGCGCCGTCAGCGGAGGCCGCATTGCGCGCTCACTGCGGCCGGCGTCGCTCGCCGGCCGCACCTTCGCGCGCTGGGCCCGCACCTACGCCTCGTTCGGCAGCGGGCGCCGGGCCGCCCGCGACCAGTTCGCCCTTCGTACGGCCGAAGACGTCCGCCGGACGATGGGCGAGATGAAGGGCGCGATCATGAAGTTCGGGCAGATCCTGTCCCTCATGACCGGCGTCATCCCCGACGACATGCTGGGAGAGCTGGCCGCGCTCCAGGCCGACGCGCCGCCGATGGCCTACAGCCTCGTCGAACAGGTCTTCGAGCAGGAGTACGGCCGGACGCCGCAGCAGATCTTCCGCCGCTTCGAGCGGGAGCCGTTCGCCGCCGCGTCGATCGGCCAGGTGCACCGCGCCGTGCTGCGCGACGGGACGCCGGCGGCCGTGAAAGTGCAGTATCCCGGCGTCCGCGAGGCGATCGAGCACGACTTGGCGAATGTCGGACTGCTGATCTCGCTCGGCGCGCGGTTCTCGCAGGGGCTCGACGCCGGGCCCATCGTGCGCGACCTCAAGGACGGCATCCTCGGTGAGCTCGACTACGTCCGCGAAGCTGCCTGGCAGCAGCGCTTCCACGACGAGTTCGACGGCCACGGCTTCATCTACGTGCCGCGCGTCTACCCCGAGCTGTCGACGTCGCGCGTGCTGGTGCAGGAGTTGGTGCGCGGCCGCCCCTTCGCCGCCGCCCGCGCGCTGCCGCAGGGCGAGCGTAACCGCGTCGGTGAGATCGTCTTCCGCTACGCCTTCGGCTCGATCTATCGTCACGGCCTCTTCAACGGCGACCCGCACCCCGGAAACTACCTGCTGCGCGACGACGGATCGGTCGCGTTCGTCGACTACGGCTGCGTGGCGGAGTTCGATGCCGGCACCGTCGACGGCTTCATCCGCGTCCTGCGCGCGCTCTACGCCGAAGACCGCGACGCCTGGCGCGCGGGCATCGAAGAGATCGGCATCCTGCGTCGCGGCGCGCCCTTCACCACGGAGGAGCTGTACGACCACATGCACTGGTACTGGGAGCCGGTCCTCCACGAACGCATCGCCTTCACGCCAGAACTGGCCGGCGAGATGGTGCGCCGCAACACGCAGACCACGGGCGCGGGCGGGCGCATCAACGAGCAGTGCAACGTGCCCGCGGGCATGGTCTTCCTCACGCGCATCAACTTTGGGCTCGCGGGCCTGCTCGCCAACATTCGCGCCGAAGGCCCGTGGCGGGCGATCGTTGCCGAGTACATCGACGACGCGCCGCCGGCGACAGAGCTCGGAGCTGTCTCCGCCCGTACATCGCGCGGCGCGCCGGTGTAGCCCGGCCGACGCATCGCCGGCCGGCCGCCGCTGTCGGCGGGAGACGCCGCCGCAGCATCGTGCTCGCACGTTCGCCTGGACCATGCCCAGGCGTGCAGGCGGGCACGCGCCGGGCGCCCGTCGCATCTGGTCCCGGGTGGGGCAATCCGGAACGTCTACCGCGTCAGCCAGGCGAACTGCTGCGGCTTCCGCTGCGCGCGCGGATCGATCATCACGTTGACGATGCCCGCCTTGCCGCTCGCGAACGACGCCTCCAGCGCCGGCCGCAGGTCCGCCGGCCGCTCGACGAAGTAGCCTTCGCCGCCGAATGCCTCGATCACGCGCTCGTAGCGTGCGTTCGGCACGTACGAGGTGGGCGCGACCGGTCGCGACGGGTCGGCCTTCGGGGGGCCGCCGCCGATGCCGTTGTTGTTGAGAATGATGAACGTGATCGGCATGTGGTAGCGGCACGCCACCTCGACCTCCATGCCGCTGAAGCCGAAGGCGGAGTCGCCCTCCACGGCGACCACCCGCGTGCCCGGGTGCACCGCCTGCGCGGCGATGGCGAACGCCAGGCCGACGCCCATCGTTCCGAAGCTGCCGGCATCGAGCCGCCGCCGCGGCAGGAAATTCGGCAGGACCGTGCGCCCGATGTCCATCGTGCTCGCGCCCTCGCTGCAGATGATCGCGTCGGGCGGCAGCGCATCGCGGATGTCACGCAGCGCGCGATAGTAGTTCATCGGCTGCGTGTCGTCGTCGAGCATCGCCTGCGTCGCCGCCCGGTTGTCGTCGATCTTCCTGGCGATGCCGGTCCGCCATGTGCTCTCGGCGCCGAACTGCCACGGCTGCTCGCGCAGCGCCGCGTTCAGCTGCGCCGTCACGGCCATCGCATCGCCGACGAGCGCTACCTCCGCCGGCACGTTGGTGCCGATCTCCTCCGCCGCGATGTCCATCTGCATGACGCGCACGTCCGGGTTGAAGCGCGGCGGTAGCCCGAAGTGCATAATCCAGTTCAGGCGCGCGCCGATCAGGAACACCAGGTCCGCGTTCTGGAGCACATGCGAGCGGGCCGGCGCCACCGAGAGCGGATGGTCGTCCGGCAGCACGCCCTTGCCCATCGGCGACGCCAGGAACGGCAGCTGCGTCGACTCGATGAACTGCCGTACCTCCTCCTCCGCCCGCGCGTAGGCGGCGCCCTTCCCGACGACGACGAGCGGCCGCTCGGCGCTCCGCAGCGCCGCGAGCGCCGCCTCGACCGCCGCGGGGTCGGCCAGCGTCCGCGGCGGATCGGCGACGCGCGGCCGTTGGCGCGCCCCGTCGTCCTCGACGGAGCCGCTGATCACGTCCGCGGGGAGATCGAGGTAGACCGGCCCCGGCCGCCCGTAGATCGACGTGCGCACCGCCTGTTCGATGTAGTAGGGGATGCGGTCCGTGCGGTCGACCTCCGCCGCGTACTTGCACCAGGGACGCGCCGCCTCAACCTGCGGCGCTTCCTGGAACGCGCCCATCCCGTGCTGGCTGATGTCCGACGAGCCGCCGAGGAGGAGCATCGGCCAGCGGTTCGACCAGGCGTTCGCGAGGCCCGAGATGGTGTTCGTCATGCCCGGCCCGGAGACGACGAGGCAGGCGCCCGGCCGCCCCGTGAGGTAGCCGACGGCCTGGGCGGCGTACGACGCCGACTGCTCGTGCCGCATGCCGATGTAGGTGATGCCCTCGCGTTGCGCGGCGAAGGCGATCGGCACGACGGGGACGCCGACGATCCCGAACATGTACTCGACGCCCTGCTGCTTCAGGCTCCGGGCGATGAGCGTGGCGCCGTCGATCGCGGTCATGTGCCTCCTGTGGGTGGGTGTGCGGCGGTCTGCGGCATTGTAGGGACGCGCTGCGCCTACACGCCACCCGGCGCCGACCACGCCGGCGAGGCCACTCACGGCGGGTTCGAGGGCCGCCGGCTGCGGCGCCCTTCGACGCGACCGGGACCTGCTCGCGCGCGGCGGCGGCCGTCGCTATGCTCCCCGCATGCATGATCGCGGGCTGCGGGAGCGGCTCGACGCGGCCGTCGAGCTGCTCGACGACGAACAGCGGCAGCGCCTGCTCGACTGGGCGGGCTCGATGTCGCGCGCGATCGCCGGCGCCCGGTCGCCCGGCTCCAGCATCGGGCCGATCGCCGAGATGATGCGCATCTCCCGCCTGCCGGACGCGCCCGACGGCAGGCGAGCGGCCGTACGCTACGCGCTGGACGTGGCGCCGGAGCTGCTGAACCCGCACGGCGTGCTCCACGGCGGCGCCGTGTATACGATGATCGACTACAGCATGGGCGCGGCGACGATGGCGGCGCTCGAAGATGGCGAGATCTGCGCGACGATTGAGATCAAGGTGAGCTACCTCGCCGGCGTCAAGCGCGGCGCACTGGTCTGCGATACCGCGATCATCAAGCAGGGCCGCAACGTCGTCTTCCTCGAGTCGCGCGTGGTCGACGACCGGTCGGCGCTGGTCGCGACGGCGTCCGGTTCGTTCGCCGTGATGCGGCGATGACCGCGACCGCGACCGTCCGGCCGCGCTGCCCTGCGCGTGGACGACGCGTCGGCATGGACCATCGGGACTGAGAGGGGCATCGGCATGGCGGAGATCACGAGCGTCCACGCCCGCGAAATCCTCGACTCGCGCGGCAACCCCACGCTGGAGGTCGACGTGCGCCTCACCGACGGCGCATTCGGGCGCGCCGCCGTCCCTTCGGGCGCGAGCACCGGCGAGTACGAGGCGGTCGAGCTGCGCGACGGAGACCTGCACCGCTACGGCGGCAAGGGCGTGCTGAACGCCGTGGTCAACGTCAACCGCACGATCGAGCCGAAGGTCGTCGGCATGCCGGCCGGCGACCAGGCCGGCCTCGACCGCGCGCTGATCGCGCTCGACGGCACGCCGGACAAGGGCGCGCTGGGCGCCAACGCCATCCTCGGCGTCTCGCTGGCCGTCGCGCAGGCGGCGGCGTCGTCGGCGGGAGCGCCGCTGTATCGATACCTGGGCGGGCCGACGGCGCGCACACTGCCGGTGCCGATGTGCAACATCCTGAACGGCGGCAAGCATGCGACGGACTCCACGGACTTCCAGGAGTTCATGGTGATGCCGGTCGGGGCGCCGGACTTCCGCGAGGGGCTGCGCTGGGCGGTCGAGGTCTACCACGCGCTGGCGAAGGTGCTGAAGAAGGCCGGTCACCAGACCAACGTCGGCGACGAGGGCGGCTTCGCGCCGTCGCTCGGAGGCAACGAGCCGGCCGTCGAGGTGATCGTCGAGGCGATCCAGCAGGCGGGATACGAGCCGGGCGCGCAGGTCGCGATCGCGCTCGACCCCGCTTCGAGCGAGCTCTGGGATGCGAAGCAGAACCGCTACGTGCTGCCGATCGAGGGCCGTGCGCTGACGAGCGAGGAGCTGGTCGAACACTGGGCGTCATGGGCCGAGAAGTACCCGATGATCGTCAGCATCGAAGACGGCATGGCGGAGGACGACTGGCGCGGCTGGGCACTCCTCGCGCGGCGGCTCGGCGACCGCGTGCAACTCGTCGGCGACGATCTCTTCGTCACGAACACGAAGCGCATCGAGCGCGGCATCCAGGAGCGGTCGGCGAACAGCGTCCTGATCAAGCTCAACCAGATCGGCACGCTGACCGAGACGCTCGAGGCGATCGCGATGGCGCGCGATGCAGGCTGGACCGCCGTCGTCAGCCATCGCAGCGGCGAGACCGATGACACGACGATCGCCGATCTCGTCGTCGCCACGGGCGCCGGCCAGATCAAGACCGGTGCGCCGGCGCGCGGCGAGCGCACCGCCAAGTACAACCGGCTCCTGCGGATCGAAGAGGAGCTCGGCCGCGGCGCCCGGTACGCCGGCCGCGACGCCATTGGCCTGCGAGCGGGCTGACGGCGCAAGGCGCGCGGCTGTCGATCGCACAGTCGATTCGCGCTCCGGCCGGACCTCCGACTCGGGACTCCGGACTCCGACCCACGGTACACTGTCACGATGGCAGAGCAAGACCATTACGCCGCCCTGCGACTGACGCCGCGCGCCAGCGACGCCGAGATCAAGCGCCGCTATCGCATGCTCATGCGCCAGGTGCACCCCGATGCGAACGTCGACGACCCGGATGCGACGCGGAAGGCCGCGCGGCTGAACCGCGCTTTCGAGACGCTCGGCGACCCCGGGAAGCGCCGGGCCTACGACGCGGCGCTTCGGTCCGCAGGGAACCGGGCGACGAGCACCGCGGCGTCGACGTCGGCGTGGCGGCGCGCCGAGCAGCGCAAGTACGCGGCGTGGGCGGTCGAGCCGGACTGGGAGGAGGTCGTCGCCGGGCACGTGCCGCCGAAGCGTCCGGCGCACGTCCACAGGCCGGCACCCGTCATCGAGCCGGCGGAGATTGAGGTCGACCTCGCGGAGCTGCGCCGCGACGCGCGGATCCGCCGGCCGATCACGGTCACCAATCCCTGCGACTGCACGTTGCGCGGCGACGTCTCCACCTCCGAGCCGTGGGTGTGGGGGCCGATCGGCAGGTTCGAGGTCGCGCCGCGCTCGTCGGTGACGTTCGAGATCGAGGTGATCGCGCGCAAGGTGAGCTTCCCCGGCCTGTCGCGCGTGCAGTTCGTCACGCGGGACTGGACCGGCAGCGTCCCCCTGAAGATCACCGGCTACGAGCCGAAGCGCCGGCGCGTGCCGCCGCTACCGGCCGCGATGCCGTACGTCCGCGCCCGGCGGCAGAAGTGGGCGAAGTACCGCTGATGGCGCCGCCGCCACTGCCCACGCCCGGTCAGCGTGTCAGCGCCATCAGCTTCCCGGATGCGTACACGCTCCCGGCGCGGCCCGATGCCTCGGCGCCGGCCGCCGTCCAGGACGCCTACCGGCAGACGCAGTTTGTGTGTGGTTCGGACCTCCGCCGCTTCGCCGAGGGCATGGACCTGCAGCTGCGCATCCTCAACGACTCGTCTCACTCCCGCTATCGCACGCACACGTACGCCGCCGTCGTCAGCCTGTGGTCGCGCGCGTACGCCGGCCTCGCCGATGCCTGTATGCTCGTGACGCGCGGGTCGTACGCGTCGGTGCCGGCGCTGGTACGGAGCGCCTGCGAGCTTGTCGCCGCCGGGTACCAGGTCGAGCACGACGAGATGGCGGAGTACGTGGGCTGGCTGCTCGGGCATCTGAAGCCCGACGAAGAGCACAAGGCGCTCGATGTCGGCCTCGGCCACTACTTCGCCGGCTCGACGCTGGCGGCCGACGCGCAGTTGCGGCTCGTCTACCGCGCCGCGAGCGACCTCGCCCGCCCGAACTTCGGCGCGACGCTCGTCGAGGTGGGCCCGGAGTCCAACAACCTGCGACTCGCCTACACCTTCGCCGATGCGTCGTTCCACGTCGCCTGGGCCGAGATCGCATTAGGCTGGCTGCTCCGCCTCTGCGAACGGCAACTCGCCGTCGCGGTTCACCTGGTTGACGTCCTGAACATCACGCCGGAGACGCACGACGCGTACCGGTCCTACGCGACGCAGGTCGAGGCGGCGCTGGCCGGCGCAGGCCGTGCGTCGATCGAGGAAGTCGATGCCGGCGGCTTCAAGCGCTGGCTTGTGCACAACTTCCGCCGCCAGCCCTCGGGCGCGCCGAAAAAGGTCTTGCTGTAGGCCGCCGGGGCATCTGTTCCGGGCGGTGGAAGCGGCACATCGCACACGCGCAGGCCCGCGGACGTGGTGCCTGCGTCCGCGACGCGGATCGCTGCGGTCAGGCCGGCGGCGGCGCGCTACTGCCCGCGGACGTTCTTGCGCTTGTTCTGCACGTAGTCGACGAGGATGTACTGGCCCAGCTTGTCCGGGGTCGTGTAGAACACGCGCCCCTTGTTGATCTTCGCGACCTGGTTCACGAACTCCTTCAGGTAGTAGTTGCGGTCCAGCATGAAGGTATTGATCGTGATCCCCTTCCGGGTCGCTCGCTTCACCTCCTTCAGCGTCTCGCGGATCGTGATCGGGCTGGGCGGATAGGCGAAGTACGACCGTCCCCGTTCGAGGTGCGCGGTCGGCTCGCCGTCGGAGATCATGATGATCTGGCGCGTGCCGCCCTTGTGCCTGGCGAGCAGATTCTGTGCGAGCATCAGCGCGTGGTGCATGTTCGTGCCCAGCACGGACTCATCCCATCGCACATACGGCAGCTGCTCGGCCTGCAGCTCGCGCGCGTACGCGGAGAAGCCGATGATGTACAGGCTGTCGCGGCTGAACTGGCTGCGAATCAGGTTGTTGAGGGCGAGCGCTACCTTTTTCGCCGCCTGGAACGAACCCCGGAGCGCCATCGACCATGAGAGGTCGACCATCATCACCGTCGCCGTCTGCGTCAGCTGCTCCGAGCGGTAGACCTCGAAGTCGTCCTTGTCGAGCCGCACGGGCAGAGACGCGCCCTCGCGCTGCAGCGAATTCATGATCGTCTTGTCGAGCGCCAGGTGGAAGGGGTCGCCGAACTCGTACTTCTTCGTGTCGTCGGCGCGCTCGCCGCCGCGGCCGTCGTCGCGGACCGCGTGCTTGCCGAAGGAGTCCTGCTTGAGCTGCGAGTAGATCTCGCCCAGCGCCTTCTGGCCGATCTTGCGCGTGCCGCGCGGCGTCAGCTCCCAGGTGCTGCCCTTGCGCCGGATGTAGCCGGACTCCTCGAGGATCTCGAGGAACTTCTTCAGCTGGTCGAGCGTCTCCGCCGCCTCTTCGCCGAGCAGCTCGCGCAGCTTCTCTTCGTCGATGTCGTCGATGTCGCCGCCGTACTGGGTGCGCTCGAGCTGGCGTTCCAGCTCGTCCATCGACTGCATGCGGTCCATCAGCCGCATCGCCTGGTTGAGGTCGAGCTCCTCGTCGCCGCGGAACGGGTACTGGTTCCGCATGTCACGCATCGGCGAGAGGAACTCGAGGTTCGATGACAGCTCCGACAGCTCGGCCTGCAGCTCGGGGTCGCCGACCTTGTCCGACAGCAGATCCTGCAACTGCTGGCGCATGTCGCCCGGCAGGCTATCGAGCAGATTCTGCATCTGTGCGATCTGCCCCTGCATCTGCTGGATCAGCTCGTCGAGTGACTGCGGCGGATTCGGCCCGAAGAGGTCGCCATACTGCTGCATGAACGAGTCGAAGTCGGGTTCGCCGCCGGCGAGCTTGTCGCTGAGCATCTGGTTCAGGTCTTTGACCATCTGCTTCATGCGCGCCATGTCTTCCGGCGACATGTTGGCGATCTGGTCGTACATATCCTTGAAGAAGGTGTCGGTCATCGCCTTCTTCAGCATCTCCATCAGCTCCGTGTACTTGTGTTGAGCCTCCGGATCCATGAACTCGTAGTTCTGCAGCTCCTTGATCGCGCCGGGCGGGTCATCCGGCAGGTTGTCGAGGAAGTTGCGCTTGCGGTTGGCGATGTTCTTCAGCATCTCGGCGAACTGGTCGGTGTCGCCGCCCGCTGACGGCCGCCCGGCCTGCGGTCCGCCGCCGCCGCTCTCGCCCGCTGCGCCGCCGGCGTGCGGCGTTCCACCTGGGGACGACGGCGCGACCGGGGGCTCGCCGGCCGTGCCTGGCGTCGGCGACTGCTGCTGACCGGGAGCGGCGCCCTGCTGTCGTCGCTCTCCGGCGGATCGCGGCGGCGATGCATCGGGCGCGGGGGCGGCGCCCGGTGGGCCGTCCTGCGGCGACGCGTCATCGGGGCCCTGCGCGGCGTTCCCGGGCTTGTGCCCCGTCGCCTCGTCGAGCCGGCGCTCGATGGTGTCACGCTCCATCTGCAGCAGCTCGTCCAGCCGCTGCTTGATGTCGTCCATCACCGATGAGAGGTTGAAGCGGTCGAGTGTGTTCCGTCGCTGTTGGCGGAGCTGCTGCAGCAGGTCGCGCAGGCCCTGGAGCCGGTTGCCCATGGGGCTGCGCATGCCGCGCTGCAGCAGGTTGCGCATGGCGTGCTGCAGGTCGCCGAAGTTCATCAGGTCGTCCGTCAGCGCCTCGAGCACCTCATCGGGGTCGAGTGGCGGGATCTCCTGCGTGCCGTCCCATTCGCTGTAGCGGTATGCAACCATGGTGACATCCTACCTCTAATCGTTCGGCGCCACTTGTCCTCGCTCCGCGGCTCTTCGCGTCATCCCACGTGAGCAAGCGGCCAGAAACGTCTGCATCGAGCGCAAGCCGCTCCTTGAGCACCGACAGCCAGATGCGTCAGGGAGTCATCCGCGACGTTGTCAGCACGCCGGCGTGCTGCCAGTGCACGACGCGGCCGGCATGGATCGTGCTCCATACACGGTGAAGCAACCGGGAGCCACTCGCATTCCGGGTCAGCAGGATCCGCTGTTCTCGCGACGCCCCTTGCAGATGCCCACGCATCGGTGCGCGTCTTGTGCCACGTCCTGCTCAAATGCGAGGCCGCCAGCATTTCCGCAGAACCGTTCTCATCGTCGTACAGCTTCGGCCCTGGACAATTGCGCCGTTCACGCGCACACGTCCGCCATGCGTCCTACCCCCGGTACTGCGCCTTCCCGCCGACGCGGTCCTTGTTCAGGCGCTTGTTCAGGTGCAGCCCTTCGAGGATAAACTCGACTGCGCTCGCGATCTGCGCCGGCTGCTCGCCCGGGTCCAGCTTCGCCACGGAGCGGTTGAAGCCGTCGATCGAATGCATCAGCTTCACGTACCCCTCCGAGGGCATCGTGTCGCTCACCTCCGCGTTCAGCCCCGCCTTGAACCGGGTGACGACGTCCTCGAGGTCGACGACGTTGAAGTAGCGGTTGAACACCGCCACCACCGCGCCCTGGATCAGCTTTTCGATGATCTGTTCTTCCTTGCCGTCCTCGACCGTCTCAAACTCGACCTTGCCGCTGATCGTCGGGATCACGTACGGCAGGTCGCTGATCCGCGGTACGACGTCCCGCTCGTGCAGGCGGATCGCCCGGCGAAGCGCGTTCGCCAGCAGGCTCTCGTAGTCGGCGATCGACGCCCGCACGGACACGCCAGACCGCTGGTTGACGTCCGGGCTCCGCCGCGCCAGCCGCGTGATCTCGGCGACGATCTCCTTCATGTACGCCGGCACGTGCACTTCGTAGTCCGTGTCCTGGAACGACGAGTGCTCCTGCTCCATGATGCCGATCTCGTGCTCGACGTTGCGCGGGTAGTGCGTGCGGATCTGTGCGCCGTAGCGGTCCTTGAGCGGCGTGATGATCCGCCCGCGGTTCGTGTAGTCTTCCGGGTTCGCGGACGCCACGACGAGCACGTCGAGCGGCATGCGAATGTGGTAGCCGCGGATCTGGACGTCGCGCTCTTCCATGATGTTCAGCAGGCCGACCTGGATCCGCTCTGCCAAGTCGGGCAGCTCGTTGATGCAGAAGATGCCCCGATTCGTCCGCGCGATGAGCCCGTAGTGGATCGTCAGCTCGTCGGAGAGGTAGCGGCCCTCTGCCACCTTGATCGGGTCGACTTCACCAATCAGGTCGGCGATGGTGATGTCCGGCGTCGCCAGCTTCTCGCCGTATCGGCGGTCGCGGCCGATCCAGTCGACCTCGAGGTTGTCACCTTCCTGCTCGATGCGCGTCCGGCTGGCGCGCGTGATCGGCTCGTAGGGGTTTTCGTTCAGCTCGCTGCCGGCGATCACGGGGATCGCGTCATCGAGGAGCGCCGTGAGACCGCGGATCATCCGGGACTTCGCCTGTCCCCGTTCCCCGAGGAAGATGATGTCCTGGCCGGAGAGGATCGCGTTCTCGAGCTGTGGCACGACGGACTCCTCGTAGCCGAAGATGCCGTCGAACAACGGCCGTCCCTCGCGGATGCGCGCGATCAGGTTCCGGCGCATCTCTTCCTTCACGGACTGCACCTTATACCCCGACTGCCTCAGCTCGCCCAGTGTCCGTGGTCTGTGTTCTGACGTCATGGAGCGCGATCCTTCCGGGTGATTCGCCTGTCGTCCGGCCATACTCGCGCGGCGTCGCCGCGCTGGTGCGCCGTCGCCTTCGCCGCGTGTCCGCCGCTCAGTATAGCGCTGCTCTCAACACACTCTGCCCCACCCGAACGCTTCGGGTCATCGATCGTCACACCCACGCAGTGCCCGTCCAGCCATGTGCAACTGTCGATCATACGCTGCCGGCCGTGCGGCGGGCGCGCGGGCGTGGCGGACTGGCGGCCCCGCGCGCACGGCGGAGGGTGCGCCGGAGCCGCGCGCACGCCGCAGCTTGCGGCAGGGCGCCGTTCCTGGCGATGCGCCGCCGCGGCCCGTCGTGCTCGGGCGGACCCGGAACGAACGACGCGGAGTTCGGGTGCGAATGGGCGGGCGGATACGGGAAGTGCGAGCACGAACGCGCGTGTCGCGGCGGGCGCGGCGACACGCAGGGCGGCCCGCACGCGGCCGCAGGCCCGCTTACGCCGGCACGCCCTCAGGCAGCTTGTCGAGCAGCTTCTTCGTCGAGACCACGTGGTGATCCATGCGCATCTCCTGGGGCGGCACGCCCAGCGCCAGCCCGATCATCTGCGGCAGGTGGATGATCGGCAGGTCGATGTCGTAGTGCGTCACCGACTTCGCGGCCGGCTGCTGGGCGTCGAGGTTCAGGTGGCAGAGCGGGCAGGGCGACACCAGGGCGTCCGCGCCCAGATCCTGCGCCTCGTGAATGTGATTGCCCGCCTGCTTCAGCGAGTTCTCGCGGTTGATCGTGAGGATCGGGAAGCCGCAGCACTTCTTCGCACCTTCGTACTGCACGGGAGTCGCACCGACCGCTTCGATCGCCTGTTCCAGGTAGGTGTTGCGGCCCGGGTGCTCGTCGATGCCGAGGATGTCGCTGGGTCGAAGGATGTAGCAGCCGTAGAACGGGCCGATGCGCACGCCGTTGAGCGGCCGCTTGATCATCGCCTTCAGCCGGTCGAGCCCGAAGTCCTCGACCAGCACCCAGAGGAAGTTCTTGATCGCCAGATCGGGAGTGTAGTGCAGCCCCTCTTCGGCGAGGATGTCGTTGATCTTCGCCAGGTAGTCGGGGTTCTTCGCCAGCTTGTCCTGCACCATGCTCTCGATGCCCTGGCAGGTCGAGCAGATGTTCATCAGGGGCAGGCCGAGCTGCTGCGCCATCGCGAACGTGCGCGCGTTCAGCGCGTCGGCGAGCTCCGGCGCCTGCTCCTGGATCACGCCGGCGCCGGTGCATGTCGCCAGGTCCAGCTCCACCAGCTCGATGCCGAGCTCGCGCGCGACGCGGTTCGTCGCCATGTACAGCTCGGGCGCCGCCCCCTTCGAGACGCAACCCGGCCAGAACGCATATCTCATCGCCATCAGTCCGTCACCTCGGCCCTCTTCGGCTTCAACAGCGCTGCCTTTTTCACGACGTTTCGCACCCGGTCCATGCCCTGCATCTTGTGCGACCCGGGCGCGCCCGGCGGGATCGCCTGCGCCAGCGGCAGCTTGCCGACGCGCAGCATCCTCAAAGCGCCCGGCGCCTCCACCAGCAGCCGCGGCACGTTGAACATGCCGACGGATCCCGGCAGCATCCACACCTCGTTCAGGCGGCCGCCATCGATGATCGACTTGGTGAAGATGTTGGTATGGCGGGCGCCGGCGTTGTTCTGGATCCCGGCCTCCATCGCCATCTCGCGCAGTTGCAGGATGCGGTTCATCGGCGCGACGCCCTTCGGGCACACCTCGACGCACATGTTGCAGCGCGTGCAGTCCCAGATGCCGCTGTACTCGCTGAGCTTCTCCAGCCGCTCGTGCGTGTGCCCGTCGCGCGGGTCCGCGGCGAAGCGGTACGCCTTCGCCAGCGCGGCCGGCGCGATGAAGTTCTTGTCCACTTCGAGCACCGTGCAGTCGCTGACGCAGGCGCCGCACATGATGCAGTTCATCGTGTGCGTCAGGTCGATCATCGCCTCGTTGGGCACGCGGTACTCGCGCTCCGGCACCGGTCCGAGCGGCTGCAGATACGGGTCGACCTGGCGGATCTTCGAGAAGAACAGCTCCTGGTCGACGATCAGGTCCTTGATCACGGGCATGTTTGTCATCGGCTCGACGAGGATCTCGTGCTCCTCGTCGCCGCCGGTGACGGTGATGATCTTCGCCCGGCAGGCGAGCCGCGCGCGCCTGTCGACGCGCATCGAGCAGGAGCCGCAAATCGCGCTGCGGCAGGAGCAGCGCAGGGCCAGCGTGCCGTCCTCGTACTCGCGTACCTGGATCAGCGCGTCGAGCAGCGTCGAGCTCTCCGGCATGTCGATGGCGTACTGGCTGTAGCCCGCCGCGCCGTGCTCCGGGTCGGTCCGCCTGACCTTCAACTTGACCTTCATCCGCCGCTCCGTTCGTCCTGTATCATCCGCGCTCACGACACCGGCCAGGAGTGCCGCGTCCGCCGGCCCCGGCCACAGTCCCGACAGTCAGACACCCGTCACCAGCACACACCGGGATCAATATTTGCGCTCCTGCGGCTGCCACTCGGTGATCGTCACCGGCAGGTAGCTCATCTTCTCGCTGCCGTCCTGTTGCCGCGTCAGCACGATGTGCTTGAGCCACTCGGCATCGTTGCGCTCCGGATAGTCGAGCCGCGTGTGTGCGCCGCGGCTTTCCGTCCGCTCGATCGCGCTCCTGGTGATCATCTCGGCGCAGTCCAGCATGCACCCCAGTTCGATGTGGAAGAGCAGATCCGTGTTGAACACGCACCCTTTGTCGTCGATGCCGACGGCGTCGTATCGGGCCCGCAGCTCCGTGAGGTTCTGCACCTGCTGGTTGAGCTTGTCGGGGGAGCGGAAGATGCCCACGTTCGCGCTCATCGATGTCCCCATGTCGCGCCGGATCTTCGCGACGCGGTCGCCGTTCTGCGACCGGTCGAGGATGCCGCGGATCATCCTGCGGTCGTCCTCGACGACGCTATCGGGCACGCGCGCGAACTTCTGGTCACGCAGCCACGGCACGGCGTGCTCCGCCGCGCGGCGTCCGAACACCAGCGTATCGAGCAGCGAGTTGGCGCCGACGCGGTTGGCGCCGTGCACGCTGACGCACGCCGCTTCGCCCGCCGAGTACAGTCCCGGCAGCGGCGTCAGGCCGTCGATGTCCGTCTTGATCCCGCCCATGATGTAGTGCACACCCGGCAGGATCGGCAGCAGCTCCTTCGTCAGGTCGACGTTCACGAGATCGCGCGCGATCTCGTAGATCTCCTCGAGCCGTTCCTTGATGAGCTGCTCGCCGAGGTGCCGCAGGTCCAGGAACACGCAGCCATCGACGCCGCGCCCTTCGTCGATCTCGGTCTGCTCCGCGCGCGTCACGACGTCGCGCGATGCCAGCTCCATCATGTTCGGCGCGTACTTCGTCATGAAGCGCTCGCCGTCCTTGTTCAGCAGGTACGCACCCTCGCCGCGCGCCCCCTCCGTGATCAGCACACCCGACCCCTTCAGCGATGTCGGGTGGATCTGCACCATCTCCATGTCCATGATCGGCGCGCCGGCGCGATATGCCTGCGCGATGCCGTCGCCGGTGCAAATCAGCGCGTTCGTCGAAGGCTCGTACACCCGGCCGAGCCCGCCCGTGCAGATGATCGTCGCCTTCGCCGTGATCGCGTGCAGCTCGCCCGTACGGATGTTCAGGGCCACGCAGCCGCGGCACTGGCCGTCGACGACGATCAGGCTGGTGACGAACCACTCTTCGTACATGCGCATCGCCTGGAAGCGCGCCGGGTGCATGAGCTGCTCGTAGAGCACGTGGAGGATCGCCTGGCCGGTAATCGCGCCGACGAAGAACGTGCGCGCCTTCCCCATCCCCCCGAAGCGTCGCACCGCCAGATGGCCGTCCGGCTTGCGGCTGAAGACGACGCCCCAGTGCTCGGCCTGCAGCACCTCGCGCCCGCCCTCTTGCGCCAGGATCGTGATCGCGTCCTGGTCGCCGAGGTAGTCCGAAGCCTTCGTCGTCTCGTACGCGTGCTCTTCCCAGGGCCCGCCGTCCTCGCCGACGCCCGGGCCGTTGATCCCGCCCTGGGCCGCGTTCGAGTGGGAGCGCACGGGGTGCACCTTCGAGACCATCGCGACGTCCGCCCCCAGCTGCTGCGCCGCGATCGCCGCGCGCATGCCGGCGAGACCACCGCCGACGACGAGGACGTCGTGTTCGTACACGGCCATGCCGGGCTACACCTTCCTTCGCGGCAGCCGGTGCGTCGCCCGGCGCCCGCTCGCGGCGCGCTGACGCCGGGTTCGGTTGAGGAATGTCGATGGCCTGCCGGCCGGATGGAGGGGGCGGGCGCGGCGCGTCGATGCGTCAGGATCGTGCCGGACAGAGTCCATCATCGAATCTCCCGTGGCATGTGAAGCCTATCACGGAGCTTTCGTTACGCTCAAGAATCACCCGCGGCGCGCGCGACGGCCGACTCGTCGCGCGTCCGCCAGCGCATCCAGCGTACGGGCGACGCCGCTGCAACGCCGGCGCTGTTACATTCGATCACAATCGTCGTGTTTCCGGAGGAGGGTTCGCATGCCGAAGGTCAAGCAATCGATCACCGTGGCGGCGCCGGTCGATGTCGTGTATCGCGCCTGGCACAACTTCCAGAACTTTCCGCGCTTCATGGACAACATCGAGGACGTGCGCGTTGCCTCCGGCGGCCGCTCGCATTGGCGTGCGAAGGGGCCGCTGGGCACGGCGCCTGAATGGGATGCCGAGGTCACGCTCGACGAACCGGAGCGCGCCATCGGCTGGCGCTCCGTCCACGGCAGCGCCACGACCACGGCCGGCCGCGTGAACTTCGCGTCGCACGGCGGCGAGACCGAGATCAAGGTCACGATCGAGTACGAGCCGCCGGCGGGCGTGGTCGGGGGTGCCGTCTCGAAGATCTTCGCCGACCCCGAGCGCCAGGTTGACCACGACCTGCACGCGTTCAAGCAGATCATCGAAGACAGCGCGCGCCTGGCGCGGCTCGATCTGGGCGAACGTCTCGATGACGATGAAGCGCTCGGCGCGTCGATGGGCAACAACTCCGAGTCAGAGCTCGAGGCGATCGCCGACACCAACAGCGGCATCAGCCCGCGGGGCGTGGACGATCCGGCGACGCGCCCGGGATAGGGCCGGAGCTCTCCGCACCAGCGGGCGGAGCGCCGCCGCTTCGCGGTCCGTCGATGCCACTGGCGGTGCATGGAACACTGTCGAGGTGCATGTCGGCGGAGCGCCGCCGTTTCGCGGTCCGTCGATGCCACCCCCGACGAAGATCCGTGCGCGCTGGCCTTGCGATACGCGCCTTACTCCAGTCGGCCGCGCCTCAGCCGGAACGCGGACGCGCCGGCGAACATCAGCCCGGACAGCGCCGCAGTGACGGCGACGCCCTGCGCCGGCCCCGCGCCGACGAGGATCTTCCCCTGCAGCCACGGCACGGCCAGCCCGCCGGCGTTCCCCATCGTCACCGCCGCCGCCGTGTCGTGCGGTCCTCCCGACTCGGATGCGATCGCGACCGTCGTCGGCCACATCGGCCCCATGAACAGGCCGGCGCCGAGCGCGCAGGCCGCACTCACGGCGATGTTGCCGGATGTCAGCGCGAGCGCCAGGCTGGCGATGCCGGCGCCCGCCGCCGATGCGATGAGGAGCGGCAGGCCGTCGCGGCGGCGGCGGAAGTAGGCGCCGGTGAGCAGCCGGCCGATCGCCAGCGCCAGCCAGAAGCCCGATGTCAGGAGCGCCGCGACCAACACGCCGGCGTGCGCCGACTGCTTGGCGTACGTCGAGACCCAGGAGCCGAGGCCGAACTCCGCGCCCACATAGAGGAAGAGCAGTCCGCCCATGACGAACGTCACCGGGTTATCGGGCAGCCGGAATTGCTCCGCCGCATCCGCCGGCGCGCCGGCCGGCGCCACCGGCTCGTCGGCGAGCAGCAGTCCCAGCATCGCCGCCAACGCCACCGCGGCGATGCCGGCGTATACGGCGCCGCGCTCGTCGGTGGCGCTCAGGACGCCGCCGGCCCAAATCGGCCCGGCGACGGCGCCCAACGCGAAATAGAGGTTGAGGTCGTTGACCGCCTTCGGCACGTCGCGCGAGCTGCGCGCCATGAGGATGTGCAGGCCGGCGATGATCAGGCCGTCGCCGGTGCCCAGCACGACGCCGCCAGCGAGCGCGAGGGCCCAGGACGGCGCCCAGCCCAGCAGCAGCGAGCCCGCCGCCACGGCGGCCAACCCGCTGGCGCCAAGCAGCCGGCTGCTCCGCGCGTGCAGCGCCACGGCGACGGCTGCCGATGCGCTGATCGACCCGGCGAAGAACACCGTCAGCAGCAGCCCCGCCGTATCGAGCGAGACGCCGAGGCCGCCGGCGATGAACGGGATCGCCGGGCCGAACGCCGAGGCGTAGAGACCGACGCAGAAGAGCGCGAGGAAGGCGGCGCCGTGCAGCAGGCGCTGAGGCGCAGCTGCGGGGGCTGCTCCGGCGGTCGCGCTGCCCTGCATCACTCACAGTATCGAGCCGCCGCCACTGCCGATAGCAGCACATCGAGCTACGGCGCGAGCTTGATACCCCGTCCCGGCTGCCGCGTCCGTATGCGGAGGACCGGGCGGCGCGTGCGCGTTTCGATATGCTGGCATCATGCCCGAACTTCCCGAAGTCGAAACCGTGCGGCGTGACCTGGAAGCGCGCGTGCTCGGGCGCACGATCGTCGGCTGCTGCGTCTCGCCCGACGCACCGCGGCTGGTGCAGCTGGTGCCGGTCGCCGAGTTCTGCCGCGAGCTGTCGGGGCGGCGCATCGCCGGGCTGCGACGCCGCGGCAAGTACCTGATCGTCGACCTCGATGACGGCCGCGCCTGGGTGATCCACCGCCGGATGTCCGGCAACGTCCTCTATCGTCCGCGCGGCGCCCCACCGGACGACTACACGCGCGCCGTCTTCACGCTCGACGACGCCCACGAGCTGCGCTGGACCGACCTGCGCAAGTTCGGGACGATGTGGCTCGTCGAAGACGCGACGATGGTCATGGAATCGCTCGGCCCGGAGCCGCTCGATGCGGCGTTCACGCCCGACGTCCTGCGGCAGCGGGCCGGCGGGCGTTCGGCACCGATCAAGTCCGTCCTCCTCGACCAGACGGTGCTCGCCGGAATGGGCAACCTCTACACCGACGAGGCGCTGCACGACGCCGGCATCCACCCGCTGCGTCGGGCCAATACGCTGAAGCGCGCCGACTACGCCCGCCTGCACGACGGCATCGTCCGCGCCCTGCGCACCGGCATCGCGGCGCGCGGCAGCAGCTTGGGGACGACGCTGCGAGACCACATCAACGTCGATGGCGCGCCCGGCGAGAACCAGCATGCCGTGCAGGCGTACGGCCGTGAGGGCCAACCGTGCTACCGCTGCGGCGGCGTCATGCGGCGCCTGAAGGTCGGCGGCCGCAGCAGCGTCTTCTGCCCGACGTGCCAGCGGCCGCCCCGACGGACGCATCCGGCGCCGGGCCGCCGCACGACGCCGACGCGCGCGCCCGCCGCCCGCCGGCGCGCCGCGACGGCCGTCGCTCGCCGGACGTAGCGGCGCCGACGAGCGGGTGGCCGCGGTTCGGCGCCACCGTCGCCTGCTCGCCGACGGCGGCGCTTGACAGCCGATGGGAGCCGATCGACGCTGATCGCGCAGTTCCGCAGGAAGTCGCGGGTGTCGGATGGATGAGCGTCGACTCGAGTCAGTTTGCCGGGAGTGCGGGAAGCCGCTCTCGTTCCATGCCGGCGAGACCGCGCCCGCCCGTTGCCCCGACTGCTTCGACGGCTTCCTCCGCCTCCGCGATGCCGACTTCCTCAGCAGCTACGCGGAGCTCGGCGTCGCCAGCCGGCGGATCATTGCTGAGACGAGCCTGCGCGCGCTCGTGATGGAGTCGCCGCCGCATCGCAAGGTGCTGGCGATGCACATCATGGAGCAGTACGTGCAGGCGGCCTCCGACCTCGTCGGCCTCTACCATGCGCTGCAAGGCCGGCTGCACACGCCGGTCATGCGCGCCTTTCTCGACTTCCAGCTCGACCGCACGTCGGCGCTGGCGTTCTTCCACGAGATCCGCGAGACGCCGGGGCCGGAGCTGCTCGACCGGCTGCTCATCCCCCAGCAGGCCCACCTTGCCCGCAGCCTGCCGTCGTTGTCGAAGCGTGACGTCAAGGACCTCGACCGCGCGATCCACCAGATGCTCATCGACCTGCGCAAGACCGTCGACATGGGCGAGACCGCGGCGCTCGCGCTCGCACAGATGGCCGGCGAGCGCCGCACGGGCGCGGCACTGACGAACCAGTCGGCATGGCTGGACATCACGGGCCTGCGCGCCGACCAAGTGGCGGCGATCGCGCTCGACGAGCGGCGCCGCACCGTGAGCGTCACGGCGATCAGCGTCGACGAGAAGCGCCTGCAGACGGTCGTCGGCGCCATCGACGCCATGACGCGCGCGGCGCAGAACATGATCTACGCCGTGCTCAGCGTCTATCAGGAGGAAGCCCGCTCGAAGGCGCTCAATACCCCCTCCAGGGCGCGGCGCCGGCCGTAGCGCATGGCGGCAGCGGCTCGCAGATCCAGCATCACGCCTCAGGGCGCGGCATGGGATCGACGAAGCCGCTGGAGCGCCGTTCGCCGGCCTGCGCCGGCTCGACCGCCGGTTATGGCTGGGCGATCACGGACAGGGCGACGGCTGGGCGAAGGCCCAGTCGAGCAGGCGCTCCGAGTCCGCGTATCTGTCCTGGCTCTTCATCAGCGAAGCGATGATGCTGCGCCCGTCGCGCGTCGCCGAGGCGACGATGGTCTGCGCGGACTGCTCGGTGTAGCCGATCTTCACGCCATCGGCGCCGGCGTATTCGGAGAGGAAGCGATTGCCGTTCCAGACGGCGGGACCGTCCCAGTTGGGCTGGTACTGCTCGGTGCCGACGATCTGGCGGAGCGTGGGGTTCTGCATGACATAACGTGAGAGCATCGCGATGTCGTAGGCGCTCGAATACAGGTTCGGGTCGTTGAGGCCGTGGGGGTTGGTGAAGTGTGTGTCTTCGAGCGCCAGCGACTGCGCCTTCGCGTTCATCATGTCGACGAACTTTGCCTGCGTGCCGCCGATGCCCTCGGCGATGGCGATGGCGGCGTCGTTGCCGGACGGCAGCAGGAGGCCGTACAGCAGGTCGAGGAGCGAGAGCTGCATACCGGGCTTCAGCCCCATGATCGTCGAGCCGGTGTCGGTGTAGAGCTGCGCGCCGTCGACGTTGGTGGTGATCATCGTGCTCGCATCGGCCTGGTCGAGCGCGACCGCGGCGGTCATCAGCTTCGTCAGGCTTGCCGGCGGCAGGCGGGCGTGCTCGTCGCGGCCGTAGATGAGGCGCCCGCACGACGTTTCGACGACGGCGATCGATCGTGCGCTGACGAACGGCAGCCCGGCCGGAGGCGTTGCTTCAGGCGTGGCGGTGGGACGAGCGACCAGCGACGCGGCGGCTTCCGTCGGACGCGCTTCTGCCGCCGCGACGGACGAGGTGCAGCCGCGGCAGCCCGTGGCGTCGAGCTGGCGGCTGTACAGCGAACCGGAGAACCAGCCGGCCGCCACTGCCGACGCGGCCAGCGCCAGTCCGATGATCACCGCACCCACCCCGCCACGGGTTGCACGGCCGAAGTCTTCCATTCGAACGCGAGTATAGCCGTCCCGATCCGTCTTCGCCACCATCTCGATCAGGCTGATGATCAGATCACGCGACGAACGGCGGACGTGGCACGTGACAGCCGATTGACAGCCTCGGATGCGTGCCTATACTGGGAGGCGCCGTCGATCCGCCTGGCGGACGGCGAGCGTGATGGAGACGTGGGCGAAGAACACCGGCTGCTTGGATCCGAGGGACCGAGACGGCAGAGAGCGCGGCGCACGCGCATCGATATGCCTCTCCGGTCCGCCGGAGCAGGCATTTTTCGTGAGACGGAGGCGCGGCCGGCCGCGCGAGTTGCCGGGAGGCAGGGGACACGATGCGGACGATTCTGAAGAGCAAGATCCATCGTGCGACGGTCACACAGGCGGACCTGCATTACGAAGGCAGCATCACCGTCGACCCGGTGCTGCTCGAGGCGGCGGACATCCTGCCGTTCGAGCAGGTGCACGTGCTCGACGTGGACAACGGCGCCCGCCTGCAGACGTATGCCATCGAAGGCGCGCGGGGCAGCGGACAGGTCTGCATCAACGGCGCCGCCGCACGCCTCGTCAGCCCCGGCGACGTCGTCATCATCCTCAGCTACGAGACGGCGACCGACGTCGAGGCGCGCCGGGCGCGGCCGTCGCTGGTGTACGTCGATGGCAGCAATCAGATCGTCCGCACGGGAAGCCACATCGAGGCGGCGGCGCCGGAGCCGGCGCAAGTCTGACCGAGGGGCCATGTGACACGGCGCGGGAGGCCACCATGACGCGCATCAGCACTACTGACATCCGCCAGATGAAGCAGCGCGGCGAGAAGATCGTCATGATGACGGCGTACGACTGCCCGACGGCGCGCCTCGTCGAGCAGGGCGGCGCGGACGTCGTGCTCGTCGGCGACACGCTCGGCATGGTGGTGCTCGGCTACGACTCGACGCTGCCGGTGACGATGGACGACATGGTGCATCACACGAAGGCCGCCGTCCGCGGCACGGAGCGCGCGCTCGTCGTCGGCGACATGCCGTTCATGAGCTATCAGACGGGCTGGCAGGACGCGATGCGCAACGCCGCGCGACTGATGCAGGAGGCAGGCTGCGGCGCCGTCAAGCTCGAAGGCGGCACACGCTCGGCGGAGACCGTCCAGAGGCTGGTCGAGGCGGGCATCCCCGTCATGGGGCACATCGGCTTGACGCCGCAGTCGGTGAACCAGTTCGGCGGCTTCAAGGTGCAGGGCAAGACGCCTGCCGCCGCCGTGCAGCTGATGCACGATGCCCAGGCGCTCGAACAGGCTGGCGCGTTCGCCATCGTCCTCGAAACGATCCCCGCGCCTCTCGCGGAGCTCCTCACAGGGCGGCTCAGCGTGCCGACGATCGGCATCGGCGCCGGCGCCGGCTGCGACGGCCAGGTGCAGGTCTTCCACGACATGCTCGGCATGTTCGACGCCTTCATGCCGAAGCACGCCAAGCGCTTCGGCGAGATCGGCGAGGCCATACGTGAGGCCGTCCGCGCCTACGCGCGCGACGTGCGCGCCGGGGACTTCCCGACGGCGAAGGAGAGCTTCCGCATGGATCCGGCGGCGCTCGCCGAGCTGCGCCCCGACGGCGCGAAGCTCGGCCGCCGTCACGCCCTCGGGATGTGAGCCCGGTGCCTCGCCCGCCCGCAGCGCCACCCGCGAACGGTCCGGCGCCGTCGGTCTGGCTGACCCGCCGCCGCCGGCCGCAGGAGGCGTGAGTGGACGTCTTCCGGACAATCGCAGACCTCCGGACGTGGCGTCGTGCGCAGACGGGCGATGTCGGCCTCGTGCCGACGATGGGCTATCTGCACGAGGGCCACCGCTCGCTCGTGCGCGCGGCCCACACGTCGGACGACCGGACGGTCGTGTCCATCTTCGTGAATCCCACGCAGTTCGCGCCGGGCGAGGACTTGGCGCGCTACCCGCGTGACGAGGCGCGCGACCTCGCGCTGCTCGACGCCGAGCGCGTCGACGCCGTCTTTGCGCCGAATGCCGGCGAGATCTACCCCGACGGCTACTGCACCTACGTCGACGTCGGGCGCCTCACCGCACGGCTCGAAGGCGCGTCGCGGCCGGCGCACTTTCGCGGCGTCACGACGGTCGTGCTCAAGCTGCTGCACATCGTCCAGCCGCGTCGCGTCTACTTCGGGCAGAAGGACGCGCAGCAGCTGGCTGTCGTCCGCACGCTGGTGCGTGACCTCGACGTCGACGTCGAGGTCGTCGGCCGGCCGATCGTCCGCGAGGCCGACGGCCTGGCGCTGAGCAGCCGTAACGTCTACCTCTGCGGCGACGACCGTGCGGCGGCGCTCGTGCTCAGCCGCTCCCTCGCGCTTGCGGCGGAACTCTTCGACGCCGGAGAGCGCGACGCCGGCGTGCTACGCGCCCGCATGCGAAGCCTGATCGCCGCGGAACCGCGCGCCGAGATCGACTACATCAGTGTCGCCGACGCCGAGACGCTCGACGAACTGGAGGTGGTCGCAGCGCCGGCGCTCGTCTCGCTCGCGGTGCGCATCGGCGGCACGCGGCTCATCGATAACACCGTCCTGACGCCGTAGCCGGCACGCCGCCCTGCATCGGCGCCACTCGGGCGCTCCCTCTTCCATGCAGACGACGGCCGGCGATCGTCGCGGCCGCAGCGCGAACGTCCGTGGTCCCGCCTCCAGCGGCGGAGGGCGGTTGGCGGTGAGGGTCGCGGGCGCGCCGATCGGTCATCTCCGCTGCACCGGGTTCCGGTCCTGGTCGCCGGCAGCCGCCGTCGCCGGCACGAGCGCGCCGAGTGCGCGCCAATCGCCCTCCTGCGCCGCCTGCGGGCGGTGCAGCGTCGACTGCCGGCCCGGATGGTACAGCGGGACGAGCGTGCGGCCCCGCCATGACACGGGCGTGGCGACATCACGCGCCAGCTCCGCTTCGTGCGGCTCGACGGCGCGCGTCGCTTCGAGCGCGACGCGGCCCAGCGTCACGAGGAGCGGCGCCCGCACCAACTCCAGCGTGCGCGCGAGGAACGGCCGGCAGCGTGCGCACTCCGATGCCGTCGGCGGCCGATTGCGGCCGCGTGCGTCGGTGGGGTTGCAGAGCACGGCGTTCGTCACGAAGACATCGGCGCGGGAGATGCCGGCGAGCGCGAGGAACGCGCTGAAGCGCCGCCCCGACTCGTCGCGCGTCAGCGGCACGCCCGTCACGGCGCCGCCGCGTCGCCCAACCGCCTCCGCGACGAACAGCACCGGCGCATCGAGCCGGCCGTTGTCGGCGCCGAGGACATGGCTGTGCGTCATCGCGTCGCATGCCTCGCAGGCGCGCACGTCGCGCACCAGCCGGGTGAAGCGGCGCCGATCGCGCGGTGGTATCGTGATCTCCCGGAGTGGCATCATGGTGGTGTGCGCCGATCGGCGTTCGCGGCATCGTCGGAACAGAGTGTATCGCGGGTACCACTTGAATGCGCACCAGGATGGGCGTACGATCGCGATCGATCGATCACGCGAACCGGCACTCGTCCGGTGCAAACCCGGCAGCGAGAAACGCGATGCGTCCCGTCCCTGAATACGACGCGAAGGCCTGGCTCCTGAAAGCGCTGCGCGAGACCGCGCACGCGATGGAATCGCTGCTCTGGAACGTCGAAGACGACGTGCTCGACCGTCGCCCCGACGACGACGAGTGGTCGTGCCGTGAGCTCGCCTCGCATATGACGGAGATGGAGCGCCTCTACATCGAGCGGCTCGAACGCATCGTCCGCCTGGACGAGCCGCGCGTGGCGGCCTTCGACGGCGACTCCATCGAGCAGCGCCCGCTCGCCGACGCGGACGGCGTCTTCGAGCTGATGGACGAGTTCTCGGTGCTGCGCCGCCAGTCCGTCTACCTGCTCTGGTCGCTCGATGACGGCGACTGGGAGCGCCGCGGCATCCACCCCTACCTCGGGCCGATGACAATCATGCAGGTCGCGCGCGAGATGAACGAGCACGACCTCGCTCATCTCTGGCAGCTGCGCCGGCTGTGTGACCGCTTCGCCCCTGCCGGGGCACAGGCGCTGTAGCCGCAGGGCCGCAGCCTGTATGCTTCCGATGTGAGGTGAAGGCCCATGGGCATCCTGCCGATTCGCATCGCGGGCGACCCCTCGCTCCGCGAGAAGGCGAAGCGGGTGCGGACGATCGACGCGTCGGTCCAGAAGCTGATCGACGACATGATCGACACGATGCGGGCGGCGCCGGGAGTGGGGCTGGCGGCGCCGCAGGTCGGGCGGTCGCTGCGCGCCGTCGTCATCGAGACGCCCGACGACGGCCTGCTGACGCTGATCAACCCGGAAGTCGTGAAGGCGTCGGGCGAGCGGCGGCTGATGGAGGGCTGCCTCTCGGTGCCCGGCTACCAGGCCGAGGTGACGCGCCACCGCCAGGTCACGGTCAAGGCGCTCGACCGCGACGGCAAGGAGATCCGCCTCAAGGCAGTGGACAACCTGCTGGCGCAGGCACTCGAGCACGAGATCGACCACATCAACGGCATCCTCTACATCGACTACCTGCAAAGCGCCGACGAGCTGATCCCGGTGCGGCCATCGGTCGACGACGAGGAGGAGACGGAAGCGGAAGTCAGTCTCGCCTGAGGCCGCCCTTCGGTCCACAATGCGCCCGCCGCGGAAGCGGCAACGTGGGCGATGAACAGAGCGGTTTCGGGCGGGTTCCCCCTCCCCGGCCGTGCACACTGCGGTGCAGAGGGTGCGAGCCGGCGAAGCGATGTTCCAGGGCACGCACGCAGACCGGCACAGGTGCGCGTTGAAGCGACATCGAGGCGAGGGTGCTCGGATCATCCACGCAGCGGTTCCTTCACCGCTCGCTGCGCCAGCCACTGCCCTGACGAGCGACCGATGAGCCAGTTCCATCCACCGCCCGCGCTCGTTGAACTGCTGCAGCGCGTCTCCGCGCGGGCGCTCCCCGTCGAGACCTACATCGTCGGCGGCGCGGTGCGCGACGCCCTGCTCGGAGTGCCGGCGCACGACCTTGACCTGGCGGTCGCCGGCGCGGCGCGGGAGCGGGCGCGGGGGCTCGCAGACGCGCTCGGCGGCCACTTCGTCGCGCTCGATGACGAACGCGACGTCGCCCGCATCGTGCTCGATGCCGGCGACGTGCGGCAGATCGACGTGGCGGCGCTCCCGGACGGTATCGACGCCGACCTCTGCCGCCGCGACTACACCATCGACGCGATGGCCGTCCGCCTCAGCGACGACGCGATCATCGACCCCTGCGGCGGCCTTGCCGACCTCGACGCCCGGCTCGTGCGCATGACGTCCGCGAGCGCGCTCGACGCCGACCCACTGCGCCTGGTGCGCGGGATCCGCATCGCCGCGGAGCTCGGCTTCACGCTCGAAGCGGCGACGGCAGCCGCCATCCGCGCCCGCGCCGCGGCGGTGCTCGCTTCGGCGCCGGAGCGCAGGCGCGACGAGTTGTGCCGGATCTTCGCGCTCGAGCGCGCGGCCACCGGCCTGCTGCTGCTCGACGAGGCCGGCCTGCTCGACGTCCTGCTGCCCGAGGTTGCGCTCGGGAAGGGCGTCGAGCAGCCGCAGGAGCACGCCTATGACGTGTTCGAGCACAACATGCGCACGGTCGCGGCGCTCGACGTGATGCTCGCGGCGGAGCGCCCGGCGGCCGACGCGCAGTGGATGTGGGAGATGGTGTGGGAGGTCTTCGGCTGGTGCGAGGCGCGGCTGCGGGCGTACTTCGCCGAGGAGATGAGCGAGGGCCGGACGCGCGCCGGCCTGCTGCGGTGGGCGGGCCTGCTGCACGACGTGGCGAAGCCGCAGACGCGCGCACGCCAGCCCGATGGCCGGATCCGGTTCTTCGGGCATGCCGAGGAGGGTGCCCGCGTCGCCGGGTCAGTGCTGCGCCGGTTCCGCTTCTCCGCGCGGGAGAGACGGTGGGTAGCGCTGCTCGTCGGGGAGCACCTGCGGCCCGTGCAGCTGGCGCAGCTCGGCGAGGCGCCGACGCGGCGCGCGCTGCACCGATTCTTCAAGGACCTGGGCGACGCTGCGGCGGCTGTGCTCTTCCTCTCGCTGGCCGATGCCGCGGCCGCGCGCGGGCCGGAGATGACGCCGGAGGGCTGGAGGCGGCAGGCGGCGTACATGAACAGCCTGATCGTGCGTTCTTTTGAGGATGAAGGTATAGTGCAGCCGCCGCGGCTGCTGACCGGTTATGACATAATGTCAGAACTGGGCCTCACGGAGGGCCCGCTGGTCGGCCGGCTGCTCGGTGTGTTGGAAGAGGCGCAGGCAGCCGGCGACGTACGCGACCGCGAGGAAGCGCTGGCGTTTATCAGGCAGCAGGAGCGTGCGGGACCCGACAGGGCCGGTCAGGGCGGATGAACGCAGCAGAACTCAGTTTCGTCGTCGTCATCGGCATCATCGTCGCGTTCTACCTCATCGTGCTGCGGCCGCAGCAGCAGGAGCAGAAGCGCCAGCAGAAGGACATCCAGGACCTGCAGGTCGGCGATGAGGTGCTGACGACGGGAGGCCTGCTCGGCACCGTCAAGGAAGTGCACATTCCGGACACGGGGCCGGTGCAGATCGTGATCGACTTTGGGAACGGCGTCGT
Source organism: Dehalococcoidia bacterium (assembly GCA_015478665.1). Lineage (GTDB taxonomy): Bacteria > Chloroflexota > Dehalococcoidia > DSTF01 > JACRBR01 > JADMII01. The sequence goes on from JADMII010000002.1 coordinate 79,756, forward strand.
CGTCAACGGCCTGGCGAGCGCGATCGCGCAGCGCGTGGCCGCGGGCCAGACCGTGCATTCGAGGCAGCAGTCAGGTATCGAGGAGAAGCACGGCTGATGTTCGCGAAGTGGTGGAACCGGCTTTCGATCCTGCTGATCATCGCCGTCGCGGCGGGGGCGATTTACGCCGTATGGCCGAACGAGCCCGAGCGCTATCTGCCCTCGGCGATCCCGTGGCCGCACGGGCAGGGCGTCCCGAGCAGCGTCGCATCGAAGCTGCCGTGCCGCTCGACGCAGACGAAGGAGCAGAGCCCCTCGGCGAACTGCCGCGGCATGACGCTCGGGCTCGACCTCAAGGGCGGTTCGCGCGTGACCTTGCAGGCGGCGCCGCCCGCCGGGCTTACGGCGGCCGACATCAAGGAGAGCATCCGGGCGAACAAGGACATCATCGACAGCCGGCTGAACCCGTTCGGCGTGTCGGAGTCGTCGGTGCAGGTGTCCGGCAACGACAAGCTGATCGTCGAAGCGCCTGGCCTCAGCGCATCGCAGCTCAGGGATCTGACCCGGCCTGCGGTGCTGATGTGGTGTGAAGGCCTGCAGCAGGGCGGCCAGGGCCGCGCCGGCAGCCCGATCGGCACCGTGCCGGACGGCTTGAAGGTCTACTACCAGCCGGGGACGTGCCAGCCTGACGTCGATTCCACCGGCGCTGTCGCGCTCAAGGATCCGGCGACGGGACAGATCGCCAAGAACGCCGATGGCACGATTCAGCGCGTGGCGCCGACGTACACGTCCGGGCCGGTCGCGAACAACATCGTCTGGACGCCGGCGAAGGGCAAGCTAAACGGCGCCGAGACGATCATGACCGGCTCGTATCTGAAGCGAAACACGCAGATCAGCTTCGACCAGCTCGGTCAGCCGATCCTCACGTTCAACCTGACGAGCGACGGCGCCAAGATCTTCGGCGACATCACGCGTCGCATCGGCGGCCAGAACGGCCTGCCGCTGGCGAACTTCCTCGACGGCGAGCCGATCCGCGACAAGAGCGGCACTGTCATCGCACCCAGCGTGCGGAGCGAGATCACGAATACAGGCCAGACGACGGGCCTGACGCTCGATGCGGCGCGGAAGCTGAAGACCTTCCTCAACAATGGCGCCTTCCCGATTCCGATGAACGTGATCCAGCAGCAAGACGTCGATGCGACGCTGGGCGACCAGGCCGTGCTCCACTCCGTGCAGGCGGGCCTCATCGCCATGCTGCTGATTATGGCCTTCATGACGCTCTACTACCGGCTGCCCGGCCTGCTGGCGAGCCTCGCGCTCGTCATCTACACCGCCGTCGTGCTGGCCATCTTCAAGATCGGCATCCCCGGCTCCGGCCCCGTGACGTTGACGCTCGCCGGCATCGCGGCGTTCGTCTTATCCGTCGGCATGGCGGTCGATGCGAATATCCTGATCTTCGAGCGCACCAAGGAAGAGCTGCGGAGCGGCCGCAGCCTGATCCCCGCCGTCAACGCCGGCTTCGACCGCGCCTGGCCATCGATCCGCGACAGCAACAGCTCGACCCTGATCACCACGGCGATCCTGTACTGGATGGGCAACGCCTTCTCGTCGACCTTGATCAAGGGCTTCGCGCTGACCCTGGCGATCGGCGTCGTGATCAGCCTCTTCTCGGCGATCACGGTGACGCGCGGCTTCCTGCGCCTGGCGATCGCGACGCCGCTGGCGCGCCGGCTCTGGCTGTGGACCGACGACCACCCGGACATCGACGAACGGACGGCAGGAGCCCTGGGGCCGGTGGGCCCGACGGGCGTGGAGGGCGCGGACGGTGCTTAACCTCGTCGCGAAGCGCAACTGGTTCTATCTCTTCTCGTTCCTCGTGATCATCCCCGGTGTCATCTCGCTGATGATCCCGCCGCGGCTGCAGCCAGGCATCGAGTTCACCAGTGGCACGACGTTCTCGTTCCGCTACGCCCAGCCGACGACGCAGGGCGCGGTGAAGTCGCTGTTGTCATCGATCGGCTACCCGGAGGCGCAGGTGCAGACGGCGGGGAACAACGAGTTCCTCGTCCAGACGAAGGAGATCGAAGGCTCGGCCGGGACGGCGCCGGTCGGACCCTCGCTGCCGTCGGAGCGCGACAAGATCGAGACGGCGCTGGCGAATGCGCACGGCGGCTTCCTCGATACCAAGGGCAACAAGACGTCGCAGTTCATCGAGTTCTCCTCGGTGTCGGCTTCGGTGTCGAAACAGATCGGCCGGGACGCGGCGATCGCCGTGCTGCTGGCGTCGGTCGCCATCACGCTCTACATCACGTGGTCGTTCAGCAACGTGCCCAACTCGCTGCGCTACGGCGTCTCAGCGATCGTCGCGCTGCTGCACGATGTGCTGCTCGTCGTCGGCGTCTTCTCGATCCTCGGGAAGTTCTTCAACGTGCAGGTCGACACGTTCTTCGTCACCGCCGTGTTGACCGTCGTCGGCTTCAGCGTGCACGACTCGATCGTCGTCTTCGACCGGGTGCGAGAGAACGTGGCGCGTGGGCTGATCCGTAACTTCCCGGACGCCGTCAACCACAGCTTGCTGCAGACGATGGGCCGGTCGTTCAACACGTCGCTGACGCTCATCTTCTCGGTGCTGGCGCTGTTGCTGCTGGGCGGCAGCAGCATCCGCGACTTTCTGCTCGCGCTGCTCATCGGCGTCGCGACGGGGACCTACAGCTCGGTGTTCATCGCCAGCATGTTCCTCGTGACGTGGCAGCAGGGCGACATCCCGCGGCTCTGGCGCCGTCTCAGCGGCCGCCAGGCGCGTTCCCGCGCGGCGGAGGCGGCCGCCGAATAACGGCTGCTGCCCCCGGCCACGCGCCGTTCGTTATCTGCTCCTGACGGGCGGCCAGCTGGCCGCCGTCATCGCGCACCAGCACGCGACGACGATTGCGGGAGCCGGTGCATGCTCTCGCAGGCCAGCGGGCCTGCGCGTCATGACCCAAGCGATGCGGCGACGTGCGGCGTGTCCCCGACCACTGTCGCCGACACTGGGGCGTGGTTGCGCCGCAGCGGGTCCCCCAGCCGCCGCCACGCGGCCTGCCGGTGGCGCATCGCGCGATGATCGCTGGCGGCCGACAGTCTGCTCTCACGCTTCAGCTTCGGTCCTTCGTCGTTGGGGTCGACGGGTTTCGGTGCTCGCCGGCTGCCGTCGGCTCTCCGCGAAGTGCAGGCATCGCACTGCCGATGCGCTCCGTCCGCGCTCACGGCAACACGTGCGCATCGCCTTCCCGGCGCGTCAGCCGCCGGCGGTCCAGCTCCTCCAGCAGCGCCTGCGCCCGCTTCCGGTTCGTGCCGAAGAGGTCGCGCGCCTCCGCGATGCTGATCGCGCCGTGGCCGGCGACGTAGGCGCGCACGCCTTCGCTCATCGCAGCGAAGGCGCGCGCCTCGAACACGACATCGCCGGTGTCGACGATTTCGCCCGACTGCGCCAACCAGGTCCGCAGCGGCGACGGGAGCGGCGGCGAAGCGATGCCGACGTTCAGCGACGCGAGATAGGCCTCGACCAGCCACTGCTCCTCCGCCGTCGGCGCCGCCGCGAACGACGCGAGCGCCGCCACGCCGTCGCGGAGCCGCACGCCCTGCCATGTGGCGACGACGGCGGCGAACGCTGCGCCGTCGAGGCCCAGCCGCGACCGCAACTCCTCGGCCGGCATCCCCGCCCGCAGATGATGCTCGCGGTGGAACACTGCCAGCGCCTCCTCCGCGCGCCGGCCGAGCGCCGCGGCGTCGGTACCGAGCATGTAGCGCACGCCGTCACCGTCGCCGAGCCGACGCACCACGCCCGCAGCCGCGAGCGCGTCGAGCGCATCGCGCGCGTCCGGCTCGGCCAGCGACAGGCCACCGGCCAGGTCGCGCGCGGCCCGCAGCGGTATGCGCGCGACCGCCTCGATCAGCCGTTCCTCGGTCGAAGGCGAGAGCATCGCCGAGAGCGACGCGATCACGGCCCGATCCCGGCGCCGGTGCCGCCTGGCGCTGATGTCGGCGATGACGCCGCCGGCGACGGTGTCGTCGGCCGTGCGCAGCACGAAGCGGTCGCCGCGGACGACGCCCAGCGGCGTATCGAGCCTGATCTGCGCCCACGCCTCGGCGCCGGGCGCGAGCTCGTCGGCGTCGAGGAGCCGGAGCCGCGCATTCGCCTCGGCGGCGCCGCTGTGGAAGGTGAGGTGCGCGTTGTGCGGGAGCGCGCGCGCCGGGCGCGAGCCCGCGGCCGCGCCGACGCCCCGCACGCGGACGTCGACGACTGCGGTCGCGCGCAGAGTCCCCGGCGCCGCCAGCACCATGCCGCGCCGCAGCGCCTCCTTCGGCAGCCCCGCGATGTTCACCGCCGTCCGCATGCCCGGCTGCGCCCGCGCGATCGCCGCACGATGCGATTGCAGGCCCCGGATGCGGCCGCGCAGGCCGCCCGGCGTCACTTCCACCTCATCGCCGGCGGCGAGCGCGCCGTCGACGAGTGTGCCGGTGACGACGGTACCGAAGCCGCCGATCGTGAACACGCGGTCGATCGGCAGGCGCGGACGGCCGATGTCGCGCCGGACGGGCAGCGCGTCGACGGCGGCGTCGAGCGCGGCGAGGAGCTCGCCGAGGCCCTCGCGGGTGAGTGCCGAGCAGGCGATGACCGGCGCGCCGGCGAGCGTCGTCGGCGCGAGCATCTCGCTGATTTCGCCGGCGACCAGCGCGAGCCACTCGTCGCCGACGCGGTCGCGCTTGGTCAGCGCCACGACGCCGCGCCGCACGTCGAGCAGGTCGAGGATCGCCAGGTGCTCGCGCGTCTGCGGCATGACGCCGTCATCGGCGGCGACCACCACCAGCGCCAGGTCGATGCCGCCGGCGCCGGCGAGCATGTTCTTGATGAAGCGCTCGTGGCCCGGCACGTCGACGATGCTCACCTCGCGTCCGCCCGGCAGCGTCAGCCAGGCGAAGCCGAGGTCGATCGTCATGCCGCGCGCCTTCTCCTCGCGCAGCCGGTCGGGGTCGGTGCCCGTGAGCGCCTCGACGAGGAGCGATTTGCCGTGGTCGATGTGGCCGGCGGTGCCGATGACGTACATAGCGTGCTGATCCGGCGGCGTCGCGAGCGAGGGACGGCGGTGCTTCGACGATAGCGCACGCCGTCGCGCCGCGCGATCGCCGGATGTGCTGCCAGACCGGCCCGTCGTGCCGGACGCGACGCTCCCGCGGGCCGTCGCCGCTCTCCGCACGACCCGCATCACACGGTCATGCGCGTCCTGCGTTACGCGCGGCCGGTGCCGTCGCCCCGGCGGACGTACATCATGAGTGCGGCGATGCTCTTCGCGTCGCGGATCTCCTCGTGGTCGATGGCGGCGAGCGCCTCGTCGAGCGTGAGCGGCTGCAGACGCAGGTCTTCGTCTTCGTCGGCGTCCAGCGAGTCTTCGACGAGCCCGGTGGCCACGTAGACGTGCTGGTACTCCGTCGAGTAGCCGGGCGCCAGGAACATGCCGCCGATGCGGCGCAGCCGGCCGCGCCGTCCCGTCTCCTCACGCAGCTCGCGCTGCGCCGCGTCCTCGGGCGAGGTATCGCGATCGTCGATGCCGCCGGCGGGCAGCTCGAGCAGCCAAGCGCCTGCCGGGTGCCGATACTGGCGGACGAAGAGCAGGCGCCCGTGCGGGTCCACGGGCACGACGACGACGGCGCCCGCGTACTCGACGACCTCGCGGCTGTATTCCGTGCCGTCGGCCTGGCGCAGCGTATCGACCCGCACGCCGATCACCTTGCCTTCGAAGATCCGGCGCGTTGCGATGACCGCGGGCATCTCCTCTTCGAGGTCTCGCATCGTTACCTCATCTCGCATTGCGCGCGAGTTCTCTTGCGTCCAATCCACGAATCACCGGTCGCCAGAAACCAGCCGCCAACACCAGTCGCCATGGACCAGAAGCGAGTCACCGCACGCCCAGATCCCGCACCATGGCGATCTCGTTGCAGGTCGGGAATTTGGGACAGCGATAGCACTCGCCCCATACCTTGCGCGGCAGCGTCATCACGTCCGCCTGCACGAAGCCGAGGCGCTCGAAGAAGCCCGGTCGGTACGTCAGCGCGAACGCTGTCGTCAGCCCGATCGCGCGCGCCTCCTCGATGCATGCTTCGACGATACGGCCGCCGAGGCCAGATCCATGGAGGTCTTCGCGCACCGCCAGCGACTTGATCTCGCCGAGGTCGGCCCAGAGGATGTGCAGCCCGCCGCACGCCACCGCCTCGCCGCGCTCGTCGTGGACGACGTAGAAGTCGCGGAGGTTCTGGTACACCTCGGACATCGTCCGCGGCAGCATCTCGCCGCGCCGCGCGAAGGCGTTCACCAGGTCGTGGATCGCCTGCGCGTCGCCGACTGAAGCGCGGCGCAGCTGATGTTGTGTCGTCGTCATCTCCTCGCCTTCAACGCGCTCCGGTCAGCCATCTGCCATCCTCTTGCCGGGCTCCTACTCCCGGAGCGGGAGAGCGCCGGCGGTGGCGGCCGTCCGGCGCGCTACTCAGGCAGCCAGTTCAGCCGCCGCCCGACGCGCTCGAAGAACTCCCCGGATGGGCCGAGGCGCAGGAAGCGCGCGACGTGGTTGCTCGTCCGCACGCGGACAATGTCGCCGCCCGCAAGGTCCATGTCCGGCTCGCCGTCGATGCTCAGGATCGCCTTCTGCCCGGGCCAGATCTCCACCTCGACGCGCGACCCTTCGGCCAGCACGACGGTGTTCGCCGGCGCCAGGTGCGGCGCCACCGGCGTGATGATGATCTCGCGCGACTCCGGGTGCAGGATCGGCCCACCGACGCTCAGTGAGTAGGCCGTGCTCCCCGTCGCCGTCGCGACGATGACGCCGTCTGCACGATACGTGCCGATCATCGTGTCGTCGGTTCGCACGGCGAACTGCACCGTGCGGCCGATGGCGGCGCGGCCGATGACGACGTCGTTGAGCGCGTGGAAGTGCTCGCGCAGCTCCTCGCCCGCGCGGATCGTCTCCGTCTCCACCATCGCCCGCGTCTCGATGCGGCCGGCGCCGCCGACGATCTCGCCGAGCCGCTCGAAGAGCTCGGCCGGGGCGATCTCCGTGAGGAAGCCGACGCGCCCGAGGTTGACGCCGAGCAGCGCCGTCGGATGCGGGATGACGGCGCGCGCCGCCCGAAGCACCGTGCCGTCGCCGCCGCAGCAGAGCACGAGTTGCGTTCCGGCGATGTGGTCGCGGCTCGCCGCCTCGTCCCACGCCGATGCCAGCCAGACCTCGTGTACGCGCGCGACGAGGCGCGCGCGCAGCTCCTCGGCGACGCGCCGCGCGGCGTCGGACTTCGGATGATACGTGATGCCGACCTTGTCCATCGCGCTTCGGTTAGCCTGCCTCCCGCAGAGTCATTCGCCGAAACGATATCACGCCCGCTGTTCAGCTACAGGATCACACGTCGCCTGCCGTGCGCGGGTCAGGCCGTCACCTCTCCGAGCGACGCGTACGTCAGGAGAGCGCCGCCGCGTGGTGTGCGTCGGCAGGATCACTCGTCCCACCGTTCGCTCTCGAGCGACTCACCCACCACCAACCCGCAGCCACAAGAAGAACTCCCGGTTCCCCGCCGGACCGGCGAGCGGCGACATGGCGACACCGCGCACGCGCATTCCGCGCTGCAGGCACCACCAGGCGACCCGCCCGATGACCGTCGCCCGCACGAGCGGGTCCCGCACGACGCCGTCGCGGCCGACCTCGTCGCGAACGGCCTCGAATTGAGGCTTCACCAGCGGTACGATGTCGGCGCCCGGCGCGACGAGCGCGTGCACCGCCGGCAGCACAGTCGTCAGCGAGATGAACGAGGCATCGACGACCGCCACCGACGGCGCCTCCGGCAGGGCCGCGAGCGTGCGGATGTTCGTGCGCTCCATCGCAACCACGCGCCGGTCGGCGCGCAGCCGCTGGTGCAGCTGCCCGTAGCCCACGTCGACGGCGTACACGCGCGCCGCGCCGCGCTGCAGCAGGCAATCGGTGAAGCCGCCCGTCGACGAGCCGGCGTCGAGCGCCACGCGGCCGGCGACGTCGATCGCGAACACCGCGAGCGCGTGGTCGAGCTTTTCGCCGCCGCGGCTCACAAAACGCGCCGGCTGTGCGACCTCGATGCCCGTGTCGTCGAGCACTCCGGCGCCCGCGCGCACCTCGGTCTGCCCGTCGACGCGCACCTCGCCGGCGAGGATCAGCGCCCGCGCCTTCTCGCACGACTCCGCGAGCCCGCGCTCCACCAGCGCCACGTCGAGGCGTTGCTTCTTCAGCATCTGGTTCGAGTGTACCGGCGAGCGCCGCGCGCGAGCGCCATTGCCCGGCGAGGCGTCGTGCCTTCGTCTGTCATGGGGCGCTCAGGGCACGCGCCCAGCCCAGTCGTCAAGCACCTCCTCCAGCTCCTCCGCGTTCGTGACCCGCGCCAACACGTTGCCGACCTCGCGCTCCGATCCCGTGCCTCCGGGGGCGAACAATACGACCTCGAGACCTGCCGCCTGCGCCGAGGCGACACCGCGCGGCGAGTCCTCGACGGCCAGACAGCGATCCGCTGGCAGGCCGATCCGGTAGAGCGCCTCCAGATACCCATCGGGATGCGGCTTGCCCAAACGGTAATCCTCGCGCACGACGTGGAACTCGAAGTGGCGCATCAACCCGGATCGCGCATGAATGACCTCGAAATGCTTGCGACGCGACGAGGTCACGACCACCATGCGGAAGCGCGGCGCCAGGCGCTCGAGCAGATCGCCCATCCCGGCCATGACGATCTCGCCACTGCTCAAGAGCTCGCTGTACAACGCGTCGCGCCGCGTGAAGAGCGCGCCCAAGTCATCGCCGTGGAGGCCAGATAGCGACAACAGGCTCTCGCCGCGACGCAGGCTGATCTCCTCAAAATCTGCCCAGCTTGCCGCGACCCCCACGACCGCCAGCTCCCGGCGGTTGGCTTCGAAGAACACCGGTTCCGTGTCGACGAGGACGCCATCGTTGTCCCAGAGGATCGCCCGGTCAGCGCCCGCCTCGCCTTGCAACGGTTCGCACCCGCTCACCTATGGCACGCCCGCTCGTCCACGGCGGGAGCCGGGCATCGTCGCTGCTCAGGCGCGCTGGGGGATATGCGGGGCGGCGGCGGGCTCGTCGTCACCAGCGCGGCGTCGTGATCGCGCCGGTACTCGCGCTCGAGACGATGGCGGCGTACTTGGCCATGACGCCCGTCGTGAAGCGCGGCGCCGGCGCCCGCCAGTGGCGCAGCCGCGCCGCGATCTCGTGTTCGCTCAACTCGAGGTCGAGCCGCCGGTTCGGGATGTCGAAGCTGATCGGGTCGCCGTCGCGCACGGCGGCGATCGGCCCGCCGACGCAGGCTTCCGGGGCGACGTGGCCCGCCATCAGCCCGCGCGTGGCGCCGCTGAAGCGGCCGTCCGTCAGCAGCGCCACCGTGTCGCCCAGCCCCTCGCCGACGAGCGCCGACGTAACGCCGAGCATTTCGCGCATGCCCGGCCCGCCCTTCGGCCCTTCATAGCGGATGACGACGACGTCGCCCGGCCGGATCGCGTGTGCGAGGACCGCCGCCATCGCGTCCTGCTCGTGGTCGAAGACGCGCGCCGGCCCGCGATGCGTCAGGCGCTCGTGGCCGGCGACCTTGATCACGCAGCCTTCCGGCGCCAGATTGCCGTGCAGGATCACCAGCCCGCCCGTCGCCTTGAGCGGGTTGGCCAGCGGCCGCACGACGTCCTGCCCCGGCGTCTCGACGGCCGTCGCCGACGCCTCGGCGAAGGTCCCGGTCGGCGTCGCCTGCGCGCCGTCGGCGAATCCGCCGTCGACGAGCCTGCGCGCGACGAGTTGGACGCCGCCGGCGCGGTCGAGATCCGCCGCCACGTAGCGTCCGCCGGGCTTGAGGTCGGCGAGCAGCGGCGTGCGCGCGCTGACCGCGTCGAAGTCATCGATGGTCAGCGGCACGCCGGCCTCGTGGGCGATGGCGAGCAGGTGCAGCACGGCGTTCGTCGAGCCGCCGGTCGCCGCGACGCCGGCGATCGCGTTCTCGAACGCCTGCCGCGTGAGGACCTCGCGCGGGCGCTGGTTGCGGCGCAGCACCTCCATCACCACCTCGCCGGCGCGCACGCCGACGTCGTCCTTGCGAGGGTCAACCGCGGGTACGCTCGCGCTCCCCATCGGCGAGAGGCCGAGGAACTCCATCGCCAGCGCCATCGTGTTCGCGGTGAACTGGCCGCCGCACGCGCCCGGGCCGGGGCAGGCCGCCTGCTCGAGCCGCTCGAGGTCCGCATCGGAGAGCGTGCCGGCGGCGTTTTGGCCGACGCCCTCGAAGACGTCCTGGATGTTCACGTCGCGGCCGTCGAAGCGCCCGGGCAGGATCGAGCCGCCGTACAGCACGATGCCCGGCGTATCGAGCCGCGCCAGCGCCATCGCCGCCGCCGGAATCGTCTTGTCGCAGCCGACGAGGCACACCAGCGCGTCGAACATGTAGCCGCGCGCGCAGAGCTCGATCGAGTCGGCGATCAGGTCGCGCGAAACGAGCGACGTCTTCATGCCTTCGGTGCCCATCGTGATGCCGTCGCTGATGGCGATCGTGTTGAACTCGAGCGGCGTCCCGCCAGCGCGCCGCACGCCGTCGGCCACCTTCTCCGCCAGCGCGCGCAGGTTGAAGTTGCACGGCATCGTCCCCACCCAGGTGTTGGCGATGCCGACGAACGGCCTGCCCATGTCCTCCTTCGTGAGACCGATGCTGTAGAGATACGAGCGTGCCGCGGCGCGGTCGCGGCCGTCCGTGATCGTGCGGGAGTTCCACTTGGCGTCGAAGCTCATGCCCTGCCTCCACGGACATCGTATCGGGCACAGTGGCCTGGAACGAGCAGCAGCGCTGCCGATCCTCTCGTTCCGCTGCCTCGGCCCATCCGACGCCGGAGGTGCGCAATCACGGCCGCGGCGTCGACCTCGGCCGAGCGCGCTGCCTCGGTTGACAGCCATCCCGCCGTGCGCGATGCTCCCCGCTGAACGGCATTCATCGCGCGGGCGACACGCCGCGGAGGTCCGATGCGACGATTCCTGTGGGTGCTCCCGGTCGTACTCGTCGCGTTCGTCGTCGCCTGCGCCGGCGGTGCGAACGGTGCGGCGACGCGGACGCGTGGACCGGCGGCGACCAGCACCCCGGTGCCCGAAGGCACCCCGTTCACGGCCGAGGCGGCGCCAGCGCTCCTCGACGCAGTAGTGCTGAAGCCCGCGGACCTGCCGCGGCCGGCGCTCGGCTGGAAGCTGGCGGCCGACGCGTCGCAGGACAACGCCGCCGCCAACACCGAGCCCACCGTCGCCGCCTCGAACACGCGGTGTGGCCGGCTGCTCGCCCGCACCACCACGGCCCAGCCGGCCGATGTCACCGGCAGGTACGTCGCCGGCGAGACCGTCTCGTTCTTCTCAGCCGTGACGGTGTACGCGACGTCGCGCGGCGCCGCTGACTGTGCGGCCCAGGCGGCTGCGGCGTACCAGCGCGACCCATCGACGCTCATCAAGGCGTTCGGGAGCCTGTTCATGGACCCGGCAGCGGTGAAGGTGACGCCGGTGAACTTCCCGACGATCGGCGATGGCTCTGCAGCGTTCAACCTCGCGGGCAAGGTGCAGACCGGCGGCTTCACGGTCGACATCACGCTGCTCGTCGTGGCGTTCCGCCTGGGCGCCGTGAGCGCCGTCGTCGGCTCGGCGGCGAGTGTCGCGCCTTCGACGGATGAGCTCGTGCCGCTCGTCGGCCTCGTCCTGCGACGCATCGCCGTCGCCGAAGGCCGCTAGGCCGGGCGTGGACGGACGGCGCCTGCGCATCGATGTCCCCGCTGTGGGCGCGGTGACCGCCGTGCGGACGCGGGCCGCGCGGCCACGCTGGCTATTCATCTACGCGCCGGGCGCCGGAGCGGGCATCGACGATGGCTTCGGCGCCTTCCTCGCCGCGCGCCTGCCGGAAGCCGGCGTCACGCTCGTGCGCTTCCAGTTCCCGTACAGGGAGGCCGGCCGCCGCGCACCCGACCGGCCGCCGCTGCTCGAAGCGACGTGGCGCGCGGTCATCGCCGCGGCGTCCGAGCCCGGCATGAAGCTCTGCATCGGCGGCCGGTCGATGGGCGGCCGCATCGCCTCGCAGGTCGTCGGTCAGGGCGAGCGCGTCGATGCGCTGGCGCTTTTCGCCTACCCGCTGCATCCGCCCGGGCGGCCGGCGCAGCGGCGCGACGCACACCTGCCTTCGGTGCGGGCGCGCACGCTGTTGTGCAGCGGCACGCGCGACGCTTTCGCCTCGCCGGAGGAGCTGACCGCTGTCGCCGGCACGATGCCGCGTGCGCGCGTCCACCTGCTCGAAGACGTCGACCACGGCTTCGCGGTCGCGCGATCCAGCGGCCGTACCCGGGACGACGTCTGGCGGGAGGCGTCCGACGCCTTCCTCCGTTGGCTGCGCCCGTAACATCGCGCCGCACGTCGGCGCCGAGCGCCGCTCGATCACCGCCGCTGCTGGTCAGAGGGATCGTCGTCCTGCGATGCTCGAACGCCGGTCGCGCGATATCATCGATGGGGCGAGTCGCCGAAGCGGTCGAGGAGGCAGCGTGGTCAGTGGCGTGTTGCTCGTCGGGTCGTCGTTCCTCGCCTCCTGCGTCGAGATGGTCGAGGCGCTGACGATCGTCCTGGCTGTCGGCCTCACGCAGAACTGGCGGACGGCGCTCCTCGGCGTGGTCGCCGCGCTCGTCGCGCTGGCCGTCGTCGTTGGGCTGCTCGGCCCCTCGCTGGTGCACTACGTCCCGCTCGATGCGCTGCGCGTGTTCGTGGGCGCCCTCCTCCTGGTCTTCGGGCTGCAATGGCTGCGCAAGGCGATCCAGCGTGCTTCGGGGCTGAAGGCGCTGCACGACGAAGAGAAGATCTTCGAGCGTGAAGTCGCCGGCTTGCGTGCCGCCACGCCGATCGCCCCTCACGAGCTCGACTGGAGCGGCTTCGTCGTCTCGTTCAAGGGCGTCTTCCTCGAAGGCCTCGAGGTCGCATTCATCGTCCTCACGTTCGGCGCCAACAGCGGCGGCCGCTTCGACCTGGCGATCAGCGGCGCGCTGCTCGCCGCCCTGCTCGTCGGCGCCATCGGCGTCGCCGTGCACCGGCCGCTGACTGCCGTACCGGAGAACGGGATCAAGTTCGTCGTCGGCACCGCCCTCGTGTCGTTCGGCACCTTCTGGGGCGGCGAAGGTATCGGCGTCGACTGGATGCTCGGCGACGTGACGCTGCTCGTGCTGGCGGCCGTCTACGGCGGCACGGCGTGGCTGCTGACGACGCTGCTCCAGCGCCGCGCGGCGGCGTCACCGCTGTCGGCGCTGGGTGGGGGCAGCCGCTGATGCGCTGGATCGCCGGCTTCGGTCAGTTCTGGTACGACTTCATCGTCGGCGACTCGATCGTCCTGGCGATCGGCGGCGTCGCCGTCCTCGTCGTCGGCTATGCGCTGGCCCGCGCCGACTACGCACGGCTCGCCGAAGTTGTTCTGCCCGCGCTCGTCATCGCCACGCTCGCCTTCAGCCTCCGCCGGAAGTAGATCCTGGCCCTTCGGGTGACACTCACAGCAGCAGGCGGAGCGGCTGCTCCAGCAGCGCCTTGATCTCGGCGAGGAACTGCGCTCCCTGCGCACCGTCCGTCACGCGATGATCCGCCGAGAGCGCCACCTTCATCAGCTGCTTCACACCGACGACGCCCTCGCGTACCGCCGGCTGGTCGAGCACGCTGCCGACGCCGAGGATCGCCGTCTGCGGCGGCTGGATGATGCCGATCAGCGTTTCGATGCCGTAGGCGCCGAGGTTCGTGACGGTGAACGTGCCCTCGCTCAGCTCCTCCGCCCGCAGCGCCCCGCCCTTCGCGCGGAGCACCAGGTCCTTGGTGTCCCGCGCGACCTCCGTGAGCGTCTTGCGGCCGGCATCGATGACCGCCGGCGCGATCAGCCCGTCGTCGAGCGCGATCGCCATGCAGACGTGCTGATCCGCATGCTGCCGCACCTCGTCGCCGCTGATCGTCGTGTTGAAGCGCGGGTGCCGCTGCAGCGCGATCGCGCAGGACTTCACGATCAGGTCGTTGATGCTGATCCGGAGCTCATCGGTGTTCTGCGCGTCGTTGAGCTGGCGGCGCAGCGCCAGCGCCCCGGTCATATCGACGTCGACGAGCAGGTAGTAGTGCGGCGCCTCGCGCTTGCTCTGCGCCATCCGCCGGGCGATCGCCTGGCGCATGCGGCTCATCGGCACGACGTCGCCTGCCGCCCCGCCCTGCCGGTGCGCGCGCACGGTCTCTGTCGCCGGCTGCTCACGCTGCCCCGCGCCCGCCGGCTCCGTCCGCATCGGCGGCGACGGCGGGCCACCCCCCTGCGCGTACTCCTCGACGTCGTGCCGGAGGATGCGACCGCCGGGGCCGCTTCCACGCACCTGTCCCAAGTCGATCCCGCGGTCGCCGGCGATGCGCCGCGCCAGCGGCGACGCGTGCACGCGTCCGTTCGTCCGCTGTCCGTCGCCATCGTCGGTTCGGCGCAGGTGCTCCGGCTGCGATTGCTGCGTCGTCGGCTGCGGATGATGCACGCCGGCCGGTGGCGGCGGCGTCGGCGGCTGTTCGGCCGTCGGCTGGGCGTGCACCGTGGGCGATGCCTCCGTCGGCGCGCTGGTGATCGCCGCCGGCTCCGCCACCGCCGCCGCGGCCGCGGCGTCTGCCGGCGTGCCGTCGTATTTCGCGATGTCGTCGGCCGGCGCGGCGATCACGGCGATCACTTCGCCGACCTTCACGACGTCGCCTTCACCGGCGAGCGTCTTGCGGAACGTACCGCCCTCGAACGCCTCGATCTCGACGTTGGCCTTGTCGGTCTCGATCTCGGCGATGATCTCGCCGCGCTCCACCTCGTCGCCCTCGTGCTTGAGCCAGCGCAGCACGGTGCCTTCGGTCATATCGGCGCCCATCTGCGGCATCACGACTTCCGAGATCACGGGGTCACCCCCTCACACAGGTTGAGCGCGAGCTCGACGATGCCCGCCTCCTGCGGCAGCGCCGCCTGCTCGAGCGCCATCGAATACGGCATCGGCACGTCGGAGCCGGAGCAGCGCAGCACGGGCGCGTCGAGGTAGTCGAAGGCGTGCTCCTGGATCAGGGCGACGATCTCGCCGCCGAAACCACCGAACTTCCAGTCGTCCTCGATGACGATCGCGCGGCTCGTCTTCCGCACGGACGCGACGATCCCCTCGACGTCGAGCGGCCGGAGCGTGCGCAGGTTGAGCACCTCGGCGTCGATGCCCTCCTCCTCGAGCTGCTGCGCGGCGCGGAACGCCTGGTGCACGCTGCCGGAATAGCCGATGAGCGTCACGTCCGTGCCGGCGCGGAACACCTCGGCGGCGCCGAAGGGCAGCCGGTAGACGTCCTCCGGCACCTCGCCCTTCGAGGCGTACAGCGCCGTGTGCTCGATGAAGACGACGGGGTTCTCCTCCTCGAACGCCGTCATCAGCAGACCTTTGGCGTCGTACGGCGTCGCCGGCACGACGACCTTCAGGCCCGGCACGTGCGCGTACCAGCTTTCGAGGCTGTGCGAGTGCTGCGCTCCCAGCTGGCTGCCGGCGCCGCCCGCCATCCGCATCACCAGCGGCACGCGGATCTGCCCGTTCGACATGTAGTGCAGCTTCGAGGCGTTGTTCACAATTTGGTCGATCGCCAGCAAGCTGAAGTTGATCGTCATCAGCTCGACCATCGGCTTCAGCCCGGCCATCGCCGCGCCGATGCCGGCGCCGACGACCACCGACTCCGAGATGGGCGTGTCCTTCACACGGCGCTCGCCGAACTCCTCGAGGAAGCCCTTCGTCACGGCGTACGAGCCGCCGTAGGCGCCGATGTCCTCCCCCATCAGGAAGACGCGCTCGTCGTGTTCGAGCTGGTAGCGCAGCGCCTGCCGCAGCGCCTCGCGATAGGTGATGTCAGGCATGCGGCGCCTCCTCCCCGCGCGCGCCGTCGGCGTAGACGTCGCGCATCAGGCTCTCTCGTGATGGGAAGGCGCTCTGTTCGGCGAACTCCGCCGCCTCCGTCGCCGTCCGGTCGACCTCCGCCTGCATGCGCGCGACATCGTCGCCGGAGATCAGGCCGTCGGCGAGCAGACGGCGCTTCATCTGCTCGATCGGGTCGAGCGCGCGCCAGCGTTCGATCTCTTCCTTCTTCCGGTAGAACTCGGGGTCGGCCATCGAGTGGCCGCGGAAGCGGTAGCAGATCGCCTCGAGGAACGCCGGCCCGTCGCCGGAGCGCACGCGCTGGGCGAGCCGCGCGACGGCCTCGTGCGTGGCCAGCACGTCCATGCCGTCGACCTGCTCGGAGTGGATGCCGTACGCAGCCGCGCGCTTGTACACCTCGACCGTCGCCGAGACGCGCTGGACGGCCGTGCCCATGCCGTAGAAGTTGTTCTCGACGACGAACAGCACCGGCAGCTTCCAGACCGAGGCGAGGTTCAGCGCCTCGTGGAACTCGCCCTCGTTCACCGCGCCGTCGCCCAGGAAGTTGGCCGCGATGCGCTCCGTGCCCTTGTACTGCTCGGCGAGCGCAAGGCCGCAGGCGAGCGGCATGTGGCCGGCGACGATCGCATAACCTCCCATGAACGACTTGCTGACGTCGAACAGGTGCATCGAGCCGCCGCGGCCGCCGGTGACGCCCGTCTCCTTGCCGAACAGCTCCGCCATGATGCGCTTCGGGTCAAGGCCGCGGGCGAGCGCGTGGCCGTGCTCGCGGTAGTGGCTGACGATATAGTCGTCGGGACGGAGCGCCGAGATCGCGCCCGTCGCGACGCCTTCCTGGCCGATGTAGAGGTGCAGGAAACCGTGAATCTTCCCGCGCGCGTACATCTCGGCCGCCTTCTCCTCGAAGCGCCGAATCTCCATCATCTTGTGGAGCAGGCCGATGACCTGCTCGTCGCTCAGCCCGGTGCCGTCGTGGCGTTGTGTCAGTGTGCCGCTCTTGCCCTGTCTCATCATCTCATTCCGTCCAGAAGTGGATCGCTTCGCCCGCGACAGCCAGCGCTGCTTCCTTCACCGTCTCGCCCAGCGTCGGGTGCGCCGCGACGGTCCAGCCGAGCTCGCGCGGCGTCGCCTCGAGCGTCATCGCCAGCGACGCCTCCGTCAGCAGCTCCGTCACCATCGGCCCCACCATATGGATGCCGAGCGTCTCGCCCGTCGCCGCATCCGAGACGATCTTGATCAGACCGTCGTTCTGGTTGATCGCCTTCGCCCGGCCGTTCGCCCGCACCGGGAACTTGCCCACCTTGACCTCGTAGCCCGCCTCGCGCGCCTGCCTCTCCGTCAGACCGGCGCTGCCGACCTCCGGCTGGCTGTACGTCGCGCGCGGCATGTGCTGGTACTGCAGCGCCGGCGGCGTCTGCCCCGCCAGCCGCTCGACGACGCTCACCCCCTGCGCCGACGCGACGTGCGCCAGGTTCAGCAGGCCCGTCACGTCGCCAATCGCGTACACGCCGGGCGCCGTCGTCTGCAGCTCCGGGCCCGTCTTCACGTACCCGCGCTCGACCTGCACGCCGATGCGGTCGAGCGCCAGCGCCTCGACGTTCGCCTCGAAGCCGATGCCGATGAGCACGCGGTCTGCGTCGAGCTCCTGTTCGGCGCCCTTCGCTGTGAAGCGGACGGTGGCGCGGCCGTTGCGCGCCTCCGCGCCCGCCACCTGGGCGCCGGTGACGAACTTGATCCCTTGCTTCCTGTACGCCCGCTCCAGCTGCAGGCTCACCTCTTCGTCTTCGAGCGGCAGCAGATGGTCGAGCAGCTCGAGGATCGTCACATCGACGCCGTACGCCCGCCAGAACTGTGCGAACTCGACGCCGATCGGGCCGCCGCCGATGATCACGACCTTCTCCGGCCGCTCGCGCAGCGACAACGCCTCGCGGCTGCCGAAGATCACCTCGCCGTCCGGCGCCAGCCCCGGCAGCTGTCGCGGCCGCGCGCCGGTCGCGATGATCACCGCCTTCGCGTCGATCGGCTCGTCGAGCCCGCGCACCCGCAGCTGTCGCGGCGACGCGAACGCCGCTTCACCCTGCACCGTCCGCACGCCGTTCTTCGCCAGCAGGAACTCGACGCCCTTCACCATTTGGTCGACGACGCCGCGGCTGCGGTCGATCGCCGCGCCCATATCGAGCCGGAGGTTGTCGAAGGAGATGCCATACGTCGCGGCGTCCCGCACGAGATTCACGACCTCGGCGTTCCACAGCAGGCTCTTGCTCGGGATGCAGCCCCAGTTCAGGCACAGCCCGCCGACGCGCTCCTTCTCGACGAGCACGGCCGTCATGCCGAGCTGCGCGGCGCGGATCGCCGCCACGTAGCCGCCCGGGCCGCCGCCGACGATCGCGACGTCGTACTCAGGCATCTCGCGCCTCCAGCGGGATGATTTCGGTGCCGCGCGGACGGCCGCCGCCCGTCTGCCGTTCGGCGTGGTACGACGAGCGCACGAGCGGCCCCGCCTCGATGTGGGTGAAGCCGAGCGCGGCGCCGTAGTCGCGGAACGCCTGGTACTCCGACGGGTCGTAGTAGCGCTCCACCGGCAGGTGCCGCAGCGTCGGGCGCAGGTACTGGCCGATGGTGACGATGTCGCAGGCGTGGGCGCGCAGGTCGCGCATGACGGCGAACAGTTCGTCGCGCGTCTCGCCGAGCCCTACCATGAAGCCGGACTTCGTCAGCATCTCCGGCGCCATCGCCTTCGCGCGCCGCAGCAGCTCGAGCGACTGCTCGTAGCGCGCCTGCGGGCGCACGCGCCGGTAGAGCCGCGGCGCCGTCTCGATGTTGTGGTTCAGTACAAACGGCCGCGCGTCGACGACCTGCGCCAGAGCCTCGCGGTTGCCCTTGAAGTCCGGGATCAGCACCTCGACGCGCACGCCGGGGTCGTCGTGCCGGATCGCGCGGATGCAGGCGGCGAAGATCTCGGCGCCGCCGCTCGCCACATCGTCGCGGTTCACCGACGTGATCACGACGTAGTCGAGACCGAGCGCGCGCACGGCACGCGCGACGCGCAGCGGCTCGACGGCGTCCACCACGCCCGGCCGGCCGGTGGTCACGGCACAGAATCCGCAGGACCGCGTGCAGACGTCGCCGAGGATCATGAAGGTCGCCGTGCCGGCGTTCCAGCACTCGCCGACGTTCGGGCAATGGGCCTCTTCGCAGACGGTGTGCAGGTCCTGCTCACGCATCAGCGACTTGAGCTGCTGGTAGCGCTCGCCGCCGGGGAAGCGCACCTTGAGCCATTCCGGCTTGCGTTCGCGGCGTGCCTCAGCGACCAACCGTCACCTCGATCGCTTCGTCACGAACCGCCGGCCGGGGATCGCAGGGAGGAAGCTCGGGCTGCCTCCCCGTCGTCTCGACTGCCACAGCCGGCGCATCCTCGACGAACGCCAACCCGAACTCCGCCGCGAAGGCCGCGATCAGCGCGTCCTCGACCGCCGCCATCCCGGCCGGTGCGCCCGTCGTCTCGCGCAGCGACGTCACACCCGCATCGCGGATCCCGCACGGCACGATGTGATCGAACCAGCGCAGGTCGGTGTTGACGTTCAGCGCGAAGCCGTGCGTCGTCACACCACGCGAGACGCGCACGCCGATGGCCGCGATCTTGGCGTCCGGGCGTCCGCCTGTGCCGCGTACCCAGACGCCGGGCCGGCCCGCGACGCGCCCGGCGACGACGCCGAAGCACCCGACCGTCGCGATGCAGACGGCTTCGAGGCCGCGCACATACGAGACGGGCCCGAGGCCGAAGCGGCGCAGGTCGAAGATCGGGTAGGCCACGAGCTGTCCGGGGCCGTGAAACGTCACGTCACCGCCGCGGTCGCTCTCGATGACGCTGGCGCCGCCCGCCGCCAATGCTTCGCGCGAGAGCAGCAGATGCTCGCCCGCGCCGCGAGCGCCGAGCGTGTACGTCGGTGGGTGTTCGAGGAGGATCAGCGCTGGTTCGCCGCCCGCGCGCACCGCGTCGGCCAAGCGCCGCTGCAGCCGCCAGGCGCGCTGGTAGTCGGTGAGTCCGGGCCGGAGGAGGGTACAGCGGGTTCCCAAAACGGCCTGTTCTTTCCGGTTCGGAGGCGTAACCCCCGTACTTCGAGGATATCACAGCGTTCCGACCGTACGGAGTATCGACGCGCGCCAGCGGCATGGCGCTCGGGACTCTCCCTTACGACGAGCGCCGCGCTGGCGCCTCGCCGTCGACTCTCGCCCACCGGCGAGAGGCGAGCGGTGCGGGGGTGGATCGCGCGGGATTCGCATTCGGGGCCTGGTCACGACGCCGGCTGAAGCGCTTGGGCGAGGGGCGCCGAGTCGGGTACGGACCGCCGGCGGGACGCGGGCTGCCGGACACACCGCCGTCATCACAAGCAGAAGAGGCCCGGACAGCTGTCCGGGCCTCTGGCGCTCCCCTGCGGCGATGGTCAGTCGTCCGGCGTCTCCGTGGCGTCGCCGGCGCCCGGCGTCTTGTCTTTCCCCGTTAGCTTGCCGTCGTTGCCGCGCTGCACCGCCTGGCACGGCACGTTCACGCGCTCGCCGCTCGGCGTCGTCTTGATCGCCGTCTCCCCGGGCTCGCACTCGCCGTCGCCGTCGCCCGGTCGATGCGCCGGATTGGTCGTCGGGATGCCGTGGACGTCGCGTTGGCCGCCGCCGGGCCCCTCGGTCTCGTCGGCCCCCGGGGTCTTCGTCGCCCCTGGCGTGCCGGTGGCCGTCGCGGTGGCTGTGGCTGTCGCCGTGGCCTGCGGCGTCCCGGTCGCCGTGCCCTCGGCCGTGCTGGTCGACGTCGGCGGATCGGCCGCCGGGGCGGTGTTCGTCGCGGTCACCGTCACATCGACCTGGGTGCGCACGGCGTCCTGCGCCGCGAACGCCCCGACGGCCGCCAGGCCGACAAGCGCCGCGCCGAGCACCGCCGCAATCAACTTCGTCCGCATGTTCACTCCTCGCGTCGCTCCCCGCGCCTCCGGCGGAGAGGGACCGCGCCTCCGAGATGCCTAACCGCGGGAGCCGCGAAAAGGTGACGGCGCGCGCGGCGAGATCGGAGGGCGAAGCGCATCCCGTCGCGTCGGCATGCGCGCGCCCGTCGCCGGCACGACGGCAGGGTGCCGCCTCGGCCGGAGGGCGAAGCTCGGGGAGAGGGGACAGCGCTAGCAGGGTGCTGAAAAACTCGGTTCTGGACGCGTTATGGCTCGCGCTCGATCCGATTCTGATCCTGGCTTGACGGAGTGTTATTCAGTGCATACCCCTTTATCAGCACCCTGCTAGCGTCGCCTACTTGCTGCCGACCCAGTGCGCCGGTTCGAGGCCGTAAATCTCGGCGCCGTTCAGCCACCACATACGCTCGCGGCAGTCCTCCGGCACGTCGAGCAGCTGGAAGATCGCATCCCAGCGCCTGATGTGATCGGCGATGCTATCGGGCTGGCAATCGGAGCCGAAGATCAGCTTCTCGTAGCCGATCTCGCGGCCGATCAGCCCGCGTTCGACGGCGTGCCGCTCGATCGTCGTGCCACCGCTGAAGTCGAAGAAGACGTTGTGCCGCCAGCGGGCGACGGACGCCGCCTCGTCGTAGTTGCCGGTGCCGCCGAGGTGGGCGCCGATCAGCCGCAGCCGCGGGAAGTTGTTGGCGATCGTATCGAGGTGAAACGGCCGCATGCGCATGGCCGACATGTTTCGGCCCTGCGCCATCTGCGGCGACGACGTCCAGCGATTGTACGACTCCGCCGCCTGCGGGTCTCGCCGCGGATGCGTGATCGCGTAGTCGATGCCGCCGCCGATCACGCCCATGTGCAGCAGGATCGGCAGGTTCAGCTCCTGCGCCTTCTCGTACATGGGGAAGTAGTCGGGGCAGTCGTAGTCGCGCAGCACGCCGATCATCTTCAGGCCCTGGTAGCCCATCTCGACGAGCTCCACCAGGCGCGCGGGCGTCGTCGTCTCGGGGTCGATCATCGCCGTCGGGATCCAGAGGTCCGGGTGGCGCTGCGCGTGCCTCATCGCCTCTTCGTGCGAGATGCCCCAGCGGCCGCCGCAGAGGAAGTTCGCCTTCGTGATGCCGGCGGCGACCGCCTTCTCGTAGAGGTTCTCGACGAGCGGCGCCGGGTCTTCCTCCGGCTTCTCCCAGTTGCGGGGGAAGTGCATGTGGATGTCGAAGATCTTCCGCGTCGCCCTCATCTCCTGCTCCTCGCGCCTGACCGCCGTCGACGCCCGATCCGCCGTCCGGTCGCCTGTTTCGACGCTACTCGGGAATGAGCCCCTTGCTGCCCGATTCCCTGAACTTCTTGCGCTCCTCCGGCGTCGACATCGGCCGGTCGAGCCTGTACTTCTTCACCAGATTGTCGAACGAGAGCTCGGGGCTCGACGCATCGATCATCTTGTCATACTTCGGGTCGAGCTGCTCGAGCTTCGACTGCAACGACAGGTGGAAGGCGAAGCTGCTGACCATGCGGCTCAACCGGGCGCCGCCGCACTCCGGGCAGCGCGCCTCGAAGTCATCCGACACGCGCCGCGTGATCACCTCGACGAAGCGCTTGCAGTCGTAACAGGCGTACTCGTAGATCGGCATCGCCGTTCATGATAGCAACGCCGGCGCAGGACGTGCGCCTGCGGCGGTCAGGTCCGGCGCTCAATCGTCCAGTCGGCGATCGCCTCCAGCGACGCCCGCGCATCGTCCGCTGGCAGCCCGCGCACAGACGCCAGCGCGCGCTCGCGGAAGTCGCGGGCGACCGCGTACGACTCGTTGAGGATGTCGGAGTTGCGCACCATGGACACCGCCTCGGCGACGTGCTGCTCCTTCGGCTTGCGCGTGCGGAACGCCCTCTTGATGGGGTTGTCCTTCGGGTAGCGGTCCATCAGCAGCAGCGACGGCAGCGTCAGCGTCCCCTGCATCAGGTCGCTGCCGATCGGCTTGCCCATCTCCGCCTCGTCGCCGGCGAAGTCCAGGATGTCATCGACGACCTGGAACGCCATGCCGACGTTGAGCCCGTACTGGCGCAGCGCCTCGCGCCGATCCGGCGCGCAGCCGGCGACCATCGCGCCGCCCTCCGCCGAGGTGGCGAAGAGCGACGCCGTCTTGCCTTCGATGCGCCCGAAGTAGGTCAGCGTGTCCTGCCCGTACTCGTAGGCGCTCATGTCCTGGTGCAGCTCGCCGCCGGCGATCGCCAGCAGCGTGCGCGCGAACAGCCGCACGACGTCCGTATTATCCGTCCGCGCGATGAGCTCGGCGGAGTGCGCGAACATGAAGTCGCCCAGCATGACGGAAGCGGCGTTGTTGAACAGTGCGTTCGCCGTGTCGCGCCCGCGCCGCGACGGCGACGCGTCGATGACGTCGTCGTGCACCAGGGTCGCCGTGTGCAGCAGTTCGATCGACGCCGCCAGCGGCACGAGCAGCCCGCCGTCGTAGGCGCCGAACTTGCCGGCGAGCAGGGCGATCGCCGGGCGGATCCGCTTGCCGCCGCCCGCCAGCACGTGCGCCAGCATCTTCGCCAGCATCGGGAAGCCATCGACCTGTTTCACGCGCTCAAGCGCGTCCTCGACGCGCTGGAGGTCCTCCTGCACGGGGCCGTAGATCGAAGTGGCGACCTTCGCGTTCAAGTTCCGCTCCCCGATGCTGCCGGTACCGCCGCGCAGAGCAGGCGCTCGGCGGTGCCCGTCGTCGCCTCGGCGACGGCCTCGATGCTCATCCCCTTGATCTCGGCGATGCGCGCTGCCGCCTCCCGCAGATACGCCGGTTCGTTCCGCCTCCCGCGATACCTCTGCGGCGCCCCGTACGGACTGTCCGTCTCGACGACGAGATGCTCGAGAGGCGTCGTGCGCACGACGTCGACAAGTTGCACGGCTTTCGGGTGCGTCACAGACGTGTGGACGGAGATCACGAAGCCGAGTTCGATGTAGCGGCGCGCGAGCGCCGCATCGCCGCTGAAGTAGTGCATCACCCCCGGCGGCCGGCCGTCGGGCAGGCGGCCACCGATCGCCCGCGACCACTCCGCGAGCAGCGGCAGCACGTCCTCGTGCGCCTCGCGCGCATGCACGGCGACCGGCTTCGAGACGCGCCGCGCCGTCTCCAGCTGACGCGCGAAGACGCGCCGCTGCTCGGCTCGCGGCGACAACAGGCGATAGTAGTCGAGCCCGATCTCGCCGACGAGCGCCACCCGCGGGTCCGAGGCGAGCGCTTCGAGCGCATCGAGGTCGCCGTCGCTCGCGTCCTTCGCGTTGTGCGGATGCACACCCGCAGCCGCCAGGACGCCCTGCGGGTGCGCGTCGGCGCAGGCGACGGCCGCTTCGCTGTCCCGCAGATTCTGCCCGAGCGTGACGATCAGCGTCACGCCGGCGTCGCGCGCCCGCTCGATCGCGGCGTCGACCTCCGGCCGATCGCGTGCGAAATCCGGGTCGTGGATGTGGCTGTGGGTATCGACGAGACGCGTGGTCATGCCGACAGGCGCGCCTTCCCCTCAGCGGTCTCGATCTTCCTGAACAGCGGCTCTGCCGGCCCGAGCGCCGTCCCCGACGCGGGGCGGCTCGCGCGCCATCCCGTCTCATCGATGCTTCCCGGCAGCCCGAGCGAGCGGTATACGAGCTCGCTGGAGAACGGCAGGAACGGGTACAGCGCCACATCCAGCGCGGTTATAGCACAGAGGGCGACGTAGAGGGACGTTGCCGTCCGCTCGCGGTCGCTCTTCGCCGTCTTCCATGGCTCTCTCTCGCTCAGATAGCCGTTGACTTCCTGCGCGAACCCCATCGCCGTCGCCAGCGCCGCCTTCAGGTGCACCGCCTCGATCAACTGACCGACCTGGTGGACGACCGTCCGCGCGCCGTCGAGGACCGCCTCGTCGCGGCGGTCCAGCGGGCCGGGTTGCGGCACGCGCCCCTCGAACGTGCGATGCGTCATCGCCAGCACGCGGTTCACGAGGTTCCCCCATGTCGCTACCAACTCGTCGTTGTTGCGACGGACGATCTCCGCCTCGGTCATGTCCGTGTCGGACTGTTCCGGCAGGTTGGCTGCGAGCGCGTAGCGGATCGCATCGGCCTGGTAGCGTTCGAGATAGGACAGGGCGGAATCGCCGACCGCCTGGCTCTTCGAAGCCTTCTCGCCCTTGAATGTGACGTACTGGTTCGCCGGTACGTCGGTGGGCAGGTTGAGGCCGCCGTACGCGATTAGCACCGCCGGCCAGAAGATTGTGTGGAAGAAAATGTTGTCCTTGCCGATGAAGTAGTACGTGCCTGCGTCCGCGTCCTCCCACCACGCTCGCCACGCCTCCGGCTCGCCCTCGCGCTCCGCCCACTCCTTCGACGCGGACAGGTAGCCGATGAACGCCTCGAACCAGACGTAGATCCGCTTTCCCGGGCCGAGGTCTTCGACGGGGACCGAGACTCCCCAGTCGAGGTCGCGCGTGATCGCCCGGTCGTGCAGCCCCTCTTCGACCCAGCCGATGCTGAAGTTCTGCACGTGCTTGCGCCAGCCGCTGCGTCCGCGCAGCCATTCCAGCAGCGGCTCCTGGAAGCGGCTCAGGCGGAAGAAGAAGTGCTCCGTGTCGCGCATGTCCGGTGTCGTGCCGGTGAGCTTGCTCCTCGGATTGACGAGCTGGCCGGGGTCGAGCGTGCGGCCGCAGTTGTCACACTGGTCGCCGCGCGCGCGCTCGAAGCCGCAGTGCGGGCAGGTGCCCTCGACATACCGGTCCGGCAGGAAGCGCCCCGCCTGTGGGTCGAAGAACTGCTGCGTCGTCTGACGGTAGATGTCGCCGCGCTCGAGCAGCCGGCGAAACATGTCGTGTACGACCTCTGCGTGCGTCTGCGTGCCGGTCGTCGTGAAGAGGTCGAACGTGATGCCGAGCTTCTCCCACAGCTCGAGGAACTGTGGGTGGAAGCGGTCGACGATCTCCTGCGGCGCGACGCCTTCGTTGTCGGCGCGCACGGTCACGGGCGTGCCGTGCTGGTCGCTGCCGGAGACCATCAGCACGCGGTTGCCGGCCATCCGGTGATAGCGCGCGAAGATATCCGCCGGCAGATAGGCGCCGGCGACGTGGCCGAGGTGGAGCGGGCCGTTGGCGTACGGCCAAGCCACCGCGACGAGAATGTTGCGGCCCGATTGTGATTCTCGACTCAATGCATCGGCATTCTATCATCAAGCCGTTCCGGCTGAAGCGGTTTCACGGCCGATAACAGTTCTCACGCGCGCCCATCGGCTCTCGGCAGCCGCGGCCGCGCCGACGCCACGCGAGGACCCGACGTCAATCTTCGGGCGCTCCGGCGTGCCAGGCGCGGTACGCCTCGCGTCGCGGCACGGCACAGCGTCGCGCGACCTCGGCGACGGCCGTCCGGGCGCTGGTTCCCGACTCGCGCAGCTCACGCACCACGTCTTCGACGCGCTCACCCTCCCGCTCGCTGGCGGCGCCGCCGCCTTCCACGACGATCGTGAACTCGCCGCGCGGTTCCGCGAAGTGCGCGAGCGCCGCCGATACGCTGCCGCGCCAGATCTCCTCGTGCAGCTTCGTCAGCTCGCGGCAGATGGCGATGCGCCGGTCGC
The DNA here is from genome assembly GCA_015478665.1 of Dehalococcoidia bacterium. Classification (GTDB taxonomy): domain Bacteria; phylum Chloroflexota; class Dehalococcoidia; order DSTF01; family JACRBR01; genus JADMII01. The sequence goes on from JADMII010000002.1 coordinate 106,254, forward strand.
CGAGCGCCGCCTGCAGGTCGGCGAGCGTCCCCCGAAGGCGATGCGGCGATTCGAAGATGACGAGCGTGTCGCCGCCCTGCGCCGCTGACCGCAACGCCGCGCGTCGCGGACCGCCCTGGCGTGGCAGGAAGCCCAGGTAGTGGAAGCGCCGCGATGGCAGGCCGCTTGCCGCCACCGCCGCAACCACTGCCGATGCCCCGGGGATCGGTACCACGACGTGTCCGGCGGCGACCGCCGCGACGACGAGGTCGTGGCCGGGGTCGCTGATCCCCGGCATGCCGGCGTCGCTGACAACGGCCACGTCGCCGTCGTTGAGAGCGGCGAGCAGCGTCGGCAGACGCGCGCGCTTGCTGTGATCGTTGTAGCTGACGAGGCGCGCCGCGCGGACGCCAAAGTGGTCGAGCAGCCGGCGCGCCGACCGCGTGTCCTCCGCCGCGATCAGTGGCACGTCGGCCAGGGTGCGCAGGGCCCGCACACTGATGTCGTCGAGGTTCCCGATCGGCGTCGCCACGAGGTAGAGCGTGCCCATGGCTACGGACGCGACACGCGCGGATTCGACCAGCGGCCCGCGTGCCCGCCGCCGAATGGTGGATCGACAGCCGAAGAGTGGACGTGAGAAGTCCGCGCGCGGCGACCGCTGCGACGGCGCGACCGGGCGGCAAGCCAACCAGTTAAGTGACTATGCGTTTTTCTAAAAATCGTCGAAATTCCTTGACTGTCGCCTGCGGGCGGGGTTAGACTTCATGAAATCATACCCCCGAAGCCCGCCGGGCGGGCGTCAGCGAAAGCAAGCAGCAGTATGGATCGGTGATCCGGCAGGAACCTCCGCCGGCCTCGATTGTGCTATCCGCGAGCGATGGCGCGACGAGGACCAACGCGAAGCCTCAAGGCGGGCAGGCCCGGCGGCAGAGTAGGAGGTACCCGAAGATGTCCCAGCCGCAGTTCAAGCAGATGCGCCGCGCCTATGGGTTCGATGAGGTGGCCATCGTCCCGGGTGGTCACCACACCATCAACCCGGAGCTCGTCGAGCTCTCCTTCAAGCTCAACCATCTTGACTTCGCGCTGCCGTTTGTCGCCGCCGCCATGGACGGCGTCGTCGATGTGCGCCTGGCCGTCGAGTTCTCGCAGCACGGGGGCCTGGCGGTCCTCAACCTCGAAGGCGTCCAAACCCGCTACGGCGACCCGGCGCCCGTCCTCGCGGAGATCGCCGCCGCCCCGAAATCCGCGGTCACTGCGCTCATGCAAAAGGTGTACTCGGCGCCGATCAAGCCGGAGCTCATCGGCGAGCGCATCCGCCAGATCAAGGCTGCCGGCGGCATCTCGGCCGTCTCGGCGACACCCACCAACACGAAGAAGTTCGCGCCGATCGCGCGCGATGCCGGCGTCGATGTCTTCGTCGTCCAATCGACGGTGACCAGCGCCCGGCACATTTCGCGCAGCGAGAAGGGGCTGATCTTCGACGAGCTGGTGCGCAACATGCGCGAGACGCCGGTGATCGTCGGCAACACGGTGACGTTCGCCGCTACCAAGGAGCTGATGGAGACCGGCATCGCCGCCGTGCTCGTCGGCGTCGGCCCGGGCGCCGCCTGCACGAGCCGCGAGGTGCTCGGCATCGGCGTCCCGCAGGTCACCGCGACGATCGACGCCGCCGCCGCGCGCGACACCTACTACCGCGAGAGCGGGCGCTACGTCCCGGTCATCACCGACGGCGGCATCACGAACGGCGGCGCGATGTGCAAGGCGTTCGCTGCCGGCGCGGACGCGGTGATGCTCGGTTCGATCCTGGCGGCGACGGAAGAGGCGCCGGGGCGCGGCCACCACTGGGGTATGGCGACGCCGCACGGCGAGCTGCCGCGCGGCACACGGGTGAAGGTGGCGATCGATACCACCCTGCGCCAGACGCTGTTCGGCCCGACGTCGCGCACGGACGGGCGGGAGAACCTCGTCGGTGCGCTGCGCACGGCGATGGGCACCTGCGGCGCCCGCACGATCCGCGATTTCCAGAAGACGGAGATGGTGATCGCGCCGGCGATCAAGACCGAGGGCAAGTCCTACCAGATCGAACAGAGCTGATGACCGGTGATTGGTGTTGGTAACCGGTGAGCTCCCGGTGACCTGTTCCCAGTCACGGTAACCGGTCAGCAAAACACCTGAACTCAGTCGGGGCGAAACGCCTTCCCCAGCAGATTGACGAACGACTGCAGCATCCCCGGTCGCGCGCGGCCGTCGCCTCCCTCGTCGTGCTGACGCCAGCGCGCATCGTATGCCGCCCGCTTCTGCGGCGATGAAAGCGTCTCGTACGCCTCGTTGAGCGTCTTCAGGCGCTGCGCCGCCTTGCGTGTCGGCTGCAGCCGGAGCGCGTGCGCCTGCTCCCAGTAGCTCTCCTCGATATCGCGGAAATGCGAGCGTGGCGGCACGCCGAGCACACGATACAGGTCCTTGAACTTCGCCACGCGCCACTCCTCGCATCGGCACGGCTTCATATCCGGGAGGGCGTCCCCGGCGGGTCGCCGGACCCCCGTCAGGGGAAGCATCGGCAGATCGGAGCGGCGATTGTAGGCCGCCGACCCGCAGCGGCGCGCGCATCCCACGCATCCAGGGCGGGAACCGGGCCGGGCGGGAATCGGGGCGGATCAACGACCGACCCAGTTCCCGGAGTCCCAGGAAGCTGTCGGCGGCTACGATCGCCGGGTGGAACCACCCACGCCGGACTGCCGCCGGACGCGCCTTCCTCCGGGTGTCGCTGTTCCCCGGCTGGCCGTCAGGCATCCTCGGTGTGAGTTGCGCGCGGCCGCTACGGAAGCGCGCTCCCGCTTCGCCGCCGCGTGCGTTGTCCGGCATCGGGCGCGGAGGCTATACTGCGCGTACCGCGCGGAAGTAGCTCAGCGGTAGAGCACCTCCTTGCCAAGGAGGGGGTCGCGAGTTCGAATCTCGTCTTCCGCTCCACCCTCCTTTGACTCACGTCGCTGTCGCTGCATCCGCGATGACCCGCCGCCGCGCCGGTTGGCGCGCGCCGGCGCTGATCGCCCGAGTGGGTACTCCCGGGGACGGCGAAGGGTTGACTCAGCACCTCGCCCCCCAGCGTTTTCGCCTGATCGAGCGACGCCCGCAGGTCGCCCACCTGGATGTACAGCGAGATGCCGGAGCGTCCTTCGTACTTGAAGATATTGCCCGCAAGCGCCTCCGGCGGCGGGCCGCCGACGCCCGGCGCGACCGACATCAGCGGCGCATCGCCGATCGTCCAGTTGAACATCTGCGCGTAGAACTGACGGATGCGCTCCGGGTCGCGCGCCTCGATGTCCCAGTGGACGACGGGCCGCGCCCACTCCTCGGGCATGGATCTGCCTCCTGTTCCGTTGATCGCCTGCGGCCTGCGGCCCTCACGCCCGGCGCTTCTCGGGCGAGGGCAGCCGCGAGCGCGGCATGGATGGCCTGCCCGCCGATTCGTCCTCATGGAACCGATGGCGCAGACCCCTGCCCGCGATGCTGGCCGCGGTTACATGCTACCGGCTTGCATCAGGCCGATGACGTTGCCGTCGGGGTCGGCGAAGTGCGCGAGCGTCGGGCCGCCGGGAACCTCCATCGGCTCGCTGATCTTCTTGCCGCCGAGGCTTTCGGCCTTCGTCAGCGCCGCCGCCAGGTCCGGCACTTCGACGTAGAACGTGACCTGCGGGCCGCCGTCCTGCGTGCCGCCGATGCCGCCGCCCAAGCCGGCGTCGCCCGGATTCACCAGGCCGTACTGCATGGGGTTGTTCGCATCGACGTTCCAGTCGAACATCGAGCCATAGAACTGCTGCAGCTTCTTCCCGTCCTTGCCGAGGACCTCGAAGTGGACCACCTTGGCACCCATCGTCGCCTCCTTCCTGCCTGCCGCGTGAGATGCGAGCGTAACGCATCCGGTCTCGCCGCGAAATACCGCCCGCCGCGGCGGGCAGCCCGGCTGGCGCTGCCCGTCGTGGCGACAGGCGATCCGTCATGGCAGATCAGCGCCCGAAGATCATCGCGGACCGGACGCAGCGGAGCGCATGTTCGATGGCGCCCGGCTCAGTGCGTCGCGGCTTGCTTCGCCAACTGTGTCTCGACGTCGCGCAGGCGGCGGCTGAGGATCGGCAGCATGGCGACGGCGATGTGCGGGTTCGTGCGCAACTCCGCGAGGAAGTCCCAGCGCGAGAGCACGAGGCACGTCGTGTCCTCGATCGCCTTCACCGTCGCCGCGCGGGGGCCGCCGTCGAGCAGCGCCATCTCGCCGAAGGCTTCGCCAGGGCCGAGGTCGTTGAGCTTCGACGCGCTGCGGCCGGCGGTGTGCGACACTTCGACCTTGCCCTCGACGATGACGAAGAAGGCGACCGCCTGCTCGCCCTCCTTGACGATCGTCTCGCCCTTCTTGTACGAGCGCTCGATCACCGCGCGGTTCAGCCGCGAGAGGTCCTTGCGGCTGAACTGCGAGAACAGCGGCACCGCCGCGAGTGCTTCTTCGTGGCCCATGCATCGTCCTCCTCGCTGCGCCGCACTGCGATGACGGATTGGGCGCATTCTACGTTCGGCTCCGGCTCATGGCAACGGATGCACGTTGCACCGGACGCCGGCGGAGCGCCGCCGCGGGTGGGATGGCGCACGACGCGCTCACGCCCGGGCCTCTCTCCCTGCGGCGAACGAACCATCGGTTGGGCGTCGGCGCCACGGTCGCGCGGCGCCGGGCGGCGTGTCGAGCGTCGTCAGGCGGCGCGGGCGCGCCCGTAGCGGTCGATGAACTGGCGGACGACGGCGTCGTCGACCGGCTCGAAGTGGTCGTAGTACAGCCCGACCGCCCGGAACGGCTCCGGGCGATAGAGGCAGACGACCTCGTCGGCGTCGTCGCGCAGCTCGGCGCATGCCTGCTGCGACCCGACCGGCACGACGACGACGAGCAGGCTCGGCCGCTCGGTGCGGACGGAGCGGGCCGCGGCGCGCATCGTCGCACCGGTCGCGAGACCGTCGTCGACGAGCATGACCACGCGGCCTTCGAGCCTGGGCGCGGACCGCACGCCACGCAGGCGGTCGGCCTGGCGCCGTGCCTCGGCGACCTCGCTCGCGGCGGTCGCTTCGACATAGTCCGCCGGCACGTCCATCTCGCCGATCAGCGCCTCGTTGAGGTAACGCCCGCCGCGCGCGGTGACGGCGCCGATGGCCAGCTCGGGCGAGCCGGGCGCGCCGATCTTGCGCGCGACGATGGCGTCGAGGTCCGCGTGCAGCCGCCCGGCGATCTGTGCGGCGACCGGGACGCCGCCCCGCGCGAGCCCCAGCACCAGCAGGTTCGGACTCGCGTAGGCGGCGACGCGCGCGGAGAGCTGGCGGCCGGCATCGCTGCGGTCGGCGAAGAGGCGCTGCTCGAAGATGCGGCGTTTGATCATCACGATGCCTGGTTTCAGGCTACGGCGGCCGATCTTGCGCTGCCGTAACACACGGCGGCCAGCGATTGCAGCTTGTTACCAATGACAGTGCCTGCGGCGAGGGGGCGGCAATGCCATCGCCCGGAAGTGTAGCGTGAGAAGGGAGATGCGCGCGGGTCGACGCGGCCGGCGCCGGCTGCGATCGCCGAGCCGGCATCGCGTTGCCGATGCCCGCGGCCCGCGGCTGCGCACGATGGGCGTGCATTCCGATCTGGCCGAAGGAGCACGATATGACGACGCATCGAGCGAGCGAGCAGTCGGTCACGATCCCGGTCGATGGTGGCGCCATCTTCGGCGACCGGACGCTGCCGGAGGGGGCGAAGGCGATGGTCCTCGTCGCACACGGCAGCGGCAGCAGCCGCCGCAGCCCACGCAACCGCTCGGTCGCGGCGGTGTTGCAGTCGGCCGGCTTGGCGACGATGCTCATCGACCTGCTGACGCCGGCCGAGGAAGCGGAGGACGAACGGACGATGCGGCTGCGCTTCGACATCGACCTCCTCGCCGGGCGGACGCGCGCGGCGCTGCGCCGTCTGCACGAAGACGACGCGACGAAGGCGCTCTGCGTCGGTGTCTTCGGCGCCAGCACGGGCGCGGCGGCGGCGCTGATGGCGGCTGCGCAGGAGCCCGACTACGTCGATGCCGTCGTTTCGCGTGGCGGCCGGCCTGACCTGGCGTCGGCATACCTGGGACGCGTTCGCGCGCCGACGCTGCTCATCGTCGGCGGCGCCGACGCGGAGGTGCTGGAACTCAACCGGCGCGCCCTGGCGCTCCTGGGGTTCGAGAAGGAGCTCCACGTCGTGCGGGGCGCGACGCACCTGTTCGAGGAGCCGGGCGCGCTCGACGGAGTCGCACGCGTGGCGTGCGGCTGGTTCACGGAGCATCTCATCGGCAAGCTGCCCTGATCGCGCCGGCGCGCCGCGATGGCTTCGAAGCGGCGGTGCGCGGCGCGATCTACGCCGCCGGCTCGAGCAGGCGGCGAAGATTCGGATCCATGCGCTCGCGTCGCTCGCCGAGGCCGGCGACGGTGAGCCGATGCAGATACTCGTTCGCCTGGCGCTTCTGCAGCGCGAGGAAGCGGTTGGAGCCCTCGTCCATGTCGCCTTTGCCGAGGAGGATGATCAGCGCCTCGGCGACCGTCTGGCCGAAGGTGCCGTGGCCGGGCTCCGTGCGCTCCGCGGTATCGAAGTAGGCGTGGATCTCCTCGCGTCGCTCCGGCTCCGTCTCGAGCACGTACTTGAGGTGCATGACGCCGAAGCCGAGATGGCGCGACTCGTCCTGCGCGCACATGCGGAACATGCGCTTCTCGACGTCGTTGTTGGCGACGAGCTCGCCCATGCGGAACATGCTCTGGACAAAGCCCTCCGCCTGCACATGCATGATCGACGACATCTCCGTGAAGTCGCGCGCGTTGATGATCGTGCGCAGGTTCGTCGAGGGGCTCGACCGCAGCAGGCCGCCGCCGTTCACGAGCGCGCGCTTGCGGAAGACGTCGAGATGGCGCGCTTCGTCCATGATCTGCGTGGCGAGAAAGAGCTTCGTCTCGAAATGGTCGTTGGAGATCTTCGGCAGCCACTGGGCTGGCGTATCGCCGGCGATGAACTCGACCTCTGTGAGGAAGGTGCAGAGCTGGCACATCGCGCGCTCGACGTCGTCGGCGAGAGGGGCGATCTGCCCCCAGGGGATGTCGGTGGCGCTGCTCCACTGGCGCTGCACGGCCTCCTCGTACAGCATCGTCGCGTTGGCGGACCAGACGCTGGCGGCGTCGCGGATCCGGTAGCCCGTACGCGGGACGCCGGCGCGAGCGGCGGCGCCGCGCGGGCGGGCGTCGCTGCTGTCGCTCTGCTCGGGCACGCGGCCGTAGGAGCCGACGTTCACTTCGTCCAGCGTGAGACCGCGCTTGCCGGGGCGGCCGCGCACCCCCCACTCGGTCGGCGCATCGAGCCACGAGAGGTCGAGCGCCTGTGCTGCGGGCGCTATCTGCCGGAGGTCAGTCTCGATCGTCATGCCGCGCCTCCTGCTCTCACCATCGGCCGCCAGATCGAGTATAGGGAGCGCCGGCGCAGGAGAGAGGTATCGGCGGACGAACAATGCATAACAGGAGCGCATCAAACCGACGGTTCGGTGCAGCGAGGCGATACACGGCGGGCGCGCGTGGACGATACTATCTGCAGGGTCGCCGGACCCGCGGCGAGGGCGCGGGGCGGCCCGAGGACGCCGAGCGTTGGTGCGCGTCAACGAACCCCGGCCGCGTACCGCACCCGAGAAGCTGCATCGGGCGATGTACCGCGACATGCTCCTCTCGCGCGAACTGAGCGACCGCATGTTCGCCCTCAACCGCCAGGGGCGCGCCGCATTCGCCGTCACGGGGCAGGGTCACGAGGCGGCGCAGGTGGGCTCGGCGCACGCGTTGCGACGCGGCACCGACTGGGTGCTGCCGTACTACCGCGATGTCGGCGTGCTCGTCGCGCTCGGGATGACGCCGCGCGACATCCTGCTCGGGCTCTTCGCGAAGGCCGGCGACCCCGCTTCCGGCGGGCGGCAGATGCCGTGCCACTGGTCGTGGCCCGAGATGCGCGTGGTGACGCGCTCCAGCGTCATCGCGGCGAATCTCCCGCACGCCGCCGGCATCGCCTACGCGTCGAAGCTGCGCGGGCTCAAGGAGGTCTCGGTCGTCTATTTCGGCGAGGGGGCGACGAGCGAGGGTGACTTCCACGAGGCGGTGAACTTCGCGGCGATCCACAAGCTCCCCGTCGTCTTCTTCTGCGAGAACAACGGCTATGCGATCTCGGAATCGAGCGAGAAGCAGATGTCGGTGCTGCACGTCGCAGATCGCGCGAAGGGCTACGGCATCACCGGTTCGACCGTCGATGGCAACGATGTCCTGGCCGTCCACCAGCTCAGCCGCTGGAGCATCGACGAGTGCCGCCGCGGTCGCGGGCCGAAGCTCATCGAGGCGAAGACGTACCGCCTGGTGCCGCACACGTCATCGGACGACGACCGTCGCTATCGGACGCGCGCCGAGCTCGACGAGTGGATCAAGCGCGACCCGATCGACCGCTTCCGCGCACGGTTGCTCGACGAAGGCACGATGACCCCTGACGAGGACGCCGCGCTGCGCGAGCAGATCAAGCGCCAGGTCGCCGAAGCCGTAGAGAGCGCCGAGAGGGCGCCGGAGCCGGCGCCCGAGGATGCGCTGCGCCACGTCTTCGCGGAGGACGGCGGATGACCGAGCGCACGTACATCGATGCGATTCACGACGCGCTGCTCGAGGAGATGGAGCGGCGCGAGACGATGGTCGTGCTCGGCGAGGACATCCAGGAGGGCGGCGTCTTCCGGGCGACGGACGGCCTGCTCGAGCGCTTCGGCCCCCGGCGCGTGCTCGACACGCCGCTCGCCGAGTCGAGCATCGTCGGCGTCGCGATCGGCCTGGCGCAGAACGGCTGCCTGCCCGTCGCCGAGATCCAGTTCGCGGACTTCGCCTATCCCGCGTTCAACCAGCTGGTCAGCGAGGCGGCGAAGTGGCGCTACCGCTCGAACGGCACCTGCGGCTGCGCGATCGTCGTGCGCATGCCGTACGGCGCCGGCATCCGCGGCGCGCTGTACCACTCGCAGTCGATCGAAGCGCTGCTGGCGCACGTTCCCGGCCTGAAGGTCGTCGCGCCGTCGACGCCGGCTGATGCGCAGGGGCTGTTGAAGGCGGCGATCGCCGATCCCGACCCGGTGGTGTACTTCGAGCACAAGAAGGCGTACCGGATGCTGAAGGAGGACGTTGACGGCGGCGTCGTCCGCATCGGCGAAGCGGCGCTCCGGCGGACCGGCGACGACATCACGGTGATCAGCTACGGGCTGATGGCGCACGAGTGCCTGGAGGCTGCCGGGGAGCTGGCGGAGGCGGGCGAGGTCGATGCGACCGTGCTCGATCTGCGCACGCTGGCGCCGCTCGACCGGACGGCGATCCTCGCCGCCGCCGCGCGTACCGGGAAGGTGCTGATCGTCCACGAGGACAACATCAGCGGCGGCATCGGCGCGGAGGTGGCGGCGCTGATCGCTGAGCACGCATTCGACGCACTCGACGCGCCGGTGCGCCGCCTGGCGTCGCCGGACGTGCCGGCGATGCCCTTCAACGCCGGCATGGAGGAGTTCTGCCTGCCGTCGCGCGCGAAGATCGCCGGCGCGATGCGCGAGCTGGCGCGGTACTAGGAGCCGGGGACGATGCCGCAGCTGACGATGCCGAACGTGGGTGAGGGCGTGACCGAGGGGACGGTCACCCGCTGGCTCAAGCACGCCGGCGACGACGTCGCGCTCGACGAGCCCGTGGTGGAAGTGGAGACGGACAAGGCGGTCGTCGAGATCCCGTCGCCGTTCGCCGGACGGCTGACGAAGATCGCGGCCGAAGAGGGCGCCGTCGTGCCCATCGGCGCCACGCTCGCCGAGTTCGACGCGACGGGCGAGGCGGCCGCGGCCGTGACAGCCGCTACCACCGAAGGCAGCACGACGAGGACAACGCACGATGCGGCAGTCGCGCGCCCGAACGGCCAACGCGCGGCGACTACCGGCGCAACCACGGCGGCCGCGTCGCCGCCGGGGCTGGCGGGCGTGGACCGCCGCGGCGCGTTCCGGCCCCGGCGCCAGTACTCGCCCGTCGTGCTGCGCCTGGCGGCCGACCACGACATCGACCTGGCGCTCGTCCAGGGCAGCGGCATCGAAGGGCGCGTCACGCGGCAAGACGTGATGGCGTACATCGACAATCCGGTGATGCACACCGTGCCTCCGGGCGCGGAATCCGGCGTCGTCGGCGTCTCGGGGCAGCAGGCGCAGGTCACGCCGGGCGCGTCGGCGGCCGGCACTGCGCCGTCAGCTGCGGCCGTGCCGCCGGCCGCGCCGCCGCTCGAGCGTACGGCGGCGCCCGAACGCGCGCCCGAGCCGGACGACGGCAGGCCCGGCCCGATCGGCGACGGCGACGAGCTGGTGCCGCTGACGCCGACGCGGCGGACGATCGCCGCCCGCATGCTCGAGTCGCAGCGTACGGTGCCGCCGGCGTGGATGATGATCGAGGCCGATGTCAGCGGCCTGGTGGCCCTGCGTGCGGGCGCGAAGACTGCCTTCGAGCGGCGGGAAGGCATCGCGCTGACCTACATGCCCTACTTCGTGGAGGCGATCGTCGCGGCGCTGAAGGAGCACCCGCAGGTCAACAGCACGTACGAAGGCCGTGGGCTCGTGCTGCACCGGCGCTACGACATCGGCGTCGCCGTCGCCGTCGAGTCGGGCCTCGTAGTGCCGGTGCTGCGCGACGCCGACCGGAAGTCGATCGTCGGACTGGCGCACGAGCTGCACGAGTTGGGGACGAAGGCGCGTGCGCGGCGCCTCAGCATCGCCGAGATGCGCGCTCCGACGTTCACCGTCGACAACACCGGCGCCTTCGGCTCCATCGTCTCACAGCCGATCGTGCCGCCGGGACAGGCGGCGATCATCACGACGGAGGCTGTACGCCGCGAGTTGCGCGTCGCCAGCGACGGCTCGTTCTCCGTGCGGTCGGTGATGAACCTCTGCATCAGCTTCGACCATCGCGCGCTCGACGGGGCGCAAGCCGGCGCCTTCATGCAGTCCGTGCGGACGCGGCTCGAAGCCTACCGGTCGGGGTGAGCTGGTGACTGGTTCGTCGGTACTGGTGACCATGGACTGGTAACCGGACTGGATACTGGCGACTTGAGACCGGGCGACATGGGTCGTCCAGCCCCCGCCGATCAGCTGCGCGCTTCACCCGACGGGCGGGCGTCGACGGCGCGCCGCACGACGTCCGGCAGATTGCTGCAGATGCTGTCGACGCCGGCATCGATCATGCGCTCGATGTCCCGCGCGTCGTCGACCGTCCACGTCATGAAGGTGAGGGAGCGCCGCTGGCCCTGGCGGACGAGCTCCGGCGTCACCGCCACGTGCTGGACGCTGACGCCCTGCGCATTCAGTGATAGCGCGAAGCCGAAGAACTCTGCCCAGTCGCGGACGCGACGCGGGTCGGTGAGCAGCGCCGCCGCCATGCGCGGCTCGACCGAGCGCAGGCGGGCGACGACCTGGGGGTAGAACGAGTGCACCTCACACGTGGCGATCGCGCCGGCATCGCGGACGCAGGCCGCGACCTCCTCCTCGATCCCCGCCTGCTTGACTTCGATCTGCAGCAGCACGCGCGCCTTCGTCATCTCGATGACCTCGGCGAGCAGTGGTACGCGCTGGCCGGCGAAGCGCGGCACGAACTGGCGGGCGCCCGCGTCGAGCGCCCGGACTTCAGCGAGGGTCATCTCGTGCACGTTGCCGCTGCCGTCCGTCGTCCGGTCGACCGTCTCGTCGTGCAGCAGCACCGGCACGCGGTCGGTGGTGCAGTGGACGTCGATCTCGATGGCGTCGGCGCCGAGCGCGATCGCCCGTTCGATGCCGGCGAGCGTATTCTCGGGCGCGTGGCCCTTGCAGGCGGCGTGCGATGTGACGAGAGGCAGTCTCATCGGCCGGCCGGTCCGTCGCTACGAAGATGCTCCAACCCGATGTACCGGCTCTGGCGGATGCGGCCGCGCGAGCAGCCCGGGAAGGCGCGCCACGCCCGGCGCGCAGCGATCGCTGCGGGGACGATAGCGAATCGCCGCGCCGGCCTCAATCGCCGCCGTCGAGCCGCCGGTGTAACCGCGGGCAAGTGGGCAGGCTGGTGCCTCAGCCTGGGCGGGCTACACTGCGCGTGTCGCCCCAATACCCGCTCACCTGGCGGAATCCGCCATCTCGCCCGACGGGCCACGAGGAAAGGACGCGACGAGCTGAGCGCAGCGAGCCAGAGGCTGCCAGCCAGCTTCGCACGATGAAGGCAGAGATCCTCTCCATCGGTACCGAGATTCTGCTGGGCGAGATCGTCGACACGAATGCCCAGTACCTCGCCTCGCGGCTACCGGCGCTCGGCATCGACCTCTACTTCAAGGCCGTCGTCGGCGACAACATGGAGCGCCTGACCGAGACCATCGGCCGCGCCCGCGAGCGCTCCGACATCGTCATCTGCACCGGCGGCCTCGGGCCGACGGAGGACGACCTCACGCGCGAAGCGATCTGCGCCGTGCTCGGCGAGGAGCCGCTGGTCGACCATGAGCTCGAGGCCACCCTGCGCGGCTTCTTCGTGCGGCGCGGCTACGCGATGCCCGAGCGCAACGTGAAGCAGTGCTGGCTGATCCCGTCCTGCCGGGCGATCCCCAACCCGCGTGGCACCGCGCCCGGCTGGTGGGTCGAGCGCGACGGCAAGATCATCGTCGCCATGCCCGGGCCGCCGAGCGAGATGACGCGCATGTGGGAGAACGAGGTCGCGCCGGAGCTGGTGCGGCGCCACGCAGGCTCCGTGCTGATCACGCGCACGCTGAAGACGACCGGCATCGGCGAGGGCAACGTCGACGAGATGGTGAGCCCGCTGCTGAAGACCCGGAACCCCAGCATCGGCATCTACGCGCGCGCCGATGGCGTGCAGCTCCGCATCGCCGCCAAGGCGCCCACCGAGGCGCAGGCGCGCGACCTCATCGCGCCTGTCGAGGACGAGGCGCGCCGGATCCTCGGTCCGGCGGTCTGGGGCGCCGACGAGGACACGTTCGAGAGCGTCGTCGGCGACATGGCCCGCGTCGCCGGCGTGACGATCGCGACGATGGAGTCGTGCACGGGCGGCCTGCTCGCCAGCACGCTGACCGACGTGCCGGGGGCGTCGGTGTACTTCAGGGGCGGCCTCGTCTCGTACCAGACGGAGCTGAAGGTCGGGTGGGGCGTGCCGGCGTCGGTCGTCGAGGAGTTCGGCGTGATCAGCCCCGAGTGCGCGCGCGCAATGGCGCAGGCGGCGCGCGAGCGGCTCGAAGCGAGCGTCGGCGTCGGCATCACCGGCGTCGCGGGGCCCGACGAACAGGAAGGGAAGCCGGTCGGCACCGTGCACGTGGCGGTCGACGCCATCTGGGCGGCGCCGCAGGTGATGAGCTACGTCTTCCCGTCCGGTCGCACGGCGATCAAGCGCCGCGCCGTCACGGTGGCGCTCGGATTGCTGCGCCAGTCTCTGCTCGGCCATCGCAACGAAGCGCTCGTCTGAGCTGGCGCCGCCGCCTGCGGCGACCCGGGCGCCGGACGGCGACGCATCCGCCGGGACTGCGGTTGACCGCGGCCGCCCGGTGTGCCGCACGGCCGTCGCCGATCTCACCACACCTCCTGTCTCCTATCCCCGCGGCCCCGCTATGCTGCCCTGTGCCAGTACTGCAGCCAGCACGAGAGGAGGCCGGCGATGGGTAAGCTCGATGGCAAGACGGTGATCGTGACCGGCGCCAGCCGCGGCATCGGTGCGGAGATCGCCCGCGTCTTCGCCGCGGAGGGTGGCCGCGTCATCTGCGCCGCGCGCACGCTGCACGACGGTGACCACCCGCTCGAAGGCTCGCTCGACCAGACGGTCGCGGCGATCCGGGCCGCCGGCGGCGAGGCGACCGCCGTCGTATCGAACATCTCCGAGCCGGAAGACTGCGAGAAACTGGTTCAGACTGCGCGCGAGATCTATGGGCCCTGCGACGTGCTCGTGAACAACGCCGCCCTCACGTACTTCATGCCCGTGAAGGACTATCCCCGCAACCGCTGGATGCGCTCGTGGGCGGTGAACTTCCACGCCCCGTTCATCCTCAGCCAGCTCGTCCTCCCCGACATGATCGAGCGCAAGGGCGGCGCCATCGTCAACATCTCCTCGAGCGCGGCCGTCGGCCCGGGGCGCGGGCCGTACACCGACAGTCGCTGGCGCGTCGGCGGCACTTGCTATGGCAGCGAGAAGGCGGCCCTCGAGCGCTTCAGCCAGGGCCTCGCCGCCGAGGTCTACCAGTACGGCATCTCGGTGACATGCGTGTCGCCATCCCAGGTCGTGCCGACCGCCGGCACCGTACACCACCACCTCGTCACCGGCCTCGACGACCCGCGCGGCGAGCCGCCGGAGTACATGGCGAAGGCAGCGCTGCTGCTCGCCTCGGAGCCGATCGACCGCGTCGCCGGTCGCGTCACCTACAGTCAGCAGATCCTCAAGGAGTTCGGCTGGATCGCCGATGGCAAAGGCGTCGGCGTCGACGCCGGCATGCCCGGCACCGGCTACAGCCGGATCTAGCGCCGCTCGCTGATCCGCGCACCTTGGGCGCCCGATCCCGGCAGCGGCCGGCGGCGAGCTGGCCGACGCCGCCCCATGTAGGCGCCGGCCGCTGATCCTCCGCTTCAACTTTCCCAATACGGGCTGCGTAGTAACGTTCTGGCAACGAATCACCAGCGCCCGCGAGCGTACACTCGACCCGGCGGCACTGCGGCCGCGACCCGATCACGCCGGCCGGCGTGGCGTCCCCGGCGCCGGCGCGCGACCTCAGCGGGGGATGTGGATGCATGATGGACGACCTCGACGATCTCTCGCCGGAAGGCGGCGCGCGGTGGCGGAAGCGCCTGATCGCCGGCGGCGTCGTCGTCGCCGTCGTCGCCGCTGGCGCCTACGCGCTCTGGACGACGACCCTCAAGGGCTCTGCCTCGATGCAGCTGAAGACGCAGACCCAGGCGGTGACCCGCGGCACCATCCGCCAGACCGTCTCCACCACTGGCACCGTCTCGGCACGCTCCTCGACGAACCTCTCGTTCCAGCAGTCCGGCCGTGTCACGGCGGTCAACGTGAAGCCCGGCGACGCCGTGACCCAGGGCGAAGTGCTCGCGCAGGTCGATACGTCGGACTTGCAGACGGCGCTGAAGACGGCGCAGGCAAACCTCGCGAGCGCCGGGATCAAGCTCCATCAGCTGCAGCAGGGCGCGCTCGCCTCCGACCTCGCGGCCGCCGACCAGTCCGTCGTCCAGGCGCAGTCGGCGAACGACAAGGCGCAGAACGACCTCGCCGCGCTCAACAACCCGCCGGCCGCCGCCGATGACGCCGCCGCCCGCGCCGCCGTGACGGCGGCACAATCCCAGCTCAGCCAGGCGCAGGCCGCCCTCGCGACGCTCCTCGCCGGCCCGTCGGCGAGCGACCTCGCGTCGGCGCAGGCGGTCGTCACGTCGGCGCAGACCGCGCTCACCGCCGCGCAGAACAGCGCGCAGAACGCGCAGAACGCGCTCGGCTCGGCGCAGGCGTCGCTGTTCGCGTCCGAGACGGGCTACTGCAGCAGCGATCAGACGCCGCAGTTCTGCGCCGTGCGTTCGGCGCCCCTCTCCGAAGCTGACCGCGCGCTGCTGCTCGGCGTCACGCAGACGCCGGCCGCCCAGCCGACGGGCACGCCGCAGGCCGGCGCCGGCCAGCAGTCCGCGGCGACGCTCGCCGCCGCCGTCCTCGGCTCGAACAGCTCGTACCTTGCGGCGGCGAACAGCGCCGCGAACGCCGGCGGCTCGGTGACCTCTGCGCAGGCGGCGCTCACGTCGGCGCAGGCGAAGCTCGCCGCGGTGCAGGCGCCGCCCACGGCGAGCGCGGTGGCGGCGGCGCAGGCGGCGGTGAGCGTCGCGCAGGATAACCTCGACGCCGCGAACGCCAAGCTCGCGACGCTGGAAGGGGGTCCGACGCAGGCGGCGCTGCAGGCGGCGCAGGATGCCGTCGCCAGCGCCGGCGCCGGCTTGCAGGCGGCCCAGGCGAAGCGCGACCTCGTCGCCCAAGGCTCGACGGCCGACGACATCCGCCTGCAGCAGACCGCCGTGCAGCTGGCGCAACTGAGCGTCGACAGCGCGCAGGCGAACATCAAGAAGGCACAGATCATCGCCCCCTACAACGGTACGGTGGCAGCCGTCAACGTGCGCGTCGGCGACATGGCCAGCGGCGGCGCCGGCAGCGCCAGCAGCGCCAGCAGCAGCAGCGCCTCGTCGGCGGCGCCGATCGTCGTCAACACGCCGGACGCCGTGCAGATCGACCTGACGATCGGTGAGGCCGACATCGCCCAGGTGAAGGTCGGCGAGCGCGGCGTGGCGACGTTCAGCGCCCTTCCCGGCGGCGCCTATCCCTTCACCATCGACTCGATCAGCGGCGTGCCGACGGTCAGCCAGGGCGTCGTCACCTACGCCGCCCAGGCGACGCTGCTCACCGGCGCCGCCGCCTCGACGCCCGGTGCCGGCCTCAGCGCGCCCGGCGGCGGCGGCTTCGGCCAGAGCACGCAGCCCGATGCCGGCGCCACGCCCACGGGCAAGCCGATGCCTGGCATGAGCGCGTCGGCCATCATCCAGGTGCAGCAGGCGACGAACGTGCTGATGGTGCCGGCGACCGCCATCAAGCGCCAGGCCGGCAACGCCGTCCTCGATGTCAGCCAGGCCGACGGCAGCACGAAGACGGTCGTCGTCCGCACCGGCCTCAGCGACGGCACGAACATCGAGGTATTGGAGGGAGTCAGCGAAGGCGACAAGGTAGTGCTGCCGTCGCTCGCGGTCGGCGGCCGAACGACCAACGTCTCGACCACCACCGGCGCTGCGCCGGGCGGCCACGCCGGCGGCGGCGGCGAAGGCGGCATCGCTCCGCCGTCAAACGGCGTCCCCGGCGGCGTCCGCTGACGCCGAAGCCGCGCCGCCGCCACGTCCCGCGCGCGTCGATGGACGCCCGACGATGGGAGGAGCACGATGATCCGTCTCCGAGGCATCTCGAAGATCTACCGCGCCGGGGACGTCGCCGTGCCGGCCCTGCTCGATGTCGACCTGGATATCGAAGATGGTGAGTTCCTCGCCATCATGGGGCCGTCCGGCTCCGGCAAGTCGACGCTCATGAACATTCTCGGCTGCCTCGACCGGCCGACGCGCGGCACCTACGAGCTCGATGGCCACTTCGTGCACACGATGAGCGACGACCATCTGGCGCGCGTGCGCAACCGGCGCATCGGCTTCGTCTTCCAGTCCTTCAATCTCCTGCCGCGACTCCCCGCCATCGACCAGGTCGAGCTGCCGCTGATCTACCGCGGCGCCCGCAACCGCCGCCGGCTCGCCATCCGCGCGCTCGAAGCCGTCGGCGTCGCCGACCGCATGCAGCACCGGCCGACGCAACTCTCCGGCGGGCAGCAGCAGCGCGTCGCCATCGCCCGCGCGCTCGTCACCAACCCGACGATGATCATGGCCGACGAGCCGACCGGCGCCCTCGATACGAAGACCAGCGGCGATGTCATGCGGACGTTCGACCAGCTCAACCGCGAGCGCAACATCACCATCGTCTTCGTCACCCACGAGCCGGAGGTCGCCGCCTATACCCGCCGCATCATCCACATCCGCGACGGCCGCATCACCGACGACAGCCCGCCGGGCCAGACCGCCCCCGCCGCCACGCCGCGGCAGGCCGTCGACTGGGCTCCGCTGCCACCGGACACCGCACCCGCATGATCCTCGTCGACACGCTCCGCACGGCCGTGCGCGCGCTCGGCACGAACAAGCTCCGCACCAGCCTGACGATGCTCGGCATCGTCATCGGCGTCGGCGCCGTCATCGCGCTGATCGCCGCCGGCCGGGGCGCGCAGAAGGGCGTGACGGACAAGGTGCGCGGCCTCGGCAGCAACCTCATCTTCGTCCGCCCCGCGCAGACCTCGCAGGCTGGCGTGCAGAACGTGCTCGCCACGTCGCTCACGTCCGCCGATGGCGATGCCCTGAACAACCCGCAACAGTTCCCGCAGATCGTCGGCGTTACGTCGCAGTCCGCCGCGGCGACGCAGGCCATCGCCAACGGAGTCAACGTCAGCACGACGCTCACCGCCGCCGACCCCAACTACCCGGCCGTGCGCAACTTCCTGCCCGCCGTCGGGCGCTTCGTCGACTATCAGGACGGCTCGACCAACGCCCTCGTCACCGTGCTCGGCGCGACCGTCGCCACGGAGCTCTTCGGCGACGCCCAGAGCGCCATGGGACAGACCGTGCGACTCGCGTTCGCGGGTGGTGAGATCGGCTTCAACTTCCGGGTGGTCGGCGTCATGCAGACGCTCGGGTCGTCGAGCAGCACCAACCAGGACGATCAGGTCTTCGTGCCGCTGACGACGCTCCAGTCGCGCATCCGCTTCCTCCGCAACCCGCTCGGCCAGACGAACGTGCAGCAGATCACGATCAAGGTCAACAAGAGCAGCCAGCTCGGCTCGACCAAGACCGCAGTCACGCAACTCCTCCTCCAGCGTCACAACGGCGCCCAGGACTTCACCGTCCAGACGCAGGACGATCTGCTCTCCGCCGCCAACGACGTCAGCCGCACCCTGACGCTGCTGCTCGCCGCCATCGCCGGCATCTCCCTCGTCGTCGGCGGCATCGGCATCATGAACATCATGCTCGTCTCCGTCACCGAGCGCACGCGCGAGATCGGCATCCGCAAGGCCGTCGGCGCCCGCCGCGGCGACATCCTCCTCCAGTTCGTCGTCGAAGCCCTGATCGTCACCGTGGCCGGCGGCGTCATCGGCATCGTCACCGGCATCCTCGCCGCGCGCCTCGCCAGCGGCCAGAACTTCGGCGGCAGCACGCCGGTCCAGACCGTCGTCACGCCGGTCAGCATCGTCGCCGCATTCGGCGTCTCCGCCGCGATCGGCCTCTTCTTCGGCATCTATCCGGCCTTCCGCGCCTCCCGCCTCGACCCCATCGAGGCGCTCCGCACCGAATAGCGCCCGCCGCGCCGGCCCCGGCTCTGCCGGCGCGAACCGCACACCGGCCGGCCCGGATCCGCGCGCCGAACGACGGATGGCGCCGCCTCACGCACCGCGGGATGCTACGGATGATGACGGCGCAGCGACGACCCACCACGCAGCAGCACGTCCCTTCGCCGCCGCGCCGGGTGCCGCGCGACCATTGGCCCGACGCCACGCTCGCGCTCGTGCGCACCGGCTATCCGTTCATCCAGCGGCGCTGTCGCAGCTTCGGCAGCGACGTCTTCTCGACGCGCCTGCTGCTGCAGCCGGCGATCTGCCTCACCGGAGCGGATGCCGCCCGTCTCTTCTACGACCGCGAGCTCTTCCAGCGCGCCGGCGCCGCGCCCGCGCGGATGACGCGCACGCTGACCGGTGCCGGCGGCGTCCAGGGCCTCGACGGCGCCCGCCACGCCGCCCGAAAGGCGATGCTCCTGTCGCTGATGACGCCCGCGCGCATCGACGCGCTCGCCGAAGCGACGGCTCGTCTCTGGGAGTCGTGCGGCGAGCGCTGGCAGCGCGCGGAGGCGATCGTCCTGCTCGACGAAGCGCGCCTGCTGCTCGCCCGCGCCGTCTGCGACTGGGCGGGCGTGCCGCTGCCGGCGGCCGACGCCGCCGCGCGCACCGGCGACCTCGGCGAGCTCATCGAGTCCGGCGCCGCGCTCGGCCTCCGCCACTGGCGCGGCGTGCTGGCGCGCCGGCGGGCCGAGCGCTGGGCCGGCGCGGCCATCGCCGCCGCGCGCGATGGCCGCCTGCAGCCCGCGGCCGACCAGGCCCTCGCCGTCATCGCCCGCCACCGCGAGCCCGATGGCCGGCCGCTCGACGAGCGCGTCGCCGCCATCGACCTGCTGAACATCCTGCGGCCGACGGTCGCCGTCGCGCGCTTCATCACCGATGCCGCGCTGGCCCTCCACACGCACCCGCGCTGCCGCGACGAGCTGCGGCGCAGCGACGACGACGTCCGCTGCTTCGTGCAGGAGGTGCGGCGGTATTACCCGTTCTTCCCGTTCGTCGTCGCCCGCGTGCGACGCGACTTCGTCTGGCGCGGCTACCGCTTCCCGCAGCGGACCCGCGTGCTCCTCGACCTCTACGGCACGAACCGCGACCCGCGCTCCTGGCAGCACCCGGACGAGTTTCAGCCCCGGCGCTTCCGCGACTGGCCGGGCGACCCCTTCACGTTCATCCCGCAGGGCGGCGACGGCTTCGAAGAGGGCCACCGCTGCGCCGGCGAATGGCTCACCATCGCGCTGATGGAGATCGCCGTCCGCGCCCTCACGTCGACTCTCACGTACGACGTGCCGCCGCAGGACCTGCGCGTCGACCTGCGCCGTATTCCCGCCGGGCCGGCGAGCGGCTTCATCATGCGGCGCGTGCGGGTGCGTCAGGCCGGCGAGTAGCAGCGACCGCCACGCCGGCGCCGGCCGCGGTCAGCCCTCGTCGCCTTCCCAGCCGTCGCGCGCCAAGGGCAGCGTGAACGACGCCTCGGTGCCGCCCTCCGGCAGCGCCGTCATCCAGATGCGCCCGCCCTGCGCTTCCACCAGCCGCTTGCAGACCGCCAGGCCGATGCCCATCCCCTGCACGTGCGCCGAGCTCCGGCCGCTGCGAAAGAACGGCGTGAACAACGCCTCCGCATCCTCCGGCGCGATGCCGATACCGCGGTCGCGCACGCTCACCGTCGCCTCGTCGCTGCCGCGCCGCACGCGAACGTCGATCGCCTCGCCCGGCGGGCTGTACTTATCGGCGTTCGAAAGGAGGTTCGTCAGCACCTGCTCGAAATACCCCGGCTCGGCGACGAGCATCGTCTGCCCCTCGCCCTCGAAGCGCACGGCGCGCTCCGGCCGCTGCTTCCCGTACTCCGCGAGCACCCGCGGGATCTCGCGCTCGGCGAACAGCGGCTCCTCGTCCGGCCGCTCGCCCCGGTCGAGCCGCGCCAGTAGCAGCAGGTTGGCGATGATCCGGTTCAGCCGTACCGCCTCCGTCTCGATGTCCCGCAGCGAACCCGCCCGCGCATCGTCGTCGAGGTACGCCGCACGCAGCCGCAGGACCTGGGCGTTGCCGAGGATCGTCGTGATCGGCGTCCGCAGCTCGTGCGACACCATGCTCAGGAAGTCGTCCTTCGCCTCGTTCGCCCGCCGCAGCTCGTCCTCCATCTCCCTGCGCTCGCGCAGATCCCGGCCGATCATCGCCAGGTTCATCTCGCCCGAAGGGTCGGTCGCCAGGAAGACGATCTGGTCCATCGCGATGAACTCGCCCGTCCGGAAGTTCCGCAGCTCGATCTCGCCATGCCAGGAGCCGTCCGCGAGCACGGTCGGGATCGCCTCGTCGCGGATGCAGTCCCACGACGCCGGCGAGACGTACGCCTCGATCGTCGGCGGCAGCGGCTCGTCGGGGCCCAGCCCGACGAGCCGGCGCGCCGCCGCGTTGAGATAGAACACCTCCGGCAGGTCGACCCGCGCCATGCCGATGTAGTCAGTACTGGTCTCCACGAGCGTGGTGAAGCGCTGGAGGTCCGCCTGCTGCCGTTCGAGGATGTCGTTGAGCGCCTGCTGCTCCGTCAGCGACCGCTCGATCGCCTGCCGCGCGAGCACCTGCGCCGTGACGTCGGAGCCGACGACGATGATGCCGCTGGCAGCGGCCTCCCCGGCGCGAAGCGGCGAGCAGATCAGGTCGAAGTAGAGGTCCCTCGGCCCGTCGACGCCTTCGACATGGGTCGGCACCTCGCGGGCGATCTGCTGCTCGCCGCTCTGCATGACGCCACGCACCATGCCGGCGAGTCGCTCCCCGTCCTCGCCCGGCATCACATCCAGGATCGAGCGTCCAACCACCGCGTGCCAGCCGGTCGTGGCGCAGAGGGCGTCGTTCGCCAGCTCGAACACCACGTCCTCGCCCCGCATCACCGCCATCGGGATCGGCGCCTGCATGATGAAGTCGTACAGCTCCTCGCGCTGGCGCTGCAGCGCCGCCCTCCTCTCGCCGCTCACCCGTGCGATCTCCAGCCGGGCGGCAACGCGGGCGACGAGCTCCGTCGCCGCGAAGGGCTTCACCAGGTAGTCATCGGCGCCGCGTGCCAACCCCTCAACGCGCGCCTCCTCGCCGGCGCGCGCCGATAGCACGATCACCGGCAGGTCCCGCGTCGCCGGGTCCGCCCGCAGCTCGGCGACCAGCTGGAAGCCGTCCAGCCCCGGCATCATCACGTCGGTCAGCACGAGGTCAGGCCGCCGGGCGCGCACCGCGTCGAGCGCCTCCGCGCCATCGGCGACCGTCTCCACCGCCCAGTGCGCGCCGAGGATGCGGCGCAGATAGTCCCGCATGTCCTCGTTGTCGTCGGCGACGAGCACGCGCACCGGCGCCACCCCGCCCGGCAGCGGCGACGGCAGGCCCTCGGCCGCGGCGGCTGTCGCATGGCCGCTGGCATCCGTCGCGTCCGGCAACCAGCGCAGCGCCTCCTCGACGTACGTGCGCGGCGCCGACGCCGTCGACTGCAGCGAGCGCGGGGCGGCAATGCGGCCGGCCGGCAGGTGCGCCGACCCGAGCGGCACGCTCACCGTGAACGTCGTGCCCTCCCCCTCGGTGCTCTCCACCCGCACGGAGCCGCCGTGCAGCCGCACGAGCTCCTGCACCAGCGAGAGCCCGATGCCGCTCCCCTCGTGCGTGCGCGACCGCATTCCCGGCACGCGATGGAAGCGCTCGAACAGCCGCGGCAGCTCCGGCGCCGGGATGCCGACGCCCGTATCGCGCACGACGAGCTCCGCGTTCGGGCCCGCGGCGCGCACGCTGACGGTGACGCCGCCCTGGAACGTGAACTTGAGGGCGTTCGAGAGCAGGTTCAGCACCACCTTCTCCCACATCTCCCGGTCGATGTACACCGGCTGCGGCAGCGGCGGGCAATCCACCCGCAGCTCGATGCCCGCGCGCTCGAACGCCGCGCGAAACATGCTCGTCAGGTCGCCGCTCTCGGCGGAGAGGTCCGTCGCCTCGTACGAGGCTTCGACGCGGCCGGCTTCGACGCGCGAGAAGTCCAGCAGATTGTTCACGAGACGCAGCAGCCGCTCCGCGTTCCGCTGCGCCACCTCCAGCCGCTCGCGCTGCACGACGTCGTCCGTGGCCGTCGCCTGCCCAAGCGCATCGCCGAGCGGCCCGAGGAGCAGCGTCAGCGGCGTGCGAAACTCGTGGCTGACGTTGCTGAAGAACGCCGTCTTCGCCCGGTCGATCTCCGCCAGCGCCTCCGCCCTCTCGCGCTCCTCCGCGTAGGCGCGCGCGCTCGCGATCGCCGCCGCGACATGGAGTGCGGCGAGCGAGAAGAAGCTGAGATACGAGTCGTCGAGCGCGCGGCGCGGGTTGACGCCGGCGACCACGAAGCCGGTCAGCTCGTTGTAGGCCGACGCGATCAGCGGCAGCACCAGCGCCTCGGAAGGCGATTCCGGCCAGGGGCCGCCGGGCAGCGTGCCGAAGCGAGCGCCATCGAGCCGGACCGTCACCGGCTCCGTGCGGTGCGTCGCCAGATGCAACGGCCAGACGGCGTCCGCACCGTCGTCGAGTGCGATCCGCGCCGGCGCTGCCGGGTGCCCCCGCGGCACGCCAGACACAGCGACCAGCTCGGCGACGCTTCGGTCGCGGTCGAACAGGTAGATCAGCGCGAACGGCACGTCCTCCGCGTTCTCTCGTAGGGTCGCCGCCGCGCGCTCGCATGCTTCGTCCGGCGAATCGACGTCCAGCACGCGCGCGGCCAAGTCGCGCAGGGTACGCATGCGCCGCTCGGCGAGCACGCGGCCGGTCGTCTCCTGCACGGCGCAGAAGATGCCGTCGACGGCGCCCGCCTCGCCCGGGATGGGGCTGTAGGAGAAGGTGAAATACGCCTCCTCCGGGTCCACGGCGCGCTTCATCATCAGCTGCAGGTCCTCCGACCAGGTTGCGGCGCCCGTGTCGAAGACGCCGTCGATCATCGGGCCGATCGTGTCCCAGATGTCGCTCCAGCACTCGTTGAACGAGCGGCCAAGCCACTGCGGGTGCCGGTAGGGGCCGAGGATTGGGATGTAGGCGTCGTTGTAGAACATCGTCGCCTGCTCGCGCCCCCAGCACGTGAAGATCGGGAACCGAGAGGCAAGACAGATGTCGACGGCCGTCCGCAGGCGCTCCGGCCACGTCTCGACCGGCCCGACGGCCGTCGTCGACCAGTCGAGCGCGTTCATCCGGCGCGCCATCTCGCCGGCGCCGGCGAATGGGCGCACCTTCGTCGACGGGATGGACTCACTCATGTCGGATCAGTCCGCTGGCGCTTCCCCGAGAAGCCGCTTGAGGCGCAGCGAGAAGGCGCTCACTCGTCCCGGATCGTCAGTCCGCTCGCCGCCGGCCACCCGTCGCGACCCGCATCGCACCGTACGGCGTCACCGCCCGCGTCACAGCGGACGACGCCGCCTCATCACGGCGGTCCCGCGTATGGCATCTCGTGCTGTATCCGCACGTCCGCGAAGCGCCCGGTCACGGCGGCAACTCCGGCCGGCGGATGCTCCTCTATGGCGGCTCCCGACGGCGAGCGCGCGCCAAGCACGCAGCCTATTCTACGGGGCGCTCCGTCAGCGTCCGTAAAGATCAGTACGAAAGGCATTGCGCGAACGTATCACGGGCCGAATGTCCAACGCCGCGCGCCCGGACGACGCTCCCACCTGCATGCCTGCACCCTCCAGCGCCCGGCCTCCAGCGCCCCAGCCGCCCGGCAATGCAAAGGCCTCGCGCCAGCCGCGAGGCCTCTTCCTGCATGCAGTGCTGGGCCGCGACTATGGCGCGATCGCCTCGACCTTCGCCCGCGCGCCGGCCTTGTCCTTGTACCAGAGCGCGTTGATCTCCGTGAACGGCTTCGCCGCGTCCGGCACGTCGTCCTCGGCGAAGATCGCGGTCACCGGGCAGGCCGGCTCGCAGGCGCCGCAGTCGATGCACTCGTCCGGGTCGATGTACAGCATCTTGTCGTCGTCGCCCTCATCGTGGATGCAGTCGACCGGGCAGACGTCGACGCAGGAGCGATCTTTGGTGCCGATGCAGGGGTCCGTGATCACATAGGTCATGGGCTCTTCGTCTCCTCGTCGGTGGGTGCATTCGTGATGTTCGACGCAATTGTAGGCAGCAGACGCGGCAAGGGGAAGCAGTTTTCCTCAGTGTTTAGCTGCCAAATCACCGTTCGCCTCTCCGGCCCCGGCGCACCGCCACCAGTTGCGACTGCCACCCGCCAACCGCCACCGCCCGAAGGCGCCCTCACCATCATCTGCGACGTGCGACCTGCGAGCTGCCGCCGCGCGCCGAAGGCGCCCTCACCAGGAAGTGCTCGAGCGAGTCCGACAGCGCCAGCCACGACGCCTCGATGATGTCCGTGCTCGCCCCCACCGTCGTCCAGAACATCTCCCCCGCCGACGACTCGATCAGCACCCGCACGGCCGCGCTCGTCCCGGCCGCGCTATCGATGATCCGCACCTTGAAGTCGACCAGCTTCACCGCGTAGATCGTCGGGAAGAACTCCACCAGCGCCTTCCGCACGGCGGCGTCGAGTGCGTTCACCGGGCCGTTGCCTTCGGCTGCCGTCTGCCGCAGCTGATCCGCCACACGCACCTTCACCATCGCTTCCGCCTGCATCTCCCGCGCCCGTCCGGCCGCCGTCGCGCTCCGCTCGACGATCCAGAAGTCCTCCAGCTCGAACGGCGATGCGTAGCCTGGACGCGAGCGCCGCACCAGCATCTCGAACGACGCCTCCGCGCCCTCGAACTGGTAGCCCTTCGATTCGTGCTCGTTCACCAGCTCCTGCAGCAGACGCGCTTCCTCGCGCGTCAGATCGAGCGCGACGCCGCTCTCACGCAGCTTCTGCTGAATGCCGCGGCTGCCCCCCAGCTCCGACACGAGCATCCGCCGCTCGTTGCCGACCGCCTCCGGCGGCACGTGCTGGTAGCTGGCGTCGCTCTTCAGCACCGCCGCCACGTGCAGGCCGCCCTTGTGCGTGAACGCGCTCGTGCCGACGTACGGCTGGTACGGGCTCGGCACCATGTTGACGATCTCGCTGACGTAGTGGCTGGCCTCCGTCAGCATCGCCAGCTGCTCGTCGCTGACGACGTCGATGCCCAGCTTCAGCTTCAGGTTGGCGATGATGCTCGACAAGTTCGCGTTGCCGCAGCGCTCGCCGTAGCCGTTGATGCAGCCCTGCACCTGGCGCACGCCGAGCCCCACCGCGGCGAGCGAGTTGGCGACGGCGAGCTCCGCGTCGTTGTGTGTGTGGATGCCGAGCGGCGCTTCGACCGCCGCCTGAGCCGCGCGCACCGCCGCGCTCAGCCGCTCCGTCGTCATGCCGCCGTTGGTGTCGCAGAGCACCAGACAGTCCGCCCCCGCCGATGCCGCCGCCTGCAGGCAGCGCAGCGCGTAGCCGCGGTCCGAGTAGAAGCCGTCGAAAAAGTGCTCCGCGTCGAAGAACGCCGTCCGCGCGTGCTGCTTCATCAGCCGCACGGAGTCGGCGATCATCGCCAGGTTCTCTTCCTGCGACGTCTCGAGCACGTCGCGTACGTGCGCGTCGCTCGCCTTGCCGACGATCGTCACGACCGGCGTCCGCGCGTCGAGCAGCGCGCGCAGATTCCCGTCGCTCGCCGCGTCGCCGCCCGCCTTCCGCGTCGAGCCGAAGGCCGCCAGCCGCGCGTGCTGCAGCGGCAGCGACTGTGCGCGGACGAAGAACTCCGCATCCTTCGGGTTGCTGCCCGGCCAGCCGCCTTCGATGTAGTGCACGCCCAGCTCATCGAGCTTGCGGGCGATCTTCAGCTTGTCGTCGACGGAGAGCGACATGCCCTCCATCTGGGCGCCATCACGGAGGGTCGTATCGTACAGTTCGACGTTCATTCGGGGTACTCCTGCGTCTCGCCGCCCGGGGCGGGCGGCGGCCATCCGGGCGGCTAGCGCGCGCTACCGCGGCGAATGGCGCCCCGCCGTGATGAGCGGCGGGCCAGATGCACCTCAGGAGTGGGGAATCGCCTCATGACGCGCCCATCGTAGCACACGCATCCACCGCCGACGGCCGACGGCGCCCGGCCCGGTCACCCGCCCAGCGCCCGCAGATACGCCAGCGCGGCATCGAGCTGCGGGTCGCGGCCGGCGGCGATGTCGGCGTTCGTCCGCCCGACCGCCTCGTCCGGCGCCACGCCCACGCCGTTCAGGGGCGCGCCCGTCAGCGGCCCCAGGTTGACGTTCGTCGTCACGGCGAGCGACGAGCCGTCGCCGAGCGGGCTGACGTCCGTGTAGCCGACGCAGCCGTTCGTGCGCGCGCCGATGAGATACGCAGCCCGGTACTCCTTCAGCGCCGCGGCGAAGATCTCCGCCACCGAGCCGGTGCCGTTGTCGGTGAGCAGCACCGTCGGACGCAGGACGGGCAGTGTCTTGCCGCTCGCCGATTGCTGCTCCGGCGCGCCGCTGCGACCGGTATCGCGGACGATCACGCCCTGCCTGACGAAGAGGCTGATCGCGTCGACGTCCAGCCGGCCGCCGGGGTTCCCGCGCATGTCGATGATCCACTTCCGCACGCCCTGCGCCTCGAACTGCATCAGCGCCGCCTGCAACGGCCCGGCGATGCCGCCGTCGATGAACTCCCTCACCCGCACGTAGCCGATGCCCGTCGCGCCGAGCAGCCGCGGCTCGACGTTCGGCGGCACCACGCGCGCGCGCAGCATCGAGACGGTAATCACCCCCGGCGCACCGGAGCGCCGCAGCGCCAGCCGCACGGATGTGCCCTCGCTGCCGTTGATCAGGTCGAACGCCGACGCCGGCCCGAACGACGACGCATCCGTGCCGTCGATCGCCGTGATGCGGTCGCCGATGAGCACGCCGGCGCGGTCGGCCGGGCCGCCGGGGATCACCTCCGTCACCAGCGGCGGCACGCTCGCCAGCTCGATGCCGACGCCGACGGAACCCTTGCCCGCGCGCTGGTCGACGAGCGTGTCGCTGGCGACCGGGTTGAGGAAGAACGTGTGGCAGTCGTTGACGCTCGTCGCCATCGCGCCGATCGCCGCGAAGCGCACCGCCTTCGCGTCGGCGACGCCCGCCGTCATCGCGACGTACCCGTCGCCAAAGGCGGCGAAGTCCGTGCTGCGGTCGCCGCGGAACGGCGGCTCGCGCGGCACCCTGGCGCCGAGCGCCGAGGCCGTAGCCGCGGCGGCCCTCCAGGCGACGTCGAGCAGGCGGGCGTCGTCGAGTGGGCGGATGTACTCGTCGAGCATCCGGTTGTACGCCGCTTCGATGATCGCGATGCCGCCGTCCTGCAGGAGCACGGCCGGGTCGGGCGTCGGCGTCGCCGGTGGCGCGTACGGCGTCGCCGTGGTGGGCGGCCGCGTGCTCGTCGCCGGCGCCGTGCGCAGCGACGCGCCACCGCCGCCGCCGGCACAGGCCGCGGCGAACAGCGCAACAACGGCGAGCGGCCAGAACAACCTGGCGCGCGCGCCCGCAAACCTCGGCCCCGATGCCAGCCGGCGCGGCCAGTGCCCGCCAATGCAGGGCCGCGGACTGGTCGAGTCGGGCGCGAGCGGTCGGCTGCGCCCGGGCCTGCCTGCGGGCGGGTCGTGGAGCATGAAGGCGGAATCCCCAGCGTACAGCGTGACGGCGCAGTCTATCGCAGCGCCGGCCCGCCGGCGATGCCCCGGCCGCCCGCCACGGCGACCTGCCGTGTCCGGCCGCCCGGTCACTTGAACCGGTATGTACGCGCCAGTCGGACGGCGGAGGGATCGGCTCTGCCACCCATGGGACGTGCGATGCCGGAATTCGAGCACGCCGGCCGGCCGCGCGATCCCCTGGCCAGCGGATGCTGCTCGAGGATACGACCGGAGCTTCCGTCGCCGGCCGCGTCGCCATCGCATGAGCGTCGCCCTCTCGTCCGAGGGCGGGCGTGCCGGCGGCTGGCGCAACGCCGCAGCGTCGCCGCTGCCGCTGCAGGCGCTGGCGCTCGCCCGCCTCTACGCCGCGGCGCGTGAAGCTTCGTAACGGGTTGACACGAGACGAACGCACGTTCTACAATCACGCAGACGTGGGCTCCCCGGCTTCCCACCTACCGAAGCGCAAAGCCCACGGCGCGGGGAAGATTTCGTGGCCCATCTTGACCTGTTATAACTGTTCCGGCCCCAGGCCCAGCGTAGTATGCAGCAGTGAGGTCGCCCGCCTGTGCCGCTGTTGCGGCAGCCATACCAGGCGCACATCCGGGCGGCCTCGTCTCATCAGGAGCAACCCGTGAAAGTCGTATTTCTCGAAGACGTGCCCGGCACCGCGAAGATCGGTGACATCAAGGACGTGAAGCCCGGCTTCGCCCGCAACTACCTGCTGCCGCGGCGCATCGCCATGGCTGCGACGCCCGCTGTCGTGAAGTCAGCTGAGGCCCGGGCCGTGCGCGAGGCGCGCCTCCAGGAAGCGCGCGACAACGAGGCCCGTGGCGTCGCCGAGAAGATCGAGGCCGCCGCCGTCCGCATCACCGCCCGCGCCGGCAGCACCGGCAAGCTCTTCGGCTCCGTCGGCGCACCGGACATCTCCGCGCAGGTGGCCACGATCATCGGCCAGGAGTTCGACCGCCGCGACGTCGTCCTCGGCGAGCCGCTCAAGGAACTCGGCGACTACGAAGTGTCCGTCCGCCTCACGAGGAACGTCACCGCCACGGTCCACGTCAGCGTCGTCGGCGAGGACGGCACGACGGCCGCCGACATCCGCGCCCGGGCGCAGGCTGCCGAAGGCGGCGCTGCCGACGACGAGCGCGCGGAGGCGGCGCCGCTGCCCGCCGACGAGGAAGCCGGCTCCGATGCCTACGCCGTCGACGAGGCGGTCGAGAAGGCCGAAGAGGAGTAGCCCGGCCGGCCCTCGGGCAGCCGGTCGCACGAGGCGGCCCGGCAAGGCCAACCCGCGACGGTCCCAGTCGGTGATACGACCAACAACGTGGGGAAACGACATGGCCACTCGAATCTGAATCCGGCCGACGCGGAACCGGCCCGGACGGGCAGATCGGGCGAGCGCTCGTTTCGGAATCGCCGGCGAACAGGCGTCGGGCACCCGGCCCGAAGCCATATCGAGCAGCAGGGAGGCCAGCATATGCCCGTCGCCGTCGACTACGACCTGACCATCCGCGAGGCCGAGAAGGCGCTGCGCGCCGCGACGACCGCCGACGACGTCCGCAACGCCTGGAAGAAGTACATCGGCTCGCTCGGGCATCGCGCGCTGGGCAGGCTGCTGCTCGGGCGGTCGGCGGCCGAGATCATCGCCAAGCGCGACCCGAACGGCGAATAGGCCCGTGGTCAGCGCCGCCGAAAAAGCGCCTCCGTTCGATGTCGAAGCGGAAGAAGCGGTGATCGCATCGATCCTCGTCGACGGCGAGGCGATCGGCCGCGTCGAGGGCATCGTCCAGCCCGAAGACTTCTACCGCGACCAGAACCGGTGGGCCTACGACGCCTGCCTGGCGCTCTGGAGCCGCAATGAGCCGATCAACCAGGTGACACTCGGCCACGAGCTCTCGCGCCGCGAGAAGCTCGACGACGTCGGCGGCTTGCCGTACCTCTCGCGCCTGACGCTCGAGCTGGCGACCCCCGTCGGCGTCGAGCACTACGCGCGCATCGTCAAGCGCGACGCCACCTATCGCTCGATGATCAGCGTCGGCTCGCAGATCGTGCAGACGGCGTACCAGGGCGGGCCGGACCTCGACGGCGCCATCGCGCGCGCCGAGAACCTGGTGATGACGCTGCGCGAGGGCCAGCGGCTGGGCGACCTGATCGCCCTGCGTCATCTGCTCGACGACTTCTGGGAGAAGCCGGGCATCGACTCGGTGCTCGCCGGCTCGATCGGCGCCATCCGTTCCGGCTTCATGGACCTCGATACGCTGCTCGGCGGATTTCAGCGCTCGGACCTCGTCGTCGTCGCCGCGCGGCCCGGTGTGGGCAAGTCCGCGCTGCTCGTCAACTTCGCCCGCAACGCCGCCGTCGCCCAGAACGCCCGCGTCGCCATCTTCACCATCGAGATGGCGTCCGACCAGCTCGTCCACCGCCTGCTTGCCGCGGAGTCCGGCATCGACGTCGGCCGCATCCGCCTCGGCCAGCGTACCGAGAACGAAGAGCGCCGGCTGATGACGGCGACCGGCGAGTTGCACCCGCTCGAGATCTACATCGACGACTCGTCGGTCGTGACGATCAGCCAGCTGCAGGCGAAGCTGCGGCGGCTGGCGCAGGCGGTCGGCGGCCTCGACCTCGTGATCATCGACTACCTGCAGCTGATGCACGGCAGCGGCCGCTATCGCGACAACCGCGTCCAGGAGGTGAGCGAGATCTCCCGTGGCCTGAAGATGCTCGCGCGCGACCTCGACGTGCCGATCGTCGCCGCGGCGCAGCTCTCCCGCGCGGCGGAGATGCGCCAGACGCACGTGCCCATGCTCAGCGACCTGCGCGAGTCGGGCAGCATCGAGCAGGACGCGGACGTCGTGATGTTCCTCTACCGCGAGGACATGTACGTCAACCGCGACGAATGGGAGTCCCGCGAGCCGGACGCCATCTACCCGGCGGGCCTGACGAAGCTGATCGTCGCCAAGCACCGCAACGGGCCGACCGGCCAGGTCGCGCTGCACTTCCGCAGCCACCTCTCGCGCTTCGAAGACCTGATGCCGGTCGAAGAGGAGACGGCGTGAGCGCGGCCGCCCGGGGCACGCCGGCGCCGGCGCCCTTCGCCGGATTCCCTGCCCGCGCCCAGGCGACGGCGATCCCAAACGTCTTCTTCAGCGATGTGCTCCCGCGCCTCGCCGACCCCGCGCAGGTCGCCGTCGTGCTGTATGCGTTCGTCCTGCTCGGCGCCCAGCGCGGCACGCCGCGATGCATCACCAGCGACGCGCTCGCCCGGCATGCGCCGCTCGTCGAGCACCTGACGCGCATCGCGACCGCAGACGGCGGACGCCGCTGCACGGGACCAGCCGACATTGCCACCGCGATCGATGCGGCCGTCGTCGCCGTCGTGCGCGCCGGCGTCCTGCTGACGCTGTCCGTGCGGGCCGGCGACACCAGCCGCGAGCTGCTATTCCTCAATACGCCGGCGGACCGGCGCGCGGTCGAGAGCATCCACCGCGGCGAGATCAGCGTCGGCGCGCCCGTCGAAGAGCCGCCGTCGCGGCCCGAGCGGCGCAGCATCTACGTCCTGTATGAGTCGCTGATCGGCACGCTCGGCCCCGGCATGGCGGAAGAGCTCGCGGAGGCGGAGCGGCTGTACCCGGCGCAGTGGCTCGCGGACGCCTTCCGGGAGGCGACGGCGCAGAACGCCCGCAGCTGGCGCTACATCACACGCATCCTGGAACGCTGGGCGAGCGAAGGACGAGGCGATGCAAAAGCTCACGGAGATCCTGCGGACGACAGTCGTTACTTCGCCGGCAAGTACGGGCGTATCCTCAAACAACGGCTCGACCGCTGAGGGCGAGCGCGCCTGCCCGCGCTGCCGCGGCGCCCGCTTCCTGCGCGCCAACGTCGGCGTCGAGCACCCGGAGTTCGGGCAGGCCGCCCCCTGCTCCTGCGCGCTCGACGAACACGCCCGCAGCCGCGGCGACCGCCTCGAACGCTACTCGAACATCGGCGCGCTCTCGCGGCTGACCTTCCGCACGCTGATCGCGCGTGGGCGGAGCGCCGCCGCCCGCGACCAGGAGCGCTATCAGCGCTGCGTATCGGACGCCAGCGGCTTCGCCCAGGCGCCGGAGGGCTGGATCGTGCTCTGTGGCGCCAGCGGCTGCGGCAAGACGCACATCGCCGCCGCCGTCGTCAACGCGCTGCTCGAGCGCGGCGAGCCGGCGCTCTTCGTGGTCGTGCCGGATCTGCTCGACCATCTGCGCGCCGCCTACCAGCCCGATGCCGAGGTGCGCTACGACGCGCTGTTCGAGCGCGTCCGCAACGCGCGCGTGCTTGTGCTCGATGACCTGGGGACGCAGGCGCCGACGCCGTGGGCGCAGGAGAAGCTCTTCCAGCTGGTCAACCATCGCTTCAACGCCCGTCTGCCGACGATCGTCACGACAAATCAGCTCCCGGAGCAGATGGACGAGCGCCTGCGCACGCGGCTCACCGACGCGGGGCTCGCGCGCGTCTACGTGCTCGAAGCGCGGCGCCGGCCCTCAGACATGCGTGTGCTCGACGTGCTCGATCACCCGCTGATCCGCGAGATGACGCTCGAGCGCTTCGACGCGCGGCAGGTGCACCTGGCCGGCGATGACCGGCGCCGCATCGAGAACGCGTATCGCCAGGCGCTCGCCTTCGCCGAGGCGCCCGACGGCTGGCTGTTGTTCATGGGCCCGCACAGCGCCGGCAAGACGCACCTCGCCGCGGCGATCGCGAACTACCGCCGGCAGCGCGGCGAAGCGCCGCTGTTCGTCGTCGTGCCGGACCTGCTTGACTACCTGCGCCGCGGATTCTCGGCCGAGGAGCCGCGCGGCACCTTCGAGACGTTCGACGAGATGAAGACGGCGCCGCTGCTGATCCTCGATGACCTCGATGCGCAGACGGGCATCGCATGGGTGCGCGACCGCCTCTTCCAGCTGCTGAACTATCGCTATACCGCGCGGCTGCCGACCGTCATCACCACCGCACTCACGCTCGACGAGCTCGGCGACCGGCTGGCGTCGCGGCTCGTCGATCACGCCGTCTGCACGGCGATCGTGCTCGGCGAGCCGCAGCGGGCGGAGGCGCCGCGGCGGCCGCCACGGGGCCGCGGCGGCAGGCGGACGTGAGCCAGGCCGGTGCCGGGCGGCAGGCGCGGGAGGGCTTGCGTCCGCAAGGAGCGCAGGCAGCTCCTGCCCGGTGATGTGGTTGCGCGTGTACTCGGCCAGCCGCAACTCGATCTCCAGCACCGGTCGCGGAGCGGCGACGCCTCACGCAGGTCGAGATCCCATGCTGCCGCTTCCAGCCACTCAAGAGCGCGTCCGCTAGACTGCTCGCCATGACGTGTACGACTGTCGCATCATCCGGCCTCTGCGCGAAGACGCACGACGCGCTCGCCACGATCATGCGCTGCATCGTCCCGGCGATGTTCAAGGCGCAGCAGCCGTGGGCGATCATCGGCAGCACGTCGTCCGTGCTGCAGGGGCTGCCGGGCTACCAGCCACCCGACATCGACCTGGCGACGACGATGGAGGGCGCCTACATCATGGAGGGCTGCATCGCGCCGATGGGCGCGGTCGTACGGCCCGTCGGCTACAGCGTGGCGGCGCCGTACTCCAGCTACTTCGGCATCTTCGAGGTCGGCGGCGTCAAGGTCGAGGTGATGGGCGCGATGATCATTCGCTGCGCCGATGGCGTGATCGACCTCGCCGACCACTGGGCGCGCTGGAGCGACAAGGTGCGCGTCCGCCGGGTCGACGGCATGCACCTGCCGCTCGTGCCGCTCGAGTGGCAGCTCGTCGCCAACGCGATGCTCGGGCGGGAGGAGCGCATCGGGCCGATCTCCCGCTATCTGCTCGACAACGGCTACGACCAGCGGCTGCTGGCCGTGCTGCTCGCCGACGAGCGCAACGGCGCCCGCACGATCGCGCGCGTCCGCGAGGTGCTGCGCATTGAAGACTGAGCGAGAGGAGGCGCGCCCGGGCCGTGCGCCACTGGACGCGGCGAGGCGCGGCGCGGCGTCGGAGGCGTTCGCAGATGGCGGCGTCACCGCATGCGACGGCCTCGCCTCAGGGACCGCGCTCGGCGCGGCCCGCCAGCGGACGCCGCCAGCACCGGCGCGTGTGGAGCCGGATGTCTACACCGGTGAGTACTACCTCACCCACTGTCATGGCCACGAGGACTTCCTCTCCAGCCGCGGCCGGAAGGTCGGCCCGCGCTTCATCAAGGCGCTCTCACTTGCCGGCGAGCTGCGCGGCCGTCGCGTGCTCGATGTCGGCTGCGGGCGCGGCGAGCTGGTGCTGCAGTCGGCGCTGCGCGGCGCCGACGCCTGGGGGGTCGACTACGCCTCTGCCGCGATCGAGATCGCCCAGCGCGCCGTCGCCGCGGCCGGCGACGATCTTCCGCGCGAGCGCCTGCACCTCGCGCAGACGGACGTACAGGCGCTGGCCTTCGCGGATGCGTCGTTCGACGTCGTCTTCATGATGGACATCGTCGAGCACCTGCACGCGCGAGAACTCGCGGCCGCGCTCCGCGAGGCGCGCCGGGTGCTGCGACCGGGCGGCGCGTTGATCGTCCACACCTCGCCGAATCGCGTCGTCCGCGACTGGGTGTATCCGTACTGGGTGCGGCACGTGAACAAGGCCGCGCTCGCCTTCTGCGAGTGGCTCGGCTACCGCGACGCGCTGTTCAACCGGCTGATGTTGCCGACCGGCCGCGACTTCCCGGAGGACGACTTCGAGCGCGCGATGCACGTCAACGAGCAGACCGCCCCGGCGCTGCGCCGCCAGCTCACGGCCGCCGGCTTGCGCATCCGCTCGCAGGAGTTCTGGGAACCGCCGATGCGTGGCGAGTACTTCCCGACGCCGCGCCTCAACGGCGAGCTGCGCATCCTCGACTTCGTGCGCTTCCTGCGTCCGCTCAGCCTCTATCCGCCGCTGAACCGCTACTTCTGCCATCACATCTGGATGACGGCGGAGCGCGCATGAGCGGGCAGCCGCTTGCCGGCCGTGCCGCCCTCGTGCTCGGCGTCGAGCGCCCCGACGGCCGGCGCGCCGCCGTCGCACTGGCGGAGGCCGGCGCCGATGTCGCCGTCGTCACGCTCAGCGAAGCGACGGCGGCGGAGTTCGCCGCGAACAGCGCCGCCAACGAGTTCTGGGCGCTCGGCCGCAAGGGCATCGCGCTGACCTCCGATGGCGGCGAGACGACGGTGCGCGAGGCCGTCGCCGATGCGACCGCCGGGATCGGCCCCATCGGCATCCTCATCTACCACGCGGCGGCGCCGCTGCCGCCGGCGACGTTCGACGGCCTGCGTTCCGACCCGGCGATCGTCGTACTGATGGGCGACGACGACGGCAGCGACGAGGCGCGCACGCTGCTGAGCTGGACGCGCGAGCTGGCCGACCGCGGCCTGCGCGCGAACGCGCTCCTCGCCACGCGCCGCATCGCCGACGCCGCCGGCCCCGTGTTGAAAGAGCACCACGTCTCCGAACCGCTCGCGCTCGCGCCGGCGGTCGTCTATCTCACGTCGGACGCGAGCGCCGCGGTCGAGGGGACGATGATGGTCGCCGGTGGCTGAGCGGCGCCGGAAGGTCGCAGCGTGATGTGTTGCGCCAGCTGATACGCTGCATCGGACGGCCCCATGCGCCGAAACCGCGCGATGCGCGTCAACGGCACGCAGGCGTCCGGAGGCATGATCGGGATGTTCCACGACGGCAGCCGCGAGCTGCAGGATCGCTTCGATACGCGCCGGCTGGCTGACCGCCTCGACGAGCGCACCGTGCACGACGTGATCGACGAAGACGACCGCGCCTTCATCGAGCGGATGGACATGTTCTTCCTGGCGACGGCCGATGCGGAAGGCCGCCCGAACTGCTCGTACAAGGGCGGCGATCCGGGCTTCGTGCTCGTCGTCGACGAACACACGATCGCCTTCCCGAACTACGATGGCAACGGCATGTACCTCTCGATGGGGAACGTGCTGGCGAACGCGCACGTCGGGCTGCTGTTCATCGACTTCGAGCACCAGTGGCGGATGCGGCTCAACGGCGAAGCGACGATCGACGAGCGCGACCCGCTGATGGCGGAGTTTCCCGGAGCGCAGTTCATCGTGCGTGTCCGCGCGCGTGAGGTGTTCCCGAACTGCCCACGCTACATCCATCACTACACGCTCGTCGAGCGCTCGCGCTTCGTACCGAAGAGCGCCTGCGCGACGCCGGTGCCGGATTGGAAGCGTGGCGACTGGGTTGCCGACGTGCTCCCCGCGGGCGACCCGGCGCGGGAGCAGCCCTGACGCACGGCTGGCGGTAACCCGGCGCAGGTCGCCGGCACGCACCTCGTCGTTTCCCGCGCCAACGCGGCAGGATGACTGGACTTCGCTCGAGCGGCCGGGGCTCTCCGCGCAGGCCAGCGGGCGACGCGTCGCATCAGTGGCGCGCGATCTCGCCTGCTGCCGTGGCGTCGCCGCACACGCCGCCCTCGCTGGGGATCACGAGGTCGCCGCTGGACGGGATCGTGTCCGGCAGGCCTGCCGGGCGGCGTTCAGGGCTATGGGGAGCTACGGATCTGATATTGATCACGCGCTCCGTGTGGTACGGGCGACTCCCCGCCGCCGCTAGGCTGGAAGTGAGCGGTGCTTCGTGGCGGGACGGCTCCCCCTCCCGCTGCGGACGCCGCCGCTGAGGTCGAGCAGTGAGCCTGATGCATCGTTTCAGCCGACATCGAGACACGAGCCCCGCCGCGGTGCAGGAGATGCGCGCGGAGATGTTCCACAGGATCCAGGAGTTGTTGACCTACGACAGCGTGTTGCCGGAGCCGACGATGCGCGGTCTTCGGCGCGCGGCCTTCACACTCTACCTGGATTCGCAGGCGCCGCCCGAACTCGACGTCGACACGATGCGTGTGCTGGAACACACGCAGTGACGCCGATGCCGTCGTCGGCGCGGTGACCGGACGATCCCGCTGCGCCGTCGGCGAGTTGTGGTCGTGAATGTGCGCTTCGCTCGCACTTGCCCCCCGGCGCACGCTCTACTACTCCGTCGCCGGCGTCTGAACGAGTCGCGTCAGCGACGCCTGGCGCTACGAGTGGTCCTGCTGTTCGATGCCCGTCCCGGAGTCGTGGCTGTGCATCAGTTGGGCGCGATTGTGCGAATCGGTGTGCCACGCCGTCTCGTGTCGCCACTCGCGCGTGATGCCGCCGACGTGCCGATGTGACAGGTGGTAGTGGTCGTGCACAACACGCGCGGTTCATGCGTGTGCGCCGACTGATCTCCCTCGCCCTCGACCCGCTGTTCCGCGACCATGCTCACCTCCCGCTGGCAGATCTCCTGCACGAACGATCGATGATGTGGAGGGGCGCCGGCGGCCCGACGATCGCCGCCATCACCGACCCCGAGGGCAACCGGCTCGTCCTCGTCCAGCAATAGCGCCTGCTTCGACGCCCCTGAGTTCCGGGCCGCTGATCGGCGGCCCTCTCGAAGCGCCTACATGTACTGGCCGCCGTTGGGGTTGAACTGCTGGCCGGTGATCCAGTCGCCCTCGGTGCAGAGGAAGCGCACGAAGGAGGCGACCTCTGCCGGACGGCCGAAGCGGCCGAGCGGGATCTGCTTCAGCAGCGCCGCCTTCACATCGTCGCTCAGCGCCATCACCATGTCCGTCTCGACGAATCCCGGGCACATCGCGTTGACAGTGATGTTGTTGCGCGCGAGCTCTTTGGCCGCCGACTTGGCGAAGGCGATGAGGCCGGCCTTCGCGGCGGCGTAGTTCGCCTGGCCGATGTTCCCCATCTGGCCGATGATGCTCGACATAAGGACAATGCGCCCGTAGTTCCGCTCGATCATATGCGGCAGGGCGGCGCTCGTCGTGTAGAAGGTGCTGTTGAGGTCCGTGTTGATGACCTCGTTCCACTCCTCGATCGACATGCGCTTCAGCACGCGGTCGCGGTTGACGCCGGCGTTGTTGACAAGAATATCGATCTGACCGTATGTCTCCACGGCCGTGTCGATGAGCGCCTGGCAGTCGTCCGGGTGGCCGACGCCGGCGCGCACGGCGATGGCGCGGCCGTCGTTCGACACGATCTCGCCCACGAGCGCATCGGCCGCCTCCTGATTCGTAAAGTAGTTGACGACCACGGCCGCGCCCTCGCGGGCGAGTTCCTCGGCGCAGGCGCGGCCGATGCCGCGCGATGCGCCGGTCACCACGGCCACCTGCCCGGCCAGTCGTTGCTGCGTCATGTCTCCTCCCGTCTTGCACAGGGTGCTAACGGCGGAGACTGTATCGGATTGGGAATCTACTCACTAGCGGCGGCATGGTGGCGCGTCAATCAGCGTGGACGGCCTCGAGGAGCTCCTCGACGGAAAACGGCTTGAGCAGCACGAGGCAGCCGTGCTGGGTGAGGAACTCCGCCCGCCGTGCGACGAGGTCGTGGGCGCCCGTCGTCACGACGAGCGGCAGGTCGCGGGTCCGGTGGTCGGCGCGGAGGCGCTCGACGCAGTCGAAGCCGTGCACGCCTTCGTACATGAAGAGATCGACGAACACGGCATCGCATGCCGTGTCGGCGATCACGCGCACCGCCTCCGCGAGGTCGAACGTCGTCACGGGCTCGACGGCGATGCCGGCCGTCCCGAGCGCCCGCTCCACGAAGCGGATGAAGACGATGTCGTCGTCCATCACGCCAAGCCGTCTGACCGAGCGCAGGGCACGCCGGGTGCCTTCGTCTGCGGGCGGGAGCACGGCGAAGGGGTGCATCGCAACGCCGCTGCGGTTCGGCTGATCATGCAGCCGTACCTGCGTCGTGCTCGCCGCAGGCTCGGGCGCGAGGCGCGATGGCGGCGCGGCGCCGACCAGGCGTTCGCCGGCCGCCGACGCTGTCCACGCCAGCGCGAGGGCCGGCCTGAGGGGCGGCACGTGCTGCAGGAGGTCACGAAGTCGCGCCACTGTTCCTCCCCTGATGTGCCGACGATCGTTGTCCACGATACCGGCCGGCCATGCTCGCCCGGCGACAGGCGAACAGCTCCGCATAACGAAGGCGTAGCAAGCCGATCGGGCGCGATGTCGCGCCTGCGGCGAGTTGTGGGTACGGACCCCACTGTCCCGCGCGACGCTGCTACACTCGTGGAAAGGACATCGCGCTGGAGGGACACACCGGCATGCGGACCAAGCCCCTCGTGATCGCCGTCGACGACGAACCCGGGATCCTTCGCCTGCTGAAGATCGAGCTCGTCAGCCAGGGCATCGACGTGATGGCGTGCGCTTCCGGCGACGAAGCGCTGCGCCTGATCGAGCAGGAGTCGCCGGATCTCGTCGTGCTCGACGTCGTCATGCCGCACATGAACGGGCTCGAGGTCCTGCGGCAGATCCGCGAGCGCTTCCACACGCGCGTCGTGTTGCTGACGGCGCAGGGCAGCGACGCCCACAAGGTTGAGGGGCTCGACCTCGGCGCCGACGACTACATGGCGAAGCCCTTCAACCCGGAAGAACTCACCGCCCGCATCCAGGCGATCCTGCGACGCCAGCCGTCGGCGAGCTCCCACAACGTGCTGCATGTGTGCGATGGCCTGACGATCGACCTCGACCATCGCCTCGTGAGGCGCGGGCCGGAGATCATCGCCTTCACGCGCACGGAGTGGCTCCTGCTCGAAGCGCTCGCCGAGCACGCGGACCAGCTCGTGCCGCACCAGCGGCTCATCGCCCGCATCGACCGCGATGATTCACCGGTGGACCAGCAGTCGCTCCGCATGTGGATCTCGCGCCTGCGCCGCAAGCTCTCCGGCGGCGCCGCGAACTCGTGCATCCGCACCGTCACCGGCGTCGGCTACGTGCTTGATACGGACGACCACGCGGCGCATCCGTCCGAAGACGCCGACGCGGCGCCGACGAGCGCCTGGTAGCGGACGTCTGCTGCGCATCGGGCCATCCGCGAGCTGAGTCTGCTGATGCACGATGCAGGCGTCATCCTCCGCGAGCGGCGGACGCGGCGCGAGCGGCGGCCGCGGCGCGATCCGCGCGCCAGCACCGGCATCACGTGCGCATCTCGGACGTGGCGGTAGCGATCCGCTCAGACGACGGTCGGCGGCCGGTACTCGCCCCAGACCCCGCGCAACTCGCCGCAGATCTCGCCCAGCGTCGCGTACGCCCGCACCGCATCGAGGAGCGCCGGCATCAGATTTTCGTCGCTGCGCGCCGCCCCGTTCAGCCGCCGCAGCGCCGCCTGCGCCGGCGCGTCGTCGCGCCCGGCGCGCACGCGGCGCAGGCGTTCGACCTGCGCGCCGGCGATCTCCGTGTTCACGCGGAAGATCGTCGGCTCCGGCTCCTCGCCGCTGCGGAAGCGGTTGACGCCGACGACGACCCGCTCGCCGGATTCGATCGCCCGCTGCTGTGCGACCGCCGCCTCCTGGATCTCCGCCTGCACGTAGCCCGTTTCGATCGCGGCGACGGCGCCCCCCATGTCTTCGACGCGGTCGATGTACTCCTGCGCCTTCATCTCGATCTCATCCGTCAGCGCCTCGACGTAGTACGAGCCGCCGAAGGGGTCGACGGTGTCCGTGACGCCGCTCTCGTGGGCGATGATCTGTTGTGTCCGCAGGGCGATACGCTGGGCCTCTTCGGTCGGGATGGCGAGTGCTTCGTCGTAGCAGGAGAGCGCCATCGACTGGACGCCGCCGAGCACGGACGCCAGCGCCTGCAGCGAGGCGCGGACGATGTTGTTCTCCGGCTGCTGCGCGGTCAGGGTGGCGCCACCAGTCTGGACGTGCGTCCGCAGCTTCCAGGAGTTCGCGTCCTGCGCGTGGAAGCGCTCGCGCAGCAGCTTCGCCCACATGCGGCGCAGGGCGCGGTACTTGGCGACCTCCTCGAAGAAGTTGTTGTGGGTGTTGAAGATCCACGAGATGCGCGCCGCCACGTCATCGATGCCGACGCCCGACCGCACGCACGCCTCGATGTAGGCGATGGCATTCGCGAAGGCGAAGCCAATTTCCTGCGCCGCTGTCGCGCCGGCATCGCGGATGTGATAGCCGCTGACGCTGATGCTGTTGAACTTCGGCGCGTAGCGGGCGCAGTAGGTGATGAGGTCGGCGGCGAGCCGCAGCGATGGGCGTGGCGGGTAGATGTACGTCCCGCGCGCGACGTACTCCTTCAGCACGTCGTTCTGCGCCGTCCCCATAATTTCACCGGAGGGGACGCCCTGCTTCTCGGCGACGACCATGTACATCGCCACCAGCACGGCGGCCGGCGCGTTGATCGTCATCGACGTCGACACACGGTCGAGCGGGATGCCGTCGAACATTTCCTCCATGTCGGCCAGCGAGTCGATCGCGACGCCCACCTGGCCGATCTCCGCCTCGGCGTTCGGGTCGTCGGAGTCCATGCCGATCTGGGTCGGCAGGTCGAAGGCGACCGAGAGCCCCGTCTGGCCCTGACCGAGCAGAAACTTGAAGCGCGCGTTCGAGTCCTTCGCCGTCCCGAAGCCCGCGTACTGGCGCATGGTCCACAGGCGCCCGCGATACATCGTCTCCTGCACGCCGCGCGTGTATGGGTACGCGCCCGGGAGGCCGATGTCGCCGTCGTAGGCATCGTCCGCGGTGTCGAGCGACGTATAGAGCCGGCGTGTCTCCGTGGACGTCGTCGAGAAGGTCGGCTGCCGCTCGCCGCCACGCTTCAGCGCCTTCTCGAGCGTCGACGTCTGCCAGCGCTCGAACTCCTGCGCGAGCTCGCCGTGCGTGTGTCCGTTCGTCGTGCTCATGATGCTGGAATCGTAACGCGCCCGGACGGCGTCCGAAACCCGCCACCCTCGTCCGAAGGCGATCCGGGGACGCCGTCGTGCGCCGCCCTGTCCGGCGGCCGGCAGCTGCTGCGCTGGTCGTCACGAGCTCGCGGCGGCGTCCTGCTTCTCGCGTCGCGCCCGGTCCGCCGGCGTTTCGAGCCACTGCCTGTAGTTGTACTGGGCGAAGCTCCCGACGAGCTGCGCGCCGCGGCCCTGCACGTCCTCCCACGTCGCGGTGTAGCCGGCGTTCGTGAACAGCTGCAGCATCGCCCGCGAGGCGAGCATCTGGCGCTGCGCGTCGAGCAGCGTCGCCCGCCGCAGCGAGCGCCGCGACTCCCCCCAAGACCGCTCGACGAGCGCGTCGATGTTGGCGTCGCGCAGCGCGAACATGTTGCCTGTGCCATCGATGCCGCGGGAGTGGAAGAAGCGCGTCGGGATGTCCGGCGACTCGTACGGCTCGTGGGGGATGAGCGTCATCTGGAATGCGCCCTTGCGGAAGTTGACGAACCAGGCGAGCGGCTCCAGCTCGTCGATCCGCACGTCCAGGCCGGCGCTGCGCAGTTGCTCCCGGACGGCGGTCGCTACATCGATCATGCGCGGGGTGTTGACGGTCTGCAGCGCCAACGACGGGGCGGGCGCGCCGGCGGCGGCGAGCAGCGCCCGCGCCCGCGCCACCCGCTCGTCCGGCTGGCGCGAGCCGCCGAAGGCCGCGCGCACGTCGGCTTCGGGCAGCGACCAGTAGCCGCCCGCAAGGTGCGGGTTCACCGGGCCGAGCACGACGCCTCCGGCCGGCGCGATGCCGCGGATCAGCGCGTCGCGGTCCAGCGCAAGGTCGATCGCCTCGCGCACGCGTGGGTCGGCGAGCGGCGCCGCATCGAGGCGCAGGCCGAGCGAGAGCCACGCGAGGCTCGGCTTCGCGTCGACGAGCACGCCCGCGACCTGGGCGGACTGCGCCTCGGCAGCGTCGCGCGCGTCCATCACCTCGAACTCACGCCGCCCGAACGCCGCGGCCTTCGACGCGTCGTCGGCGAAGACGCGCCACTGCATCGCGTCGACGTACGGGCGGCTCCCGAAGTACGCCGCATTGCGCACGATCCGCCAGATGCC
Source organism: Dehalococcoidia bacterium (assembly GCA_015478665.1). Lineage (GTDB taxonomy): Bacteria > Chloroflexota > Dehalococcoidia > DSTF01 > JACRBR01 > JADMII01. The sequence continues at coordinate 149,752 of JADMII010000002.1, forward strand.
GGCGGCCGCGTCCGCCTTGTCGAGCGCGAAGGGGCCGCTGCCCGCGCTCGCGGCGCGCAGATCCGCATGCGAGTCGATCGCCTCCTTCGGCAGGATTGCGCCGGCGGCGATGTCGCCCAGCACCTGCAGCGAATACGCGTACGGGCGCTTCGTCACGACGCGCACGGTGTACGCATCCGGTGCGTCGATGCGGTCGAGCACGGTCAGATGCCAGAGCTTGTTCACGGCCAGCGGATGATCCCGGTAGCGCAGCACCGAGGCGACGACGTCCGCCGCGGCGACGCTGCGGCCGTTCGTCGGCGCGACGTCCTGGAAGCGCACGTCGGGACGCAGGCGCAGCAGCAGCGTCGCGGCGTCCGCCTGTTCGACGCGCGCCGCGTGGTCGAGCACGAGCGCGTCATCGCGCTGGGGGTCGACGTGATGAAGATAGCCGTACAGCCTGGGGAAGATCTCGAGGCCAGTCCCCCGCTCCGCCTGCGGGTCGAGCCCGTACGAGACCGGCAGGGCCGTGGCGAAGCGCAGCGCGCCGCCGGCTGGCGGACCGGCGCGTCGGCGCGCCGCGGGGCCGCCCGAAGGGGCGCAGCCGACGGCTGCCGCTGCCGCGACGGCCCCCGCGCCGGCGAGGCCGCTCTTCAGCACACGGCGGCGCGAGGCACGCCCCTGCGCGAGCTTCGGCCAGTACGTCCCCGCCTGTTCCATATGCATGCAGCCTCGGCGCACCCCGCTGGGCGTGGGAGCGCCGAAGGAGGAGCGCCCCATTGAGCCGGATCGGCGCCTCGCGGTCAAGCCGAAGCGCGGCGCGTGTAGCTGGCCAGTGATTCTGTCCCGGCCTGGTCTGTCATCCCGTCACCCATCAGGGAGACAGCGATCTTGAGCATCAAGGAACAACAGCGGGCCGGGTGCGCGCGTGGGCGCTGACCGTCGGGTCAGCGGCAGGGAGGGAGCAGAGCCACGGGCCTGGCGACCGCCACCTCGTGCGGGTGAAGGCGGCGTCTCAGCGCAGACGGGGCAGGGGTGCCGGCGCACCGCTACCGCGCCCGCAGGCCTGCGGCGCATACGCCCCCCGCGAGAGCGCCATGCGCTCCAAACCGGCGCTTGACACTGCCTCGGGCGCGTGCTTATCTGCCTCATCCCGAAGTCTCAGCGAAGGGACGAACTCATTGCCGTTTCAGAAGCCCGATGCCATCGATCAGCACATAATCAGCATCCTCGAAGACAACGGGCGCGCCACGAACCGCGAGGTAGCGGAGGCCGTCGGCGTCTCCGAAGGCACCGTGCGCAACCGCATCGAGCGCCTGATCCGCGATGACGTGCTGCGCATCGTCGGCGTCACCAATCCCGCGAAGCTCGGGCTCAACACCGCCGTCGTGATCAGCCTTTCCGCGCAGCTGGCGCAAATCACCGAAATCGCCGAGGCGATCGCGGCGGTCGAGTCGGTGGTGTATGTCGGTTACACCACGGGCAACGCCGATATCATCGCGCTGGCCTTCTTCCCGAGCAACGACGAACTGACGGACTTCATGACGAAGACGCTCGCGGCGATCCCCGGTATCGTGAAGGCAGAGACGAACATCATCCTCAAGCCCGTGCGCAGCCTGTTCCCGGGCGCGACGGTGAACCTCGTCGCCCGCCGCAACCCGCCGGTCGCCCTCGCATCGAGTCAGTAGGGCGCGGCGCAGAAGCATCTCGGAGCGCGCGCGTGGAGGCGATCGGCACGGAAGCGGCGAAGAAGGTCCCGACGTACGACGCCGCGGGCAACGAGAACGGCTACCTCATCGAGCTCTACAAGGACGGCGACAGGACGCTCGCCTACCTCACGGCGGCGAAGCCGGGGGCGTTCAAGGGCTACCACCTGCACCGCGTCCGCGCCGCCCGCTACGTCTGCGTGCGGGGCCGTATGCGGATCATCCTCTACGCGCAGGGTCAGCGGCGGGAGTACGTGCTCGATGCGGCAACACCGCAGCGCCTCACCATCCCGCCGAACGTCGCGACGGGCCTGGAGAACCTCGGCGACGAAGAGGCGTGGCTGATCAACTACCCCGACCCGCCGTACGACCCGTCGTTGCAGGACGAGCAGGTCGAGTACACGGAGGCCGAGCTCGAAGCCGGCGTGCTCAAGGCTTGAGGCCGGAGGCTGGCGCTCCCGCTCCGTCGGCCCGTCCCCGCTGCGGTGGAGGAGGACGTGCGCGACGAGTGGATTTCCGACGCAGATAGCTGGGCCTCGGACCGCCGCCTGCACGCCTATCTGTGGCCATCCGTGTGTGGATCGCCAGGCGTCTCAGCGGCGGCCGTCGCCTGCGACACGACGCGCGCGGGCACGCCGACGACGGTGGCTCCCGGCGGCACGTCGCTGATCACGACGGCGTTGGCGCCGATGCGCGCGCCGTCGCCGACCGTGATCGGCCCGAGCACCTTCGCCCCCGTGCCGATGTGCACGTCGTCGCCGATCGTCGGGCCGAGCATGCTGAACCCCAGCTTCCTGCTGTTCGACAGCCCGACCGTTACCCAGGGGTTGATCTGGCAGCGACGGCCGACCGTCGTCTGCCCGTCGATGACGACGTGACCGTGCGTGAGCGTGAGCCCCGGGCCGATGCGCACCGCCGTGCCGATCTGCACCTGGAACAACGCCCGCGAGACGACGTCGAGCAGGCCCGGCAGCAGCGGCGCGTGTGCGCGCGCCAGCCGCAGCTTCGCGCGGTAGAGCCAGACGGCGAGCCAGCTCTCGGCGAAGGCGATGGTGAGCCAGCGCGCCACCCGCGCCTGGCGGTTCGCCAACCACGGCCCGTCCGGGATCCGGGCAAACGTGAAGAAGACGTGCGCGTCGAAGTCCTGCGTCAGCCCGCCGTCGTCTGGCACGTGCCTGCTTCCGTCCTGCGCCACGTCGAGATGATCATGTCTGCGTGTTGAGGCCGCGATCGCGCCGCCCGGTCGAGCGCGCGCCATAGGGCGCCGGCCGCGCGTTCCGGCAGCGCGTCGAGCAGCCCTGAGTATGGGCCGAAGAGCCAGAACATCGACATGCCGACGCAGCGCTCCAGCACCAGCGCGTCGCCGCCGAGCGACCGCACGAACGGCAGGTCGCCGCGCACGTTGTGGTCCTCCGGCGTCTCCCAGTACAGGCGCCATGGCGGGCGCGGCCGCTGCAGACGGCGCTTCGTCGCGTCGACCAGGCGGCCCAGCCGGCAGGAGAGCCCCTCGAAGTTCGCCAGCGCGATGACGAGGCGACCATCGGGCGTGAGCACGCGCGCCGCCTCGCGCATGAAGGCGTGCGGGTCGGCGAAGTGGTCGAGCGAACCCTGGCAGATCACGCGCTCGAACGATCCGTCGGCGAACGGCAGTGACTCGGCGAGGCTGCGCAGCATGCGGGCCTCGCTCTGCGGCTGCAGCCAGCGCCCGACGCCGATCATCTCCGCCGACGCCTCGATGCCGACCGCGGTGCAGCCACGCGCGGCGATACGCATCGCCTGCTTGCCGGTGCCGCAGGCGACATCGAGCACGCGCGCGCCGGGCACGCCTGTCGCCAACTCCACCATCGCGTCTTCGAGCGCGCGATACAGATACTGCGAATCGCGCCGCTCGCTCGGCACGAAGTCATCGATCGAATAGTCGAGGTCGAACGCGGGCTTCGTCGTCGCCGTGGTCATCAGGCGTCCGTCCCGCCGCCCGACGTGCCGGAGACGAACGGCCGCTGCGGCAGCGATGACCCGGTCGGTCCTTCAGACGGAGGCAGTTCGGGCGCGAGGTCGTCGGGCGCCGGCTCGACGTTCGCCGCTTCGTGGGCGATGTCGCTCGTGACGTGCAGCGTCGATGGGTCGGCGGCGCCGGCCGGACGCACGCGCCCCATCGTCGCCGAAGGCCGCACCTGTGGCTTGACGGCCGCCAGCACGACACTGAACTCCTCGAAGCCGCCGAAGAGCGCCGCAAACCAGCGCTCGAAACGGTACTGGGAGCCGCGGCTGCCGTTCGCCAGCTTCTCGATGAAGCGCGCCAGCGGCCCGCGTGCCAGCGCGAGCCCGCTGTCGTCGCCGCGCGCGCCGGCGAGATGCAGACGTGCGCGCTCGACCGAGAACGTCGTCGCGAGCGGCGCGTCCCTCCGGCGGAAGTTTGGGTCGTAGTAGTTGAAGGTGCCGAGGGTGAACATCGGCCGGGCGCGGGGGTCGCGCGTCACGGCGAGCACGGAAGACGCATGCGGCAGCCGCAGGTGGATGAGCGCGCCGGGCCGGCTGACCCGCCACAGCTCGTCGAGCGTGGCCGCGATATCATCGCGCGCCGCGATCGCCCGGTCGACGAACAACTCGTCGATGCTCCCATCCTTGAACGGGAGGCGCGGCCCGCACTCCGCGATGATGGCGACGCCGGGCTCGCGTCGAGGTCGCACGCGCAGCGCCCGCGCCGCCGTGCTCGCCCTCCCGCCGAAGTCCAGACGGACCATCATGGCGCTGCCTGTGCCAGACGCAACTGCTCGCGCTCCTCCTCGTGCAGCGAGAGCAGCCGCTCGACGCGCGAGAGGTAGTTGTGCACGACCTGCTGCGGCGACCCTTCATCGGTGATCTTGCCGCGTTCGATGAGGATGCCGCGATCGCAGAACTTGGGCAAGTTCAGCATGTCGTGCGTCACCAGCACCAGCGTGGCGCCCTTTCGCCGCAGGCCGTGGATGTGGTCCATGCACTTCTTCTGGAACTCCGCATCGCCCACGGCGAGCACTTCATCGAGCAGCAGGATCTCCGGCTGCACGTGCACGGCGACCGAAAAGCCCAGCCGGAAGAACATGCCCGACGAGTACGTCCGCATCGGCTGGTCGATGAACTCGCCCAGTTCGGAGAAGGCGATGATCTCCGGCAGCACGGCGCGCGCTTCGCTCAGCGTCAGGCCGAGCAGAACCGCGTTGAGGATCGCGTTCTCGCGGCCGGTGATCTGCGGATGAAAGCCCGAGCCGAGCTCGAGCAGCGCGGAGACGCGCCCGTGCACCATCAGCGTGCCCGACGTCGGCGGCGTGATCCGCGCCATCACCCGCAGGGTCGTGCTCTTCCCCGAGCCGTTCGGCCCGATGATGCCGAGGCTTTCGCCGCGCCGGACCTGCAGCGTCACATCGTCGAGCGCGACGAACGGCCGCCGCGCGTTCGAAATAAAGCGTGGCAGGTGTAGCAGCATCGACTTGAAGTCCGTCGCCTGCTTCTGGAGCGACAGCGAGTAGTGCTTCGAGACGCGGTCGAAGGCGATGGCGATGCCGGCGTCTGTCTTGCCGCCGCCGACGAGCGACGTCAGACGCTCGCTGCCGTCGGTCGCGGCGCCGGCGTCGCCTCGATGGCGGAGGGTACGCTGCCTAGAGGGCATCGGCGAAGCCGCCTTCCATCGTCTTGAAGGAGAGCGCGCCGATGGCGGCGATCACGGCGGTGAAGACGAGCGCAGGCCAGAGGTCGGCGCCCGGCAGCTGGTTGCGCAGGAAGACCGCCCGCCAGCCCTCGACGAGCGACGCCATCGGATTGAGCAGCACGAGCGTATGATACTTCGCCGGGACAAGCGACAGCGGGTAGATGACGGGCGTCAGATAGAACCAGATGAGGCCGACGAAGACATCGGTCAGGTGCTCGAGGTCGCGGAAGTAGACGTCGAGCGACGCCAGGAGCAGCACCACGCCCATGATCAGCAGCATCTCGACGGCCAGCAGGTACGGGATGCCGATGAGCCACGTCCAGTTCGGCACGTAGCCGCGCGTGACCAGCAAGATCACCAGCACCGGGATCGAGAGTGCGTACTGGACGCCGTTGTTCATCACGGTCGCCAGCGGCAGCACGAAGCGCGGGAAGTAAACCTTCTTGATCAAGGGCCCGTTCCCGGCGAACGACGACACGGCGATCACCAGCGACGTCTGGAACCACGTCCACGGGAACAGCGCTGCGAGCAGCACCAGGTCGTAGTCCTGCACGTCGATGCGGATGAACTTCCGCAGCACGACGAACAGCACGGCGCCCTGCAGCAGCGGCCGGATCAGCGACCAGAGAAAGCCGAAGAAGGTATCCTGGTACCGGAGCTTGAGCTCCCGGAACGTGAGGAGATAGAGCAGTTCCCACGCGCGGAGCGCCTGCCGCTTGATACGCCCTCACCCCCGTACGTGCCGCGTCAGCGCCGGCGCCGCACGCCCTGAGCCGCCGACTCTGCGTCGCTGCCAGTTTGGCGTAGCGTAGCACATCCGCGCCGCAGGCACGGCCGCCCGATTCGCCCGCTCGCGATCCGATGCGCACCGTCTCCTCCGCTCCTCCGCGTCGTCCCTTGGCTCGCGGCGTTCTCGACGAGCGGGCGGGGACTGCTCCACCACGCGTCAACCTACCGGCTGTAATCTGGCGGGTAGCGCGCACACCGGGCACGCAGAGGGCACATGCACACATCCACGGAGGCGATCCGACGCCTCGCACGTCCGCGCCGGCGCTTCGGCCCGCTTCGAGCCGCGGCCGAGCGGCTGGTGCTCGCCGCCCGGCGCCACCCGCCGGACCGCCGTCCGCGCATCCTCTGCTACCACTCCGTGGGTACGCCCGCCTGGAGGATGAATGACGTCTCGCCCCCGCGCTTCCGTCGGCAGATCGAAGGCGCGCTTCGGTCTGGCTACAGCTTCGTGCCGGCGAGCCGCATCGCCGGCGGGGCAGGACTCCCGGGCGAGCTTGCGATCACCTTCGACGACGGGCTCGCCAGCGTCGCCACGCACGCCGCGCCGTTCCTGGCCGCGATGCGCATCCCGTGGTCGCTGTTTGTCGTTTCGGGTTGGCTCGACGGCAACGCGCCGTTTCCGCGCGAGATCTTCCTCGACTGGACATCCGTCGACCGGCTCGCCGCACAGGGCGTCGAGATCGGCAGCCACTCGGTGAGCCATGAGAATTTCTCGCGGATCGAGCCGGCACGCATCGCAGCGGAGCTGGCGGACTCGCGCCGGCGGATTGAAGCGCGGCTGGGCGTCGCGCCGCGCTCGTTTGCCATCCCCAACGGCCGTCGCCGCGATTGGCCGGCCGGCGCGGCGGACGCGGCGCGGGCCGCCGGGTACGACACGGTGTACGCTGCCTGCGAGGACCGCCGGCCGGCGGGCACGGTGGGCCGGACGATGATCACTGCCTGGGATGGCGACCGCCTCTTCGGCGCCGCCCTCGAAGGCGCGTACGATGGGTGGGAAGAATGGATCCCCTGACCGTGCCCCTCGCGCCCACCGAGCCGGCCGGCTCCATCGCGGGCGGCGCGGCAGCGCCGACGGTCTCCGTCGTCATCCCGACGCGCAACCGCGCCGCCTATCTGCGCGATGCGCTCGACGGCCTGCTCGCCGGCGCCTGGCAGGACTTCGAGGTACTGGTGATGGATCAGAGCGACGGCGAGGAGACGCGCGACCTCGTCGCCGGCCTCGATCCCCGCATCGCCTACCATCGGCTCACACGGCGCGGCGCCTGTCCCGCCCGGAACGCCGGCGCCGCCCTCGCACGCTCTGAGCTCGTCGCCTTTACCGATGACGACTGCGTGCCACGGCCCGACTGGCTCGCGCGCATCGTCGCGGCGTTCGAAGCTGACCCGGAGCTCGATTTCGTCTTCGGGCAGCTCAAGGCGCCGCCGCACGACGGCGCCGACGGCTGGTTCCCCGAGACGCTTTTCTCCGACGCCGCGATGCTGCGGCGCCGCCCGTGGCGGATCGCGGCGATCGGCGCCGGCGCCAACATGAGTTGCCGCAAGCACTTCCTCCGCCGCGTCGGCGGCTTCGACGACATCCTGGGCGAGCATGACGCGCGCGTGATGAACGCCGACACGTCGATGGCGTACAAGGCGTTTCGCGCGGGCCGCTGGATCGCGTCGCCGGAGATCGAGGTGGAGCATCGCCACGGCTACCGTCCGAACGCCGAGCTACGCCGCCTCTATGCGAGCTACTCGTTCGAGCTTGGCGCGAACTTCGCGCGCTTCCTGCGCCGCGGCGACCTCCTAGCCGGGCAGATCTTCGTCCGCGAGCAGCTCGCGGTCCTCGTGCCGGCGATCGTCAACATCGCCCGCTTGCGCCGCCCGCGACGCCTGGGATCGTTACTTCCCTACGCACACGGATTCGTCGCCGGCCTGCGCGTCAGCCCGCGGCGCGGCCTCGTCGACGGGCCGGCGATGCGACGCCTCGAGGCGGCGGCGCGCGTCCGGGCCTAGCCCGGCCAGCGCCGGCTCCGCTCACGCCCGCAGAACCGCGTCGCCTTCGACGTCGCGCGCGCACCGCGCAGCCGCATCGCCGGGCCGGGGGTCCGGCGGGGCATCCGCGCGCACATGCGCCGGCAGGCGGCGGCGCCGGGCAGCGGCGTAGACGGCCAGCACGTCGTCGGCGACGCGGGCCATCGAGAAGTGTTCCTGCACATGCTGACGCGCGGCGACGCCGAGCCGCTCGCGCAGCGCGGCATCCCCGACCAGGCGGCGCAGCACGACGGCGAGGCCGGCGGGATCCGAAGGCGGCGCGCCAAGCCCCGTCTCGCCGTCGATCACCGCCTCCTCCGGGCCGCAAAACGTGATGACGGGCGGCACGCCGCGCGCCATCGCCTCGAGCAGCGCGATCGACATCGAACCCGCCGGCACTGCCAGCGCGAAGATGTCCATCGCATCGAGGAAGCGCGCGACGTCCGAGCGCTCTCCGGCGAAGCGCGCCGGCGCGCCCAGCCTGTCGGCGAGCGCCGCGAGCTGCGGGCGCAGCGGCCCATCGCCGACGAGGAGGAGCTCGCACGGACGCGACGGTCGGAGCATCGCGTAGGCCTCGATGAGGTCGGGCAGTCCCTTGCCATCGGCCAGGCGCACGACGGAGCCGATCACGATCGCGTCGTCGGCGATCCCCAGTTCGGCGCGGACGGCCGCCCGATGCTCCCGGCGCTCCGCCCCATTCAGGTCGGGCAGCGGTACGCCGTTGAGGATCGCCGCGAAGGTCGAGCGGCGCGGTGACGAGCGTGCGGCGCGCAGTGCGGCGTTTCGGCGTGACACGGCGATCGTCGCGTGCACCGCCCGGTCCGTCGCGAATTGCACCAGCCGCCGAAGCCAGCCGGGATGCGCCGGCGGCACGTCGTGCTCCGTCACGACCACCGTGGCGCGCGTCGCGAGGCGCGCCATCGCCGCCAGCACGATGCCGCCGTTGCCGCCGGGCGTGTGCACGTGCACAACGTGCGGATCGATCGAGCGCAGCAGCCGCGCGAGCGCCGGCAGGCGCCGGGCCTGGGCGGCCCGCCCGCCGCCGGTCGTATCCATCCGCACGACAGCCGCGCCTGCCTCGCCGAAGCGTTGGGCCACAGCGTCGAGCTCGCTCAGCGGCGGCACGATCGCCGTGACGCTGATCCCGCGACGGGCGTACTCGCCGGCGAGGTCGATGCAATAGGTCTCCATGCCGCCGGCGGCGACCGAGTGCAGCGCCAGCACGACCCGCCGGCGCGCGCCGGCGCCGCTGGCGGCCGCGGCGCCGCCGCTGGCCCTCATCGCAGGATGCCGCGGACGTGCTCGATGACGTACTGCTGCTCGGCGGGCGTCATCGACGGGTAGAGCGGAATGGCGATGCTGCGCGCCGCCAGCCGCTCGGAGACGGGCAGCCGCGCGAGCCCGAAGCGCTTCACGAAGAACGGCTCGAGGTGCACCGCACCACAGCCGCGCCGGGTCGTGATCCCCGCGCCCTTCAGCCGGCGCATGGCATCTTGCCGGTTGAGCGGCGAGTCGTCCGTCAGCACGATGCAGTAGCTCTGGTAGGTGTGCAGAAAGCCTGGCGGCGGCTGGACGACTTCGACAGCGTCCAGGTGCGCGAAGGCGCGGTCGTACGCGGCCGCGAGCTCGCGCCGCCGCTCGATGAGGCCGTCGAGCCGGTCCATCTGCGCCAGCCCGATCGCCGCGTGCACGTCGCTCATGCGGAAGTTGAATCCGGGCTCGTCATACGTCTCGATGATCACGTCGTCTGTGGCCGCATGCCGCGCCAGGTCCGACACGGACGCCCCGTGCGACCGGAGCTCGCGCATGTGGGCTGCGAGCTTGTCGTCGTCGGTCAGCACCATGCCGCCCTCCGCGCTGGTGATCGTCTTGCGCGGGTGGAAGCTGAAGCACGTCATCTCGCTGATGCTGCCGAGGCGCGCGCCGCCGATCGCCGCGCCCAGCGACGGAGCCGCGTCCTCGACGACGCGCAGATGGTGGCGCGAGGCGAGCTCGTGGACCGCGTGCAGGTCTGCCGCGAGCCCGAACTGGTCGACGGGCATGATCGCCTTCGTGTTGCGGTTGATCGCCGCCTCGACCGACTTCGGATCGATGTTCCAGGTGCCCGCCTCGACATCGACCATGCGCGGCGTCGCGCCGGCGTGCAGGATCGCGTTGACCGACGCGACGAAGGTGAAGCTCGGGACGATCACTTCGTCGCCGCGCTGCAGGCCGAGCTGTTCGAGCGCCAGTTGCAGCGCCGTGGTGCAGTTCGTCGTCGCCACCGCGTGCCGGGCGCCGCAGTATGCCGCGACGCGCTCCTCGAACGCCGCGACGCGCGCGCCCTGGACGAGCCAGCCCGAGCGCAGCACCTCTGCGATGGCGCGCTCCTCCTCGTCGCCGAGAGTGATGGCCGTCAGGGGGATCTGCATGGTTGTTGTCGACATCGTCATGCCCTTCCTCGTGCCGTGCTACTGGCGGCGGACCGCGTCCGTCACGCTGTCCGGCGCCTGGCCCGCCACCGGCGGCTGGCTTGCCCGCCGGTGTCCATTGCGCGCGATCCCGGCGAGCACAATATCGACGATGCGACGGTCATTCCGGCCGCAGTCGAAGCGCTCCCTGGCGACCTCGCGTGCCCGCTGCCCCATCGCCGGCAGCGCGCGGCGGTTGACGAGCGCCCGTTCGAGCGCCTCCGCGATCGCACCGGCGTACGGCTGGACGAGCCATCCGGTCTCGCCTTCATCGACGATCTCGCGCGCGGCACCGGCGTCGCCCATGATCACCGGCAGGCCGCTGGCCATCGCCTCTACCGTGGCGATGCCGAAGCACTCGGCCTTCGTCGGTAGCACGAAGATGTCCGCCTGTGCGTAGAGAGCGCGCAACTCCAGCGAGTTCGGCTTCGCCCGGTGCACCCGTATGCCGGGCGATTCGGCGAGCGCGCCATGCGTCACGAGGTCCAGCTCGCAGCGGCCGGCGAAGCGTCCGCGCACCACCTCCGCGAGCACGTCGCCGCCCTTGCGCTCGAGGTCGCCACCGACGAAGAGCAGACGCAGCGGACGCTGGTCGGACGCCGCGGACGGCGTACGTTCGGTCGCCCAGCTTGCGACGTTGATGCTGAACGGGATCACATGCACGCGGTCCGCCGCGATGCCGGCGGCCATTATCGGCGCCGCCGCCCAGTTCGATCGGGCGATGATCGCCGATGCGCGCCGCCAGGCGAATCGCTCGTGCCAGGCATCGATGGCTCGGTGCAACCCGCGCCGCGGCGGCCTGCCGTAGTACTCGGGCGCCCACGCCTCGCGCTGCTCGGATGTCGAATCGGTATCGAGCACGAGCGGCCGGTGCAGCGGACCGATCTGCGCCCAGAGGTAGGGAGTGATCGGCACGCTCGCGGCGAACCAGATCGCGTCGGGTCGTGGGATCTGCGCCATCGCCATCCCCTCGCACAGGGCGCGCAGGCGGTAGCGAAGGCTGGACGGCGCGAATCCAAGGCGCTCGATGAGGCCGCCCTCGCGGTAGCCGCTCACCAGTGCGAATACCGGCTCGATGCGATCGTCGTGCTCGACATACTCCCGCATGTTGAGGAACTCCGTCATGTTGCCGGCGAAGCCGGAGCCCACGAACAGGATCCGGGGGCGTGTCCTGCTCACTTCGCCGCCTCCGCCGCGGACAGCGCTCTCGTCGCGCGGGATGTTCGCACCGCATCCCAGAACGCCACGCGTCCGCCGAACTCCTCGCAGAATGCATGCCAGTAGAGCAGGTTGAAGAGCGCGCCACACCCGGCGAGCGCGACGCGCCGGAGCCGCAGCGCATCGGCGCCGCCGATCGCCAGGGGCGCCAGGCGCCGCACCGCCGCACTCCGGCGCCGGTGGCCGACGGTCAGCCGCGCCACCGCCTGCAGCGCCGGGTGGCGCGCCTCGACGAACTCTTCGGCCAGGATGTCGAGCGTCCAGCGCCTGCCCCCCTGCCTGGAGAGCAGCACGTCGTACTGCCCGTACTGGCCGGCCATCGCCATCCAGTTGGAGAAGCTGCGCGGGGTGTCGTGCAGCACGCAGGCGTCGGGCAGGAAGACGAACGTCGCGCCGCCCTCTTCGAGCCGGTAGGCGAGCTCGACGTCCTCCGCGCGCCGGTAGCGCACGTCGAACATGCCCGCCCGCTCGAGGTCCGCGCGCCGTACGGATGCGTTGGCCGTGTAGAACTGGCGTGGCGTCGGCTCGAAGATGCCGCCGACCATCTGTGCGTACTGCCGCTCGAGCGTCCGCAACTCCCACTCCGCCCAGAACGGCTGACGGCCGAGCGGCGGCGCCATGCGGCCGATGACGACGCGCCCGGGCTCGGCGTGCGCCTGCAGGTGGCGTGCAACGAGATCCGGGGCCGGCACGACGTCGTCGTCGATGAAGAGGATGATCTCCGCCCGCGCGAGCGCGATGCCGGCGTTGCGGGCCGCGGCTGGCCCCTGGTTCGTCTGTCGCACGGACCGCAGCGCCAAGGGCCACGCCCGAGCGAGTACCGCCGCCGTGTCGTCGCTGGATCCGTCGTCGACCACAATCACCTCGAACGCGCTCGCTGCCAGCGTCTGCTCGCGCAGGGCATCGAGCGCGCGCGCGAGGTACGGCGCGCGGTTGAACGTTGGGATGATCACCGAAACGCGCGGCGGGTCGGGCGCCGGTCGGCTGCCCGTCGCTGGCTCCGTCGTCGCCGGAGCGTCCGTCACGACACGCAAAGCGAAGCCTTGCGCCATTCGATCACCGCCTGCAGCCCCTCCCGGAGTGTCGTCTTCGGTTCGTACCCAAGCTTCGCGCGGATGCGGTCGATCGATGACAGGCGGCGGCGGACCGGGTTCACCTTCCGTTCGGGCTCGTGCAGCGGCGCGAGGTCCGCGTGTCCGGTGAGGTCGAGCAGCAGCTCGCAGAGCTGACGCAGCGTCGTCTCGGTCGCGCTGCCGACGTTGAAGACGTCGTCCGTGACGTCGCTCTGCGCCGCGAGGATATTTGCGCGTGCGATGTCGCCGACGTAGACCATGTCCATCGACTGCTGTCCGTCGCCGAAGATCACCGGCGCTTCGCCGCGGTCGAGCCGGTCGAGCCAGCGCGCGATCACCTCTGTGTAGACGCCGTAGATGTCCATACGCGGGCCGTAGGCGTTGAAGTAGCGCAGCATCACGTAGTCCATGCCGTACATCTCGTTGTACGAACGCAGGATCTGCTCGTTGGCGACCTTCGCGGCGCCGTAGAGCGTGCGGTTATTGAAGGGGTGCGCTTCGTCGATCGGGAAGTAGCTCGGCTCGCCGTACACCGACGCACTCGATGCGGCGATGACGCGCGAGACCTTGTGCCGCACGGCCGCTTCGATGACCGTCTGCGTGCCGTTGATCATCACCTGAACCGCCCGCAGCGGCTGCTCCGCGCATTGCGTGATCCGCAGGGCCGCCTGGTGGAACACGATGTCGCGCCCCTCGGTCAGCCCGTCGATCAGTGCGGCGTCGCAGATGTCGCCTTCGAGCATCTCGACGCGTCCGGTCGCCCGAGCGCCGGCGAGGTTCTCCGGCCGCCCGCGCACGAAGTCATCGACGACCGCGACGTGGGCGGCGCCTGCCTCCAGCGCCTGATCGACGATGTACGAGCCGATGAACCCGGCGCCGCCGGTGACGAGGATGCGCGCTCCGTTCAGGTCCGTCATTCGGTATCTCCGTCCCGCAATCGCTCCCAGGATGCTGCCTGCCGCCCGCATCAAATCCAACGCCCGATGCCCGGCACGCGTTACGTCGGGCCGTTCAGGCGCTGCCCGCTGGTACCGCTTCGAGCGCCCGCGCCACGCACGACGCCACGTCGTCGACCTGCGCGCGCGTCATCTCGGCGTACATCGGGAGCGAGAGCAGCCGCGCCGCCGCCGCCGAGGTCACCGGCAGGTCCGCCGCCGTCAGCCCCAGCGATGCGTAGGCGGGCTGTTCGTGGACCGGCACCGGATAGTGCACGCCCGTGCCAATGCCGGCTTCCGCCAGCTGCGCGCGCAGCCGATCGCGCCCGTCCGCCTGCACGACGTACAGGTGGTACACGTGCTCGCGTTGCGCCGGCGCGACGGGGAGATGCAGCGGCAGGCCCGCCAGCGCTTCGCCGTACCAGTGCGCGACCCGCCGCCGTCCGGCGTTCCACGACACCAGGTGGCGGAGCTGGACGCGCGTCGCCGCCGCCTGGACCTCGCCCAGCCGCAGGTTCCACCCCGGCTCGCTGTGGTGGTACCGCTCTGTCTCGCCGTGGCTGCGCAGCGAGCGCATGCGCGCCGCCAGCGCGGCATCGCGCGTGACCACCATGCCGCCCTCGCCGATCGTCCCGAGGTTTTTCGCCGGATAGAAGCTGAAGCACGCGGCGTCGGCGAACGAGCCGGCGACGCGGCCGCCGAACGTCGCCCCGTGCGCCTGGCAGGCGTCCTCGACGACGCGGATGCCGCGCCGGCGGGCGATCGCGCTGATCGCCGGCATGTCGCACATGAGGCCGTAGAGGTGGACGGGGATGACGGCGCGTGTGCGTGACGTGACCGCCGCTTCAAAGCGCGCGGGGTCCATCAGGTACGTCGCCGGGTCGACGTCGACGAGCACCGGCGTCGCGCCGACGGCGCTGATCGCCTCGACGGTCGCGATGAACGTGTTGGCGACGGTGATCACCTCGTCGCCCGGGCCGACGCCGAGCGCCAGCAGCGCGACCTGCAGCGCTGCCGTGCCGTTCGATACGGCGACCCCGTGCTCGACGCCGCAGAACCGCGAGAATTCCTCTTCGAGCGCCGCGGCCTCCGGGCCCATCACGAAGGCGCCACTGTCCAGCACGCGGGCGCAGGCGGCGAGGATCTCGTCGCGCAGCGGCGCCAGTCGGGCCTGCATGTCGACGAAGGGTACGCGGATCTCAGTCATCGAGCGGCACCAGCGCGCCGTGCTCAGCGATTGAGCGCTCGGCGGCGGCCAGCATGCGCACCGTGCGCGCGCCCGCATGACCATCGGTCGCCGGCGTCTCGCCGCTGCGCATACAGTCGATGAAGTGCGCGCACTCGTTGCGCAGCGCCTCGGTCTGGTCGAGCACCGGCGCGAACATGTCGCCGAGCCGGTAGGCGACGAGGGCGTCGCGTCGCGCCTCCAGCGGGTCGTCGTTCCAGCGCACGCCGCGGTCGTACACCTTCACCTTCTCGGTCGACTCGATGTCGTCGTACAGGGCCATGCGACGGTCACCGCTGATGAGCACCTGCCGCACCTTCACGGGCGACAACCAGTTGACGTGGAAGTGCGCGATCATCGCGTCGGCGAAGCGCACCGTCAGGTACGCGACGTCTGCCATGCCGCCGGGGAAGTGCGTCGATGCCACGGCGCTGATCCCCGTCGGCCGCTGGGCGATCAGGTAATCCATGATCGCCAGGTCGTGCGCGGCCAGGTCCCAGATGACGCTGACATCGTGCTGGATTAAGCCGAGGTTGATGCGCACGGAGTCGTAGTAGTACAGATTTCCCAGTTCGCCCGTGTCGATCATCTGCTTGATGCGCCGGACCGCGCCGGTGTACACAAATGTGTGATCCACCATCAGCGTCAGTCCGGAGGCGTCCGCCAGCGCCACGAGCGCCTCCGCTTCGGCGACTGTCGCCGTCATCGGCTTCTCGACGAGCACGTGCTTGCCCGCCTCCAGCGCGCGCATCGCCAGCTGCGCATGTGTGTTCACCGGCGTGGCGATGGCGACCGCATCGATCGTCGGGTCGCGCAGCACGTCATCGACGGACGTGAGCGCCGCCAGACTCGGATGGCGCCGGCTGATCGCTTCGAGGCGCGTCTCCGACAGATCGCAGGCGGCGACGACGTGGCAACCCGGAGTATCGAAAAAGTTCCGGATGAGGTTCGGGCCCCAGTACCCGCATCCGATCACGGCGACGCCCACGGAGTGGTCGCCTGCGACGGCTTGACGTTCCCGGGAGACGAGGGTGGTCAAGGTGGTGCTCCTTCCGGCGGAGGTCACGGCGTTACGTAACGAAGCCTAGTCGCCGGCTGTTGAGCGTCAGTTGAGTCGCCGGCTGCGGCGCGTCGAGAACGGCCGCAGCGCCGCTACGTGGCCGGCGCGCCGTCGCCCTCCGCCGCGGCGATGTGCCCGAGCGCGGCGATGCCGCCGAGCGCCAGGGCGAACAGCGTCAGGGTGCGCGGCGTGATCATTCCCAGGTCCACCCACGAATACATGATGAACATGAAGATGATCGCTCCGAACGCGAAGGCATACGGCTTCATCGGCGTCGAGATCGCCCGCAGCACCTGCATCGAGCGGCAGATCGAAGCGGCGAAGAGCATCGTCAGCGCGCCGAATCCCAGGATCCCGGCGTCCATCCAGATCCAGAGCACCGAGTTGTGCGGTACCGAATCCCAGAGCGGCCAGTTCGCGCTCAGATCTGCCACAGGCACGTAGAACCTGTACGGCCGCCCCATCCCGAGCCCGATCACCGGATCGCCCTGGATATTCAGCCGGATGTTCAGCTCTTCCCGCTTGCGGTACGAGTTCGACGACGCGTCGCGGGCGGAGACCTGACCGCTGCCGACCGCGGAGCGATAGGAGCGCGCCAGCTCGCCGGTGCTGCCGGTGTTGTTCCACGTCACCGCGATCACCAGGCCCATCGCCAGCAGGCCGAGCGGCACGAGGACGAGGAAGGTGCGCAGCTTCTCGCGAATCAGCACGAGGCACAGCACGATGATGCCGCCATCGAGTGCCACGAGGCCGGCGCGCCGGCGCATCACCAGCATCGCCGCCAGCGGCAGCAGCATCAGCGCGATGCACTTCCACTCGCGCATGATGTTGCGCGACCACACCAGGCGGGCAGTGAGCAGGACGATCGCAGCGGCGTACAACAGCGAGTCTTCGTGCGCGAAGGCCAGCGCCAGCGAGACCTTGAGGCTGTACGACGTCGTCGCCACGTCGCCGTAGTACCGGTAGATGTTCTCCACGGAAGCGATGTTCGCGAACGCGACGAACACCCACATCAGCCGCATCCACTGCTCCCGCCGCGTGAGCAGGTTCGTCAGGAGCAGGTAGAGGACCGGCACGTAGACCAGCCCGCGCAGCTCCTGCCGGAGCGTCGCCATGTTCGCGCCGCGGGAGATGCCGACGACGGAGGCCAAGGCGATGGCGGCGACGAAGAGCGCGATCGGAAGCAGCAGCGAGCCGGCGCGAAAGCGCACCTCATCGTCGTAGATAAGGCGGATCGCCAGTCCCAGGAGCGCCGCGAAGAGGACCAGCTCCACCGGCGTCAGGCTGATGCCGACGGGCGCCAGGGATTTGTACAGACGCGCGCCGGCGGCGTAGTTCGGGTCGTTGATGTGGAAGTCGCCGAGAAGCGCCGCGATCATCACCGCGTAGACGCCGCTGATCGGCTTCACCACCGCCAGCGCGAGGACGACGATGCCCGCGCACACGAGCAGCGCGAGGGCGCCGCCCGCCGTGACGAGCAACAGCGCCAAGGCGACCGCCGCGACGAGCGCGACGGCGAGCAGGGGCAGGCGGTTGTCCCGCCCGGAGATCGGCCGGGCGACGGCTGCGTATGCGCTCATGACCACGCCGTGGTGCTGACGATGTAGAGCCCGGCCAGGGAGATCGTCGCGCCGGCGATCAGCAGGTATCCCCAGCCGCCGATGCGACGGGTACACAGCCCGAGCGCGAGGAACACGAGCAGGAACGCCAGGTACAGCTTCAAGGCGTTACTCGATCGCGAACCGCGACACGCCCAGCAGGCCCGCGATCCAACGCGGGATCCATTCGCGCGTGCCGTTCAGCACGACGCCGCGCACGGGCACGTCGCCGGCAGCCTTCAGCGCCTGCGCGGCGTCCTGAATGTGCGTGTGCCCCGCGCGGGCGACCAGCACGAGGCTTTCCGCCTGGTTCGCGATCACCGCCGCGTGCGGCGATGTCAGCATCGGCGGCGCGTCGATGATGATCGTCGGGTAGACGCCGTGCAGCGTCTTCATCAGGTCCTGGAACTTCTGGGAGCGAAGCAGCGGTCCCGGGTTCGCGCACGGGCGGCCGGCCGGCAGCAGCCAGACGTTCTGCATGCGGGTGGCCTGGATGATCGGCTCCAGCTCGACCTCCGACGCCAGGTACTCGGCCAGCCCGAAGCTGGCGTCGAGGCGGAAGTCGGCGGCGAGCGTCGGCCGCCGGAGGTCCGTCTCCAGCAGCAGCACGTCGGACCCCAGGTTACGGGCGGCCGCCGCGGCAATGCCGATCGAAACGGCGCTCTTGCCTTCACCCGTCGTCGCGCTGGAGATCGCCACCGACTGGCTGCCCGCCGCGCTGGAGATGTCGAGGCAGCGCGCGGCGATCTGGCGGAAGCGCTGTTCGATGACGCCGAAGACCGGCGCCGTCAGGGCCATGTCGTCGATCTGGGCGATCAGCGGTGTCCACTTCTGCGCCCACACTTCCTCGTCGCGCGCGCTCTCCCACTGCCGGGTCTGCTCCATAGCCATGTCCTGTCCGCCCCCTGCTTCGCTGCCGCTTATCGCTGCAATGTGCTGCCGAGCGCCGTGACGGCCAGCCGGTAGAAGTGCTTCGGCCAGCCGCGCTTCTTCAACTTGCTGACATCCGGTACGGAGCCCAGGAGCAGCAGCCCGGGCAGCGCCTGCAGGTCCTCCGCGACGCGGATGCTGTTGTCGGTGCGCAGCAGCAGCCCGTACAGCCCGGCGCTGAGGCTGACCGCCAACAGCAGGCCAGCGACCGGGAAGAGCAGCAGCGACGTCTTCTTGCGGGCATCCGGCCCCGTCGGCTGGCTCGGCGCATCGCGCACCTCGACCGTCTGGGTACCGGGAGAGCTGACGAGCGCGTTGGAGTCGCGCAGGCTCTTGGTTGCGTCGTTGAGCGCCGTCTGCGCCGTCTGGACGTTCGACGTCAGCGTCGTCAACTGCGGGTCGAGGCTGCTGCTCGCACGGTAAGACTGAAGCGCCGACTGCGCTGAGTCGAGCTGCTTCTGCGCGCTCTGCTGCTGCTTCGTGTAGAAGGCGATCGCCTGCTGCAGATCGATGCTCGTGCGGGCCTTCACCTCGGCCGTGAAGCCGGCGACCAGCGCATCGTTGATCGTCTTCGCCTCCGTCGCCGTCGCCGCCCTGTGGCTGATGTCCACGAGGTGAGGGCCTTCCGCGAGCACCACCGTGCCGTTGCGGACGGCGAACAGCGCGGCGCTCTTCTGCGGCAGCGTATCGGTGGGCAAGCCCGCGCGGCGCGCGACATCGAGCGCGAACGAATCGGTCGCGAGGAATTCGGTCAGGTCGCTCGCCCGGTTCTGGGCGGCCGTCTGGTACTGGTTGTCGGACGTCGGCAGCGTCGGCACCAGCGGCGACTGCTCGACCCAGACCTTCGACAGCGATGTGTACGTCTGCTTCTGCGTGAAGACTGCCAGCGCGGCGGCGATCGGCAGGATCACGATGAAGGGCACGAGCAGGAGGTACTTGTATCGCGCTGCGACAATCAGTGGCTTCATCGTCATGAAAGACTCTCCCGCGATGCCGCAGCAGACGCCGCCCGTCGCTCGTCCGAAGCTGCATTCATCCTAACGGCGCGCGCATTGAGCGCCGGTCAACGCCTCGTCCAGATCGCGTCGAGCTTGACGTCGCGACACTCAGTACGCTCCGCGTGTCGAGATCACCGCAGGCAGCGTCTTGAGGAGGATCACGAGGTCGCGCATCAGCGTCCAGTCCTCGATGTAGCTGATGTCAAGGGCGACCATCTCGTCGAACGGCAGCGTGCTCCGCCCGCTCACCTGCCAGAGGCCGGTGAGGCCGGGGCGCGTCAGCAGCCGCCGCAGTTGATGCCGGCTGTAGTTCTGCACCTCGTGCGGCAGCGGCGGACGCGGCCCGACCAGGCTCATGTCGCCGCGCACGACGTTGATCAGCTGCGGCACCTCGTCGACGCTTAGCTTGCGCAGCCAGCGCCCGACCCGCGTCATCCGCGGGTCGTTCCGCATCTTGAAGATCGGTCCCGCTTGCTCGTTGAACGCCGTCAGCTCGGCGATGCGCGCGTGCGCGTCCTCGCACATCGTCCGGAACTTGTACATGCGGAAAATGCGCCCGTTCTTGCCGACGCGTGGCTGCGTGATCAGCGGGGCGCCGCGCGAGTCGAGCCGGATCAGCGCCGCGACGACTGCTGCCGGCAGGCAGAGCAGCGCCAGCAGCACCATGCCGCCCGCGACGTCGAGGGCGCGCTTGCCGAGGCGCTGGATGCGCTTCTCGGCGTCCGCCGCCGTCGCCAGCGATGTTTCGTCCAGCGCGCGATGCGCTTCGAGTTCCTGCGGTAGCGTAGCCAAGGGCGAATCTCCCGGCCGACAGCCTGAATCGGAGGTTTCCCTTGTGTTGTATGAGAGCCGAGTTGAGTGAGGGTTGAGTGCGCGTCTAAGACGCGTTCGATCGGGCGCCACCACTGACGGCGAGCGGCGGCTCCGCCTCCTCGTCGCCGCGGAGGATGTAGCCGACGTTCGGCACGGCGGTGATCGAAAGCTCGATGCCGTTCGCGGCGAGCTTCTGGCGGATGTGCGAGAGGTGCGTCTTCAGCACGTTGCTGTCGCCGCCCTCATCGGACCAGACGTAGCGCAGGAGGCGGTCGGTCGGCGTCACGCGCCCGAAGTGCGATGCCAGGCAGTAGAGGATGCGGAACTCGATCCGGGTCAGGTTCAGCAGCCCGTCCTCGTAGGTGACGCTCCAGGTATCGGGATTGATCCGCAGGCCGCCGAGCACCAGCTCGCTCGAGGCGACGTGCGACGCGACGCGGCGCGCGACGGCGTTCACCCGCAGCACGAGCTGACGGAACGAGAACGGCTTCACGACATAATCATCGGCGCCGGCGGAGAACGCTTCGACCATGGCGGCCTCATCGCCGCGTCCCGTCACGACGATCACCGGCGTGTCGGCGTACTCTCGGATCTTGCGGAGCACGTCGATGCCGTTCGGCTCGGGCAGCGCCAAGTCGAGCAGGACGACGTCCGGGCGCTCGTCCTTGTGGTGCTGCAGCGCCTGTGCGCCGGAAAATGCGAGGATCACCGAGAAGCCCTGCCGCCGCAGCGCGAACGCCGTCACGTCGCTGAGGTCCACGTCGTCTTCGGTCAGGAGGATCTTCATGTCAATCCCTGCATCGGCGGTTGCTACCTGCCACCGTCGCCGCTCCGGGTGAAACGAGAGTTGAAGCGCCGTCGAGAAGCGGCGGGGAAACGCCGCACGATGTGATGCCGGTGGTCAAGCGGAATGCTTCTCGGGGACCGCGTGCGCGGCGCCCCTCGCCGTGAGCCGGTAACCCAGCCCGGCGATCGTGTGGATGTAGAGTGGCGCGCCGGCGTCCGGCTCGATCTTCCGGCGCAGGTTGCGGATATGGCTCTTGGCCATCGATGCGCTCTCGACGTCCTGCAGGCCCCAGATGCGCCGCGTGAGCTCCTGATGCGTAACGACTTCGCCCTCGTGCAGCGCCAGCTCGTAGAGCAGCCGGAACTCGATCTTCGTCAGGCGCACGGCGCGCTCGCGGACGCTGACGGAATGGAGGCCGACGTCGAGGCGGATATCGCCGAGCTCGAGGGCGCGGCTGCGGACGGTGCCGGTCTGGGGCGCGGCGCGACGCATCACGGCTTCGACGCGGGCGACGAGTTGCGTGGGGCTGAATGGCTTCGTGACATAATCATCGGCGCCGAGGCGCAGGCCGCGGACGACGTCTTCATCGCTGCTGCAGCCGGTGAGCATGATCACCGGCATCGCCGTGGAGGTGCGGATCTGGTGCAACACCTGCCAGCCGTCGACGTGCGGCAGCGTGACGTCGAGGATCACGAGGCTTGGGGCGCGGGACTTGAGCAGGCGCAGCGCGGCCATCCCGTCGTACGCCGTAATCACGTCGTACCCGCTGCGCCGCAGCGTGTAGCCGACGATGTCGGCCAGATCCTGTTCGTCTTCGACGAGGAGAATTGCCATCTAGCCTGCCACCCCCGCAGTGCCGCCGGCGTGTCCGCCGGCCGCCCGCCTCGACTCGACGAGCCCATGCTCGAACGCGTACGTCGCCGCCTGTACCCGGTTCTGCACATGCAGCTTCTGCATCAAACTGCGCACGTGCGCGCGCACAGTGTGGACCGAGATGTACATCCGCTCGGCGATGATGCGGTTCGATTCGCCGCGCGCCAGCCCCGAAAGTACATCCCGCTCGCGCTCGCTCAACTCGCTGCCCCGCGGCTCCCGGAGCCGAAGGTCTCGCGGCCGCTCGCCGGAGGACGAAGCGACATACTCCACAACGAGCCGGCTCGCCAAACGTTTCGAGATGACGGTCTCGCCGTTGAGGACCTCGTGCAGGGCGTCGAGCAGGTGCGTCGCGTCGGCGTTCTTGTCGATGATGCCGCGGATCCCGAGCGAGAGCGCTTCGAGCAGGCGTTCGTCGTCGTCCGCGAGGTTCAGCAGCACGACGGGGATCGGCTGCAGCTGTTCGTACACGGCGCGCATCTGGGGCGAGGTCGCTCGCTCGGCGCTATCGACGGTGACCAGCACGATGTCCGCCCCGAGCGCGACGGCGTCTTCCGGAATGCGCGCCTGGAGTGCAGTCTCGCCCGCCACGTCGATGCCTGGCTGGCGGCGGAGCAGGGCGCCCAAGGCGTGGCGCACCAGACCATGGTCACACGCGAGCAACACGTTGAGAGGCACGATCGGACTCCCCCAAAACATTCACTCCGGAGCGACCACCCGTGTGGACGCCGATGCGGTGGCATCATGAGCGACGCATGCAGCGCCGCTCAAAGGGACTCGGACGACATCCGGTTGCCGAGTCACCCCCTGAATTCCTGCCAGAGGACATCCTTGCGTACCGACGGGAGTTGGCGGATCCAGCGACCAAGGCACACGCGATCGCTGTTGATTTGTAGTTACCATAGGCACATAACACTGTCAACAACTCACGTTGAGCGCCTGTCAAGAACGCGGACGATCCATGCACTCGCAGATCGTTCGGAATTCGACCTATCCGACACAACAACTATTGGGTAACTCGAATCTGAACCGCCCGGCGATTCCGTCCGGTTGTTATCTGGAACCGCCGATCGGCCTAGGCCGATCGGCGCTGGTTCACGCTGATCGGACGCGCCCGAATGGATACGCGAAGCGTCGATTCCTCGCGGATCATCGCAGCAGGAAATGTCCGGATGGCCGATCGCCGCATCGCAACGAGTGTGATGCGACCGCGACTCTCGCGTTCTAGGATCGTTGAGAGCTGGTTGGGATCCCGCCGGTCGCGGTTGAGCGAGCGTGCCGGAGACGGCCGCCGGGAAGCGCCCGCGATGCGAACGTTACGAGCGGTCATCCTCCACAGGCATGCGCTGTTTCGCGACCTGATGGCGACCGCGCTGCACGACCTCGGTCCGATCGACGTCGTCGCGGCCACCGCGGATCCGGAAGAGGCGCTCGATCTGGTGCTGGCCGAGCGGCCGGACACCTTGCTCATCGAGTGCTACGACGGATTCGTCGACAGGAGGAAGATGCTGGAGTTGTTCTGCCGCGCTGCCGTCGACCTGCCGGAGTTCCTGCTCATCGCGGCCGACCTCTCCACGTCCCGCATCGAGCTCGTGCACGACAGCATCGCCGAGCGTGACCACCTCGGCGGGCTGCAGACGCTGCTCCAGCATGGGGTTTCCTGATGGTGGTATCGACGATGGCATCGCGATCGCCGACGATCGGCGAGTCCCCGAAACACCGACAGCGCGTCGAGATCCTCGGCATGCAGATCGATCGCCTGACATACGCCGAGACGGAGCAATCTCTCGCGCGCTTCATCGCGCGCGGCGGCGCTCACCAGGTCGCCACCGTGAACATCGACTTCCTCAGCATCGGCAGCCGCGACCCGGCGTTCCGGGCGCTCGTGAACGAGGCGGACCTCGTCACTGCCGATGGCACGCCGGTCCGCTGGGCCGCGCGCTACCTCGGGTCGTCGCTGCCGGCGCGCGTCACCGGGCCGGACCTGATCGACATGGCGGTCCGCCACTCCGCGGCGCACGGCTCCAGCATCTTCTTCCTCGGGGCGGCGCCGGGCGTCGCCGCCGCGGCAGCCGATGCGCTTGCGGTGAAGCACGGCGCCTTCCACGTCGCCGGCATCTACGCGCCGCCGATGGGCCGGCTCGATGGCCCGGAGGACGTCCATATCCGGCGGCTGCTCGGCGACGCGCGACCCGATGTGCTCTTCGTCGCATTCGGTTGCCCGAAGCAGGACTTCTGGATCCGCGACCATCGCGATCTCGGCGTCCCGGTGTCCGCCGGCATCGGTGGTTCATTCGACTACCTCTCCGGGCGCATCCGTCGCGCGCCGCGCTGGGCACAGCGGTCAGGCCTGGAATGGGCCTTCCGGCTCGCGCGGGAGCCGCGCCGGCTCGCGAAACGCTACCTGGTCGATGACGTTCAGGTTCTTGGAAGGATCGGCATTTCACGGTTCACGAGGAAGCAGGAGGCATCCTCACAAGGGGAGCGACCATGACAGTACAGACGGCGCATCTTCATGATGACGCTGTCCTCGGGATGGAAGAGGTCGACGGTGGGGGTTCCGTCATCGAGATGCTGTCAAGCATCGCGCACGAGTTGCGTGCGCCGCTCTCGTCGCTGTCGGCGGCGGCGGAGATGATCCAGGAGGGTGACGCGGCGGAGCAGCAGCGCTTCGCGTGCATCATTCGCCGCCAGGCGCACCGGTTGAACGCCATCATCGATGGCCTGCTCGAGGCGTACGGAGCGGCCAGCCGCCAGCAGCGCGCCGAATCCGGCGCGGTCGACCTCACGCAACTCCTCGAGGAGGCGTGCGAGGAGCAGCGCCTGCAGTTCCCGGGGCATCGCTTCGAGCTGCGCACGGAGCGCGACGACCAGATCATCGTCGACCGGCGCATGCTCTCGATCGTCGTGTCGAACCTGCTCTCCAATGCCGCCAAGTACTCGCCGGCGGGCTCCGTCGTCCACCTCTCCTCGCATCACTACGAGGACGCCGTCCGCATCGAGGTCGAGGACGAGGGCGACGGCGTCCCCGTCGCCGAACGGCAGCGCATCTTCGAGGCAGGCTTCCGCGGCAGGCAGCAGCGAGGCGCGGGCGTCGGGCTCGGCCTCTATGTCACGCGCACACTCTGCGACGCGATGCGCGCGCGGCTCATCGTCGAATCGTCGGAAGAGACTGGCGGAGCACGCTTCGCCGTCGAGGTCCCGCTGGGAGGCGTGCATGACTACGAGTAAGCGACTGAGCATCATCGGCACAGGCTACGTCGGCCTCGTGTATGCCGTCTGCATGGCGGAGCTCGGCCACGACATCGTCGCCATCGATGTCGATGCCGCGAAGATCGCCCGGCTGGCTGCCGGCTCGAGCACGATCTACGAGCCCGGCCTCGAGGATCTGCTCCGCAGGAACCTCGATGCCGGCCGCCTGCGCTTCACGACCGAGTATGACGTCGCCGGCGCGGACTTCGTCTTCCTCGCCGTCAGCACGCCGTCGACGCTCGAGGGCGCCGCGGACCTGCGCCACGTCCGCGACGCGGTTCAGAAGATCGGTGAGAACACGCACGGCGCCCATCCGATCATCGTGAACAAGAGCACCGCGCCGGTCGGCACAAGCGACACGCTCGATTACCTGCTGGCCCGGCAGAACGGCGTCGGCGGCCACGAGTTCGAGATCGTCGCGAACCCCGAGTTCCTGCGCGAGGGCTCCGCCGTCCGCGACTTCTTCCACCCGGACCGCATCGTCCTCGGCTCCCACGACGAGGCGGCCGCGCGCGCCGTCGCGGCGCTCTACGCGCCGCTCGATGCGCAGGTCGTCTTCACCGACCCGAAGACGGCGGAGATGATCAAGTACGCGTCGAACGCCTTCCTGGCGACGAAGATCTCGTTCATCAACGAGATCGCTTCGATCTGCGAGGGCGTCGGCGCCGACATCGGCGACGTCGCCCACGCGATGGGACTCGACCCGCGCATCGGCTCGCGGTTCCTCAACCCGGGCCTGGGCTTCGGCGGCAGCTGCCTGCCGAAGGACGTGCGTGCCCTGACCTACCTCGGCGCCGTGCACGGCGCGCACCCGCAGCTCCTGAACGCCGTCCTGCAGATCAACGCCGACCAGCGACGCCGCGCGATCCGCATGCTGCGCGACGCCCTCGGCTCGCTCGAATCGCGCGTCATCACGCTGCTCGGCGTCGCCTTCAAGCCCGGCACCGACGACATCCGCGAGGCGCCCGCCGTCGACCTCGCGCGCCTGCTGATGAACGAGGGCGCCATCGTCCACGCCTACGACCCCTTCGCGATGGAGCCGTTCAGCGCCCTCTTCCCGCAGGTCGAGATGTTCGAAGACGCCTACGCCGCCGCATCGCAGGCCGACGCGCTCGTCATCGCAACGGAGTGGCCGGAGTTCAGCGCGCTCGACCTCGACCGCCTGCACCGGCTCATGCAGACGCCGCTCGTCGCCGACTGCCGGAACGCGCTCGACCGCGAGCAGGTGCTCGCCGCCGGCTTCGCCTGCTTCGGCGTCGGCACGGGCATCGCCGGCCTCGGCGCCATCAAGCAGCGGCCGGCGCGCCGGTCGCGGGCGGCCCACGCGTCGCCGGCGACGGGAGTCGCGGCGTCGTGAGGGCGTTGATCACCGGCGGCGCCGGCTTCATCGGCTCGCATCTCGCCGATGCGCTGATCGGCCGCGGCTGGAGCGTCGTCGCGGTCGACAACTTCATCACCGGCAAGCGCGCGAACGTCGAGCACCTGGCCGGCGACGAGCGGTTCACCCTCATCGAGTGCGACCTCGAGTCGGCGCCGCGCATCGCCTGCGATGCGGTGTTCCACCTCGCCAGCCCGGCAAGCCCCGTCGGCTACGGCCGCCATCCGCTTGAGACCCTGCGTGTCAACTCCCAGGGCACGTGGGCGGCGCTGGAGATCGCGCGCGAGAATCAGGCGCCGTTCCTGCTCGCCTCCACCTCCGAGGTGTACGGCGACCCGCTGCAGCACCCGCAAGATGAGTCGTACTTCGGAAACGTCGACCCTGTCGGCCCGCGCGCCTGCTACGACGAGGGCAAGCGCTTCGCGGAGGCGTTGACCATGTCCTACGTCACGACGCATGGCGTCGACGCGCGGATCGTGCGCATCTTCAACTGCTACGGGCCGCGCAACGACCTCGACGACGGCCGCATGGTGCCGACGTTCGCCGGCCAGGCGCTGCGCGGCGAGCCGATCACCGTGCACGGCGACGGCTCGCAGACGCGCAGCCTCTGCTACATCGACGATCTCGTGGAGGGCCTGCTCGCGGCGATGTTCAGCGAAGGCACGTCGGCTCGCGTCTACAACCTCGGCCAGCCGCGCGAGCACTCGGTGCTCGAGTTCGCGCAGATGATCGTCCGCCTGGCCGGCTCTTCTTCGCAGACCGTCCATCTGGCGCCCCGCCCGGCCGACATCGAGCGCCGAAAGCCGGACGCGCGCCGGGCCGAGGCCGAGCTCGGGTGGAGGGCCCAGCGGACGCTGGAGTACGGCCTCGAACGCACGATCGCCTGGTACCGGGAGCAGCTCGCCGCCACGCCGGAGCAGCTTCGCGTCGGGCACCCGGCGGGCGCCGGCGAGGCGTTCGCCCGCCTGAGCTAGCGCCGCTGCGCGGCCGCGCAGCGGCGCCGGGTTCAGGCCGCGCTGCCGGGCGATCGTGGCGTTCAGGCTGCTCGCCTGCCACATCGAGCATCCCGCTTCCGATGATCGCCCTGCCGGACCAGGGCGCCCTGGGACCGGACTCGCCTCCTCTGGTGGAGCAGCGCCGGGTGGGGCGTGCTACGACTCCGCCAGCGCGCGCTTCGCCGCGGCGTCGAGCGCGACGTCGTCGAGCGGCGGGTGGATCAGCCCGGAGCGCACATCGCGGAAGCAGCGTTCGAGCGGCTGTGAAGCCGACAGGCCGACGCCGCCGGCGATGCGCAGAGCCAGGTCGGTCACGCGCACGGCGTTGTTGGTGGCGTGGTACTTCACGAGCCCGATCTGCGGCGCCAGCCAGCCCCGGTCGGCGCCGTCCACCCAGTCGCGCGCCGTGTCGAAGATCAGCCGTCGCGAGACCAGGAGGAGCGCATCGATCTCGCCGAGCTTCGCGCGCACGCCGGGGATCTCGCCGATCGTCTTGCCCAGGTTCGTCGGCTTGCGCGTCGCGGCGAAGCGCGCCACCCAATCGCGCGCGGCGACGGCGACGCCGGTGTACGTGGCGGAGATCGTGAGCCCGTGCCAAGGCGCGACTTCGACCGATGGCACGAACGCCTCCCCCGCCGGGCTGATGCGGATCACGTCCTCGTCCGGCACGAACACGTCGTCGAAGACGACATCGTGGCTCGCCGACTCGCGCATCGCCAGCGCGTCCCACGTCGGGTCGATGCCGACGCCGGGCGTGGCGTGCGCGACGAGGAACTGCCCGAGGTGCTGCGGCATGTCAGGGGCGCATACCGTCGCGCTCACCGCGAAGTGCGTGAGGAAGCGGCTGCCGGTCGACCACTGCTTGCGACCGCTGATCCGCCAGCCGCCCTCGACGCGCGTGGCCTGCGTCGCCGGCAGCCCGCCGCGCGCCGGGCTGCCCATCTCCGCCTCCGCCTGGCAGTTGTTGATCATGTAGCCCCGTTCGATGACGCCGCGGAGGAAGCGGTCGAGCATCGGCCGCTGCCACAGCCCCGAGGCCTGCGATTGCGCGACGTAGCTGATGTGCATGTTCGCGGCCAGCCCGGCCGAGCCGAGCGCCCGCGCCACCCGCTCCTGGCCGACGCAGGCATCGAGGACGGTGCCGCCGAGCCCGCCGAGCTCAGCCGGCACGGTGAGCGTCAGGTAGCGCGTCGCCCGCAGGTCGTCGATGCAGGCGCCGAGCAGGTCTTCGCCCGCGGCGCCGGCCGCGACCCGGCGTTCGATGCGGCCAGCGGCGTCGTGCGCAACCTCGAACACCCGGGGCTGCGCGAGACGCTCGAATCCGTCCATGCCTGTAGCGTAGCAATCAGCACGTCGTGCCGCGGTTACCCGCCGAGTCTTTGCCGGCTCACCGCCGGCTCCTGCCACTCGACCACGCGAGGTGTGTCCCCCTGTTACGGGCGGCGGCATGCGACGCTCAGGCGCGGGAGGGATTCATCTCGCCCCGGGGATGGGCCGCGGCGCGGCACCGGCAGCACGTTCCGGTCAGGGCACGAGCGGATTCTCGGCGAAGCGATACTCAGCGACCGGTACACCGCCGATCAGGTGCTCCTGGATGATCCGTTCGAGGACGTCGGGATCCGCCGAGCGATACCACGTCCCCTCCGGGTAGACGAGCGCGATCGGCCCGTCGACGCAGATCCGCAGGCAGTTGGCCTTCGTCCGGTATACCACGTGCACGCCGGTCGTGAGTCCCAGCTCGCCGAGCCGGCGCTTCAGGTACTCCCACGCGCGCAGCGTCCGCTCGCGCGGCGCGCACTTCGGCTCCGTCTGATCCGCGCAGAGGAAGATGTGCCGCTGTATGCGCCCGACGCCGTACGCGGCGACGTTCTGCAGCAGTTCGTCGTCGGGCGCCCGCTCGTCAGGCATCATCCCATCGTCGCAAGCAGCCCTGCCGGACGCAAGGCCGGAGGCGACGCGACGGAGTGCTTTCGGGCAGCCGACCCTCCGGGTCGGCCGCGAGGCTGGGCCGGCGGCGTCAGGTCGAGTGCTGGAGCACGTCGGCGATCACTCGCTGCTTGACGTCCTTCGCGTTGTCGAGCGTCGTGTGATTCACCTGGGCCAGCGGTCCGCCCTTGTCACCGTTCTTCGGCGCCTGGATGCCGCTCGCGTTCCAGTTCTCGGCGTTCGGGGAGTTGTACGGCGCCCCGTTCAGCACCCCGCTGTTCGATTCGTAGATGTTGAACACGTGCACCTGCGTCGGGCGCGACTTCGTGTCGCCGGTGTACAACACCGTCGACCGGTCGATGTCGACCACCTCGATGATCCGCCTGGCGTACTGCGCCTCGAGCTTCGCCGCCGCGACGTCGGCCGTCACGGCGCCGTTGCTGTGGCCGATGAGGAGCGCGCGCATGCACGGGTACTGGTTCAGGTAGACCTCAATGGCGTGGGTCACCCACTGCTCCATGCCGCCGTTCAGGTTCGCCGCACCGAGCAGCTGCGGCCCGGCGATGATCGGAATCGTCTGCACGCCTCGGTCGCGGTATGCGGACAGCAGCCCATCGACGATGCTGCGCACGCCGGCGGCGTCGCCGGAGTCCTTGACGTTCACGACGCCGCCGCCGATGCCGACGACCAGCACCGGTTGCTTGCCAGTGGCGCACGAGACGTCGGCCGGCTTGAAGTAGCCGCGCGCGACCTCGTACTCCGGCGCGTTACCGCCGGTGCTGCGGCATGCGCTCGTGTCGCGCTGCGGGTTGAGTTGAATGTTGAGGCCGTAGAGGAAGGCCGCGTCCTGGGCGTCGCGCTTCCGGTCGCCGTCGAAATCGGGCAGCTTCGAAGGGTCGACGGCGTCCTGTGCGTTGAGGACGTTATCGCCATTCGTATTGAGGCAGCTGATCTGGGCGAAGGTCGCCCTGGGCGCGTTCGAGAGTCCGCTCTGGTTGCATGCCAGGAGGACGACGGCAAACAGGACGGAGAGGCAGATCACGAAGTGTTTCATGGCTGTATTAACGGCGAAGGACGCATCGCGGGGAGATCGCCGACGCGCGGTTGCGTTGCAGTCTCATCGCGTGGAGCGGCGTCAAGAAGCGCCCGTGGCGCCGCTTCGACGCGCAATTGACCGCACGCCGCGCTGATCTCGACGCCCTTCTCCACGCGCACGGTGCAGGCGACGCGTCGCGCCGCCAGCTCGCGCTGGAACGCCAGCGTCCGCGACCGGGGCGGCCGGCCGATGCGGCCGTCGGGCGTCGGGTTCACGGGGATCAGGTTCACATGGCAGAGCATGCCTTCGAGCAGCGCGGCGAGCCCCCGCGCCTGCTGCAGGCCGTCGTTGACGCCGTCCATCAGGCAGTACTCGAACGTCACGCGCCGTCCCGTCTTCGCCACGTAGTCCCGGCACGCGTCGATGATCGCCGGCAGCGGATAGCGATGCGCCGTCGGGATCAGCCGCTCGCGCAGCGCCTCGTCGGGCGCGTGCAGCGACACTGCGAGGCCGACCTGCAGCGGCTCATCGGCGAGCCGCCGGATGCCCTGGATCAGGCCGACGGTCGAGATCGTGATGTGCCGCGCCGCCATGCCGACGGCGTCGGGAGCGTTCAGCGTCTGGACGGCGGGCCAGACAGCCGGCAGATTCGCGAGCGGCTCGCCCATGCCCATGAAGACGACGTTCGTCAGCGGCTGCGCGCCCGCATCGAGCTGCGCGCGAGCGACCGCCGTCACCTGGGCGATGATCTCGCCCGTGCTGAGGTTGCGTTCGAAGCCGGCCTGTCCCGTCGCGCAGAAGACGCAGCCCATGGCGCAGCCCGCCTGGCTGGAAACGCAGACCGTCGCCCGGCCGCGCGCGTCGCCGCGCGGGTCGTACAGCATCAGCACCGCCTCGACGAGCTGTCCGTCTTCGAGCCGAAACAGCCGCTTGCGGGTCAGCCCGTCGTCCGACTTCACCTCGCGCAGCGTCGTCAGGCGCGGGAACGGCAACCCTTCGGCGAGCCGCGCCTGGAGCCCCGCCGGCACGTTCGTCATCTCGTCGTACGAACGCGCGAAGCGTCGATACGCCCACTCGCGCACCTGCCGCGCGCGATACGCCGGCTCGCCCCACGCTTCGATGCGCGCCGCGAGCTCGCCGCCGCCAACGTCATACAGCGTCTGCATGGATCCAGTCTAACAACGCGCGATTCGCCCAGGCGCCGCGCGCAGGAGAGGCCGCCGCCGCCAACCGCCCGCCCGCCCGCTCACCAACCCCCACGCACCACTCACCAGCTCCCCACCAGTCGCCAGCCCGCCGGTCCGCTACACTCCTGCCATGACGACGCCTGCGGATGAGATCCACGTCGGACGCGACTTCGGGCGCCACGATATCGTCATCGACGCGGAAGAGGTCGCGAAGTACTGCGACGCCGTCGACGACCACAATGCGATGTACACGGGCACGTCGCCGTTCGGCGGGCCCGTCGCGCCGGCGCTCGTGCGCCACTCCGAGGTCTACGCCTATCGGGAGCACGGGAAGGCGCCGGCCCCCGCGTGGTACCTGCCGAACCTCTTCGGCAACCTCCACGCGCGCCAGCAGTTCGAGCTCTTCGCGCCGGTCATGGTCGGCGACGTGATCTCCACGCGCTCGCTGATCGCCGAGCGCTACACGAAGCGCGGCCGCGACTACGTCGTGAACGAAGTGCTGTACCACGGCGCCGAGGGCGCCCTTGTCGCCCGCGGGCGCACGCACCAGAGCTTTCTGCGCGAGACGACGGGCGAAGGTATCGTCATCGACGAGAAGCGCGAGAAGGCGCCGGCGCGTCGATTCGAGGTCGACACGTCGTCCGCGGTCGAAGAGATCCCGTCGCTGCAGAAGCAGGCGACGCTGGACATGTGCTGGAAGTTCAGCGGCCCCAACCGCAACTATCACAACGACAAAGAGGCGGCGATCAAGTGGGGCTTCCCGGACATCGTCGTGCAGGGAATGATGTCCGTCTGCTTCCTCTCCGAGATGATGACGAATCGATACGGCGCCGGATGGATCGCCGGCGGCAAGATCGATGTCAACCTGGTGAACATCGTCTGGCAGAGCGATGCGCTGAGCTGCCGCGGCTTCGTGCGAGAGCTGACGCCGGAGGGCCCCCGCCAGCGCGCCCACCTCGACGTCTGGGTGGAGAAGGCGGACGGCACGAAGGCGACGGTCGGCAGAGCCAGCGCCCTCGTGTGATGGCGGCGGGCGCCGCTACCAGGAATCGCCTCGTTGTTGTGCGCGTCGGCTTCGCGCGCGTGTGACTGCGCGGTGGACGGCTCGCGTTCGAGATGCGCCGCCTGCTCCAGGCGTGTTTGCGCCGCGCGCGCACGTGTATCGCCCGATGGTTAACTACCCGCGCGCCACCAGCAGCACGACGCCGGCAGTCACCACCCAGCCGGCGATGCAGAGGATGATCGGCACATCCTTCAGCAGCACGTCTTCGGGGCTGCCGCCTTCCTTCTTGACGTTGACGAGGTAGAGGTACCGGAAGATCCCGTACAGCACGAACGGGATCGTCAGCATCATCGAATGATCCTTCGGCAGCCCCTCCGCCGTAAAGGTATACAGCCCGTACGCCATCAGCGTCGCCGCGGTGACGGTCGATGCCATCTGGTCGAGGAGCTCGACGGAGTACTCATCGAGGATCTTGCGATGCGTCCCGGCGCCATCCTGCAGCAGGTCGATCTCGGCCCGCCGCTTGTTGATCCCCAGGAACAGCGCCCCCAGCGCCGTCACGACATAGAGCCACGGCGAGATGGGAACATCGACCGCCAGCGCACCGGCCATCGCGCGCAGCACGAAGCCGGCGGCGATCACCATCAGGTCGATGAGCACCATGTGCTTGAGGCTGTAGGAGTAGGCGACCATCAGCACCGTGTACGCGAAGACGACGAGCCCGACGCGCCAGTTCAGCGCGAACGCAGCCGCGTTGCCGAGCGCGGCCAGCGCGACCGCCGCCGCCCACGCCGTCGGCACCGGCAGCAGGCCCGCGGCGATCGGCCGCTTCGACTTCCGCGGGTGCATGCGGTCCTGGTCGATGTCGCGGATGTCGTTGACGAGGTAGTCGGCGCTCGAGACCAGGGCGAACGCCGCGAAGGCGACCAGCGCTTCGAGCAGCTTGGGGAAGACGGTCGAGGTGTCGGTCAGCTGGTACTGCTGGCCGACCGAGAAGATCAGCGCCAGGAAGACGATACCGTTCTTCGTCCACTGGCGCGGCCGCATCGAGCGGAGCAGGTAGCGAAGCTGGGGCAGGCCGCCCGCAACCGGGCGTTCCAGCGCGGCCGTCTCGGCGAGCGTCGGCGGGGCGGCCGCGAGGGCGACCTCATCGTTCGCCATGATGCCGCATCATATCGCAGGCCGGCGAGGGGCGAAAATCCGCAAGATCGCCGGCTCCGCGCCGATAGATCACGGAGGGGGATGGAGATGGAGCGCGCCCAGGCGTATCAGACGCTGAACCTGCACCCGAGCGCCGACGGGACGATGGTCGCCGACGCCTACTGGCGCCTCGTGCGCACGGCGCAGGCCGGCGAAGACAGCTTCGAAGCGCGCGCCACGATCGAGCGCCTGAACGACGCCTACACGACACTGAACCCCAAGGTGGCGCCGCAGCGGCCGGGTGGGAACGTAGGTCCGCCGCACGCGCAGGCGTCCGCCGGCTCCGGCCTGTGGGTGCTCGACGTCGCCGCGGACTGGGTCGTCGAG
Source organism: Dehalococcoidia bacterium (assembly GCA_015478665.1). Lineage (GTDB taxonomy): Bacteria > Chloroflexota > Dehalococcoidia > DSTF01 > JACRBR01 > JADMII01. The sequence goes on from JADMII010000002.1 coordinate 184,188, forward strand.
GAGGCGCGACGCACGCGGTTGCGTTGGCCGGGCCGCAACCTCGAAGTGGGCATGCTCGGCGGCGCGGCGTTCGTGCTGCTGCTGCTTGCGCTCGGCAACGGCGCTTCGCTGCTGCTGACGTTCGCGGCGGCGGTCGTCGCACTGGTCGCCGTCTGGTGCCCCTGGCGCCGGGTCGATGGCATCGAAACGAGCCCCGACGGGCATTCGTCCGCCGACGGCCGCCTGCGACCTCCGGCTTCCGACGCCTGACGCCCGCTCGTGGCCGCGACAGCGGCAGATTCCCGAACGGATATTATCCACGATGCCGCGGCATATCGAGAACGCGGCGCTACACGCATATTTCTGCGGGAGTATGCCAGCTCCTGGCCGCTACAGCGGCAGATTGTTGTGCTTCTTCGCCGGCGTGTCGTCGGTCTTCGCCCGCAGCATCTCGAGCGCGGTGATCACCTTCCAGCGGGTGTCGCGCGGGTCGATGACGTCGTCGACGTAGCCGCGGGCGGCGGCGACGTACGGGTTGGCGAAGCGGTTGGTGTAGTCCGCCACGAGCTTCGCGCGCTCCGCCGCCGGGTCTTCGGCGTCCTGCAGGCGCTGGCGGTAGAGGATGTTCACCGCCGGCTCCGGCCCGACGACGGCGATCTCGCCCTGCGGCCAGGAGAAGTTCATGTCCGCGCGCAGGTGCTTCGAGCCCATGGCGTCGTAGGCGCCGCCGTAGGCCTTCCGCATGATCACAGTGACCTTCGGCACCGTCGCCTCGGCATAGGCGAACACGAGCTTGGCGCCGTGGGTGATGATGCCGCCGTACTCCTGTGCGACGCCGGGCAGGAAGCCCGGCACGTCGACCAGCGTCAGCACCGGGATGTTGAAGGCGTCGCAGAAGCGCACGAAGCGCGCCGCTTTCCGTGACGAGTCGATATCGAGCACGCCTGCCAGGTAGAGCGGCTGATTGGCGACGACGCCGACGGTGCGGCCGGCCATCCGGCAGAAGCCGACGACGATGTTCTGCGCGAACTGCGCGTGCACCTCCATGAAGTCGCCGGCGTCGACGATCTCGTGGATCACCTCGCGCACGTCGTAGCCCTTCGTCGCGTCGTCGGGGACGATGTCGACGAGCCGCTCCGAGCGACGGTGGACGTCGTCGCCGGTCTCCATCAGCGGCGGGTCTTCCATGTTGTTCAGAGGCAGGAACGAGAGCAGGCGCCGGATCTCGAGCAGCGTGTCCTCTTCGTTGTCGATCGCGAAGTGGGCGACGCCGCTGCGGCTGGCGTGCGCCATGGCGCCGCCGAGCTCCTCGTGCGTGACGTCCTCGAAGGTCACCGACTTGATCACGTCGGGCCCGGTGAGGAACATCTGAGACGTGCCCTGCGTCATGAAGATGAAGTCCGTGAGGGCCGGCGAGTAGACGGCGCCGCCCGCGCACGGCCCCATGATCGCCGAGATCTGCGGGATGACGCCGGACGCCAGCGTATTGCGCAAGAAGACGTCGCCGAAGCCCGCGAGGCTGGCGACGCCCTCCTGGATGCGGGCGCCGCCACCGTCGTTGAGGCCGATCACCGGCGCGCCGGTCTTCATCGCCAGATCCATGATCTTCGACATCTTCTCGCCCATCGCCTCTGACAGCGAGCCGCCAAAGACCGTGAAGTCCTGCGAGAAGACGAAGACGCCGCGTCCATCGATCTTGCCGTAGCCGGTGACGACGGCGTCACCGAGGTAGTGCTGTTTGTCGATGCCGAACTCGGTGGCGCGGTGGACCATCAGCTGGTCGAGCTCTTCGAAGCTGCCGGGATCCAGCAGCACGTCGAGCCGCTCGCGCGCGGTCATCTTGCCGCGCTCGTGTTGGGCGTCGACGCGCCGGGCGCCGCCGCCGAGGCGCGCCTGATCCTTCATCTGCAGGAGTCTCTTGAGGCGTTCTTCGCTCGACATGCCGCGATCCTAGCAGAGCGTCGCCGCTCACGAAAACGGTCCGAATGACCCATCGCCGCCTCAACGTCCACCTGAGGGCGAGCGAAGGCAGGCCCGCTGACATCGAGCCGTCGACGACCCAGTCGGCACGACGCACGGCCGGCGGCTGCCGCGGCATCGGACCGCGAAGCGCGGCGTCCGGCGCGGCCCGGGCTTTCGCCACCTCAGCAGCCGCCCGCGAATGCCCTTCCGGGCGCCCACATGTTCCAGCGCGCCGTCTTCGCCCACGTCTCCGATGCGCGCGCCCAGCTGTCGTAGATCACGTTCCCGCTGCCCGAGCCCGAAGCGCGCGCGAGGCCGACGAAGACCATCACGATCGACATGTTGTAGTCGTTGCCGTCGGCGCCGCGCCACAGCGGCGCCGCGAGGGTGCGGCCGCTGCCATCGATGCGGTTGACGTCGTAGCGCAGGTACACCGTGCGCCCCGGCGGCAGGAAGATGTACTGCAGCGCTGCCCTCGCCCAATCGGCGCCGCACTGGTTGCCGAGCGGCGTGTCCATCTGCAGCAGGCGAATCGTACGGCCGTCCGTGCAGGTGAAGGACTCCCCGTCGATCACGCTCTGCACCGTGCAGGCGTCGCCGGGAGGTCGGTTCGCCTGCACGGCCTGGAGCGCCGCGAACATGTTGAGGCGACCCTGTCCCGCCCAGCCGGGTGTCGTGCCGGGCGGCAGCGCCGTGGCGCTCTCGTCGATGATGGCGGTCAGCTGCGCCGGCGAGAGGCTCGGGTTCAGCGAGAGCATCAGCGCCGCCAGCCCGGACGCCTGGGGCGCCGAGAACGACGTCCCGCTGCCGCGCGCGTAGTCGCCGGCGGGCAGGCACGGCAGGAACGTCAGGCACGTCGCGTGCGGCACGGTGCCGATGATGTCCTGACCGACGGCGACCACGTCGACGTCCGGCCCGTAGTCCGAGAAGAACGCGCGCGTGCTCGTATTGCCGGACGCGGCGGCGCCGACGGCGAGCACTTCCGGCAGGCGCGCCGGGAAGTCGATCACGGGGGAGTTGTCGTTGCCCGCGGCGGCGACGACGAGCACGCCGCGCGCGGTGGCCTCGGCGACGGCGTCCCGGATCACCTGGGAGTCCTGGAGCCCGCCGAGGCTGAGGTTGATGACGCGGGCGCCGTTGCGGGCCGCGTAGGTGATGCCCCGGGCGGTGGCGACGGAATCGCCGCTGCCGAAGCAATCGAGCACCTTCACCGGCATGATCCGCACGTTTCGCGCCACGCCGACGATGCCGGTGCGGTTGGCGGCGGCGCCGATGATGCCGGCGACGAACGTGCCGTGGCCGATGTCGTCGTTGACGAAGCCGTTCGTCACGTTCTGGCAACCGGGCGAGCTGTCGCTGACGAACGAGCAGCCGTTGACGTCGTCGACGCAGCCGTTGCCGTCGTCGTCGATGCCGTTGTTCGGGATCTCGCGCGGGTTCTGCCAGATGTTGGGTTCCAGGTTCGGATGCCGGATATCGACGCCGGTATCGACGACTGCGACGACGATGCCGGGGTTTCCGGTCGAAATGTTCCACGCCGCCGGCGCGTTGACCGCGGACAGGTACGACGACTGCTCGCCGAAGAGCGGGTCCGGCGGCAGCTCGCGCGCCACCACCGGCACGACCGGCTCGGCGTAGGCGACGCCGGCCATCCCGGCGAGCAGGCGCGTGGCGGTCGCGGCGTCGGCGCCGGGCAGGCGCGCCTCGATGCCGCGCAGGTCGTCGATGCGGCCGGTCACCGTGCCGCCGCGCGCCGCGATGCTGCGCGCGACGGCGTCGGTGTCGGCGCCCGGAGCAAGTTGCACGAAGAACAGCCCGGACGCCGGGCGCGAGGGTGCAACCCCGCGCGCGACGAGCGCAACGATCACGCACAGGACGACGACGATCAGCGCGGATGGACGCGTGAAACAATTCGTGCGCATCTGGTTCCCACACTCCCTTGTCACCGAGGTAAATCGGGCGTATGATAGCGCAACTTCATCGCATGGAGGGAGCAGCACCGTGCAATTTGTATCCGGTCACCGCACGGGCTCATGGCGGCGGCCGGCGGTGGTCGCGGTCTTCGCCTTCGTCGCCTTCCTCGCCATCGGCGCTCGCTGCATCGACCGCACGAGCGAGCGCGTCGACAGCAGCGGCTACACCCACATCAGCGGCGAGATGGTGAACGACACGAACATCCAGGGCAAGCAGATCATGCTGCGCGCCCGCCTGCTCGATGGCCAGGGGAACGTCGTCGCCCAGAAAGACGGGCCGACATGCCCGCCGGACGCGCAGCCGAACCAGCAGACGATGTTTGACCTCCGCTTCGACAACCCGAACGTGCCGCCGCATGCGTCCTACGACGTGCGGCCGATCTCCGGCATCACGCTGCCGCAGCCGCTACCGCGGCCGCAGGTCGTCGTCCTGCAGACCGCGGCCGTGCGCTACGAGACCAACCCGCCGTTCTCCGATCTCACGAACAAGGACGTGCTCTTCGCGTTCAACATCCGCAACCAGTCAGACCAATCCTACAGCGGGATCCAGGGGTGCACGGCGGTGTACGACCAGAGCGGCAACATCGTCTTCGGCTCCAGCGACGAACTCACGCAGCAGAGCGCGAACGGCGCACCGGAGCCGGCGACGCTCGGCCCGCAGAACCTCGTTTCGGTGTTCATGGAGGCGAAGGACGTGCCCGTCGGCCCGGTGCAGGTGCGCGCCTGGCTCTGGTTCGGACCGAAGGGCGCGCCGACGTCGTCCGTGCAGTTCATTTCGACGCCGTTCATCACCATCCAGACGATCCCGTAGGACGGCGTTGGGCAGCCGAAACGGCGACTACCGCAGGTACGGAGCCACACCCGTCGCTTCGATGCGCGACCTGTAGACGCAGGTCCGCGCCGTGATGAACAACGTCGAACCATCCTCGCCCCATGTGCAGTTCGCGGGCGACTGCGGGCAGTCGATGACGCCCAGCGGCTTGCCGTCCGGCGCGAACACCTGCAGCGAGCCGGCGCAGACGTAGAGCCGGCCATCGCGGTCCAGCTTCATCCCGTCGGGACGGCCCTCCTCGCGCATCCCGGCGAAGACGCGTCCATCGCTCAGCTCACCGTCGCCGGCGACGTCGAACGCGCGCACGTGATGGCGGGCCGTGTCGGCGACGTACAGGGTGCGCTCGTCGAGCGACAGCGCGAGGCCGTTCGGCTTCTCGAAGTCCGTCGCCAGGGGCCGCAGGCCGCTGCCGTCCGGGTCGACGGTGAAGACGGCGTTGTACGGCAGCTGGCGCGCGCTCTCGTCCTTCAGTCCGTACGGCGGGTCGCTGAAGAAGATGCGGCCATCAGAGCGGACGACGATGTCGTTGGGGCTGTTGAGCCGCCTGCCGTCGTACTCGCGCGCGAGCGGCTCGATGCGGCCGTCCTCCTCGCGCCCCACCCAGCGACCATCCTGGAAGCACACCAGCAGCCGGCCCTCGATATCGAGCGTGAGCCCGTCCGGGCCCTCGCCCTGCAGCTCACGATGCGTCCCGAGCGCGCCGCCGCGCACCTCGCAGATGCGCCCGCCGGGTGTGTCGCTGAAGATCAGGTAGCCCGCCGGCAGCCACAGCGGCCCTTCGGCGAAGCCCAGCCCCTCGGCGACCGTGTCCCACGCGCCGTCCGGCGTGATCTCGGCGAGCCCGTTGTCGAAGCGGACGTTCGGCATCAGCCGCCCCCCTGCGCCGGTGCGCGCGCGGCGCCGAGATCGCGAGGCGCGCAGCATCGAGGCCGCCACGGCGGCGACGCCCGCCTGCCCGGCACCGGCATGACCACGAGGCCGCCGACCACCTCCGCCGCATCGAAGACGCCGCGGCACCAGTCGCGCTCGTACCATCGCTCGCGGCGCGCGATCGCCGCCGCATCGTGCATGCGCCCGTTGAAGGCGTAGTCGGCGATGCGTGAGCGCGCGCGCCATTCGTCGTCGATGGCGATGCGGCGAAATGCGAGGGTCACGATGAGATGATAGCGGCCGAGGCGAGGTGGAACGTGCGACGGAGGACCCGAGGTGGGTACGTGCCTCCCCGCCTTGGTCGCCTACTCCGCTGCGGCGGCGCGGCGGCTGTCGATCTGCCGCGTGACGGCGATGATGCCGCGGATCGACTCCAGGCGCGTCATCAGCCGGCTCAGCTGGGCGATGCCGCTCGTCTCGAGCGTGAGGAAGACGCCGACGGTGCGGTCGGCGTTCTCCTGCGTCCGCACGCCGACCATGTTCACCTTCTCGTCGGCGATCATCGTCGAGACGTCGCGCAGCAGGCCGACGCGATCCCACGCCTCGATGTGCACCGCCACCGGGTACATCTGCGCCGTGCTTCCCCACTCAACGTCGACGAGGCGCTCCTTCTCCGATTCGTGCAGCACGTTGTAGCAGTCCTCACGGTGGATCGTGACGCCGCGGCTGCGCGTGACATAGCCGAGGATCTTGTCCCCCGGCACCGGGTTGCAGCAGCGCGCGATCTGCGTCAGCAGGTCGCCGGTGCCCAGCACCTGCACGGTCGAGCTGTAGATGCGCGGCGCCGGCCCCTGCGTCGTCGGCAGCTCCGGCGCTTCGTCCTTGTGGACGAGCGGCGCCAGCCGTGTGGGGATCGCCGCCGACGTGACGCCGCCGTACCCCAGCGCGGCGAGGAAGTCATCGAGCGTGTCGTACTTGAAGATCTTCAGCACCTCCGCCTCGCACTCGGCGAGCGAGAGGTTCATCCGTCGCAGTTCCTTCTCGATGACCTCGCGGCCGCGCTCGATGTTTTCTTCGCGCTCCTGCCGCTTGAACCACTGGCGGATCTTCTCCTTCGAGTGGCCGGTCTTGATGTAGCCGAGGTTGGGGTTGAGCCAGTCGCGCGAAGGCCCGCGTGAGTTCTTCCCGGCGACGATCTCGACGACGTCGCCGGTCTTGAGCTGGTAGCTCAGCGCGACCAGCCGGCCGTTGACCTTCGCCCCGACGCACTTGTGCCCGAGCTCCGTGTGCACGCGATAGGCGAAGTCAATCGGCGTCGCGCCGACCGGCATCTCCTTGATCTCGCCCTTCGGCGTGTAGACGAAGACCTGGT
>JADMII010000020.1 GCA_015478665.1 Dehalococcoidia bacterium
AGAGGACAAAATCACAGAACAGTTAGTGAGGACAGAATCTCGGAACACCAACACCCATCTCCTGACGCCCTATACACCCGCTCGCAACGGATGTAGGATTGCCATGCGCTTGTCATGGTGCGCGTGAAACTGTCATTGACCGGCTCACAGCACCGCTCTACTCTCAGCGCCATTCGGGAGTTGCTGTGGGAGTGCAGTGGAGGACTTCGTTCATCATCGCGATCGAGCAGGACGGGCTCGAGCGCTTCCTTCGTCGCGAGCTGTCCACGGCCAACTTCAAGGTGAGATCCTTTTCTTCGTACGCTCAGGCCGGGGTCGCCCTCAGCAAGATCGTACCCGACGTTATCGTGGGGTTCGCCGAGGAGCGAAACGTGCCGAGTTGCTCGCGATTTCTGCGAAGCCTCCGCGAGTTGTGTGCGTCGCCGGTCGTGCTCATCGGGTCTGCCGGGGCCGACTCGATCATCGCCGAACTCGTGCGCTCGGGGGCTGACGACTATCTGGAATCGCCGGTCGGTCCACGCGATCTGATGGCAAGACTACGAGTCGCCGCTACTCGGCACGATTCGGCTAATGTGCTGGCCCAGGATCGCATCGTGGTCGGCAGGTTGGTCGTGGATTTCGACCGCAAGCGGGGTCTCCTCGGCGAGTCGTACGTCCACGTGACGCCGATCCAGTTCAGGCTGCTCATTGCCTTGGCCGAACGTCCGGGGAAGATAATTCCACATGACGAGCTGATCGGGCGTGTGTGGGGCAGCTCTTACGTTGGGAGTGTAGACATGCTCCGAACAACTGTAAAGCGGCTCCGCGAACGCCTGAACAAGGTCGACGCGCACGGCGATGAGGCGATTGGCGTGTCACCGGGTTTTGGCTACTACCTGGAGGATCAGCTTCTGGCCATCGCGAATGGGGTTCGAGTTGTCTAGTTTACCGACGTTGGAGCGCTACCGGACGGACATCCGTACAGCCGCGACAGCGAGCGAGCCTCCAACTGCAACGATGATTCTCGATGCGGCCGAGGACTGCTTCCGGCGGCGCCGTCATTATCGAACGTCGATACAAGACATCTGTCGTGAAGCTGCTATCACGAAGGCGACTTTCTACAAACGTTTCGCCACGAAGGACGAATGTATCAATGCATACTTCGACAGGCAGCGGCAGGTAAATGTCGGACTAATGACACTAGTGCTAGGCCGAGCGGGGGCCGACGCCGATCCTGTCGAGGAAGTGCTCGATGCCGTCGTCATCTTGCTCAAGAACGATGGGGCGTTCGAGCGCGGACGCCAGAATATCGAATGGTGGGCAGAAGCGACGCGGAGCGCCGAAGTCTACCAAGGATTCATGAGCACGTTTGCCGCGTGGACGGAGCTGCTGAACGTCGCGATTCAGCGTTCAGTAGGTATGTCTCTCCGGAAGTGGCCCTCGCATGATTCTTGAGCTCGACTCTGTATCCAAACGCTACGGCAAAGTCGAAGCCATGAAGGAATTCTCACTGTCCGTCAGCGAGGGCGAGCGCTTCGCCATCCTAGGTCCCAACGGCGCCGGCAAGACCACGTCCATTTCGATGATCGCCACGCTCCTGCGGCCAGACAGCGGCTCGATCCGGGTGAGTGGCCACGATGTCCAGAAGGAGCGAAAGAGAGTGCGTGGGCTGATCGGCCTCGGGCCTCAAGACGTAGGGCTGTATCCATCCTTCAGCGCGATTGAAAACCTCAAGTATTTCGGGCATCTGCACGGCCTCCGTGGCGCCGAGCTTGAACGTCGCATTGGGGAAGTCCTGGAAATCGCAGGCTTGGTCGACGAGGCGAAGAAGCGCGTTCTCCAATACTCAGGCAGGATGCGCCGGCGATTGAACCTCGCGGTCGGCCTCCTGCACCGCCCAGCCTTGCTGCTACTCGATGAGCCAACGGCAGGCGTCGATCCGCAGTCGCGGAACCGCATCATCGAGGACCTGCGGGCGATCAACCAGAGCACAGGGATGACCATCGTCTACACAACCCATTACATGGAGGAGGTCGAGACGCTCTGTGATCGTGTGGCGATCATCGACCACGGGGAGTTGGTGGTGTGCGATAGGGTGGCAAACCTCTTGCGGTCGCTGGGGACGGCGGTGATCCTCGCGCGCGTCACCGCCGGGTCGGAGCGTCTGGTGGACGCGATCCGAGGCCAGATCGGCGCCCGCCAGCTAAGCGCTAGCGACGGACTGCTGCAGCTCGGCGTCGACAACGCACGCGACGCCCTCCCGGAGTTGCTGCGCCTCGCCGACTGTGTCGGGGCCACGGTCGAAGACATCCAGGTCAGGAAGCCATCGCTGGAACAGGTGTTCCTCTCGTTGACCGGCCGCGGACTCCGCGACTAAGGCGCGGACAAGATGTTGAACCTCTGGAATGTGACGCAAAAGGATCTGCGTCTCCTGTACCGGGACCCGCTCGCGCTCGTCCTGCTGATCATCATGCCGCTCGCCCTTATCGTCTTATTGAGCACCGCGTTCTCGAACGTACTTACCGGCAGCACCCGCATACGGATCGCGGTAGTGGACCTCGACCAGAGCCAGACCTCCGGGGCGGTCATCAACGGCATGATTGCCTCCGACAGTCTCGTGATCGACCGCGTTCCGGCGAAAGGTTCGGCCTTCAGCCGGGCGCAGGCGGCGGCGCTCCTCGGCGGCGGGGAGCGGCTGGCTGTCCTCGTGATTCCCGCCGGGTTTGGCGAAGCACTCGCAGGCGGGAGCCATCCGGCCCTCACCTACTACGCCGACCCTGCCCAAGCGCGCAATGGTCACCTGGTCGCGCAGGCGATTCAGGCTGCCTTCCAAGCGGCTGGCGCGAACAACGCGCCGGCGGTCTCAGCCGTCAACGTGGACGAACAGCCGCTCGTACGTGGCGCGAGCCTGCCCTCCGTGTTCGAACAGACTGTACCCGGATTCACCTTCATGTTCGTATTCTGGCTCGCCGGGCTGATCGCGTTCAGCGTGTTCGCCGAAAGGCGGGTCTACGGCACGTGGCATCGCAACTACATCAGCCCGGTGTCGCCTGTCACGATCGTCTCTGGCAAGCTCATCGCCGCCTACGTGATCGGGTGCGCGCAAGTCCTAGCCTTGTTTGTGCTGGGTTGGCTGGTATACGGCATGCAGCTCGGGGACGCACCCGCGATCGCGCTGGTCATCGGGTGTTTCCTGCTGGTGCCGCTGGCGTTTGGCTTGTGCGTGGCGGCGTTCATCCAGAACCAGCAGGTCTTGGGGCAGTTCATGAACCTCACCGTCGTGCTGTTGGGCGCGCTCGGCGGGAGCATGGTCCCCATCTTCCTGCTCCCGGGATGGATGAGGGCCATCGCCAGGTTCACGCCGACCTACTGGGTCATGACGGCCGCGCAGGACCTGATGTTCCGCGGCGCGAACCTCCGGGATGTCACGACGAATCTTGTGGTGCTCGTGGCCTTCGCCTTCGCCTTGTTCGTGGTAGGCGCCGCGAAGTTTCGTACCGCGACGTGAGGGGGAGTAATCCGATGACGGTAGAACTCGATGTGCTGCGCGACAACGTCATCGCCGCCATTGCGGGGGTGAAAGGAATCGACGGACATGGGATCGATGAGGCTACCCAACTGTTCTCGCTCGATGGATCGGCGCCGAGCCTGGAGTTCGACTCTTTCGACGCGCTCGAGTTGTCGCTCCGGCTTGAGGAGCAATTCAATGTCATGCTGGGCGATGATGCCGACTTCGCACAATTCGCCACGGTAGCGTCTGTGATCGACTGCGTAACCGCGCTGCTATCGACGCGCGACATCTGTATGTCACGTGATTGATGCGCACGTCGTATAGCTGACATCGCTTTTCCGCCTCCCCTCCGCGAATATAGAACCAGCAGCGGACGAACGCCCGCTGGCGATTGCGAGGGAGGTTCACATGAAGGAGCATCTGTCCACGCACGCACGACATGCCGAGCGGGGGCGGCGTGCCACGCGGAATTGCGCCGCGACGGCAACGACGTGCTGATCGAACAGCAGAGTTGCCCGTTTCCCGCGGTGGCCGTCCGCAACAGCGCGGTCTGCGCGCTCGAAGTGGAGTTCGTGCGGCGGCTCGTCGGCGCCGATGCGCGCCTGACGACGAGCCTGCTGCGGGGCGATGAAGCATGCACGTACCGGGTGCGGGGCGCCGGGCACGGTGGTGCGCCGGCCGACCCTCAAACCCCATAACGATACGACCGAGCGACAGAGTCTGTCGACGTGCCGCCGCGATGACGCACCCCGTGCCGTGCGTGGTATGGCGACGACAGCATTGACGGTGGGAAGATTTTGCTTCCCGGCAGGCGATCTGCTGCGGCTCGTCGTGCGCGGGCGGTGAGGCGCGCGTATAATGGCGCGAACCGCGGTCGAGGGACGAGCGCCGCGCGATCTTCATCTCCCATGCCTCGCATCGTCGTCGCGTGCGCTGCCGCAGCCGCGTGCGCCCACGGCAGCGCGCACGGCGGGCGAGCGATGAGGGCGCCGGCAGGTCCAGGGAGGGGTATGGCCGTTCGGACCTGGGTGGGTCGATTCAGCGTCGTCGACGGGCGCGTGCAGGAGGAAGGGCCGTGGCTCGGCTCGCTGATCCGGCAGCGCCCCGACGACGACCCGGATGAGCTCTATATCCTCGTCGAACCCGCCATCGCGGGCCGCGAAGAGTATGCGTCGCAGCTCGTCGACGTCATCGCACGCCTGTACAAGCGCGACCCGCTCTCGCTCACGGGCGCCCTCGTCCGGGCGATGAAGGCGGCGCACGAGCATCTGCGCGACTGGAACCAGAAGAGCCTGAAGGAGCATCGGGTGGGCGCTGGCGCGAGCTGCCTGACGCTGCGCGGAACCGAAGCCTACCTGGCGCAGGCAGGTCCGAGCCTGGCCTACGTCCGCGCCGCCGATGGCGAGTTCCGCCGCATCGCGGCGCCCGGCGACGCCTTCGCTGACGCGCTGGGCATCGCCGACCCGTTCGAGCCCCAGCTGACGCGGCTGCCGCTGGCGCCCGGCGACCTGGTCATGCTGGCGTCGACGTCCCTCGATGCGATCGCCCCGGCCGACCACATCGAGCGCATCCTCGCGCGCGGCGCGGACGACGCGCTGCCGGAGATGTATCTCCTCTGCCGGGACCGGCCGCAGTTCTCGTTGGTGCTGCTCTCGTGCTTCGAGCCGGAACTGGAGGCGCCGCCGGAGTTCCTGACGCGCGCGGGCGAAGCGGCAGCGGCCGTCGACGCTGCTGAGGGCGGCGCGGCGGCACGGACTTCCGTCGCTGCGGAGCCGGTCGGCGTCGCCCCGGAGCCGGCGCGCGCGGCGCTGGCGGTCGGCAGCTTCGACCTGCCGCGACGGCCGGTCCCGGAGCAGGTACGGGAGATCACCGCATCGACGGCGCCGGCGCCAGCGGCCGGCGTGCGGCTGCGTGGGACGAACGCGACGCGCCGCTACAAGCGGAGCACGGGCGGCATCGTCCCGCAGTTCCGCGTGCCGAGGCTGGCGCTGTTCGGCGCGCTCGCCCTGGTCGTCCTCGGCGTCGTCGCGTGGCTGACGATCCCCGGGCGTGTGCAGCAGGACCGCGAGCAGCGCTTCGCGACGCTGGTGAGCGATGCGCGGGCGGCAAACGCGCGCGCGCAGGCGACCGGCGACCCGGGGGCGAAGCGGCAGCTCCTGACGACGGCGCAGACCGATCTCGTCGACGCCGCGAAGATCCACCCGGCGAATGGCGAGGTGACGGCGCTGAAGTCCGACGTCGGCGCGGCGATCAACGTGCTCGACGCGGTGTACGAGATCAAGGGCTGGACGACGATCGCGGACCTCTCGCAGCAGGTCGCGAGCTCGCTGTCGGTCACGACCGCGGTCGTCGGCGGCGGGAACGCGTACTTCCTCGACGTCAACGGTCGTCGCGTGCTTCGGCTGCCCCTGGACGGCAGCGCGCCGGCGGAGACGATTTTGCAGGATGGCGGGCTCGCCGGCTTCGCGACGGCGTCACGGCCGGTGCAGATCGCGTGGTCGGAGCAGGCGAAGTCGCTGATCATCATTGACGAGAAGCGGCAAGCCTTCGCCTACGTGCCGGGAGACGGCAAGCGGATCCTGCCGCTGACCGTGCGCAACAGCGCCGCCTGGGGCGGCGTCGACGCCATCGCCGTGTCCGGGGGGAACCTCTACCTGCTCGACGTCAAGAGCAACCAGGTCTGGCGCTACCTTCCGGGCGCGGGCGGCTTCGACAGCGAGCGCACCGGGCTGCTCGACCAGGCAGACCTCTCGAAGACGTACGAGCTGGCGGTCGGGCAGGACGTCTACCTGCTCGATGCGAACGCGGGCATCCGGCGATTCGTCGGCAAGGCGGAGACGCCCTTCACGCTCGCGGGCATCGACATGCCGCTCGTCTCGCCGGCGGCGCTCTCGGTGCTGCCGGGATCGAACCGGCTGGTGGTGGCGGACCGCGGCAACAAGCGGGTGGTGGTCGCTTCGGCGGAACGGGCGTTCCTGCGGCAGATCGTCAGCCCGGCCTTCACGGATCTCCGTTCGGTGTCCGTCGACGAAGGCAAGAACATCATCTACGTACTCAACGGCGACACGCTGATGAAGGCTCCCTTCCCACCGTAACGGTCCGTCCTTCGGGGCCGACTCGCGAAGCTGCCGCTGGGTCTCCCCCCACGCGTCGAAGTCACGACGTGTCGCCGCTCCGCAGCCGGCAGCGCTCCCCCGCGCGGTTGACAAGCCGTCGTACCATTGCGTACGATGGCTCCCAGAACAGGCGTTTCGAACAGACGGTTGGCGGCAGGTTGACTCGCCGGCCGGCGCAGGGAAGGGAGCAGGCCGAATGAAGGAGTTGTCCGCCAAGCAGCAGGACATCCTGACGTTCATGCGGGAGTTCATCAACGAGCACGACTACCCGCCAAGCATCCGCGACATCCAGGTCGGCTGCGCGATCAGCTCGACCTCCGTCGTCGACTACAACCTGAAGGCGCTCGAACGGCTCGGCTTCATCCGGCGCGACCGCGAGGTGTCGCGCGCGATCGAGCTGCTCGACCGCGGCTCGCGGCGGCCGCGGACGGTCGCCGTGCCGATCATCGGCACGATCGCCGCCGGCCAGCCGATCCCGGTGCCGGAGGAAGACGCCTGGCAGAGCGTCGACTACGACAACGTCTTCGAGGCAACGGAGGAGTTGACGCGCGGCAAGCCCAATGTCTTCGCGCTGAAGGTGCGCGGCACCTCGATGATCGATGCCCTGGTGAACGACGGCGACCTCGTGATCCTGGAGCAGACGTCGGCCTGCGATGACGGCGACATGGTGGCGGCGTGGCTCAAGCGCGAGAACGAGGCGACGCTGAAGAAGTTCTACCGCGAGGGCGACCGCGTCCGGCTGCAGCCGGCGAACAGCACGATGAAGCCGATCTTCACGGCGGCGGACAACGTCGAGATCCAGGGGAAGGTGCTGGCGACCATCGGCCGCAGGGACTAGCGCCGCCGGCGTCGCGCCGGCGAGCGGCGAGCCGGCAGGCGGCGACCCACCGTCGAGCCCGGGCCGCCAGGCGCAGCAGCAGCGGACAGGGTCGCCGATCCCGGAGGCGACGTCCCGGCCGCATCCCGGGCGGCGAAGGCGGTCGCCCGAGAAGCGCACGATATACTACACGCGCCACAGCTGAGCCGGCACCGCGCACCGATCACCCGCTATGGATCATATCCTCGAAGTCCAGAACCTGCGCGTCTCCTACCACGAAGGCGACCGCACCATACGGGCTGTCGACGGCGTCTCGTTCGCCCTCGCGCCGGGGCGCACGCTCGCGCTCGTCGGCGAGAGCGGCTGCGGCAAGACGTCGCTGGCGCTCGCCATCCTCGACCTGGTGCCGTCGCCGGGGCGGGTGGAGGCGGGCGCCGTCTACTTCGAGGGCAACGACGTGCGGGCGATGAATCGCGAAGCGGTGCGCCGACTGCGCGGGGCGGCGATCTCGATGGTCTTCCAGGACCCGGCGAGCGGGCTCAACCCGGTGCTGAGCGTGGGCTCGCAGCTCGAGGAGATCATCCGCGCGCACACGAGCGTCTCGAAGCCCGAAGCGCGACGGATGACGCTGGCGGCGCTGCGCCGCCAACGGCTGCCGGATCCGGAGCGGATCGCCGATGCGTACCCGTTTCACCTCTCCGGCGGCATGTGCCAGCGGGTGATGATCGCCATCGCGACGGTCCTGCGGCCGAAGGTGATCATCGCGGACGAGCCGACGTCGGCGCTCGACGTCACACAGCAGGCCGTCATCCTGCGCGACCTTGACGGGCTGAGGGAGCACCTGGGCATCGCCATCCTGCTGATCACGCACGACCTGGGCGTCGTCGCCGGCATGGCGGACGAGGTGGCGATCATGTACAGCGGCCGCATCGTCGAGCAGGCGTCCGCGCTCGACATCTTCGAGCGGCCGCGGCACCCGTACAGCGCCGGACTGATGGCCGCTCGTCCGCGCGTCGACCGCCCGAACGAGCGGCTGCAGCCGATCCGCGGGTCGGCACCGGAGCTCGTGGGCGAGGCGCCGGAGTGCGCGTTCCTTCCGCGCTGCGCGAAGGCGATCAGCAGCTGCCGCAGCGAGCCGTGGCCGCCGCTCGCGGAGGTGGCGCGGTCGCACTACGCCGCCTGCTTCAACCCGATGTTTCAGCCGGACGACGAGCCAGCCCGGCGCGCGTAGGCGCCGGGTTCGGCGGCGCCGCCGTTGCCCGCGAGCGCGCACAGCTCGTGCACGGCGAGCTGCAGCGATGCCTCGTCGTCGCGGAGGCCGCGCTTGACGCCGAGGTCCGCGGCGAGCAGCACGTCGTACGCGGCACGGATCCGGGGCCAACCGGAGCGCGCGGCGGCGGCGCTGACAGCGCGCAGCCGGCCCTCGCTCTTCGACACCTCGGGCAGCATCTCCGCCCGGGTGGCGCCGCGCGCGCGCATGTCCTTGATCACCGCAATCTGGCGGTACTCGCGGACGATCATGAAGAGCAGCAGCTGAGGCGCCTGGCCGTCGTCGAGCAGCGCGTCCATCGACATCAGCGCTCTGCGTTCGTTCCCGGCGACGATGGCGTCGGTGAGGTCCCACAGCCGCGCCTCCTGCGCGGAGCTGACGATGCGGGCAACCATCGCCTCGTCGACGGTGGCGCCGGCGGCGAATGCGGCAAGCTTGTCGAGCTCGTTTTCGATCGCCCACAGGTCGTCGCCGATGAGGCCGGCGAGCTCCTGCGCGGCGCGCGGAGTGAGGCGGACGTCGCGCGCATCGGCGGCGCCCTCGACCCACGACTGGAGCTCGGCGGGCGCGAGGCCGTCGAACTGCGCGGTGCGGGCGATGCGCCTGAAGATGGGCAAGGCGGCGTTCGCGCCGAGCGCGCCCTCGACGAAGACGACGGTCGTGGTCGGCGGCACGACCGCCGGGTCGGCAAGCTGATCTGCGAGCGCCTGCCACGGCGCGATCGGGTCGTCACCGGCGGCCTTCCTGGGCCGTCGGCCGCGGCGGGCGCCGCCGATCGCCGCCAGGAGCCCTTCGACGATCACGAGGCGCGAGTTCGCGAGGAACGGCACGGCCTGCGCGTGCGCGAGGAGCTCGGCCGGGGTGATCGACGAGCCGTCGAGCACGCTGGTGTTCGTGGCGATCATGTCGTCCTCGCCGGCCAGCGCGGTGCGGATGTCGCGCAGCGCGCGCAGCACGAGGTAGCGGTGCTTGCCGTGGAGGAGGTGGATCACGCGGACAGTGTAGAGGAGCGGCGGCGCCAGGACGATGCCGGCCGGCCGGAGGGCGTTCGGGGCCTCCGCCGGCGCGGCGGCTTCCGAAGCGACCGGCGGCGGGCCACATGCCCGCTCCAGAGTGACCGGATCACTGCCATCTTCAGCCATACATCACCGCCTCCGGGCTCTCACATCTCACGGCCTGTCATCACAGCCCGATCCAGCTTCCGCCCGCCAGGATCCAGCGTCCTCCCGCGGATCGCCGCGCCCTCCAGGCGCGATCGTCACCTGGCACCTCGCCTCGCACATCTTCCCCGCCACGATCACGGACCATCGATGTGCCGAATCGTCCTCGCTTGCCGCGCGGCGTGCCCCGCACCTACACTTCGGCGATGGATCGGCGCCTCCCCGTTGCCGCGCTCGCGCTCTGCCTGCTTGCGACGCTCGTCCTTGCCGGCTGCGGCGGCGGCGGCAAGGCGGCGAATGCCACCTCCACCGCCAGCTCGACGACCCCCTTCGCCTCGACCGCCTCACCTGCCGCGCCGACCGCCGACGCGGGACGCATCCGCGCCGTCGATCTGGCGCAGGCGGCGCCCGTGCAGACGCTGGTCGCCGGCACGGGCGGGGCGTTCGTCGCGTCGCAGGTGATCTACGGCGACCTGACGGGCGACGGCATCGACGAGGCGGTCGTGCCGCTCGCGTCGGGCGGCACGATGGGGAACATCGCGTACGTCGTGCTGACGCCGTCGGGCTCGGGCGTGTCGGCGCTGCCGCTGCCGAAGGGCGACGCATCGAGCGGCGGCGTGGCGGTGAGCGTCGTCGGTGGCAAGCTCGTCGATACGCGGCCGCAATACGGCCCGAATGACCCCAACTGCTGTCCGAGCATGCTGCGGAAGACGACGTACGGCTGGGACGGCGGCAAGTTCGTCGTCGCGTCGACCGAGACGGTGACGAACCCGGACGCCGGTGCGAAGGGGACGCCAGCCGCTGCTTCGACCGGCACATCGCCGGCACCGCCCTAGAATCACGAGGCGTCTTGTCGACACCGATCGGCCATACACTCATCGGCCTCGCGCTCGCGCGGCGGCTCGGCGTGCGAGCGCCGTTCGGGCTCGCCGCCGCCGTCGTCGCCGCGAGCCTCCCGGACGCCGATGTCATCGCCAGCGTGGCGCTGACCGGCGACCCGTGGAAGCTGCACCGCAAGGGGACGCACACGCTGGGCTTCGCGACGGTCGCCGGCATGCTGGCGGGCGGCGCCGGCATGATCTCGGCCGGCAGCGCCGAAGGCGACCGCGACGTCGTCGCCGATGCGATGACGGGCGCCCTCCTCGTCGCCTCGCATGTGGCGCTGGACCACATGTGGTTCCCGTACCTGCCGATGAAGAAGGGCGGCAAGGCGCGCGTCGTCGCGGGTATCAGCGCTGTCAACTGGCTGCTCGACGCCGTCGTGTACGGCGCCATCGCCTGGCGAATCTGGCCGCGCGGCGGCGACGAGCCGGGGCGGGAACGGGCGCCGACGATCGTCGAGTGATACACCATGCGCCGGACTGTTCGTTGACGGCGAAGGAATCGCCCTCGCGTCCTCGCCGCACCTCCAGCCAGCGGCGGTGAGGAGCAGCGGCGGCGGCAGCGCCGACGGGTAGCAATCTCAATTGCAACACCCGGTACGTGTGGACCGTGGCTTCGGGCGAAGCAGGCGGTTGCAGGGCCGAGCTGCGCAGGGCCAAGCTGCGCCGGGGCCCTGCCGCCCCTCGCTGCGCCGGCGCCTCGCCGCCGTCTCCGGTGGGCGCCGGCGCAGAACGTGGGCTGGGCCACCCGGGTCGCAGCCGCGCGTCGTGGTAGGCTGGCCGCGGTAGTCGCCGCCGGGAGAGGAGGGTACATGCAGGGAGCGGGGACCGGGGAGGTTGGCCTCTTCATTGACCTGGAGAACATTCGCTACAGCTGTCTGAACGTCTATCAGATCGAACCAAACGTCTCAGGTTTTATCGAGAAGGCAAGGAAGCACGGGCGCGTGTCCGTCGCGATGGCGTATGCCGACTTCAGCGAACATCCGCAGTGGGTGCGTCGTGGGCTCGACGTCGCCGGCATCGCGGCGCGCGATATCCCGCTGCGGCGCTTCGTGCGGGAGGGGCAGGAGCGGCTGAAGTCGTCGGCTGACCTCCATATGCTGATGGACATCATGGAGACGGCGCTCGACCGGCCGCAGGTGAGCACGTACGTGATCATGACGGGAGATTCGGACTATATCCGCGTCATCACATGGATCAAGAACCGCTTCGACAAGCGGGTGATCGTCGCCGGCGTACCGGGCACGATCAGCGCCGACCTCGTCATGGCGGCGGGCGAGGCGGACCACCTGGAAGCATCGATCGGCACGACGAGCGACGAGCTGATGCCGACCGTCGAGGCGATCGCGCTGATGGTGAAGGCGTCGCTGCCGCCGACGGGATTCTGGACGGTGAAGCTGATTGACCAGTGGTCACGCGACACGCGCAACGGCGTGCCGGGGAGCGACCCGGACAAGTCGAACGCGATCTCCTACATGCTCCGCAACGGGCTGCTGCGACGCTACAAGACGGTGACGGAGATCCGTGAGGTGACGATCAGCGAGCTCGACGAGACGCACGAGCTCGTGCGGCGGTTCATCGGCACGGCCGGACTCGAGTTCGAGCCGCTGCCGCTGCGCTGCCGCGCCTGCTGCGCGCGGAACGCCGCTGAGGCCAGTGCCTGCGCCGGCTGTGGCGCTGCCATCGTCCGGGCGGCCGACGCGCCGGCGCATCCCGTCGTGGTGGCGCAGGAGACGCCGGAACCATAAGAGACGATCGCGGACGGGGACTACCTACAGGGCCGCGCTTTCACGCGTGGCCCTCATCGTTCTCCGGACCCCCAAACGCTCCCCCGGGTCACTGTTCGAATTTACGCTTGCGGCGGCTCTCGGGCGGCGGCAGCGTCTCGGCGCGGATGGCGCCGATCGGCAGGCGCAGCATGCGCCGTCGCGTCTCCATCGGCGTCGGCTCCGGGTAGGCGACGCGCGGGTGGTAGACGGCGCGCATCGTGCCCTTGAACGAGCTGGCGATGGTGCGCAGGTCACGCAGCGTCAGGTCGCTGTCGTCGAGCTGCCCCTCGGACAGCCGCTCGGCGAGCACCTCGTCGACGAGGCGGTCGATGCGGTCGGGGGAGCGGTCGGCGCTGCTGCGGATCATCGCCTCGGTCGAGTCGGCGAGCATCACGATCGCCGTCTCGCGCGATTGCGGTCGGGGGCCGGGGTACTGGAACTGGGCGGGATCGACGGCCGGGTCGTCCTCGGCGGCTGTGCGATAGAAATAGGTGACCAGGCGCGTGCCGTGGTGCTCCGGGATGAAGGCCTGCACGCGCGCCGGCAGCCGGGCCTTGCGGGCGAGGTCGAGGCCGTTGGCGACGTGCTGGCGGATGACGATGCTGCTCTCCTCGGGCGACATCTCGTCGTGCGGGCTGATGCCGGCGAGCTGGTTTTCGATGTACATCCCGGGCTGCATGACTTTGCCGATGTCGTGGTAGTAGCAGCCGACGCGCGTGAGTAGCGGGTCGGCGCCGATGAGGTCGGCGGCGCGCTCGGCGAGGTTGCCGACGATGATGCTGTGGTGGAAGGTGCCGGGAGCCTCGTCCTGCAGCCGGCGCAGGAGCGGCGCGTTGAGCTGTGACAGTTCCATCAGCTGCACCCGCGTCGTGACGCCGAAGAGCACGCCGACGGTGACGAAGGTGCCCGCCGCCAGCACGCCGGAGCTGATGCCGCCGATGCCCGTCGCCAGCGCCATCCAGCCGAGGTCCGCGGCCTGGCGGTCGGCGTCGATGAACCACGTCGTGACGAGCGCCAGGTACGAGACGACGCTGACGGCGATGCCGGCGGTGAGGTAGCGGCTCAGCCGATCCGCGCGATGGACGAGGTAGATGCCGGCGATCGGCCCGAAGGCGTAGACCAGCAGCAGGCGGACGGTGTCCGTCGAGCTGATCGCCGCCACCAGCGAAACGTCCGGGAGGAAGATGCTGATGAAGGCGATGAGGGCGCCGACGACGGCGGCCACGAAGACGGCCACCTCCGTTTCGAGCAGCGCGGCGATCAGGATCGGCGCCGCGGCGACGGGGAGCATGAAGGCGAGGAAGTGGCGCTGCTCATCGGGCAGCACGAGCGGCAGGTAGAACTTGGCGGCGAGCAGTGGCGCCGCCGTCACCAGCGCCAGAGCGATCATGTGCCGTTCGGAGGTGATCCCGCCCGGCTGCATGACGTACACGAAGCCGGCGACGGCGCCCGCCGCGATCACCGAGAGCAGCAGGACAGCCGCGACGTTGCGCCAGTCCACGCGGCGGGACAGCAGCCCGACCTGCTGCAGCTTCTCGATCGCCACGCCATCGACGCGGGAGCCGGCGTCGAGGATGACGTCGTTCTTCTGGATGTTGATCTGCTCTGCGGGGACGGCGGCGCGCGCCGCCGCCTGCGCCTGCGCCGTCTTGTCGTTGTCGACGACAAGCGTGGAGACGATCAGCGGGCGCACGAGCTCGGCCGCGAGCAGCGCCTCGTCGGCGTTGAAGTTGGGGCCGATCAGCGAGTCGACGCCGTCCTTCGACTGGCGGACGGCGTTGTCGTCGAGCGAGACGCTGAGCTCCTGGGCGAGGACGCGCCCGCCCTCGGCGACGACGGCGCTCCAGCGAGCGTCGGCGAGCGCGAGCGCCGTATCGATGCTGCGCGTCGAGAGCTGGAGCTACTGCAGCTGCGCGCGCTTGCGGGCCGGATCGGTGGCTTCCGCCCGGATCTGCGTCACCTGCGCGGCGAGACGGTCATACGCCTGCACCTGCGTCGTGCGCGGGCCCGGATTGAAGACGAGCGCGGGTGGCACGGCGTTCGCCGCCTCGTCGCGCCGCTGGTTCGTGAGGATGGTGCTGTCGAACGTCACGGTGCGGGGCGAGCGCAGGGTGCGCGCGGCGACGTCGCCGACGTGGATGTTCAGCTGGCGGGGAAAGATCGGGAAGAGGGCGATGCCGATGAGCGCGGCGAGGACACCGCCGAAGACGACGGCGGTGAGCAGGCTGACGGGCCGCGCCTTGCCTCGCTGGATCATGCCGCGAACATGATAGCGCGCGGCTTCGGGCGGCCGGCGCTGCGCGGTTGCGGCCGGGCGTGGCCATGGCGCCGAAGCGGGGACGCCTACAGGCCGGAGACGGTCATCCGCTCGACGCGCACGGTCGGGGCGGCGCTGCCTGCCATCCAGAGCAGGTCGTCGCCGACGGCGTCGACGTCGCGCAGCATCTGCTTCAGGTTGCCGCTGACGTTGATCTCGGTGACCGGGTAGGTCAGCTCGCCGTGTTCGATCCAGACGCCGGCGGCGCCGAGCGAGAGATCGCCGGTGACGCTGTTGACGCTGTGTCCCATCAGGTCCGTCAGATAGAGGCCGTCCGGCACGCCGCCGATGATCTCCTTCGCCGGCGTCGCGCCGGGCTGCCAGACGAGGTTGCCGTAGCCGATGCCGATGCTGTCGCCCGTGCGCGCGGCGCTGCCGGTGGTGCGGCGGCCCGTGCGGCGCCCGTAGTAGCTGTCGAAGAGGAAGGCGCCGAAGCGGCCGCCGTCGATGACGGCGTGTCGGCGCGTCGTCACGCCCTCGCCGTCGAACGGGCGGCTTGCGAGGCGCCCCGGCAGCGTGGCGTCGTCGATGATCGTGCAGAGCGGCGAGCCCACCTGCTCGCCCTCGAGGCCGAAGAGGAACGTCGCGCGCTTGAACATCGCCTCGCCGCTGGCGGCGGCGGCCACCATCCGCGCGAGCCGGGCGGCCATCAGCGGGTCCCAGACGACGGGCGCCTCTCGCGTCCTCACCTTTACCGCGCCGAGCTTCCGGACGGCGCGCGCCGCGGCCCGCCGGCCGACCTCCTCCGGCGATTCCAGCCGGTGCAGGCGGCGCTCGGCGCTGAACCAGGAGTCGTTGCGCTTCTTGCCGTCGGCGTCATCGGCGATCACGGAGACGGCGAAGCTCGCCGCCGTGTAGGGGAACGTGCCGGCGAAGCCGAGGCTGTTGGCGAGCACGAGCTGCCCGCGCTCCGCGGCGAACTCGGCACCCTCCGAGTTCGTCACGCGCGCGTCGAAGTCGAACGCCGCGCGCTCGGCTCGCAGCACGACGTCCTTCATCTCGTCGACCGTGAGCGATTCGATCGACTCGTCGAACAGCCCCAGGCCGGCGCCGTAGTCGCTCGCCAGATCCTCCTTCGCGGGCAGGCCGGCGAACTCGTCGGGTTCGCTGATCTTCGCCAGCTCGACGGCGCTCTGGACCAGCGCATCGAGCGCGCGGGGCGTGAAGTCCGACGTGTTGCAGACGGCGGTGCGCTTCTCGCGAATGACGCGGATCGAGACGCTGCGGGAGCCGGCCTCGATCAGCCGCTCGACCTCGCCACGGCGTACGCTCACGCTGGACTCGATGCCGCTGAGGAGGTAGGCATCGGCTTCGTCCGCGCCGAGCTGCCGCGCGCGGGCGACGACGTCGGTGGCGAGGACGACGAGGTCTTCGTCGGTGAACGGCTGGCGCTCCTCGCTCATCGCAGGAACTCCGGCACGAGCCGCACGACGATCAGGTCGTCGAGCCAGGAGAACACGGGGCGTGCGAGCGTCACGACGAGCGCCGCGACGATGCCGATCGCCGCGCCGCCGCCGACATCGGCGGGGTAGTGGATGCCGACGAAGACGCGCGAGAACGCGGTCAGCACGGCGAGCACCAACAGCACGGCGCCGAGCCGCGGCCGGTAGATGCCGGCGCCGGCGGCCATCGCGAAGGCGGCGGTCGCGTGCTCCGACGGGAACGACGTATCGCAGGCGTGGGCGACGAGCTGGACGACGTCGGCCCGGCTTGGCGCGCCGAGCGGGCAGAACGGCCGCGGGTGGGTATAGAGTCGCTGGATCAGCAGGGCGACGAGCAGCGCCAGGCCGGCCGAGGCGAGGCCGCTGTAGACGGCGATGCGCCGGTTGTCGCCGGCGCCGAATCGCGCGAACCACGAGGCGAGCAGCAGCACGACGATCGCGTAGATCGCGTACTTCGCGGCCAGCTTCATCGCATCGTCGAGGGGCGTGAAGCGCCCGGCCAGGTCGTCGTTGACGAGGTCGAAGAGGGCGCCGTTGAGGCTCAAGAGACCGATGATCACCGGCGCCCGCACCTCGTTTCCTCTCTACATGTCCTGTCTACACGGCCAGGGCGTCATCATCCGCTGCGACGACTCACCGGCGCCGGCCCTCGTCCGCGGAGACACTGCCGCGGCGCTGCGAGATGGCGAAGGCGGCGATCCCGAGGACGACGACCAGCACGAGCAGCTTCTTCATCGTGATTCCTTTCGCGAACCCGTTCCGGCCTGCATCGTACGCCGCCGGATGGCGAGCCTCAATGCCGGGCATGCATCCGGGGCCCGTCGGTCAGCCGATCGCCGTGCCGCCGACGGTCATGCCGCTGATCAGCGTCGTCGGCACCCCCACGCCGACGGGCACCGATTGCCCGTCCTTGCCGCAGGTCCAGCGGCCGTCGCTGAGCTTGAAGTCGCTGCCGACCGCCGTCACCTTCCGGAGCACGTCGGGGCCGTTGCCGATGAGGTTCACGTTGCGGATGGGCGCCGACACGCGCCCGCCCTCGATCATGTAGCCCTCGGTGACGCTGAAGACGAAGTCGCCATTGCTGATGTTCACCTGCCCGCCGTTGAAGGCGACGCAGTAGATGCCGCGGTCGACGGAGCGGATGATGTCTTCGGGCGCCGACTCGCCGGCGAGCATGTAGGTGTTGGTCATCCGCGGCATCGGATAATGCTTGAAGGACTGGCGGCGGCCGTTGCCCGTCGGGGCGACGGCGAAGTGCCTGGTGCTGAGCGTATCCTGGATGTAGCCGCGCAGCACGCCGTCTTCGATCAGCACGTTGTAGCCCGGCAGGTTGCCCTCGTCGTCGATGTTGATCGAGCCGCGGCTGTCGCGGACCGTGCCGTCGTCGACGACGGTGCAGAGCTCGGAGGCGACGACGTTGCCAACCTGGTCCGTGTAGTTGCTCGTCTTCTTGCGGTTGAAGTCCGCTTCGAGCCCGTGGCCGATCGCCTCGTGCAGCAGGATGCCGCTGTCGCCCGCCGCCAGCACGACCGGGAAGGCGCCCGCAGGCGCATCGATCGCCGACTGCAGGACGACGGACTGGCGCGCCGCCTCCTCCGCGAGCGCCTCCGGTGTGTGCGAATCGAAGTAGGCCATGCCCATGCGGCCGCCGCCGCCCCAGCGCGCCGTCTGGCGGTTGCCCTCGCGCTCCGAGAGGCAGGAGACATTGAAGCGGACGAGTGGCTGCACGTCGCCGGCGATGCGGCCGTCGCTGGTGACGATCATGACGTGCTTGAGCTCGTCGATGAAGTTCACGTCGACGCGCGCGATGCAGGGGTCGAAGCGGCGCGCGGCGGCATCGGCGCGGCGGATCAGCTCGACCTTCTCGGCCGCCGGCACGCCGACCGTGCTCGCCGCCGGCTCGTAGTGGCTGGCGGACTCATAGTGCAGGACGTCGACGGGCGGGACGCTGTCGCCGCGCGAGGCGATGCGCGCGGCGGTGTCCGCCGCCCGCCGCATGGCGCCGCGCGAGAGGTCTTCGGTGAAGGCGTAGCCGATCGCTTCGCCCTGCAGGACGCGGATGCCGACGCCCTGGGTGATGCTGCGGCTCGCTGACTTCACGGCCTGCTGCTCGAAGGTGATGTTGGAGCCTTCGCGGTGCTCGAAGAAGAGCTCGGCGCGGTCGCCGCCGCGGCTCATCGCCACGCCCAGCAGCGCAGCCGCGGCCGCCTGGTCGATGCCGTAGCGCTCGCGAAAGTACGCTTCCGACTGCTGCCCGACGTCGGCCATGCCACCTCCATCGATCCGTGCCGCTGCGATCGCATGATAGCGGACGCTCTGCCCGCGCGATTGAGGCGCGGCGCGGATGAAGGACGGGCAGGAGGTCTTCGTGCCGGTGCGCAATCGGCCCCGTCCTCGGCGACGCGACGCGCCCTCGGGCTGATGCCGATCGCCGCCCGGAGCGCGGTGGCTGAAGGCTCGGGCGGTCCACCGCGTTCGCGGCAGACGGACGGGCGGGATACGATCCGTGCCGTGGCGACGACGAGCGGAGGAGCGATGGACGCATCGACGATCTTCGACCTGAGCGGGAAGGTGGCGCTGGTCACGGGCGGCAGCCGCGGCCTCGGGCGGGAGATGGTGCGGGCCTTCGCGCGCGCCGGCGCGGACGTCGTCATCGCCAGCCGCAAGCTCGACGCCTGCGAGGCGCTCGCGGCCGAGGTGCGGGCCGAGACCGGGCGCCAGGCCCTGGCGGTCGCCTGCCATGTCGGCGAGTGGGAGCAGGTCGAGCGGCTGGCAGAGGCGGCGTACGGGCGCTTCGGGCAGATCGATGTGCTGGTGAACAACGCCGGCATGTCGCCGACGTACGACGGCGTCGAGAGCGTGACGGAGGCGCTCTGGGACAAGGTGCTCGACGTCAACCTCAAGGGGCCGTTTCGGCTGACGTCGCTCGTCGGAGCGCGG
This sequence comes from Dehalococcoidia bacterium, assembly GCA_015478665.1. Lineage (GTDB taxonomy): Bacteria > Chloroflexota > Dehalococcoidia > DSTF01 > JACRBR01 > JADMII01. The sequence continues at coordinate 19,203 of JADMII010000020.1, forward strand.
ATGGCGGCGGGAGACGGCGGCTCGATCGTCTTCATCTCGAGCACCGCGTCGCAGACGCCGGGCGCCGACGTGATCCCGTACGGCGCGGCGAAGGCCGGCATCAACAACATGACGGCCGGCTTTGCGCGGGCGTTCGCACCGAAGGTGCGGGTGAACTGCATTATCCCGGGCCCGTTCCTCACGGACATCTCGAAGGCGTGGGACATGGAGGCGTTCGAGCGCGCGGCCGCACGCGGCATCCTGTTGCGCCGCGGTGGCGCGCCGGCGGAGATCGTCGGCGCGGCGCTCTACTTCGCGTCGGACGCATCGAGCTTCACGACGGGTGCGCATCTCGTCGTCTCGGGCGGTCAGGCTGGTGGCTAGGATGGCGGCCGAGACCGGTATCGATGCGAGGGTCGTGGACTTCGACGTGCTGGGCGCCTGGATGACGGGGCAGGGCCTGCCCGGGGGCGCCTTCGAGGGCGTCGAATTGCTCGCCGGCGGCACGCAGAACGTGCTGGTGCGCTTCACGCGCGGCGGGCGCGAGTACGTGCTCCGGCGGGGGCCGGAGCACCTCCGCCCGAAGAGCAACGAGGTGATGCGACGCGAGGCGCGCGTGCTGACCGCGCTCGACGGGACGGACGTGCCGCATCCTCGCTTCATCGCCGGCTGCCTGGACGAGGCGGTGATGCACGGCGCGGTGTTCTACCTGATGGAAGCCGTCGACGGCTTCAACCCGGGCAGAGCGCTGCCGCCGCTGCACGCAGCGGACGCGGGCGTGCGACGAGAGATGGGGCTGCGGATCGCCGATGGCGCGGCGGCGCTCGGGCGTGTGGACCACCTCGCCGTCGGGCTCGCGGCCTTCGGGCAGCCGCAGGGCTTCATCGAGCGGCAGGTGCCGCGCTGGCTCGGCGAGCTGGAGTCGTACCGCCGCTTCGAGGGCTACCCGGGGCCGGCGATCCCGGGCGTCGACCGCGTCGCCGCCTGGCTCGACGACAATCGGCCGTCGCGCTGGACGCCGGGGATCATGCACGGGGACTACCACTTCGCCAATGTGCTGTACGCGCACGACGGGCCGCGCCTCGCGGCGATCGTCGACTGGGAGATGTGCACGATCGGCGACCCGCTGTTGGACCTCGGCTGGCTGCTGGCGACGTGGCCGGACGGCTCCGGTGCCGGCCCGGGCGTCGGCTCGCCGCTCGCCGCGGCCGGTGGATTGCCGTCGACAGCGGAGGTCGTCGCGCGATACGGCGAGGGTTCGGCGCGCGATCTGTCGGGCGCCGGCTGGTACGGCGTGCTCGCATGCTTCAAGCTTGGGATCGTGCTGGAGGGCACGCACGCGCGGGCGAGCGCGGGTCTGGCGCCGAAGGCGACGGGCGACCTCCTGCACGCCACGACGCTGGCGCTGTTCGAGCGCGCGCGGGCCATGATCGCGGGCGCGTAGGCCTCAGCCGACCGGCGGCGGCCGCAGGCGTCGACGCAGTGACGCGGGATGCGGCGGCGTGCCCGACAGGGACGCTTGCCGTATCGCTGGAGACGCGCAGAATGCATCCTGCGACGGCGCGCGACCATCGTGGGCGATGACGTCAGGGCGAGGCAGACGATGAGCGGAGGCAGAGGATGATCGACTTCGAGATCCCGGCGGACGCGAAAGAGGTGCGCGAGCGCGTGCGGAAGTTCGTGCAGGACGAGTGCATCCCGGCGGAACAGCAGCTCGAGAGCCGGCCGTACAAGGAGGTGCTCGGCGAGCTGCGGACGAAGGCGCGGGCGCAGGGGCTGTGGTGTCCGTTCATCCCGCCGGAGTACGGCGGCATGGGCCTCGGGCCGCTGGCGAATGCACTGGTGCAGATGGAGCTCGGCGAGAGCTACCTGGGCGCGCTGGCGCTAAACACGCAGGGCCCCGACGACGCGACGATGCTGACGCTGCTCGTGCACGGCACGGACTTCCAGAAGGAGAAGTTCCTCAAGCCGCTGCTCAACGGCGAGAAGCGGGTCTGCTACTCGATGACGGAGAAGGCGGCCGGCGCCGACGCGACCGGCATGCAGACGCGCGCCGTCCGCGACGGCGACAACTGGCTGATCAACGGCGAGAAGTGGTTCAGCAGCGCCGCGTCGGTCGCGGACATCGCGCTGATCATGGCGAAGACGGACCCCGACGCGCCGCGCCATCAGCAGTTCAGCACCTTCCTCGTCGAGCTGCCGAACCCCGGCTACCAGATCCAGCGCAACATCCGCACGATGGCGGGCGAGAGCCGGCTGGGCGAGATGCTCGGCGGCGGCCACGCCGAGATCCTCATCAAGGACCTCGTCGTGCCGAACGAGAACGTCCTCGGCGGCGAGGGTCAGGGCTTCAACATGGGGCAGCACCGCCTCGCCTACGGCCGGCTGCGCCACGGCATGCACAACGTGGCGATGGCGCAGCGGGCGCTGGACATGGCGGCGAAGCGGGTGCTGGAGCGCTCGACCTTCGGCAAGCCATTGTCGGAGCGCCAGGGCGTGCAGTGGATGCTGGCAGACTGCGCGAGCGAGCTGTACATGGCGCGGCTGATGCTGCTGCACATCGCCTACAAGGCGGAGAAGGGGCTGGACCTGCGGCAGGAGAACTCGATCGCCAAGGTCTTCCTGGCGCACATGGTGCACAAGGTCGTCGATACGGCGATCCAACTGCACGGCGCGCTCGGCTACAGCGAGGACACGCCGCTGGCGCGCTGGTACACGAGCATCCGCTCGCAACGGCTGGTCGATGGACCGGACGAGGTGCACCGCTGGACAGTCGGCCGCAACGTGTTGAAGGCGTACAAGGAGCACGGCACGACGGCGCTGGCGGCCGGCGGCGATCTGTTGTGAAGCTCTTCGCGCGAAGCTCACACGCCCGCCGTGTGCCTGGCTCCCGCGCCGACCGCAGGCAGCTCTCCCCCGGCCGCTCTCCACACCGTGGAGAGGGGAGCGGTCTCGTCCAGAGGTGACGCCGCTGCAGCCGCCAGACGCACCAACGGGCGACGCCGCTGCGCCGGATGTGCGCATCGTCTTCACGGTGCGGCGGCCGCTCGCCGGAACGGCGGCGACCCGAATCCGATACGAACAGGCGGGGAGGCAATGAAGCTCGGCGGTCATTTCTTCGAGGACCTTGGTCCGGGGCAGCGGCTGATCAATCCTGTGCCGCGAACGGTCACGGAGGGCGATGTCGCCTTGTACATCGCGCTCACCGGCGACCGGAACCCGAAGAACTGCTCCGCCGAGTTCGCCCGCAGCCTCGGCTTCGCGCGCGCGCCGGTCCACGACCTGCTCGTCTTTCACATCGTTTTCGGGCGCACGGTGGGCGAGATCTCGCTGAACTCGCCGGGCAACCTGGGCTACGCCGACCTGCGCTTCCTGCGCCCGGTCTTCCCCGGCGACACGCTGCGCGCGGAGACGGAGACGCTCGGCTGGCGGGAGACGTCGAAGGGTGACACCGGCGTCGTCTGGGTGCGGACGACCGGCTTCAACCAGCGCGACGAGCGCGTGCTGCAGTTCTACCGCTGGGTGATGGTGAACAAGCGCGAGCCGGCGACGCCGACCGGCGCCGTCGACGCGCCGGCGATGCCGAAGGAGGCGGAGCGCGCCCATCTGCACGCGCTGCCGTATCCGCCGTTCGCGCGCTTCGACGCATCGGCGACGGGCGGCGCGCGCTTCTGGGAGGATTACGCCGCCGGCGAGCGGCTGTTGCATCCGCAGGGGATGACGATCGAGGAGGCGGAGCACCAGCTGGCGACGCGACTGTACCAGAACACGGCGCGGGTGCACTTCAACCAGCATCAGCAGCAGGCGTCGCGGCACGGGCGCCGCATCATCTACGGCGGCCACGTCATCTCGGTCGCCCAGGCGCTGTCGTTCGACGGGCTGGAGAACGTCATCGGCATGGCGGCATGGAACAGCGGCTCGCACACCAACCCGACCTTCGCCGGCGACACGCTCTTCGCCTGGACGGACGTGCTCGAGGCGATCGACATCCGACGCGACGACCTGGGGGCGCTGCGGCTGCGGCTGGTCGCCGTCAAGAACGTCGACCCGTCGCAGCAGGAGGTGGCGCTGATGGCGACGGACGAGAGCGGCCGCGAGCGGTACGCGCCGGCGGTCGTGCTGGACCTCGAGTACGTGGGGCTGATGCCGCGGCGCGCCGTCGCCGGCTGAACCGCAGATGGCGGTGTGCGCCAGGATCACCCTCCGCCGGCCGCGCCCCGCTTTGGTGGAGAGCGGGCGCGTCGAAGCGATGTCGAGGCAGATGTCGGCAGATGGCGCAGTAGCGGTGGTACACGCGGCGTCACGCCGATCGCTTGGCGGCGATGGCGCGAGCAACGACCATCGGCGAGTGCGCATAGGCCGGCGGTTGCGTAGAATGCTGCCGTGAATCTGAAGACGCCTCACTTCGCGGCGGGGCGCGCCCGATGACATCCGACGCGACGACGACGACAACGACGACGCTCGCCGGCGCCCGCGCGCTCGCCGACCGCGCCGACGCGCTCGCCCGCGCCGCCATCGAGCGGGCGGCAGTGCTGACGCGCGGCGGCGCCGACATCGACGAGCACCAGGTGCTGTGCCAACGGCTGGCGATGATCGCGACGGAAGCGCGCGCGGCGTCGGCGCTGGCGGCGCACGCGGAGGCGCTCGCCGCTTCAGGTCGGGCAGACCCGCTCAGCGAAGACGAAGCGCTGGCGTGCGCGGCCGAGGTCGTCCAGAAGATCGCGTCGGTCGCGCAGGCGCACCCGGACGACTTCGGCGGCGGCGGCGCGCTCGACGAATCGGTGCGGGCGCTCGTCCGCAGCGGTCTCGACGACGGACGGCTGCGGCGCATCGGCGAGCGGGTGATCGCCGGTGGCGGCGTTAACAACGTCGAGCTGGATGACGACGACGCGGCGTCCACGCGCGCGTTCACGCGCCAGTTCGCACGGCTGGAGGTGTTGAAGGAAGAGGACGGCATCGCTCTCGCGGACCGCATCCACCGCGACGACCTGCTCGTCCCGGAGTCGCTGATCCGGCAGTTCGCCGAGCTCGGCTTCTTCGGCAGCTCCGTTCCGGAGAGCTACGGCGGCACGGAGATGGGCTACCTGACGATGATCGTGCTGACCGAAGAGCTGTCGGCGGCGTCGCTGATCGCCGGCAGCCTGCTCACGCGGTCGGAGATCCTGACGCGGGCGCTGCTCGAAGGCGGCACGGAGCGGCAGAAGCGGACGTGGTTGCCGCGCCTCGCGTCGGGCGAGGTGCTCGTCGCCATTTCCGTCACGGAGCCGGACGTAGGCTCGGACGTCGCATCGGTACAGTGCCGGGCGGCGCTGGGCGAGCGCGACGGCCGGCGGGGCTGGCTGATCAACGGCGCCAAGGCCTGGTGCACCTTCGCCGGCCGCGCGGACGTGCTGGCGCTGCTGGCCCGCACAGACGCCGACGCGTCGAAGGGGTACGCCGGGCTGTCGCTGTTCATCGTCCCGAAGGAGACCTTCGACGGGCACAAGTTCGCGTATCGCCAGCCAGAGGGCGGGCTGCTGACCGGCGAGGCGATCGCCACGCCGGGCTACCGCGGCATGCACTCGTTCGTCCTCAACTTCGATGACTACTTCGTGCCGGCGGAGAACCTCGTCGGCGAGGAGCAGGGCATCGGCCGCGGCTTCTACCTGACGCTCGGCGGCTTCGCGATCGGCCGGCTGCAGACGGGCGGCCGGGCGCTGGGCGTCGCGCAGGCGGCGCTCGAGAAGGCGTGCGCCTACGTCACGCAGCGGACGCAGTTCGGGCGGCCAATCGCCGGGTACCAGCTGACGCAGTACAAGATCGGCGTGATGGCGACGCGCATCGCCGCGGCGCGCCAGCTGACGTACAGCGTCGCGCGCACGACGGCGCCTGGCGCGCGGGCGCCGCTGGGGCCAGCGATGGCGAAGCTGTTCGCATCGGACATCGCGGTGTACGCGACGCAGGATGCGCAGCTGCTCCACGGCGGCTGGGGCTACGCGGAGGAGGACCGCATCGCGCGCTTCGTGGCGGACGCGCAAGTGCTGCCGATCTTCGAAGGCGTCAAGGCGACGCTGGAGCTGAAGGTGATCGCCCGCGCGCTCGTGGCGCCGGAGCGCGGTTGAGCCGTCGCGAGGCCCTTCTGCTGCTTGTGGGGTACTGGTTGTCGTCGTCCGTACGCGCGACGGTCTAACTCGATCGCCGAAGTCAGGGAGAGCCACCGATGTACGTCCTGCAGAAGAAGAACCTCCTCGTCATCCCGCGCACGGAGCTGACGTATCCGGCGCACACGCTGAAGATGCACGAGAAGGCAGCCGCGGCGCCGACCGACCATGTGATGCCGGACTTCGAGGATGCCTGCCCGTACGAGTTCAAGGGCGACGCGAGCCGCCGGGTGATGGTCGAGGCCCTGAACACGATCGACTTCGGCAACAAGGTCATCGCCATCCGCCCCAACAACATCCGCTCGAAGTTCTTCCTCGGCGACCTGCACGCGATCATGCTCGGCGCGCCGGACAGGTTTCACGGCATCATCCTGCCGAAGACGAACGAGCCGGAGGACATCGTGCACCTGGCACGCCTGCTCGACGCGCTCGAGGAGCAGGGCGGCTGGACGACGCACGTGCAGATCGAGGCGCTGATCGAGATGCCGCTCGCCGTCGTGAACGCCTACAAGATCGCGACGGCGTCGCCACGAATGGCGGGGCTGATCTTCGGCATCGCCGACTTCAGCGCCAGCATGGGCGTGCGGGAGATGATCGACGACCAGAACCGGAACTTCCACTACGCGAAGCAGGCCACCGCCGTCGCCGCGAAGGCGGCGGGCCTGCACGCCATCGACAACGCCTACCTGCGGCTGATCCGGCCGGACACGCCGGCGGAGGAAGCAGGGAAGATCAGGGCCGGCCTGCGAGAGAAGAGCGCCGGCTCGCGCGACCTGGGGATGGACGGCACGTGGGTGATCCACCCGCAGCAGGCGGAGATCGCCAACGACGTCTTCACGCCGGACGACGCGCAGATCGCCGCGACGAAGCGCTCGCTGGAGGTGTACCACCGGCTCGGCGGCGGGTCGATCGCCGATCCGGAGACCGGCGAGTTCTACGATGAGGCGACGACGAAGGCGATGCTTATGGACCTGGCGAAGGCGGTACAGGCGGGCAAGCTCGAGGCGTCGTGGCTGGCGGAGATGGCGGAGAAGTCGAAGGCCGTCAGCGGCTACGACATCCTCGAAGTGATGGGGCGGGTGGCGTAGCGTACGCATCGGCGTCAGGCGCCGGCGCCCGCAGGTACAGACGTCGCCGCGGCGGAGCGCCGGACGGTGGCCGTCGGGCTTCGCGGCGTGTGCGGCGGCGAATCCGCGATCAGTCGTCGGCTTCGAAGCGGTGCATGAGCGGCGTCAGGATCTCCGTCGGCCAGGCGCGCAGGTAGAGCTCGTCGGGCGGGACGCGGAGGCCGGCGATTTCCTCCCGCCGGAACCAGCCGTAGCCGTGGAAGTGGGAGAGGCCGTCCCGGGCCGGCGGCGACGGCTGCTGCGGCCACGGGTCGGGCTCGGCGAGGAAGAGGAAGCCGACGCCGTCCATCCGGTCGCCGCGCCAGAATTCGCTGATCGAAAGCAGACGCACGAGCCGCACCCGCAGTCCTGTCTCTTCGAGCGTCTCGCGGAGCGCGCACTGCTCGATGGTCTCGCCGGCCTCGATGCCGCCGCCCGGCGTCGACCAGTAGCGCTCGCCGAGCCGCTCGGCGTCCAGGAGCAGCATGCGGCCGTCGGGCGCCAGGACATAGCTGCCCGCGCCGAGCTGGAACAGAGGTGCGCCGGGTCGTTCGCGCATGGGACGGAGTGTACCTGTCCCGAGCGATGCCGCGCCGTTACCCTGCCCGCATGAGCTCGAGCCTGGAGACGCTGTACTCGCACAAGGATCTGCCGATGACTGCACCGGAAACGGAGAACAAGGTGGCGCTGATCGTGGCGGCGCACCCCGACGACGCGGACTTCGGCGCCGCCGGCACGACCTACCTCTGGTCGCGCGAGGGGTGGAGCGTGTACTACCTCGTCTGCACGGATGGCAGCAAGGGCACGTCGGACCCGGGCATGGAGCCGGCGGAGCTGATCCGCATCCGCCGCGACGAGCAGCGCGAGGCGGCCCGCCGCGCCGGCGCGAGTGATGTCTTCTTCCTCGACCACGTCGACGGCGAGCTCGTGTACACGCGCGAGCTCCTGGGCGATGTCGTCCGGCACATCCGGATGCTGAAGCCGCACGCCGTCTTCACGCACGAGCCGGCGGCGTTCATCGTCCGCAACAGCTTCGTCAACCACTCGGACCATCGCTGCACCGGCCAGGTGACGATCGATGCGATCTACCCGGCGGCACGGGACAGGCTGAACTTCCCGGAGCAGATCGCCGGCGGGCTGGAGACGCACAACGTCAGAGAGATCTACATCTGGGGCGCCGAGGAGACGAACTTCGAGACGGACATCTCGGACGCGGTTGAGGCGAAGATCCACGCGCTGAACGCGCACGTCAGCCAGGGGTTGGGCGCGGAAGACCCGAACAGCGACTTCCTGAAGTTCGTGCGCGACCGCTGGCGCGGCGAGGACGGCCGGTACACCGAGCGCTTCCGGCGCGTGGTGCTGTTCCGGTAGGGGCGGTCGCGTCTTCCGGAGCCGCAGCGACGCAGGTCAGCGACCTGCTGCTTGTTCGAGGCCACGCCGCGGTCTTCCCGCGCGGGGCGCCGGCGAGCGCATCAGCCGGATTTGATAGCCACCGCCGCCCTGCGCGCATCTCCGCTCTCCACCGCCGTGCGAGGGGCCGGGGGAGGGGTCTTCGCGCGCGGGAGGGCGACGGCGCCGCGCGTGGTGCACTCCCGTGCGAGCGGGCGACGGCGCCGCGCGTGGTGCACTCCCGTGCGTGCCGCCATCGCTGGCCGCAACTCCCGCCATCCGGCGAGCACATCTCTCCTCTGCACCGCAGTGGGAGGAGCCGGCGGATTCCATCCGTGGATCACGCCCACCCGTCCCCGGCGCTAGAATGAAGCCATGCTTGACCTCCTCACCCACGGCGACTTCGCCCGCCACCGCCGCCTCCGCCGCACCGAAGGCCTGCGCCGACTCGTCGCCGAGACGTGGCTCTCCGCTTCCGACTTCGTCTACCCGCTCTTCGTCACCCACGGCCAGGGCATCCGCGACGAAATCCCCTCGATGCCCGGCCAGTACCGCATCTCCCTCGACCAAGTCGGCCGCGAGGCCGACGACCTCCAGACGCTCGGCATCCCGGCCGTCCTGCTCTTCGGCCTGCCCGCTGTCAAGGACGAAGAAGGGAGCGAGGCCTGGAACGATGGCGGCATCGTCCAGGACGCCGTCCGCGCGTTCAAGGACGTCGCCCCCGACCTCGTCGTCATCACCGACGTCTGCCTCTGCGAATACACCAGCCACGGCCACTGCGGCGTCGTCGCCGGTGGTGACGTCGACAACGACCGTTCGCTCGAGCTCATCGCCCGCACGGCGCTGTCGCACGCCCGTGCCGGCGCCGATATCGTCGCCCCGTCCGACATGATGGACGGCCGCGTCGCCGCCATCCGCGAGACGCTCGACGACGCCAACTACATCGCCACGCCGATCATGGCGTACAGCGCGAAGTACGCCTCCGCGTTCTACGGCCCCTTCCGCGAGGCCGCCGACAGCGCGCCGCAGTTCGGCGACCGCCGCGGCTACCAGATGGACCCGCCGAACGCCCGCGAGGCGATCCGCGAGATCGCCGACGACATCGACGAGGGCGCCGACATCGTCATGGTCAAGCCCGCACTGTCCTATCTCGACGTCCTGTCGCAGGCGCGCCGTGAGTTCGACCTGCCGCTCGCCGCCTACAACGTCAGCGGCGAGTACGCGATGGTCAAAGCCGCCGCCGCCGCCGGCTGGATCGACGGACAGCGCGTCGCGATGGAGATCCTCACCTCGATCAAGCGTGCCGGCGCCGACATCATCATCACCTATCACGCCAAGGACGCCGCGCGCGCCCTCCGCGACCGCCGGTAGTCATTCGTCCGGCGGAGAATCGCCCGCAGGCACGGACCATTGGGGATCGACGGAATCTCGGCCCCATCCTGAGACGCTCGTCGGCCAGGCGATCGCATCAGGCCCCGGCGCGCACACTCCCCTCTCCGCCGCAATGGGGAGGGGACGCGGGAGTGTCAGCCCTCTACTCGCCAGCCTCCCGCGCCTCGTTCGCCACGCCGCGCTCGCCCGCCACCAGCTCGTTCCGCGCCGCCACCGTGCGCGGATGCAGCGGCCACCGCTCGTCGAGCGCCACCAGCACGTGATAGTCGAGGTACGCCCGCATCGCCGCATCGAGGTCGCGATCCGCCAGCTCGCGCACCCGCGCGACCGGCGGCCGCCGCTCGATCTTGTGCGGCTCGATCTTGTCCGCCACGAACAGCAGCTTCTGCAGCCGCGTCATCCGCGGCGCCGCCGTCGTGTGCGCCGCCACCGCGCCGAGCACGTCCGCGTCGACGACGCCGTACTGCTCCCGCAGGATCGGCACGGCCAGCGGACCGTGCAGCAGCACGGGTTCGATCCGGTCGACAGGGTCGACCGCGTGCCCCTGCTCGGCGGCGATCGTCAGCAGCCGCTCGTCGCTATGCGCGCGCAGCAGGTCGTGCCCGAGCGCCGCGATCCGTGCTGCCTCCGGGTCGATGTCATGTACCAGCGCCAGCCGCGTCGCCTCCTCGACGACACGCAGCACGTGCGCCGCAAGCCGGCCGGGAAGCTTCGCGAGCCCGGCCCGCAGGCGCTCTTCGGCGTCGTTCACCGCAGGCTCTTCGGGAAGCGCGTCTGAAAGTCGAGCACCCGCCACGACCGCACCCGCACGCGGATACGGCGCTGCGTCCTCACGCGCCCGCGCATCGGCGCCAGGTAGCCTTCCGCCGCGGCACCCAGATACCGCTTCACGATCGCTGGATACTCCGCTGCCATGCCGTCCGTGTGCTCGACGGTCGCGTCGCCGTCGACCAGCAGCACGTGGTACGGCGGCGTGCTCGAGTCGATCGTGATCGCGACGGCTCCGTTCGCCTCGAGCGCCCGCACCTTGTCGGCCTTCGGCCCCGTCACCATCACGATCTCGCCATCGATGTGCGCGAACCAGATCGGCACCACGTGCGGCCGCCCGTTGCACCCGATGTAGGCGAGCCGCGCGAGATTCGGCCCCGCCAGCAGCCCCGCCACCACCGCATCATCGAGCGGGAGCGCCTGCTGTCGTTCCGACGCCTCCTGCATCTTGTTTTCCCTCTCGCCAGCGTGCCCCATCGGGGACCGCGCGGGCAGAGCCAACGCCGCTCACCCGAGCTTCCACGATACGAGCTTGCGCGGCCTGATGCGAATCAGCACGCGCGGCTCGCCCCGGCGCTCCTCCAGGTACGCGCGCGCGTCGTCGACGTACCGCTCGATGATCCGCAGGGCACCCTCGTACGCATCGTCGTCCCTCGCCATCGTCTCCGCCCGCCCGTAGCCCGCGACCGACGTCTCGCGCGGCGGCGCATCGACGAGCACCGTCACCCGCGCGTCGCGCTCCATGTTCCGGTACTTCACCCGGTCGCGGTTGGTCGAGATCCAGAACGCTTCGCCGTCCCAGCGGTACCAGACCGTCGTCATCTGCGGCCAGCCGTCGCGCCGGAGCGTGGCGATGACGAGCGTGTGCCGCTCAGCGAGGAAGGCATCGATCTCCGCGCCTGTCAACTCCGGCATGCGAGGAGTGTAGCCAACCGCCGCCGCCGCTGACGCCATGCGCGTGGCGCGCAACCGCGCCACCGGCGATACTCCGGGCGACAACCGCACGGTTGCAACCGCACCCGGTCGCGCCGGCTGCCGGCATCCTCGCATGCACCAAGAGGTGGGAAACGAACATGCGCCACAAACTTCGGCTCGAAGGCGTCGTCACGCCGGACGACATGCGCAGGCAGTACGTCTACCTGCCCTTCCAGCTGCCGCCCGGCGCCCGCCGCCTCGCCGTGAATTATCACTACGACAACCAGGTGACGGGCGCCCAGGAGACCACCGCCGGCAACAACATCGACGTCGGCATCTTCGACGTGCGCGGCGCCGACTTCCTCACCGGCGGCTTCCGCGGCTGGAGCGGCGGCGCCCGCAGCAGCTTCTTCGTCGAGCCCCGCGCCGCCACGCCCGGCTACATTCGCGGCCCCCTGCAGCCCGGCGAATGGACGCTGATCTTCGGCTGCTCGAAGATTGAAGACCCCGCCGTGCACTATCGCGTTCACATCGACGTCGACCTCGACGTGCTCTCCGCGCCCGCCGACGACCGGGCCGAGGTGCCCACGCCCGGCGCGCCGAACGAGCGCTCGCTGCCCGGAGCCGCGGACGGCCGTGGCCGCTGGTATCGCGGCGACCTGCACGCCCACAGCGAGCACAGCGACGGCGCCAACACCGTCGACGAGATCGTCGACTACACCCGCCGCGTCGGCCTCGACTACTTCGCGCTCACGGACCACAACACCGTGAGCCATTGGGACGACCTGGCCCGCCTCAACACCGGCGATGCGCCACTCCTCATCGCCGGCGAAGAGATCACCATGTACGGCGGCCACGCCAACGTCTGGGGACTCGACGGCTGGATCGACTTCCGCGGCAGCGACAGCGACAAGGTGCGGCGCCTCGTCGACGAGGCTCACCGCCGCGGGTCGATGTTCTCGATCAACCATCCGGACTCCCCCATCCCCTGGAAGCATCCCTCCATCCGCAGCTACCAGGCTGTCGAGGTCTGGAACGCACCCTGGCGCTGGTTCAACGAGCCGGCGCTCCTCCGTTGGGTCGCGCACCTCGATGCAGGCGAGCGCATGGTCGCCGTCGGCGGCAGCGACTCGCACTGCGTGCCGCCCGCGAAGATGACGCAGCCCAATGGCCCCGGCGAACCCTGCTCCTGGGTCTACGTCGCGGGTCCGCTCGGCGAGCGCGCCGTGCTCGATGCCGTCGCCGCCGGCCACGTCTTCGTCTCCGAAGACCCCACCGGCCCGTTCATCGAGCTGCGCGCGGACGCCGACGGTGACGGCATCTTCGAGACGCTGCCCGGCGACCGCATCGACGCGCCCGCCGGCCGCAGCGTGCGCTTCCACATCACCTACCGCGGCCCCGACGGCAAGCACATCCGCCTCTTTGGCCGCGACGGCCTGGTGCGCGAGGTCACGCCCGAAACGGAGGAGCACGACAGCGAGTTCGAGCTGCGCCTCGAAGGCGACGGCTACCTGCGCGCCGAGGTGCGCGGCTTCCGCGGCCGCCCGGAGCGCGGGGAAGTCGTCCACGCCCTCACCAACCCGATCTACTGGGGCGCCTGGTAGCGCGCCCGCACCGGCGGACGGAAACCGGAGCCCGGACGGACTTTACATGGCCGGGGGGCGATGTTAGCATCGCGCCGATGGGCATCTTTCTCGCCGTGCCCACGCTGAACGCCGAGATCACCGCCTGGCGCCAGGGCCGCCGCCACGTCGCCGGCGTCGACGAGGCCGGCCGCGGGCCGCTCGCCGGGCCGGTCGTCGCGGCGGCGGTCATCCTCGAACCCGGGGCGCCGCGGGCATGGTGGTCGGAGCTGCGCGACAGCAAGATGCTCGTCGAGGCGGAGCGCGAGCGGCTGGCGGCGCTGATTCGCAGCGAATGCGCCTTCGGCGTCGGCGTCGTCTCCCATACGCTCATCGATTCGCTGGGGCTGATCGCCGCCACCAAGCGGGCGATGCGCGAGGCACTCGCGGCGCTGCCCCTGCGCCCCGACCTGCTGCTGATCGATGCGGAGTCGCTGCCCGAGTACCGGCACCGCTCGGTCATCCACGGCGACGCGCTCTGCTGCTCGATCGCCGCCGGCTCGATCGTGGCGAAGGTGGCGCGCGACCAGATCATGGCGGCGTACCACGAGACGTTCCCGGCCTACGGCTTCGACCATAATCGCGGCTACTCGACGCCCGAGCATCTGCAGGCGCTGGACGAGACGGGCCCGTGCGCGATCCACCGGCGCCGCTTCGCGCCGGTGCGCGCCGCGCTCGAGGGCCGGTCGGCGGTCGCTGCGGCGGCGGCGCTGATCGCCCGCGAGCGGTCGCCGGTGACGGCGAGCGAGTAACGGCAGCCAGCACCAGGCATGGAAGCCCGGCAACGACCGGGCGGCGAACGGCGCCCAGCCGACATCGGCACGAGGCCCCCCACCCATGGCGCCGGCGGCCGGCGACTGCCTACCATGATTCTGATGGACGCGATGCTTCCAGCGACCGTGGATGTGTCGGCAACCTATGGCAGCGCGGCCGCGGCGCGCCGGGCGATCGAAGCGCTGCAATACGCGGGCATCGATCCGTCGCAGATCCGGCTCCTCGGCGCAGCCGTCGACGCGGCGCGGGCGGCCGACGCGCGCCCGAACGCCAGCGGACGAGACCTGCCGATGGTCTGGCGGGTATTCTGGCGCGGCCTGCTCTGGAGCGTCATCGGGACGCCGGCGGGCGCGCTGGTCGGGCTGGCGCTGGGGCTTGCGGGGTTCGTGGCGATCAACCTCTGGATCACGATCGCGCTGTGGGCGCTCTTCGGGCACCTGCTGGGCGGGATCTGGGGTGCGTACGCCGCCCTGAGCATCGGCGACGCCTGGGAGATGACCTTCCAGGACGCCGAGGCGGCGCCGGTCATCGTCTCGGTGCGCATCGAAGGCAGCAGCGGGCAGCTCGGCCGCGTCGAGCAGCTGTTGCGCGATGGCGGGCCTTCCGCCGTCGCCGTACGACCGGCGGGGGCGGCTCAGTAAGCGGCGCTCCCGGCGGCGCGACGGGGATGGACTCAGGCGGACGCCCGGCACGGCCCGCGGACGCGGCGCAGCCTGGCGTCGCAGCGCTTGCCCTCCTTGCGGCGTCGATCCGTTACAATGCGAGACCGATGCTCGAAGCTCTCTCCGACAAGCTCACAGGCGTCTTCCAGAAGCTCGGCTCGCGCGGGACGATCACCGAGAAGGACCTCGATGAAGCGCTGCGCGAGGTGCGTATCGCGCTGCTCGAAGCGGACGTCAACTTCAAGGTCGTGCGCCAGTTCATCGCCACGGTGCGCGAGCGCGCGCTCGGCGCCGAGGTGCTGAAGAGCCTCACCGGCCCCCAGCAGGTGATCGCGATCGTCAACGAGGAGCTGGTGAAGATCCTCGGCGGCAGCCAGTCGACGCTGCAGCTGGCTTCGAAGCCGCCGACCGTGATCATGCTCATCGGCCTCAAGGGCAGCGGCAAGACGACGACGGCGGCGAAGCTGGCGCTGCACCTGCGCAAGCAGGGGTCGAAGCCGATTCTCGTCGCCGCGGATCCGTACCGGATGGCGGCGGGCGAGCAACTGCGATCGCTGGGCAGGCAGCTGGGCATGCCGGTGTTCGAAGGCGGCGACGGCCAGAGCCTGCCGCAGATCTGCGCGGCATCGCTGGCGGAGGCGAAGCGCCAGGCGGCGACGGTCGTGATCGTCGACACGGCGGGGCGCTCGACGGTCGACGGCGAGTTGATGACCGAGGTGACGGAGATGCGCGCCGCGCTCGAGCCGGACGAAGTGATCCTCGTGCTCGACGCGATGACGGGCCAGGACGCGGTGAACGTCGCGCAGGAGTTTCACGAGCAGCTGAACGTCACCGGCATCGTCGTGACGAAGATGGACGGCGATGCGCGCGGCGGCGCCGTGCTCTCGATCCGCGCCGTCAGCGGGCTGCCGGTGAAGTTCATCGGCACGGGCGAGAAGTCCGACGCGCTCGAGCCATTCTACCCGGACCGCTTCGCCTCGCGCATCCTCGGCATGGGCGACATGCTGGGTCTCATCGAGCGGGCGAAGGAAGCGATCTCGGACGACGACGTGCAGGCGCTCGAGAAGCGCATGAAGTCGAAGAGCCTCGACCTCGAGGACTTCCTGGCGCAGTTCCAGCGGATCAAGAAGATGGGTCCGATGAACCAGATCGTGGACATGATTCCGGGGCTCGGCAACGTCAAACGGCAGCTGAAGACGAGTGAGATGGACGACACGTTCTGGAACCGGGCGGAAGCCGTCGTGTATTCTATGACGCCGGAGGAGCGCAAGCATCCGGAGATCATCAACGGCAGCCGACGCAAGCGGATCGCCACCGGGAGCGGCACGACGCCGCAAGAAGTGAACCGGCTGTTGAACCAGTGGAAGGAGGCGAAGAAGATCATGCAGAACTTCGCCAACAACCGCTCGGGGTTCCTGAACATGTTTGGAGGGAGATAAGCACCAGTGCTGAGGATACGCCTGCGCCGCGTCGGCAAGAAGAAGCAGCCCAACTACCGCGTCGTCATCGCCGACTCGCGCGCACCGCGCGACGGCGCCTTCATCGAGACCATCGGCACCTACAACCCGCTGACGGCGCCGGCGACGGTGCAGATCGACGAGGCGAAGGCCCGCCACTGGCTGAGCAAGGGCGCGGTGCCGTCGGAGCGCGTCGTCAAGCTGCTGGCGATGCAGGGCATCGGCGAGATGCCGGTCTACGCCGCGAAGGCGAAGAAGGCAGAGGCGGCGCCGGAAGCGTCGGCGCCGGCATAGGCGGGCGATGAAGGAGATCATCGAGTTCATCGCGAAGGCGCTCGTGGACCATCCGGACGACGTGCGGGTGACGGAAGAGGAGGAGCGCGGGCGCGTCGTCGTCCGGCTCGAGGTCAACGACGAGGACTACGGCAAGGTGATCGGCAAGGGCGGGCGCATCGCCCAGGCGATGCGGGCGATGCTGAAGATCTCGGCCGTGCGGCACGAGGAGTACGCCTCGCTCGAAATCGGGGACTGAGGGGCGGCCGGACGACAACAGACAACAGCCAGCAGATACCAGACAACAGACAGCAGACAACCGAGCGCCCGCCGGTGGCCGCTCGCCGACATCCAACATCGCGCCGGACGCCCACCGCCGCCCGGCCAGCGACCACCGATACCGCGCCCGACGACCGGCGTGCCGCGACCGACCCAACATCCAACATCCAACATCCCAGATCGCGCCGCGCGTCCGCCGCCGCGCCGGCGACGACCGGGCGCCGGACGCCTGCCGCCGCCCGGCCCGCGACCAGCCGTCGTCCGCCCGACGCTGCGCGGGCCGCGACCAGCCGCCGCTCGGGCGAGCCGCGCCCGGGGTACGTCGCCGTCGGGAGGGTGCTGGCGCCGTTTGGGCTGAAGGGCGAGCTGAAGGTGCAGCCGCTGACGGACAATCCGGCGCGCTTCGCCGCGAAATCGCGCCTGTGGGCCGACGAGCAGCCGGTGACGGTGGCCTCGGCGCGCGCGGCGGCGGGCCACCTGTACGTGCGCCTCAAGGGGTTCGGCGACCGCGCGAGCGTCGAGAAGTTCCGCGCGGCGCTGCTGCAGGTGCCCGAAGCGGCGCTGCCGCCGCTCCCCGATGGCCAGTACTATCGTTTTCAGCTGATCGGCCTGACCGTCGTCGACCGCGCCGGCGCGCTGCTCGGCACGCTCGATGAGGTGATCGAGACCGGCGCCAACGACGTCTACCGCGTCCGCGCGGCCGATGGCGCCGAGCTCCTGCTGCCGGCGCTCGGCGACGTGATCGTACGCGTCGACCTGGACGCCCGGCGGATGGTCGCCGACCCGCCGGACTGGCGCTGACGCAGACGCGGGAACTGCTGCCTCCGGTGGGCAGCCTTCGTCCGGCTGCCGGCGGCAGTCCGCCGTCGCCGGCGACTTTCCTTCCGCTGGCGGGACGGCGCGCGGTCTCCCGCCAGCGTTCCAACCCAGGGCAGCGCAGAGATTGACCTCCCGCCCGTGTCCTGCGGTTCCCGACTGCCTCCTCCGACCGCCGACCGCCGACCGCCGACCGCCGACCGCCGACCGCCGACCGCCGACC
>JADMII010000050.1 GCA_015478665.1 Dehalococcoidia bacterium
CGCCCACGGACACGCCGACGCTGACGCCGACGCCCACCGACACGTCGACGCCGACGCCCACGGACACGCCGACGCTGACGCCGACGCCCACCGACACGTCGACGCCGACCGCGACGCCGACGCCGCTGTGCGCGGGTAGCGGCAGCGTCCTCTGCGTTCTGCCGCCGTCTCAGAGCGCCTTCCTCGGGCAGCAGGTGACGGTCTCCATCGGCATCAGCGGCGCGACGAACCTCGGCGCCTACCAGGCGACGGTCCAGTTCGACCCGTCGATCCTCTCCGTCACCGGCGTCAATACATTCAGCGGCAGCACGACGGGCGCGTTCCTTGGCGGCACCGGGCGAACGCCGCTCTGCGCGCAGCAGTCGCTCGCCGCCGGCCAGATCTCGGTCGCCTGCGCGACGCTGGGTCAGCAGCCGCCACCCGGCGTCACCGGTCAAGGCATCCTGTTCGTCGTCACCTTCACCACGCTCGCGCCCGGCACGTCGCCGGTCGCCCTCACGAACGTGCAGCTGACGGATCCGAACGCCGCGACGCTCCCATCATCGTCCGTCGATGGGTCGCTGACCGTCGTCAACGCAACGCCCACGCCCTGCGCCGGCGCCTGTCCCACCGCGACCGCGACGTCCACACCGACCCCGTTCGTCATCATCACAGGCTCCGCCTCATCGACGCTCAACCCAGGCGCGCTGAGCGGACCCATCGGCGGCGTCGTGTCATCCGATGTGACGATCGCCAACACGCCGCCGCTCGGCGCGTTCCAGTTCGTCATCTCGTTCGCTACGGGCTCCGTCGGCGTCGAGAGCGTTGTCCCCGGCCCGTTCCTCGGCAGCACGGGGCGCACCGTGTTCTGTGGCTCGCCCATCATCCGTACCGACAGTGTCACGTTCGGATGTGCCTCCCAGGGGTTGGCGATACCGGCGCCCGCTGGTGCCGGCATCCTCGCGACCGTGAGGTTCGTCGTCACGACGCCCGGCTCCACTGCCCTGCGGCTCTCGATTCGGACGACCGACCCGACCGGCGAAGCGCTCGACGTGACGGCGCAGGACGGCAGCATCACCGGCCTCGCCGGCCCGACGGCGACGGCGACGCCCTGCCCCGGCGCCTGCCCCACCGCATCGCCAACGCCGACGCTGACAGCGACGCCGACTGCCGTCTCGTTCCCGGTCGGCTGCCAGTCGACGGCAACAGTCGTGTGCGTGGCACCCGTCAGCCGCGACGTCGCCGTCGGTGCTGACATCGATGTCGCGATCGCTGCCGCGAACGTCTCCAATCTCGGCGCGTTTCAGGTGACGCTCACGGTCGACCCGGCGGTCGTCACACCGCTCGGCGCGCAGCTCGGCGCGTTCCTCGGTAGCACGGGACGAACCGTGCTCTGCATCTCGCCCGTCGTCGGCGCCGACAGTGTGCAGCTCTCCTGCACCACGCTTCGCGGCGTCCCGCCCCCGGGCGCCTCCGGCACCGGCATCCTGGCGACTGTGCAGCTCCGCGTCGCGAGCGCAGGGACGAGCAGCCTCGCGCTGTCGAACGTCGTGATCACCGACCCTGCCGGCACGCCGATCCCGGCGACGACCGAAGACGGCACGCTGAACTCGGTCGCCGTCACACCGACGCCCTGCCCCGGTGGCATCTGCCCGACTCCGACTGACACCGCCACGCCGACGGCGACGCCGACGCCCGCCCCGATCTCGTGCCCGAACACCCCGGGCACGGCGACGATGTGCCTGCTCCCATCGACCCAGACGGTCGCTGTCGGCGCGACCTTCACCGTCCAGGTGATCGTCACCAATGCGTCGGACATCGGCTCCTACCAGTTCCGGCTGGCGTTCGACGCCGTCCGCCTCACCTTCGTGTCGGTGGAAGACGCAGGCTTCCTCGGCAGCAGCGGACGCACCGTGCAGTGCCCGCCGCCTGTCACGGATACGGGCACGGTGTTCTTCGGCTGCGTCACCGTCGGCTCGTCACCGCCGGGGCCGACAGCGCCGGGCGTGCTCGCGACCGTCACCTTCACGGCGAACTTGGCCGGCAGTGTCCCGCTGCAGTTCACCAAGTCGACGCTGTCTGACCCGCTCGCCAACCCGATCGCCGTCACGGCGATCGACGGAAGTGTGACGGTGCAATGATGCGCGCATCACGCACCACACGCGTCGTCCTGCCGTTTGCCGCGGCCGTCCTGGTTGCCGTCGCCGCGGTCGTGCTCTTCCGCGTGCCGCAGCCGGCCGCTTCGCAGCAGCCCGATCCCGGCCTCGGCTCCGCCGTCTCGATCACCATCCCGCAGGACCAGGCGCGCTACACCGTGCGCCGCCTCGAGGCCGATGTCAACGCCGATTGCCAGGTCGATGTCGTCGACGACCAGGAAGAGGCGCGCCGGTACTTCACGGCCGTCGGCAGCCTGCTCTACGGCCGCATGTACGACATCAACCTGCCCCAGACCGACGGCGTCATCGACATCAGTGACCTGCAGTTCGTGCTCGGCCGTAACGGCAGTACCTGCGCGCGGCCGATACCGCCGCAGCCGCCGGTGGCCCTCGGCTCCACACCGAACGCCGGCGACGTGACGCTCACGAAGGATCCGAACACGGCCAACATCTGGATCTGCAACCCGGGCGCCGGCCTCTGCGGCTCCACATCGCCCACCAGGCTCGACCGTCGCGACTGGCAGAACGGCATCACGTTCGACGAGGTGATGACGATCAACCTCCTTGGGCAACAGATCAGCGCCTACTCCTTCGAACTCAAGTACGACCCGAGGATCTTCTCCCCGGCCGTGGTCGCCGACCAGGGCCTGCTCAACGAGAACGGCGCGACCACGACCTGCACCCGCAGCGAACCTTCGTTCGGAGACGTGACCTTCTCCTGTACGTCACTGGGGCCAGCCGTCACATGGGTCGGACCACGCACGATCGCCAAGGTCACGCTGCTCCTGCAGCCGGGCGTCGGCTCCCAGATCCGCCCGGCGAAGGAAAATGGCATCGTCACCGACGTCTTCGACGTCGCCGGCATCGTCAACGGCCCGGCGCCGACGCCTGAGCCGAGCCAGACGCCGTCCTCGACCGCGACGCCGTCGCCGTCCTCGACCAGCACCGCGACCGCCACCGCCACGAACACCGTCGTTGCCACCGCGACGGAGACGCCGTCGGCGACGAGCACCGCCAGCGCCAGCGCGACACCGACGGCGAGCGCCACGGCCGAAGCAAGCGCCACCCACACCGCTGTCGCCACCGTGACGGCCACGGCGGAGGCTACGCTCACTCCGGCGCCGTCGGCGACGAACACCGCGACGCCCGTGGCGACGGCCGTGTCCACCTCGACGCCCGTGCCTACAGCGACGAACACCGCGACCGTCACTGCCACGCGGACCGTGCCTACACGCACGCCGATGCCGTCCGTCACGAGCACGAGGACGCCTGCCGGCACCCGCACCGCCGTCGCCACGGCGACGACGACCGCGCGCCCGTCGGGCACCGCCACCGCCCGCGCGAGCGCGAC
>JADMII010000021.1 GCA_015478665.1 Dehalococcoidia bacterium
AAGGCGCTCGTCAGCGGCATCGCCAGCGCCGAGTTCGCCGGCATCGACGCCTTCAGCCGGAAGGTCGTCGAGTGGCAGGAGTGGGACGTGCCGCCGACGCTGATCATGGCGATGGCGCGGCAGACCTGGGACGAAGTGCGCCACGCGAACTTGGCGAAGGGGCTGATCGAATCCTACGGCGGCACGATCGGCGAGTACCCGGACACGCTCGCCGGCGGCGCGCCGCCGAGCGCGGCGGCGGCGGACGGCGGCGTCGCGGCGATGCAGCAGGGCTACGCTTCGATGCCGGAGCAGTTGATGCGCGACCCGGTCGTCAGCCTCTCGATGACCAACGTCTCGCTCGAAGGCGGCGCGCTGACGTTGTTCCAGGAGACGTCGACCGTCGGCGAGAAGATCGGCGACCACCTGATGGCCCACTGCTACGACTACAACTGGGCCGACGAGGTGACGCACACCGCCATCGGCGACTTCTTCGTGAAGGAGCTGACGGAGGACAACCCGGAGCAGGAGGCGAAGGCGCTGCGCGTGCACGCGATGGCCGAGGCCTTCCGGGCGCGCCTGAGCGGCCAGCAGAGCGCCGAGTTGCGTGAGTTCTTCGCCGATGAGATGACGCGGGCGAACGCGGCGCTCGGCTGACGTGAACGGCCGCGCCCGGCGAGCGTCCGGCTGGCGTGCGCCTGCGCCCGGGCGCGAGCGCAGCGGGTGGAGGATGAGGTGGATCGCGCTCGCCGACGTGCGCTCCACGGTCGCGCGCGGCCGGGGAGAGGGATCACCGGAGAGGGAACACCATGGCGATGCCGGGTGTCGTTCCGAGCGAAGCGAAGAATATCTTCGGAACCAGGACGCCGCAGGGGCAGGCACTTCCCGCTCCACTCCCACGCGCAGCCCGCGTCCTTCGTCTTCACCGTAGCCGTACGATCTCGCTCGAGGAGGCAGGACCGGGCGCATGGCCGTCGTAACCATCGACCTCGCGAAGTGCATCAACTGCAGCTGGTGCCGGCGCGTCTGCCCGACCGAGACGATCAGGTACTTCTCGACCGGCCATCGCACGCACGTCGTCGACCGCGACGGCTGCATTGACTGCGGCATCTGCGTCAAGGTGTGCCCCATCGACTGCATCCACCCGGAGGCGTACGACGTGCCGCCGCCGCAGCTCGAAGCGGCCCGCGAGCGCGCCCGCGCCTACGCGGCGAACCAGCGCCGCCTGAAGCTCGACCGCGAGGCGCTCGTCGCGCGCACGCTGGCGAAGATCGCGGGAGGCGCGGCCGATGCCTGAGCTGGCGGTGGATCTCGATACGGTCGGCGGCGCCTTCGGCGTCGACGAGAACGCGCGGCGGCTGATCCACTATCGGTTCGCCGAGCAGGTGTGCATGACGACGGAGGGCGGCTGGGCGTCGTCGATGCCGCTCGTCAAGGTGAAGTTCAACCTCGGCCGCCACTGCTACGAGGACTCGATCCACGCGCTCTGGCTGGGCCAGCGGCTGCCGGAACTGCGCGTGACGGACGAAATGGAAGAGACCCTGCCGCCGACGCTGCGCTGGTCGAACAAGGCGGAGCCGCCGAACGAGCAGTTCCTGAAGTTTGTCGAAGCGATGCAGCTGCAGGACGACCAGCTGCTGCGCCTCGTCGGCCTCTACCGGGTGCTGAAGACGCACCTGGCGGTCTACTACCGGCACCACATCCAGGTCACCGACCGCGTCTGCGATGCGCCGACGGTGCGGATCATCGAGCACATCCTGCTGGAGGAAGAGCGGCACCTGCAGTGGAGCCAGGCGGTCTACGAAGAGCTGGCCGATACGCGGGAGAAGCGGCGCGCCGCCCTCGAATGGCAGGCAGAGCTCGAAGACCTGTTGGTCCAATCGGGCGGCGTCACCGGCGGCCGGTAGGGGGGAACGCAGATGACGCGGATGCGTGCAGATAGCGAAGCGGCCGGAGCGGAACACGCATGCTCCTGTCTGTGTCCATCTGTGGGTCACAAAAGGACTGAACCATGAAGTTTGGGTTGTTCTACGAACACCAACTGCCGCGGCCATACGATGAGGAGACGTGGGGGCCGGAGGACGAGCACCAGATCCTCAAGCACGCCCTCGAGCAGGTGGAGCTCGCCGACCGGCTCGGCTACGACTACGTGTTCGAGGTCGAGCACCATTTCCTCGAAGAGTACTCACACTCGTCGGCGCCGGAGATCTTCCTCGCCGCCGCCAGCCAGCGCACGAAGAACATTCGCCTCGGCCACGGCATCGCGCTGATGCCGCCGCGCTACAACCACCCGGCCCGAGTCGCCGAGCGCATCTCGACGCTCGACCTCGTCTCCGATGGCCGCGTCGAGTTCGGCACCGGTGAGTCAGCGTCGGAGATGGAGCTGGGCGGCTTCGGCGTCGCGCGCGAAGAGAAGAAGCTCATGTGGGAAGAGGCGACGCGCGAGTGCGTGAAGATGATGACGCAGTCGCCGTATCCCGGCTACGAGGGCGCCTACTTCGGCATGCCGTCGCGCAACGTCATCCCGAAGCCGCTGCAGAAGCCGCATCCGCCGCTCTGGGTCGCGTCGAGCCGCCGCGAGACGACGATGGTGGCGGCGCGGCTCGGCATGGGCTCGCTCGGCTTCGCCTTCGAGACGCCGGAGGAAGCGCAGGAGCGCGTCGAGCAGTACTTCGAGTTGGTGCGCGAAGAGTGCACGCCGATCGGCGCCGCGATCAACCCCGCGCTCGCCGTGCTGTCGTCGCTGTCCTGCTTCGAGACGGACGAAGAGGCGGTCGAGAAGGGCCGCGAGGGGACCCAGTTCTTCAGCTACTCGCTCGGCTACTACTACAGCCCGCTCGGCGCCGCGCACCAGCCGTCGAAGACGCACCTGTACCGCAACTTCCGCGACACGCCGGAGGAGAAGCGGATGGGCGTGCTCGGCGGCCGCGGGTTCGGCGGCTTCGGCGGCGGCAACGAGGAGGTCGAGCCGGACGACGAAGTGAAGCGCGCGCTCTGGCGGGCGGCGAAGCGCGGCGGCTGCATCGGCTCGCCGGATTTCGTGCGCGACACCCTGCGCCGCTACGACGACGCCCATCTCGACGTGATGATCTTCGTCGCGCAGTCCGGCGCCCGCAAACACGAAGACGTGATGGACTCCATCTACCGCTTCGGCACGAAGGTGCTGCCGGAGTTCAAGGAGCGCCACGAGATGCACGAGAAGTGGCGCGCCGAGCAGCTCGACGGCGTCGAGTTCGCGATAAACTCGTCGATCTGAGGCTGTCTCTCCCGCGTCGCGCCGTCACTGCTCCGGAGTGCCGGCGATGTGCCCGAGAGCAGGCGCAGCGACACGTACGGGTACGGGTAGGGCGTTCCGATGAAAGTTGACCGCATCCAGGACGAAGGCCTGCGCGCCTCACTGCAGGCGGCGCACGCCTCGCTGCGCGCCGGCGATCATCGCGACGTCGTGCAGCGCGCCGGCGAGGCGTACATCGAGCTGCTGCGGCGCAAGCCCGAGCTGCTGCAGGGCGAGGGGGCGATGCCGCAGATGCGCATCTTCATGTTCCCACGGCTCTGCGCGCACCTGGAAGTTGAGGACGGGCGCCCCGTCGCCGTCGCCTTCGACCGCGAGAACATCGGCTTCCCCGAAGCGGTGACCTACTACGAATTCGCCGTCGACAACCTCGTCCGCGAAGGCCTGTAGCAGGCGGCTGCGGGAGGACGGACATCCGAAGGCCGGCGACGGGAGCACGGACCACGCGCGTCACTTCCGGGATCGCGGCCCCCCAGTGGTGCACGGCATCGGATGCCGATGCCCTGCCGGCGCGTTCGGCGCACGCGCACCGCGGTTGGGTGAACACAATCCCGCATCGCCGGCTCTCTGTGCGCTGACGGCGCAAGCAGGCCTCGCCGGCCTGATGGAACGACGCTGTATCCCACCGTCGTCAGCATCCGGGGGCTTCCGCACCACGATGAGGCGACAACCGAGCGCGTCAAATTCCGATACGTTCGGCGGTACACATTGCCGTTTTCTCGTATTGCGTGCTGAGCGTTCGAGCCGACCTGGATCTTCGTCAGCGCATATCTCTTGGTCTGGTTGGTGGCTGGCGCCTTCGCGTTTGCCGTCGCTCTTGTCGTCGAAGCCCTGCTCGGGGACGTGGCCTGGCTTTCGGACAACGCCTCGCGGCTCGGCGGCATGTTGTTCGTGAGCGCGGGACTGGACCAGCTCACGCCGCTCAAGCGATCCTGCCTGACGAAGTGCCGGACGCCGTTGCAGTTCATCATCACCTCGTGGCGCGAAGGTGCTGGCGGCGCATTCCAGATGGGGCTCGAGCACGGACGGTAGTGCTTCGGCTGTTGCGCATTTCTTTTCGTCATTCTCTTCCCGGGGTGTCGTCAACATCGGCGCGATGATCGCCATCGCTTCGGCCGGGATACAGAGAACACGCCGGCCCGGCCCCGCGCCCGCGAGCCGGGCGCGCGGCAAGCCGGACCCGGCGGCCTCCTGCGGCGTCTGCCCCGAATCCAGATCCGTCGCGCACCGCCCCCTCGACCGCGGTGGGGAGGGCCGGGGAAGGGTGGCGCTGCTCCGGCGCAGGCGTTCCGCAGAGGGGAGGAGGGGCGCCGTAACGGCGCCCAGCCCTCACGCGTGGCGCACTGGGTGGCGCCAGCCTACTCCTCGTCCCGCCACTCGGCGTGATGCGCCTCGGACTCGTCGTGCGCGCGCTCGCCTTCCCGCAGCAGCACCTCGAAGATGCGGCGCAGCTCCGGCACCGGTTCGGCGTGCTCGTCGACGCGGATGTTCAGCTCGTACGTCGAGAGGTCAAATTCGACCGGCGCGCCCTTCGCGACGACCGCCGGCGTGACGAGCAGCGCCGCCGACTGCCGTCCGCGCTTGTCGCCACCCGCCGCCTGCCCGGCTTCGAGCGCCGCCAGCAGACGGATGCTCAGCCAGGAGCCGGCGGTCTCCTCGAACGTCTCCGCCATCGCCTCGATCACCTGCGGGCCGGCGAGCATGTTGCCCTGCACCGAATAGTCGCGGCCCTCGTGGCTGCCGAACCAGTCGACGCACTGGCCGCCGCTGTAGGCGAAGGTGCGCCCCTGCGCATCGATGCCCGCCACCTGCCGTAACGCCGCGCCCGGGTCATCGGCGAGCAGTCCTTCGAGCGCCGACTTCGGGCTGATCCCCAGCGCGAGCAGCGCCAGGCCGTCGCGGCCGAGGTCGACGTTCACGTACGACTGCGTGGCCACGGCGCCGACGCCGCTGCGGGCGTGCGGCACAAGCGCGCCGACGCAGGGCACGGCCGTGCAGACGGCGATCCCGAACGAGGCGCTGGCCGGGTCTCGCGCGATGATGCTGAAGGTCATGGCGGCTCTCCTCTCCCTGCGACGGCAGGCCGTCATCGTAGCCGATGCGCCAGGGCGCGCGCGTCGCCCGCGAGCATCGCCAGGCCGGCGCGCTACACTTCCGCGATGCGAGTGCTGATCACCGGCAGCGATGGGCAGCTCGGTCGCGCCCTCGTCCGCGCGTGTGCGCCGGCGGACGCCGTGCTGGCCTGCGGCCGCGCCCAGCTCGACGTGACGGATGCGGACGCCGCGCGCCGGCTGTTCGACCGGCAGCGGCCGGATGCGGTGGTGCACTGTGCGGCACTGACGGACACGCAGGCCTGCGAGCGCGACCCGCGGCTCGCCTTCGCGGTCAACGCCGGCGGCGCCGAACGCGTCGCCGTCGCCTGCGCCGCGGTGAGGGCGCGGCTCGTGGCCATCAGCACGAACGAGGTCTTCGACGGCGCCGCGACGGAGGCGTACGCCGAGGATGCGCCGGCCGGCGCCCTCAACGCCTACGGGCGCTCGAAGCTCGAAGGCGAGCGCCGGATCGCCGCGCTCGGCGGCGACGCGCTGACCGTCCGCACGTCGTGGCTCTACGGCGCCGGCGGGTCGAATTTCGTGACGAAGGTGCTCGGCGCGGCCGGCGCCGGGCGGCCGCTGCGCTTCGTCACCGATGAAGTGGCGTCGCCGACGTCTGCCGAAGACCTGGCGGCCGCGCTGGTCGACCTGCTGCGTCGCGAGGCGCCGGCGGGCGTCTACCACCTGGTGAACGAAGGCACGGCCTCGCGGTACGACTGGGCGCGCGAGACCCTGCGGCTCGCCGGCATCGGCGGCGCCTCCGTCGAGCCGGCGACCACCGCCGCGCTGCGCGCCGGCGGCTACGACGGTTCGGTGAAGCCGCCCTACTCCGTGCTCGCCAACACGCGCGCCCGCGCGCTCGGCATCAGGCTGCCGCCGTGGCGCGCGTCCCTCGCCGCGCACTTCGCGCGACATCCGGAGCTGCGAGCAGCGGCAACTGCTTCGCCGCCATGCCATGACTGACGACCCGTCGCCGGCGGTCGCCGTGATCGTCGTCAACTACAACAGCGCCTCGTTCATCGACGCCTTCTGCGCCTCGCTGGCCGACGTCGAGTACGGCCGCTTGCGCCTGATCGTCGTGGACGCTGCCTCGAGCGACGGTTCGATGGATGCGATCGAGCGGGCGTTCCCCGGCGCCACGCACGTCCGTTGCGACGAGAACGTCGGCTTCGCGGCCGGCGCCAACATCGGCGTGCGCCTGGCGCTGGCCGCCGGAGACGACTTCGCGCTCTTCCTGAACAACGACGTCACGCTCACGCCGGGCTTCCTGCGCGCGCTCGTCGCAGCCGCCGACCCGCGGACGGCCGTCGTACCGAAGATCCTCTACGCCGCCGACCCGCGCCTGATCAGCACGCACGCCGGCGGCTTCGACTGGCGGCTCGGCGTCTTTCGCGACACCTTCGCCGGCCGTGCGGACAGCGCCGCGACGAGCCGCCGCCGCGATGGCATCGCGACGGCCAGCTTCTGCTGCGCGCTGGTGCCGCTGGCCGCGTTCCGCGAGAGCGGGCTGCTCGACGAGCGCTTCTTCATGTACTACGAGGAGACGGACTTCATCCGCCGCGCACAGGCGCACGGCTTCCGGCTGCGCTACGAGCCGTCGGCCGTCATCTACCACCGCGAGAGCGGGTCGAGCGGCGGCGGTTGGATGACGCCGTTCAAGCAGTATTACGCGACGCGCAACCGCCTCTACCTTGTCCGCAAGCACGCGACGTCGCGGCAGGCGCTCGCGTACTTCACGGCGTACTTCTGGGTGACGCGCGTCGCCAGCGCCGCGTCGATGGCCGGGCGCGGACGCTGGCGCCTGCTTCGGGCGATGACGCTCGGCATGCTGGACTACTACCGCGGCCGCATGGGGCGCACACGGGAGGTGCGCGACCTGTGAGGATCGCCATCGATGCCACGTCTGTGCCGCCGCGACCGGCCGGCGCCGGTGTCTACAGCATCGAGCTCGTGCGGGCGCTGGCGGAGACGGCGCCCGCGGCCGATGGCTTCGCCGTCTTCACGCGCGGCGGCTGGTTCGACGACATCGGCCGTGGACGCCGAAACTGGCGCGTCGAACGGGTGCGCGGCTCGCGGCTGCAGCGCGCGCTCTGGGAGCAGGCACGCCTGCCCTCACGCCTGCGCGCGCTCGGCGTCGACGTCGTGCACTCGACCCACCACAGCCTGCCGCTGCAGCCGCTGCGCTGCCGGCGCGTCGTCACCGTGCATGACCTGACGTTCCTGCGCCTGCCGCAACGCTATCCCGTCGTCCGGCGGCTCTACATGCAGCTCGCCACGCGCCTCGCCGCGCGCATCGCCGATGCGATCGTCGTGCCGTCGCAGGCGGTGCGCGACGACGTGCGGCGCCTGCTCGGCGAAGGCGCCGGCGCGAAGACGCACGTCGTCTACGAGGCAGCGGCCGCGCGGTTTGCGCCGGCGCCCGACCGGCGCCGGGCCGGGGCCGTGGCCGGACGCTACGGCATCGCGCCGCCGTACGTGCTCAGCGTCGGCAGCCTCGAGCCGGGGAAGAACCGCGGCCGCCTGATCCGGGCGCTGCGGGCGCTGCGCGACGAGGGCATCAGTCACCGCCTCGTCGTCGTCGGACAGCGCGCGTGGAAGTACGGGGACGACTTCGCACTCGTGCGCGAGCTGGGGATGGAGCGCCAGGTGCGCTTCCCCGGCTATGTCGGCGACGACGACCTGGCCGCCCTCTACGCCGGCGCCGCTGCCTTCGCGCTGCCGGCGCTGTACGAGGGCTTCGGGCTGCCGGTGCTGGAAGCGATGGCCTGCGGCACGCCGGTGCTCACGTCGAACACCGGCGCCACCGCGGAGGTCGCCGGCGATGCGGCGCTGCTCGTCGACCCGCTCTCGACGGCCGCGATCCGCGACGGCCTGCGGGCGCTGCTGACCGATGCCGGGCTGCGCGAGGACCTGCGGGCGCGCGGCCTGCGGCGGGCGGCGGAATTCTCGTGGCAGCGCGCGGCGCGGGAGACGCTCGCCGTCTACCGCATGGTCGCCGGGGGCGAGGCGTCGCGATGAGCGCGGACGTCTCCGTCGTCATCGTCACCTACAACTCCGCCGGCCGCATCCGGCGCTGTCTGGACTCGCTCGACGCCGCGCGCGCCGCTGGCGAGCTGGAGGTGATCGTCGCCGACAACGCATCGGCCGACCGCACGCGCGCGATCGTCGCAGAGGAGTACGTCTGGGCGCGCCTCCTCGCGCGGCCCGACAACGACGGCCTCTCGGCGGCGATCAACGACGGCGTGCGGGCGTCGACGGGTGCATACGTCGCCGTCCTGAACCCGGACGTGCACTTCGCCGGCCGGCCGCTGGCGACGCTCGCGTCGTACTTGCGAGCGCATCCGGACGTGGGCGTCGTTGCGCCGAAGCTGCTCGACGACGACGGTGCTCTGCAGCTCTCGTGCCGCGCCTTCCCCGGCTATGCGACGGCGCTGTTCAACCGCTACTCGCTGCTCACCCGCCTCTCGCCCGGGAACGCCCGCTCACGCCAGTACCTGATGACCGACTTCGACCACGCGTCGGAGCGCGACGTCGACTGGCTGAGCGGCGCCGCGCTGATGCTGCCGCGGCGCGTCTTCGACGAGGTGGGCGGCTGGGACGAGGGCTACTTTATGTTCAACGAGGACGTCGACCTCTGCCGCCGCGTGCACGACGCCGGCTATCGCGTCGTCTACCAGCCAGCCGCCGTCGTGCATCACACGATCGGCGTCAGCAAGAGCGCCTCGCGCCGGATGATCATCGAGCGGCACCGCAGCATGTGGCGCTACTACCGCAGGCACCTGCGCGGCGGCGCGCTGCGCGACGGCGCGACGGCGGCGGGCATCGCGGCGCGCTGTGGCGTCATGCTCGCGCGCGCGGCGCTCCTCGGGCTGCGATGGCGCGGGCGAGGCGGCCGGCGGTAGACGCAACCGCGCGCCCGGCC
Organism: Dehalococcoidia bacterium; assembly: GCA_015478665.1. GTDB lineage: Bacteria > Chloroflexota > Dehalococcoidia > DSTF01 > JACRBR01 > JADMII01. The sequence continues at coordinate 9,287 of JADMII010000021.1, forward strand.
GCGAGGGCGGGCCTGCGGGCGCGGCGCCGTAGCGTCGGCGGCCGGCCGGCGCTACGCCTCGAGGAGCCGCCGGCTCGCCGGCGCGCCCGGCGCGACGAGCTCGCCGTGCTCCTTCGCCGCTTCCATCTGGTCCGCCAGCTGCGCGAAGGCGACCAGCATGTTGGTCTTCGCCTGCAGCGTCTTGCTGAGCCCGTTCAGCAGGCCGAATACGCGCCCGACGAGCAGCAGCTCCGGCGGCACCGCCGTCAGCTGATTCGTGCGCAGGATCTTGCTGATGTCGTCGTACGACTGCTCGAACGCCGCACCCTCCGCCCAGCCGGCGCCGCTCTCGTGCATCTCGCGCGCGATGCGGCCGACGTAGGCGTCCCCAAGCTGCTCGTAGCCGGCGGCGTCGTCGCGCTTCGTCCGGAACCCGAGCTCGCGGAAGGCCACGCCCATCGCCGCGTTGTCGTTCAGCAGGATCGTCCGCGTGAAGCGCACGAGCACCTGCTGGAACTCGTCGCCGAGCTCCTTCGCCTGGCCGAAGTCGATCAGCACCAGCTTCGGGCCCGGCAGCACCATCAGGTTCCCCGGGTGCGGGTCCGCGTGGAAGAAGCCGTGCTTCACGATCATCTCGGCGAAGGCGAAGACGAGGATCTTCGCGATGTCCGCCGGATCGACGCCCAAGGCCCGCATGCCGTCAGCATCGGTGATCTTGACGCCGTCGATGTACTCCATCGTCAGCACCCGGCGGCTCGAATGCTCCCAGTAGATCTCCGGCACCACCACGTCATCGACGTCCACGAAGTCGGCGGCGATGCGCTCGGCGTTGTGGCCCTCATTGATGAAGTCGAGCTCGAGCGGGATGTGCTTGCGCATCTCCTCGGCGACGAAGCGATAGTCCATCGACCGGTCGAGCTTGTTGAGCAGGCCGATGAAGAACGACATGTTCGCCAGGTCGATGTCGACGATGTGCTCGATGCCCGGGTACTGCACCTTGACCGCCGCCACGCGGCCGTCCTTCAGCACGGCGCGGTGTACCTGCGCCAGCGATGCCGCTGCGACCGGCTGCTCGTCAAACTCCGTGAAGATGTCCGTGAGCGGGCATCCCAACTCATGCTCGATGACGCGCTTGATGTTCTCGAACGACTCTGGCGGCACCTCGTCCTGCAGCTTCGACAGCACTTCGACATAGGCATCGGGCACGACGTCCGGGCGCGTGCCGAGGAACTGCCCGGTCTTGATCAGCAGGCCCTGGTTTCGGATCGCCGTCTCGTAGAACTTGCGCGCGCTCCACCAGTGATGCTGCTCCCGGCGTGGCGCGCCCCACGCCGCGCCCTTGCGCTTCTCCCGGTAGCTGATCTGCTTGTAGCCGAGGAAGACGCGGGCGAGCATCTGCCCGACGCTGACGAAGCGGCGCAGGCGGTTGCGGGGCGCGCTCGAACGGCGCCGGGCGCCGTAGGCCGGGGACGAGTGAGCCATGTTCATTCCTTGTGTTCCGCGATTCACAAGCCGCTGCTGAGAGTGTATCCGCTGCGTCTCCTGCGCGCAGCGCGCGCGTGGTGTTGATCTGCGCCGGTCGGGAGCGAGGTGGCCAAGCTGCGAAGGGGCGACGCTTCCACCTCTGCCCGCTTGACAGCCGCGGCCGCTCTCCGCGTGGGCGCGCGGCCGGCGGCGATACACGCGTCGCCACGCCCGCGTTGATCTTCGTGAACCCCGCCCTCGCCTGGAGGGCATATGCGCCTGCTTCGCGCGCTGATACAGCGCCTGCATCCCGATGCCGGTATCACGGGCGTCGAGACCGCCGTCGTCATCGGCGGCCTCGTGCTGGCCTCGTCGCTGGTCGCGGGCGTCGTGCTGAACAGCGGCCGCAGCGGCTCGCAGCGCCTCGATAGCGTCGTGCAGTCGGCGCTGCGCCAGGCGACGACCGGCATGCAGCTCGACGGCCCCGTGATCATCCGCACCGATGGCAGGCAAGCGAGCGGCGTGCTCATCGACGTCACGACCAGCGCCGGCGGCGGCAGCGTCCCGCTCGATGCCGGCGGTGCGGGCCCGCCATCGGCCGCCGGCAGCGGACTGCTCGTGAGCGCGCTCGGCAGCGATGCCGTCGTGCGCGGGCTGCCGGTGACCGTCCGCTGGCTGGCCGGCGACGGTGACGGCATGCTCGAGCCCGGCGAGCTGGCGGAGCTCGACGTCGACGTCCGCGGCGTGACGCCGCCGATCGCCGCGGGCGAGCGCTTCACGCTCGAACTCCGCGCAGGCGATTTGCCACCGCTCGAGGTGACGCGGACGCTGCCGGCGGGCCGTCCGCTCGATGCGGTCGTGCTCACCGACTAACAGAGCAGCACGTCTGCCGCAGGCGGGCGGCTCGTGCTGCCGCGGACTGCCGCACGACGGGCGCGATCGCGCGCTCGGCTGGCCGACGGACCGTGTCGCCGGCTGCCGCGCATGTCCGGCGCGGCGGCTCCTGCCCCGCCCGGGGATCCGGCGGGCAACGCGTCGACGGGGGCCCCGGCGCCGTTCCGTAGCATCGCTGCGGCGCCTGCTCCTCCGTCGCTAGCGGTTCAGCTCGACGCGGTACGTCGCCTTCTGATTGGTGCCTTCGGTCGAGCCGGCGATCGCCAGCGTCGCCTGCTGGACGCCCGCCGCACTCAACCGCAACTCCCCCTGCCCCGAAACCCCAACCGGCACGACGAGCAGGCGCGTGCCGCCGCCGGCCAGCTGCTCGATCACCCGCACGACGTACGTCTGCGCCAGCTGGCCATCGATGCGCACCCAGCCGCTGCTCTGCCAGCCCGTGGCCGCATCGCTGACCGCCGGCGCGCCGCTGATCGCGAGGTCGTCGATCGCCCACCCCTCACCGTGCGTGGCGCCGTCCGTCACGTACTCGAAGCGGAGCAGGATCTTCTGACCGGCGTACCGCGCCAGGCTCACGCGCTCATCGACCCACGCGCCCTGCTGACCGCCGCCGCTCTCGCCGGTGTAGCCCGGGCCGTAGGCGGCCTTGGCCGGGTCGTCGCTGCTCGTGCGGCCGCCAGCGAGCGCCTGCCACGTGGTGCCGCCGTCGGTCGAGGCGGAGATGTACCCCCAGTCGTACCAGCGCTCGATGTCGTACCAGGTTTTGAAGCTGAGCGCCGGATCCGTCGCGCCCGTCAGGTCGACGCTGCGCGTGAGCGTCGTGTCGATGTTGTCGCCGGCGTTGCCCCAGATCATCGGGCCGGCATCGGGCGCCTTGACCGGGAGGACGTCGGTGCTCGCCTGGCCGGTGAACTTCAGCAGGTAGTCCCCGCTGTCCAGCGAGAGGTTGTAGTAGTCGACGCCGAACTGGCTCGCCGCGCCGCCCGCCGGCGACCCGACCTGCAGCGTCTCGGTCACCGGCACCGTGAGCGGCGGCGCAGGATTCGCGTAGGGACCGGACTTCAGGTTGAGGATGTTGGCGACGATCCAGTCGGCGAAGACGTCGCGGAATCGCAGCCGCTGCCCGATCTGCGCGAGGAACTGGTCGACGCCGGCGGCGCCGTCGCCGGGTTCGCGCGCCAAGGCGCCGTACGAGGCGTCGCCGCCGAAGCGGCTCGTCAGATAGCGGAAGAACGCCGCCCCGGCGCCGTAGTGCACGGCGCTCCCCTGTGCGTCCCAGAAGTTCAGCTGCGTCTGCGGCTGCTTCGCGAATGCGTCGATGCTCGTCGCGGCGCCGCCGACAAGCATCGAGGCGTCCTCCGACAGGCCTTCGTTCACCCACGCTTCTTCGTCGCGGTCGTCCTGAGCGTGCACCAGGTGCTGGAACTCGTGCGCGAGCACGACGTTGAACGAGGCGCTGCCGGGGGCCAGCGTCCTGTTCAGGTACACCATCTCCGCTTCGTTGCTGAGCGGGCGCACGGACTTCAGGTACTCGTCGTCCGATGAGAAGTACCCGCCGGCGCCGCTGCCCAGGTCGGCCTGGAGCACGATGATCCGCGGGTCGCCGTCGACGCCGGGGATCGCCGGCTCGCCGAACGCCGCCGTGACCTTCGGCCAGACGGTGGCCTCGAACCGGTCGGCCGCCGCCTGCATGTCCGCAGTCGAGGCAGCGAGCGCGTTCTGCCCGTAGAAGTAGGCGTGCGCGCTTTTCGCCTTAAGGGTCGCCGTGACCGTGACGACCCCCGGCGGCGATTGTTCCGCCAGCGCGCTGCCGCTGAGCTGCAGCACCGTGAAGCTGCGCTGGGAGCCGACGGCCTGCTCGCCGGCGAACGGCTTCGATGCCGGCGCCTGCCCCGCCGTCAGCCGATAGCGCGCGGCGAGGTCGATCGGGTCGTCCGTCGGCAGGTCGCCGCGCACGCCGATCTGCGTCGCCAGGTCGCGGGGGCGCGGCGCCGGCGAGGCAGCGGCCGTCGGGCGGGCGGGCGCCGGCGTGGTCGATGGGCGCGGCGGCGCCGAGCGGCTGCAGGCGGCGAGGGCGATGGCGACGGAGAGCAAGACAGCCGCGACGCAGAGGAGGCGGCCGGCGATGCGATGGCGCTCGTCAGCGCGCGCGGGGGTGGGCTCTCTCGTAGACCTGGCGGACGTGCTCGCTGGCGATCTGCGTGTACACCTGCGTGGTGGAAATGTTCGCATGCCCGAGCAGTTCCTGAACGTTCCGGAGCGGCGCACCGCCACGCAGCATATGGGTGGCGAAGGAGTGCCGCAAGGTGTGCGGAGTGACGGCGCTGCTGATGTTCGCTGCCTTCGCGTACTGCTTCAGGATCAGCCAGAAGCCCTGACGCGTCAGCCGCTCGCCGCGCCGGTTCACGAACAGCGCGCCTTCGTTGCGGTCCTTCACGAGCGAGCTGCGGCCGTCGTTGAGGTAGGCGATGATCGAAGCCGCCGCCTGCTCGTGGATCGGGATCGTCCGCTCCTTCGACCCCTTGCCCAGGCAACGGACGTACGGGCCGGAGATGTTGACGTGGCTCACGTCGAGCGAGACCAGCTCCGTCACGCGCAGGCCCGTCGCATACAGCAGCTCCAGCATCGCCCGGTCGCGGCGCGACTCCGGCGTGTTGCGCTTCATCGGCTGCTCGAGCAGCTCGTCGATCTCGGTGACGCTGAGTGGCTTCGGCAGCGAGCGGCCGACGCGCGGCGACTCCAGATTCTCCGCCGGGTTGCGACGGATCGTGCCTTCCGCGTGCAGGTACTGGAAGAACGACTTGATCGCCGCCACCTTGCGGGCGACCGTCGCCTCGGCGTAGTCCTTCTGCTTCAGCGTCAGCAGGTACTCCGTGATCAGCGAGCGTTCGAGCTTCTCCCAGTCGCGCGCGTGCCCGTTGGCAGCGGTGCTCGTGATGAAGCTGTCGAACTGCGTGAGGTCGTTCTTGTACGCCGAGACGGTGTTGCCCGACGCGCCCTTCTCGACCGACATGAAACTGAGGAAATGGCCAATGTGCTCGTCCATTGTGCCCTCGTTGTGGACCCCGAAGACGCGCCGGAGGGGAAGCGGAAATGTAGGGCGATTGTAACACGATGACCGGCACTGTCCAGATAGCGTTTCCCCCAATTTCCCACCGCTTCGATACGTGTAGCCGAAGGCGTAGCGCGCGCGACATACGCCGCGGCTATCCGACGCTGATCCTTCTCGAAGCGTGCAGCGATCGCCGGCGCTGCCCGCGCGGTGCCGGCGCTGCGGCGGTTTCCCGCGCTGTGAGGCGCGCGGTGACGCGTGCTGCGGGTCGCGCACGGAGCACGGTGCTGCGTAGTCTAGAGCGCCCGACCGATCACCGGCGGGCGAATGGCCGGGCCGCAGCAACACGCTGCGATGGCCTCATTCCGCGCCAGCGCTACCATATACCTCGATGGGTTCGCGTGAAGCGGGCTCTTCACGTCAAGCCAGTCAGCAGCGGCTATCCTGATGGCGATGGATCACGCACGAATGCGCCGATGATGGAACGCCGCACGCTCCTCGAACGCACGCTGGCGGGCGCCGAACGGCACCTCGGATCACGGCTGGCGCCCCTGCTGCATCGACGGCACGAGCGCACGCTGGCGGCGGGCGCCGTCGACCCGGAGCACGAGCGGCGGCGCCGCGCGAGCGAGTGGTGGGGAGACGAGCCGCGCTGGTTCGCCGGCGGCACGCCGCCGAGACAGCACAATCGCATCACGCCGCTCATCGATGGCGAGGCCTTCTTCACGCATCTCGCCGAAGCGCTCGCCGGCGCGCAGTCCTACGTCTACATCGTCGGCTGGTGCCTGACGCCGCACGTCCCGCTGCTCCGCGAGACCAACGACGACCTCGTGCGCAGCCGACTGCTGAGCGTGCTGTCGGAAGTCGCCCAGCGGCTGCCCGTGCGCATCCTGCTCTGGGGCGGCGCCGTCGCGCTCATCCAGCCGACCCGCGCCAGCGCCCGCGAGACGCAGCGGATCATCGAGCGCGATGGCTCCGGCGATCTCGTCTGCGCGCTCGACCGCACCGCGCAGCTCACGCACTGCCATCATCAGAAGGCGATCGTCATCGATGGGCAGGTGGCGTTCGTCGGCGGCATGGACCTGACGACCTTCGCCGGAGACCGCTGGGACCTGCACGTCCACGACCTGCGCGCCGGCGTCAACTGGCACGACGTCACGGCGATGGTGCAGGGGGAGGCGGTTGCCGACGTCGAGCAGAACTTCCGCGAGCGCTGGCACGCGGTCACCGGCGATGGCCTCCTGCCACATCGCGAGCCGGTCATCGACGCCGCGTGGCAGACGCCGGCGCAGATCGTCCGCACGATCCCGCGCCGTCGCTACGACTTCGCGCACGACGGCGAGTACGGCATCCACCACGCCTACACCGAGATGATCCGCCGCGCGCGCCGCCTCATCTACCTCGAAAGCCAGTACCTCTGGTCGCCACACGTCATGGACGCGCTCATCGACGCGCTGGAGCGCCCGCGCGCCGAACGCTTCCGCATCGTCCTGGTGCTGCCGGCGCGCGCGACGAGCGGCAAGTGGGACAACGACCAGCACGTGCAGCGCCTGCGCAACGCCGACGCCGGCCGCGGCATCGTCGAGGTCTATGCGCTGTACACCTCGGGCACCAGCTCGGGTGTGCACGCCTTTAGCTATCGCCCGACGTACGTGCACGCGAAGATCGGCGTCTTCGACGACGAATGGCTCACGATCGGCTCGGCCAACCTCAACAATCGCGGACTGATCACCGACAGTGAGATCAATGTCGTCGCGCGCGACGCTGTGGCCGCCCGCCGGCTGCGCGCCGACCTCTGGGCAGAGCACCTCGGCATGACTGCCGACGAGGTCGCGTCCGAAGACGCCGCCAACCTCGTCGATACCGTCTGGAAGGAGCGCGCGCGCCGGAACGCCGGGATCATCGCCCGCCGCGACCGCCCGCTGCCGTCGCAGGTGCACCGCTACGAGACCGGCCGCATGCCGGGCGCCTGGCTGCTCGAAGAATCCGAGGCGCTCACGTTCGAGCACTGAGCTGGCGGGCGTTCGCCGTCGCCGTACCGACGTCGGGCGAAGGTCCGGCTCAGGACACCGCGCCGTCGTCGAACGCCGGCGGCGGCTGCGGCGCCCGCTCGCGACGTCCGGAGCGCCGCACAGCGTCCTCCATGCGCGAGAGTTGGGCCAGCGCCTTGCGCGTGTCCGACGCGACGCGCGCCGGCTCCTGGTGCGCGACGCGATACTTGAACAGCCAGTAGAGGAACTCGCGCAGCGCCGGCAGCGAGATCGCCGCCGCGTGCGGGCGGGCCTGCTCGTCGCGGAACTCACGCAGCAGCTCGGCGCGACCGCGGTCGTAGATGCGCTCGAACACCGGGTCGCGCGCCGGCGCATCGCCGTCGTCGATGTGGACGCTGCGGTGCTCCTTCGACAGGTCGAGCTCGACCGCGTACTGCAACGCCTCTTCGACCGTCACGCCATACAGGTAGTTCAGGTGGGCGCGATGCTTCGACGTGCCAATCAGGTCGTGCAGCGCGTCGTCGTCGAGCTCACGCGGCGCCCGCGCCTCGAAGAGCAGTCGCTCGGCTTCGGCCGCCGGGATGCGACCATCGGCGTCCTCGATCAGGCGCTCGGCGAGCAGCAGCCAGTCGAACGCCTCGCCGCCGACGAGATATCGGTACGCGCGGCCGTCGACCGTCTCCTGCGGCCGCTCCCAGAGCGCGATCGCCTGCATCAGCGCCTCGAACCAGTGGTCGCCGGCGGCGAGCGCGGAGCGGAAGTGCTCGATCGGCTCGATGCCGCGTTCGCCGTCATCGCCGGCAATGCCGAAGGGGATGCCGCGCAGGTAGCGGCGATACGCGGCGGAAGCGAAGAAGTCGGTCAGCACCTCGCGATGGTTGTAGGCGACGGGCAGGCCGGGAAGCTCGTGCGGCGCGAAGAAGCGCAGCTCGATGCCCTCGCCGCAGGCCATCGCCTCAGCCGGCGTCTCGCACGGCGCGTGATAGAGGTAGAGCTCGTAGTCGGAGCGCTTCGCAGCGGCGACGCGGCCGCGCCCGCTCGCCGCCGCGGCCGGCGTGTAGTAGGCGCGAAACGCCTCGATCTCGCCGAGCTCGATGCCGGTCTCTTCGTGGACCTCGCGGCGCGCGATCTCCTCCGGCGTCTCGCCGGGCATGCCGGCGCCGCCGGTGATCCCCCAGTGCCCCGGGTACATGATCGCCGGGTCGTCGTCGCGATGCTGCAGCAGCACGCGCCCCTCGCGGTCGACGAGGATGACGCCGGCGCTCAACCTGCGCGGCACGCTGCGTGGTTCAGGCATGCGATGCGACCGTCCGTCTGGTGCTCAACGGGACATTGTATCGGTTCGAAGCTGCCGCGTTCGTGCGACGGTGAGCGAACGATGATGCCGCACTGGAGAGCCGGCAGTCGACGACGGAGCGCGCGCGGGCGCGGGCGGCCGTCCGCGCTAGCCGCTGCGGGCGCGCGCGACGAGCGCGGCGTAGCGCGGGCTGGCGACGAAGCGCGCGATCTCGGCGCCCGTCTGGGGCACGATGCCGGCGGGAAGCGCGTCGGGCGCGAAGAACGCCATGCCCTGCCCCTCGCGCAGCTGGAGCGCGGCGTGCGGCACGTCGACGGCGGCGGCGAAGTCATACACGAGGTGCTCGGGGCCGGCGCAGGCGCAGAGACAGGCGTAGAAGAGCTCGCTCGCGTGGGGGCGCCACGCCAGCTCCTCCTGCATCTCGCGCAGGAAGCCGTCCTGCGGCGTCTCGTACGCCTCCAGGTGCCCGCCGAACGTCGACCACTTGCCCGGGTTGATGATCCACGCCTTGTCGTCGCGATGCTGCAGCAGCAGCCGGCCGTCGCCATCGACGAGCAGCCCCGCTGTGAAGATCTTCGCGTACGACCGGCGGATCCGGGCGTAGACGGCGGACGCGGCGAACTCGCCGATTAGCGGCGCGATGCCGGGTACCATTCCGCCGGGAAGCGCCTGCGGTGGGAAGAGCGCCAGCGCTTGCCCTTCGCCGAGCACCAGCGCGTCCGGTGCGACATCGAGGTGCGCGGCGAAGACGTGCGAGGTGAAGCCGCGCCAGGTTGGCTCGTCGGCGCGCTCGATGGCGCGCGTGACGTACGGCTCGAAGTGCCGTGGCCGCCAGCCGAGCTCTTCGCGCAGCTCGCGCAACAGCGCGTCTGCCGGCCGCTCGCCGGGCTCGACGCGCCCCCCGACGAACCCCCAGCGCCCAGGCGCGGCGCGGCCGGGCGCATCGTCGCGCAGCTGCAGCAGCAGTCTCCCGTCTTCGGCGACGATCAGCGCGACGGCGACCTCGCGGTTGTTCATCCGCTCATCCCGGCGTGCTTCAGGCGATCGCGGCGGATCTGGCGTTCGTTGGGCCGATGCCGGATGCCTGGTCGTCGCAGCAGTACTGTTCCGTGTCCCACCTCCAGCTTCCGGTCTCCAGCCTCGCCCGATTCCGCCTCGAACCGCTACCGTCCGCCCTCACGCAGCCGAAGGGTCGCGCGCCGCCTCCGGCCAGAGTGCATCCGCTGCGGCGATGCGAAACAGCTCCGCCTGTACCGGCTCGGAGATCAGGTAGCCGTACCAGGAGTGCGGGTCGCGCCTGCCCTCTTCATCGTAGACGCTCGGCAGCTCGACGTCGCGAATCAGCTGCTCGCCGCGCGGGCCGCGCAGGTCGTTCGCGATGCGGCGGTCGGGCCAGGTCGCCGGGTCCATCGCATCGAAGACATTCAGCCAGTGGCGCACCTGCTGCGGATACGACGCGTGCCCGATGTGCTCCTGGACATAGTCCTGGCCGAGCGGTGAGCCCATCGTGATCAGCCCGCCCAGCTCACCCTCGTAGCCACGGTTCAGCAGATAGTCGTAGGCGATCACCGACCCCCACGAGTGGGCGATGACGACGTGCGGCCGCCTCTCGCGCATGATCGCGTCCATCCGGCCGAGGATCACCTCGCGGATGTCCGCCGCGCCCGTGCTGCCGTAGAAGTAGAGATAGACCTCGGTGAGCAGGTCCTTCGTGATGTGCCGGATCACCGGGTCGACGAGGTGCAGGCCGAGCGAGATGACGTAGCCCAGCGGACTGTTCGTCTGCGGCCGCAGCCTGTGGAATCGATGCTGCCCGCGCTCCCTGGCGCGCGCGGCCGCCGCCGCCACCATCGCCGGCGTGACGCCGAGGCGGATGTCCGACCAGTACAGCATCGTCGACGCGATCTCGCGCACGTACGAAAGGCGGCGCACGGCGGCATCCCATTCGGCCAGGTAGACCTGCTCGGCCGGCTTGCCGCGGATGCCGTGCACGTAGACGATGCGTAGCGCGCTCATCACCGCCCTCCTTTCGATACGCTCGGCGCGCGGACGGCGCCAGCGTAGCGCACGACGGTTCCCAGATCGCAGCGCCCGGCGGCGCGCCGGCTCGCTCGTCCGGCGGGATGCCGCTGCCTCAGGCGCCAGGCAATGACACCCGGTCTTGCCGGTTGGCCGCCGGCGCGGCGGAGCGGACGAACTGCTTGTGAAGCTGTCGCTCGCAGAGCTGGATCTCCTGACGACCGCGTGGGCCTGCATGTGGCGCGACGTTCTCCCGGCGAACAGGGACTCCTCGTAAGGCGGCGACGGGCGAGCTATGCGTGCGAAGCAAGGCCGGAACGGGGCTCCCGGGCAGGAGACACAGCGGGCGCCGGATGACATCCGGGCCGACCGGCGGGCGCGCGCAGGCTTCGCCTACGCCGCGCCGGCGCTCCAGAGCGTCTCGTGGCGGGCGCCGGTGATCGCATCGATGTTCGCCACGCGCTCGCGGGCGACGAGGTCGCGCAGCGCGGCATCGCACGTCTCCGAAGCGCCGGCGAAGTGCGACGCGAGCAGGCGCTTGCGGATATCCGCCCAGACGCCGCTTTCGACGAGGTAGTTCGGCGTGTGCGGCCAGGCGAAGAACATGAAGTCGCGCGGCATACCGAGCGACGGCCGGTGCTGGCCGAGCCAGAAGTAGCGCTCCTGCAGCGTCTCGACGGGGTCGACGATCGCCACCATCGGCAGCTCCTTCTCGTCGAACCGGGTGTCGATGATCAGGCGCTCCGGGAAGAGGCGGAAGCCGATGGTAAAGACGTCGGCGGTCGCCACGATCTCGCGAACTTCGCTGATGTCCACCTGCAGGCCGTTCTCCGTGCACATGCGCGCGCTCCGTGCGGGTCTCGGACGGCGCGTTCGGCGCCATGTCCCATTGTACGCAGAGCGGACGGGCAAGCGCCCGTCCGCTCTCGCGTCGAATCTCGTCCCGGGTCCGCCTAGTACATCGGCGGCGCGCCGGCGCCCATCGCGCCCGCACCGTTCTTCTCCGGCAGGTCGGTGACGAGGCAGTTCGTCGTCAGCACCATCCCGGCGATCGAGATCGCGTTTTCGAGCGCCGCGCGGGTGACCTTGAGCGGGTCGATGATGCCCTTGGTCATCATGTTGCCGAACTCGTCCTTCGCGGCGTCGTAGCCGTCTCCGAGCTTCATGCCCTTCACCTGCTGGACGATGACCGAGCCGTCCTTGCCGGCGTTGACGCTGATCCGGCGCAGCGGCTCCTCGAGCGCCCGCCGCAGGATCGTCACGCCGGTCTGCTCGTCGCCTTCGAGCTGCACCTTGTCGAGCGCCGGGATGGCGTTGATCAGCGCGATGCCGCCACCCGAGACGATGCCCTCTTCCACCGCCGCGCGCGTCGCCGAGAGCGCGTCCTCGACACGGTGCTTCTTCTCCTTCAGCTCGACCTCCGTTGCGGCGCCGACCTTGATCACGGCGACGCTGCCGGCCAGCTTGCCGAGCCGCTCCTGCAGCTTCTCGCGGTCCCAGTCCGACGTCGTCGTCTCGAGCGCCGTCTTGATCTGCCTGACGCGGCCATCGACCGCCTTTGGCGTGCCGCGGCCCTCGATGATCGTCGTGTCTTCCTTGGCGACGATGATCCGGCGGGCGCGGCCCAGGTCCTCGACCTGCACCGAGTCGAGCTTGCGCCCGAGCTCCTCGCTGATCAGCGTCGCGCCGGTCGTCGCGGCGATGTCGCCGAGGTTGTCCTTGCGGCGGTCGCCGAAGCCCGGCGCCTTGACGCCGACGACGTTGATCGTGCCGCGCAGCTTGTTCACCGCCAGCGTCGCCAGCGCCTCGCCGTCGATGTCGTCGGCGATGATCAGCAGGTTGCGGCTGACCTGGAGCAGGCGCTCGAGCAGCGGCAGGATGTCGTTGACGGCCGAGATCTTCTTGTCGGTGATGAGGATGTAGGGGTCGTCGAGCTCCGCCTCCATCTTCTCGTTGTTGGTGACGAAGTACGGGCTGATGTAGCCGCGGTCGAAGGCCATGCCCTCGACGTACTCGACCTCCGTGGCGATGCCCTTCGACTCCTCGACGGTGACGACGCCGTCCTTGCCCACCTTCTCCATCACCTCGCCGATGAGCTCACCGATCGCCGCGTCGGCGGCGGAGATCGCTGCGACCTGCGCGCTCTGGTCGCGCGTCGTCACGGGCTTCGCGTTCTTCTTTAGCTGGGCGACCACGGCACGGCCGCCGGCTTCGATGCCGCGCTTGATCGCCATCGGGTTGGCGCCGGCGGCGACGTTCTTCAGGCCCTCGTGGACGATCGCCTGGCCGAGCACGGTCGCCGTCGTCGTGCCGTCGCCGGCGATGTCGTTGGTCTTGGAGGCGATCTCCTTCGCCAGCTGGGCGCCGATGTTCGCGAACGGCTCGTCGATCTCGATGTCCTTGGCGATCGTGACGCCGTCGTTGGTGATCGTCGGCGCGCCGAACTTCTTGTCAAGCACGACGTTGCGCCCCTTCGGGCCGAGCGTGATCTTGACGGCGTCGGCGAGCGCATCGATGCCGCGCATCAGGGCGTGCCGGGCCTCTTCATCGAAGACAAGCTGCTTTGCCATCTCGTACCTCATCCTTGTCGCTTGAACTATCGCCACCGGGAGCGGCGGCTACGGCGTGGGACTCCAGGGGATCACCGGTATTGGCACTCTCCGTCATCGAGTGCTAACGCGAGTGTAACGAGGTTGCGAGCGATGATCAAGCGCCGTGAGGCGCCGAACGGGGCCGCCGGAGTCAGGCGCGCCCACGCGAGCGCGCCGGAACGGCGCTGCGGCGGCCGGCGAGCCCACCGGACGCCTCGGCCGCCGGCTTCCCGTACTTCCGGACCGCGTCTCACTTCCGGCTTCCGAGAGCTGCCAGCACTGCGCCGGCCCGCGCCGGCACATCGGCGAGCGCGACGACCTCCGCATCCTTCCCGCTGCGGTGCTTCAGCTCGGCGCCGCCAGATTCGATGCTGCGCGGGCTGACGGTGACCCGCAGGGGCATGCCGAGGAGGTCGGCGTCGTTGAACTTGACGCCGGCCGAAAGGTCCTCGCGGTCGTCGAAGAGGACGGCGTAGCCGGCGTCTTGCAGCTGCCGGTACACCTGCTCGGCGCTCTCGCGCACGCCGGGCTTGTCGAGGCCCAGCGCCGTCAGGTGGACGTCGTACGGCGCGATCCCGGGCGGCCAGATGATGCCACGCTCGTCGTGGTTCGCCTCGATGGCGCCGGCGAAGACGCGCCCGACGCCGATGCCGTAGCAGCCCATGACCGCCGGCTGCAGCGCGCCGGCCTCGTCGGTGTAGCTGGCCTGCAGGCGCTCCGTGTACACGGTGCCGAGCTTGAAGACGTGCCCCATCTCCATCCCGCGCCGCGTCTCCAGCGGCGTGCCGCAGCGCGGGCAGGGGCTGCCGGCGCGCGCCAGCGAGATGTCGGCGACGACCGACGCCGTCCAGTCGCGGCCGTAGTTGACGTTGCGATAGTGCGCGTCGTGCTTGTTGGCGCCGGCGACGAGGTTCGGCGACTGGAGCGCCGAGTCGTCGGCGACGACCCGGACGCCGGTCAGCCCGACCGGCGAAGCGCTGCCGGCGACAAGACCATGCTTCCGGACGCCCTCGTCGTCGAGCAGCGCCAGGCCGGGCGCCTTGAGAGCGTTCCGCAGCTTCGCCTCGTTCACCTCCAGGTCGCCACGGATGGCGACGAACACCGGCGCGCCGTCCGCCTCGTAGAACACGGCCTTCAGCGTCTTGTACGGCGGCACGCCGAGGAACTCGACGAGCTGCTCGATCGTCTTCCGTCCGGGCGTCGCGACCTCCTCGAGCGCCCGCGGCTCCTCGAACGGCAGCTCGTGCTTCTTGTGGTCGGCCTTCTCTTCGTTCGCCGCGTAGCCGCAGCCGGGGCAGAGCAGGATCATGTCCTCGCCGACCTCTGTGAGGTACATGAACTCCTCGCTGTCCTTGCCGCCGATGGCGCCGGAGTCGGCGAGCACGGGGACCGTGGGGACGCCGCAGCGGTCGAAGATGCGCGTGTAGGCGGCGCGCGCCGCCTGGTAGTTCGCGTCGAGCGCGTCCCAGTCGGTGTCGAAGCTGTAGGCGTCCTTCATCGTGAACTCACGCACGCGCATCAGGCCGCCGCGCGGGCGCGCCTCGTCGCGGAACTTCGTCTGGATCTGATAGACGAGGATGGGCATGTCGCGATAGCTTTGCACCTGCCGCTTGAAGAGGTCGACGACCACCTCCTCGTGCGTCGGGCCGAGGACGAAGTCGCGCTCCCGGCGGTCCTGGAAGCGCACGAGGACGTCGGCCATCGTCGCGAGCCGGCCGGAGTCCGCCCACAGCTCGGCGGGCTGGATGGCCGGCATCATGATCTCCTGGCCGCCGGCGCGGTCCATCTCCTCGCGGATGATCTGTTCGATCTTGCGCATGACGCGCCAGCCTACTGGGAGGTAGGAGTAGACGCCGGCGGCCAGCTGCTGCGCGAGTCCGGCCCGCAGCATCAGCTGGTGATTCGGCGTGTCGGCCTCGGCCGGCGCCTGCCGCAGTGTCTTGGCGAACAGATGAGACATGCGCATGCCGGTAGCGTATCCGACGAGCGCGCTACACTCTCGCCGGTGGCACTTCGGTCGCCGGTCGCCGGTCGCAGATCGCACGCCAGATCATTCGCGCGCAGAGTCCGGCCGCCAGGCAACGAGCAGGGGAGCGCATGCCGGACGACGCCTGGGTCTGGGACGAGACGCTCTTCGGCGGCAGCGCGCGCTTCTACGCGCGCGGCCGGCTGCCGTACGCCGCCGGCCTCGCCGATGCGTTCGCCCGCGCCCTCGCGCTCGACGGCCGCGGCCGCCTGCTCGACGTCGGCTGCGGACCTGGGACCGTCGCGCTCCAGCTCGTGCACCTCTTCGAGGAGGTCGTCGGCGTCGATCCCGACGCCGCCATGCTCGACGGGGCGACGCGCGCAGCCGGCGAGCGCGGCGTCGCCAACGCGCGATGGCGACGACTGCGGGCGGAGGACCTGCCGGACGACCTCGGCGCGTTCCGCGTCGTGACGTTCGCGAAGTCGTTCCACTGGATGGACCGTGAACGCGTCGTCGCGGCTGTGCGCGAGATGCTCGCGCCCGGCGGCGCCTTCGTGCTCGTGAGCGACCGGAACGCCGTCGTCGCCGGCGGCCGGGCCGAGCCGGACGACGCCACACCGCCGCTGCCGTATCCGGCGCCACCGATCGACGCGATCGACAGGGTCGTCAAGCGCTATCTGGGCCGGGAGCGCCGCGCCGGACAGTCGGTACGGAACACGTCGCCGGGGGACGAGGAGGCGGTGCTGGCACGGGCGGGCTTCGAGCCGCCGGAGGCGGTGTGGGTCAGCGGCGGGCAGGTGCTGACGCGCGACGCCGAAGACGTGATGGCGCTCGTCTACTCGCGATCGTTCAGGGCGCCTCACCTCTTCGGCGACCGCCTCGACGCCTTCGACCGCGATCTGCGCGCGGTCCTGCGCGCAGCGGCGCCCGATGGCCGTTTCGCGGAGCGCGTGCCGGACACCGAGCTGCGCATCTGGCGCCGTGAAGCTTCGTCGGCTCGCACCGCCGGGTGATCGCCGCCGAAGAGGCGCCCGGATCCTCCTCCCGGACGCGGCGGTAGGCGAGGCGGGTCGCTGCTCGGCGCCGGCGACCGGGCAGGTTCCCGCGGCAAGGCCACCGGTTCTGCATCCCTTCGTTCAAAGGTCAGCCTGTGCCGGCGCCCGGGCGCGCGGCGTCTGCTCCCTGCGCCCCTCGCCGTCATCGCCGGGGCAGTCGGATTAGAGCGGCGGGCTCACGCTTGACTGGGTGAGCAGGAGCGGCCAGCCCCTGTAGATTCGCCGTCGCGCGTCGATACTCAGAATAGGCCGACACAGATGGGGTGCCGGCCGGCGCGCCAGATCGCACCATGCCGCCGCTCCGTGCGGACATGTCGGTGGGCACGCTCGAAGCCCAGTTGAGGCGCCGGCACAGCGCGAGGGGACCCCGATGGGGGAGGTTCCTTTGACGGATCGCATTCGTCGCGGGCCAAGGGCCGCGCCCGGCAACGAGCGTGGGCAGAGCCTGGTCGAGCTGGGCCTCATGCTGCCCCTGATTCTCGTGCTCGTGATCGGCGTCATCGAGGTCAGCGCGGCGTTCAACTCCTACATCGCCGTCGTCTCGGCCGGACGCGATGGCGCCCGGCTGGGCTCGAAGGGCGCGGCGAGCGACAGCGAGATCCAGGCGCTGGTGGTGAAGGACCTGGGAAATCTGCGCGGCACGACGCCCGCCTCCAATGTCACGATCACACGTCCGACGGTGAACAGCCTGCCCGCCATCGAGGTGCAGGCGTGCTACGACCATCGCACGCTGCTGCAAGTGCCGCTGATCCTTCCGAAGATCTACCGCCTCTGCTCGCAGACGACGATGCCACTCCTGAACTGAGGATGCGGTCATGAAGTCACCCGCTCGAAGCAACACGCGCGAATCCGGCCAGGTGGTGGTGCTCTTCGCCCTCCTCACGTTCGTCATCATCGCGCTGATGGGATTGGCGGCCGATGTCGGCCGGCTCTACGTCGTGCGCGCGCAACTCTCCCGCGCGGTCGATGCGGCAGCGCTCGCCGGGGCGAAGGAGCTGCCGGACGTGAACAGGGCCGATGCCAGCGCCCGCGCCTACCTCACCGCCAACGAGGCCGACCCGAAGATGAGCGTGACGGTCAACGCAAGCGCCGCCGCGCAGCAGGTCCAGGTACAGGCGAGCAGGTCCGTCGGCACGATCTTCATGCGCGTCTTCGGCATCAGCACAGTGACCGTCTCGAACGACGCCACCGCGGGCTTCGGCGTCACGCCGGTGGACACGGTGCTCGGGATCGATGCGACGGGCAGCATGGGCGCATCGCCGTGCACCGGTTCGCGCAATAACAGCGGCTGTCCGATCTACGAGGCGAAGAACGCCGCGACGAGCTTCGTCAACACGCTCCTGCCGAGCGCCAACACCAGCGTTGGCGCGATCGCCTTCCGCGGCTGCTTCAATCCACCGCGCAACAACTCCGCCTGCGTGCCGACGAGCGGCGCCAACAGCATGATCGTGGCGCTCTCGAACAGCGCGTCGGCGCTGAACTCCCGGATCGGTGTCATCGATTCCCTTGGGGGCACGGGCACCAACGTCTGCGGCGGGCTCGACGAGGCTGCATCGGTGCTGTACGGCCCCGGCTCCCACAGCCAGTCGAACACGCAGCGTGTGATCGTCCTGCTGACGGACGGCGACAATACGTACAACGCCGCCGCCTACGCCTCCGGCAGCTCGCCGGTGACTGCCTGCACGCCTGGCACATCGCCGTCTTCATCCGATTCGTACCTCAGCACCGGCTGCTCGCAGCCCAACAACGGCAGCACCAGCTCTTCCAACCCCGGCTCGAATTCGGAGACCCGCGAGCGCCAGCTGGATGTCGAGACGGTGTCGCGGGCGGCCGCGCTGAAGGCGCAGAAGGTCGAGATCTACATCGTCAACTTCGGTGTCTGCGGGAGCGATGACAACGCGAAGTCGACGTCGTCGTACTGCAGTGTCTGGTCGAACAGCAACCCGTCGGGGAAGATCGGCAACAGCGACCCGGACACCGTCGCCGACCAGCGGCTCGCGAAGTGCATGGCCTCTTCGGCGAGCGGCACCAACGACCACTACTTCCGCGTCGACCAGGCGACACAGCTGCCAGCGATCTTCACCAAAATCGCCCAGGCGATCGCCTTCAGGCTGGTGAAATGATGCGCGCGCGAGATCTCGGCGGCGACGCGACCGGCGCCTCCCCACGCGCCGCAGGCGGCCGCGCGCGGCTGGCTCCGCGGCGCCGAGGCGAGGCGGCGCAGGCGCTCGCCGAGTTCGCACTGGTGCTGCCGATCGCCGTCATCGTCATCTTCGGCCTCGTCGACATGGCACGTGCGATGCAGTCCTACGTGACCCTGCAGGAAGCGGCCCGCAGCGCGGCGCGCTACGCCGTCACCGGGCGCATCGACTGCGCAGGCGTCGCCACGCAGAACCGCGATAACTGCATCAAGAACGAGGTGACGGTCCGGACGAACGCGCTCAACAACCACACGAGCATTGCGACCAGCTTCGAGAGCTGGGCGTATCCGGCGTATGCCGACCCGGCGACGGCGAACAGCGCCGGTCAGCCGTGCGACGCGGTCCAGATCACCGTCAGCTACGACTACAAGCCGATGACGCCGGTCTTCAGTCGCTTCATCCCGCAGATCGCCATGAGCGCATCCGAGCGCATGCTGAACGAGCCGTTCGGGCCCTGCGCCTCCGGCTGACGGCCCCCGCCCGCGCCGACGCGTATGTCACGAACGGACGCGCCTGTCGCCATGAGCAGCGCGTGCCCGGCGCGGAACGCCGGCGTGCGGCGGCGTCCGCTACGCTTCCAGCGCGCGTCGTTCAGCGCCAGAGCGAGGTGGTGCCATGAGTTCCCGTCCGCCAACGATCGCCGGCCTGGCGCCGCCCATCGAGCCGATGCTCGCGAAGCTCACGTCCGCGATCCCCGACGGCGACGACTGGCAGTACGAGCCGAAGTGGGACGGCTTTCGGGCGCTCGTCTTCTTCGACGGCCGCGACGCGTACCTGCAGAGCCGCGACCTGAAGCCGCTCGTCCGCTACTTCCCGGAGCTGGGCGAGAGCCTCGCGCGCGTGCTGCCGGGGCCCCTCGTGCTCGACGGGGAGGTGGTGATCATCGGCGAGCACGGGCTCGACTTCGATGCGCTGCTGCTGCGCATCCATCCCGCCGAATCGCGCGTCCGCAAGCTCGCCGCCGAGACGCCGTCGTCATTCGTCGCCTTCGACCTCCTCGCCGCCGGAGGCGACGCGCTGCTCGGGCAGCCGCTCTCGGCGCGGCGCGCCCGGCTCGAGTCCGCGCTCGACGGCGTCGAAGCGCCGGCGTACCTGACGCCAGTGACGCGCGAGATGGCCGTGGCGCGCGACTGGTTCCAGCGCTTCGAGGGCGCCGGGCTCGACGGCGTCGTCGCCAAGCGGCTCGATGATGCCTATCACCCCGGCGCCCGGTCGATGCTGAAGGTCAAGCACCTGCGCACGGTCGACTGCGTCATCGGCGGCTTTCGCTGGAACAAGGGCGAGGAGGAGCGCTCGGTCGGCTCGCTGCTGCTCGGACTCTACGACGACGGCGGAGTGCTGGGGTACGTCGGCCATACGTCGAGCTTCAAGGCGGCGGAGAAGCGCGCGCTCGTCGAGACGCTGCAGCCGTACCGCACCGACGACGAGAGCGCCGGCTTCGGGCAGGGCCGCACACCCGGCGGGCCGAGCCGCTGGACCGGCGACCGCGACGTGAGCTGGCAGCGCCTGCGCCCGCAGCTCGTGTGCGAGGTGACGTTCGACCATCTGCAGGGCGAGCGGTTCCGGCACGCCGCGACGTTCCGGCGCTGGCGTCCCGACAAGCCGCCGCGTGCCTGTACCTATGACCAGATCGCCGCCGCTGTCCCGTACGAGCTGCAGCAGATCTTCCGGACGTAACCGGCGGCCTGCGACGAAGAGGAGCAGGCCGGGATGGCCCCGCTTCCGCCCCGGCCTGCAACTCAGCGACAGGTTGGCGAACGGCCGCCCCCGGCAGGACGTGGGAGCGGCCGTCCATGAGAATCTTCGCCCGCGAGATGCCAGGGCTGGCAGCGCTTCCGGTCGATCACGGCCGAACGACCGCTCCTGCCCGGTCGCCGGGCTTACGCCTCGCCGTCGTCGCCGGCGAGCGAGCCGGTGATGAACTGGTACACGAGCACCGTGCTGGACAGCGCGACGACGAGCGCCAGGGAGAGTGCGAACTGCATGTCGTGACCTCCATTCAGAACATGCGTACGATAGAACACTTGTACGGCGCTGTCAACCCCTGCCCGAACAAAATTTCGACGGTTTGTGGTCGCCATCTCCAGCCCGGTGGCTGACCGACCGTCGCCAGATCGACGCGTACCGAGCACCGCGCCGACTGTCGGCGATCGTCCACACCGCGCCGACCAGGCTGCCGCACCATCTACGGCGGCGGATCCCGGCCGGCCCGCCTGACCCTCGCCCGGCGACTCGCGACCGCCGTCGGCGCCTCCCCTACGCAGGATTGGTATTCTGGCGCCGATCATGTTCGAAGACAGTCCAACATCCGCTGAGGTGGACGTGGCGCCAATCCTGATGACCGTGCTCGGCGTATGCGTGGGCCTTGCGCTCGACGAGCTGATCTCGCGGCTCGCGCGGGAGCCGTTCGAGCGACGCGAGGCGGACGCCGCCGGAAATGGCGCCGCCGGGTCGCGGCCGGGGAGTGACACGCGAGCAGCGGATCACGACCTCGCCGCGATGCGCGCCTCCGAGGACGATGCCGCGCCCGGCGACGGCCTGCGCCGCGACAACCGGCTGGCGCATCGCGGCGACGCTGGCGTGAGCGATGCGCCCGGCGTGCCTGCTGGGCACGCGCTCGACTTCGCCGGCGAGTCGGGGCAGGTGGCGCTGCCATGGTCGCTGACCGGCGGCCGCGCGTATCGACGCGCGCTGGTCGTGGCGCTCACGGCCGTGCTGTTCGCGCTCGTCGGGCGTGCCTACGCGGGTCAGGCGCCGGCGATGCTCGTCGCGGCGGCGTACGTCTCGGTGCTGCTGACCTGCGCAGCGACGGACATCATCTCCTATCGCGTGCCGAACGTGGTCACGTATCCGGCGATCGTCGGGGCGCTGCTGATCGGGCTGTTGTGGCCCGGGGCGGATCGGCTGAGCGTCGCCGGCGGAGGCCTGCTGGCGGGCGGCCTGTTCCTGGCGTGCGCGCTGCTGCCCGGGGCGCCGATGGGGATGGGCGATGTGAAGCTGGCGGTGTTCATCGGCTTCGCGCTGGGGTTTGTGCTCGTCGTGCAGGCGATGCTGGTGATGGCGATCACGGGCGGCGCCGTGGCGCTGGTGCTGCTGGCGCTGAAGGTGCTGCGCGTGCGGCAGGTGACGTACATGTTCTACGCGCCGTTCATCGCGACCGGCGCGGTCGTCGTGCTGCTTGCGCAGGGGTCAGCGATCCATCGATTCTAGTGTAGTGTCTCAAGAACGGCTTTACCACGGCGCACCTTCTTGAGGATGCTCCTCGCCGTGGCCGTCCAGATGAACGGCCGCGGGTCGGTGTTCGTCGCGTCGAGGTACTCGCCGATTGCGACGATCAGCGCGCGTGTACTGGGGAACGTGCCGCGCCGGATGCGCTTGACGGTGAGATCACGAAACCACCGCTCGACGAGGTTCAGCCAGGAGGACGATCGCCTTGTCTGGCGGATTCAAGTAGAGTGCGACGACATCTGTCAGC
>JADMII010000022.1 GCA_015478665.1 Dehalococcoidia bacterium
CTCGCAGATCGCGAGTCGATCCCGTTTCAGCTACTTTTTTCAACACCCTGCTAGAACACGCCGCGCTTCTTCAGCCACACATCGAACGACGCCGGCGCCTCCATCGTGCTCAGCCGGCCCTGCCGCACGAGCAGCCAGTCGTCGAATTCGTGCGACTCCTTGATCTCGCGCAGGGTCATCGGTTTCTTCGCCCGCCGCAGGAACTTGAAGTCGGCGACCCAGCTCTTCGCGTCGTGCTCGTCCGGCCGCGGCGCCGACACCACCTCCGCCAGCCCGACGACCGCAGTCTCGCCCTGCGAGTGGTAGATGAAGACCTTGTCGCCGCGCTTCATCGACTTGATCGCGTTCACCGCCGCCGGGTTGCGGACGCCGTCCCACTCCGTCGTGCCGTCGCGCGCGAGATCGTCGATCGAATAGGTGTCCGGGTCCGTCTTCGCCAGGAAGTAGGTCATCAGTTCGTCCCCCTTCGCCCTCCCGACCACCCGGGCGGGCGCTCCCACCTGATGAGGGTAGCGCGCGCGCAGGCCGCCGGTCGATCAGCCGCCCACTCTTCGAAGTGAAGCGCCCTCGACAGCGCCGCGCTCGCCGTTACGCCGCGAAGATCGCGCCCAGCAGGTCCAGCATCAGCTTGGCGGCGAGGCGCGCCGTCACGGCCGCCGCGTCATACACCGGGTCGACCTCCGTCACGTCGAAGCCCACGACGTCGTATCGCTCGGCGACGAGCAGCAGCGCGTCCTTCAACTGGTAGTAGGTGATGCCGCCCGGCTCCGGATATCCCGTGCCCGGCGCTCCCGCCGGATCCAGCACATCGATGTCGATCGTCACGTACGCGCGGCCGCCGCTGCGACCGCGGCCGCCGGGCAGCGCCGCCATCGCCGCCGGCACGCCAGCCCGCACAATGCGCTCCGACGGCACGATGATCACGCCGTCGCGCAGCGCCGCGTCGTACGGCTCGAAGCGCTCGAGCACGCCGCGCAGTCCCACCTGCACGATCTGCCGCACGTGCGGCAACTCGCTCGAGCGGCGCATGTGGTTGTCGTGCGAATAGCGGACGCCGTACTTCTCGTCGGTGTAGTCCTGGTGCGCGTCGAACTGGATCAGCGTCAGCGGTGCGTCGTCGAAGGCGCGGACGATCGGGAAGGTGATGGCGTGGTCGCCGCCGACGAACACCGGCAGCCGGCAGCCGCGCCTCGTCAGCCGCGCGGCGTCCGTGATGATGTCGAAGTTCTCGAGCAGGTCGACCGTGCGCACGTCGACGTCGCCGACGTCCGCCATCGACACGCCGTCGAGGATGCGCACGCCGCGCTCGGCATCGATGTAGCCGCGCCATTCCTCGCTCGGGTGGTAGCGCGCCGATGCGTCGCGGATCGCCGCCGGCCCGAAGCGCGCGCCCGGCCGGTCGTTCGTGCCGGCGTCGAACGGCACGCCGACGAAGCCGACGTCCGCCCGCCACGACGCCATGTCCTCGACGATCGGCGCGCCGTAGAACGATGTAAAGCCGTGGCGGATCGCGCCGTCGCCGCCGCGCGGGACGGCGGGCGTCGATGGCTCGTGCGCGGGGTGGCGGATCGATGTCATGCGTCGCCGTCCTTGAGGCCGGCGCTGGCTGCTGAACGGCGGCGCATCCTCCACTCTCCACAATAGGGAGAGGGGCCGGGGGAGACGTAGCTGACGCCTGCGAATCTGGATCGCCAGCGGCTCACAGCTCCTCCGTCATCTGCGCCTTCTGCAGTTGGCCGCTGTAGTCGATGTACACCGTCTTCCACTCCGTGAAGGTATCGAGCGCCGCCGTCCCCGCCTCGCGGTGGCCGTTGCCCGTGCCGCGTGTGCCGCCGAACGGCAGGTGGATCTCGGCGCCGATGGTGCCCGCGTTCACATACACGAGGCCCGTCGTGATGCCCTCGATCGCCCGGAACGCCGCGTTCACGTCCCGCGTATATATCGACGTGCTGAGGCCGTACGGTACCCCGTTGTTGACCTCGATCGCCTCGTCCAGCGAGCCGACCTTGATCAGCGCCGTCACCGGGCCGAAGATCTCCTCCTGCGCGATGCGCATCGATGGCGTCGCGTCGGTGAACACCGTCGGCTGGAAGAAGTAGCCCTTGCCGAGCTCGCCGACGTTCGTCGTGGCGCCGCCGCAGGCGAGCGTCGCCCCTTCGTCGCGGCCGATGGTGATGTACGAGTCGACCTTGCGCAGTTGGTCGCTGTTCACGATCGGCCCGACGTCGGTTGTCGGCTCGAGGCCGTTCCCCAGCCGTAGCCGCTCGGCGCGCGCGACCAGCCGCTCCGCGAACTCGTCGTACACCGCCGCCTGCACGATGACGCGGCTGGCGGCGGTGCAGCGCTGCCCCGTCGTGCCGAAGGCGCTCCAGATCACGCCGTCGAGCGCGAGCGCCAGGTCGGCGTCGTCCAGGATCAGGATCGCATTCTTGCCGCCCATCTCCAGCGAGACCGGCTTGCCGGCGTCGGCGCACTGCCTGGCGATCGTCCGCCCCACCGCGTTCGAGCCGGTGAACGAGATCAGGTCGATTCCCGGGTGCTCGACGACCGTCGCGCCCACCTGCGCGCCCTCGCCGACGACCATGTTCAGCACGCCCGGCGGCAGCCCCGCATCGGCGAGCGCCCGCACGAGGTTGTAGGCGCTCTTCGGCGCGTACTGCGACGGCTTGAAGACCACGGCGTTGCCCGTCACGAGCGCCGGCATGATCTTCCACGACGGGATCGCCATCGGGAAGTTCCACGGCGTGATGCATCCGACGACGCCGACCGGCGCGCGCACCGACATGGCGAACTTGTCCGGCAGCTCGGACGGCGTCGTCTGGCCGAACTGGCGGCGGCCTTCGCCCGCCATGTAGTAGGTCATGTCGATGGCTTCCTGGATGTCGCCGCGCGCTTCGGCGAGCACCTTGCCCATCTCCTCGGTCAGCTCGCGGGCGAAGCGCTCCTTCTCGCGCACGAGGATCTCGCCGGCGCGAAAGAGGATCTCGCCGCGTTTCGGCGCCGGTGTCGCCCGCCACAGGGGCGCAGCCGCCTGGGCCGCGCAGACGGCATCGCGGACGTCATCAGGGCCGGAGCGGGGGTACCTGCCGGTGGCTTCGCCCGTGGCCGGATTCTCGCGCCCGAAGCGCTCCCCCGAACGCGCCGGGCGCCACTCGCCGGCGATGAAGTTCTGGTACTGCTGCGTCATCGCGATCGTCTCCTGCGGGAGCGGAACGGGATCGCGCCCGCGATCTCATGATAGCCAGCGCGCCCTCGTCGGTCGCGGGGAGCCCCCGGCGCCGCTACCCCGGGCGGTCGAGCGGGAAGGGCGGGTGGGCGAGCGGGCTGGCGGCCAGCGCGAGCAGCGCGACCGGGCTGTCGTCGCCGGCGATCCGGTTGGGCTGCAGGCGCTCGCAGCGCTGGCAGCGGTGGATCAGCACCCATTCGTCGTCGCGCACCCAGACGGCGATCGGCTCCATCTGGCCGCCGCAGTCCGCCGCCCGGTCGCCCGGGCGCACGTCGACGTGCAGGCTCCAGAGGCAGCGCGGGCAGTGGTTGCGATGTTGCGTCCCCCAGACGGTGGTGCTGACGGCGTCGCCGCAGTGCGCGCAGCGAAACTCGGCGGCACCGCCGTCGGGCTTCGACGGTCGTCTGCCGCTCATCGTCCGGTGCCAGCGTCTGGTCGCATGCTGCCAGCGAGTATAGCGAGCGCCGCGCCGACGCTTCCCGCACGGAAGCGCGGAAGCTCGCCATCGGCCGATGGTCCGCGAGCGGTGCGGAACGGACAGGCGCGGCGGTCGATGCGCCGCTGAGGCCGAGGGGTTGTACAGCGAGATGCGCCGCCAGGGTGCCCGTCCTGTGCTATCCTGCGTGTTCCATGGCCCGCGAGATCTCGCCGTTCGCACCCCTCGACCGCGCGCCGTCGCGCGTGATCGTCGCCGGCACCACCGGCTCCGGCAAGACCACGCTCGCCGAAGCGATCGCCGGCGCCATCGGCGCGCCGCACGTCGAGCTGGACGCGCTGCACTGGGAGCCGAACTGGACGCAGGCCGCGGACGACGTCTTTCGCGCGCGCGTCGGCGGCGCGGTCGCCGGCGAGCGCTGGGTGGTGGACGGCAACTACTCGAAGGTCAACGACCTGACGTGGCCGCGCGCCGAGTTGCTCGTCTGGCTCGATTATTCGATCACGCGCGTCTCCTGGCAGTTGCTGTGTCGCACGACGCGGCGTGCGCGAACGCAGGAGGCGCTGTGGCAGGGGAACAGAGAGCGGCTGCGCACCGCCTTCTTCTCGCGCCAGTCACTCTTCGTCTGGGCGCTGCAGACCCACTGGAAGCGGCGCCGCACGCTCCCCGCCGCGCTCGCCAGCCCAGCCAACGGCCATCTCGACTTCGTGCGCATCCGCTCCCGGCGCGAGCTCGGGCGCTTCCTGCGCGAGCTGCGGCGGGCTGCGGGGGAGACGCGTCCCGCCGATGCGCCGGCGCTGCGGCGGACGGCGCCATAGCAGGCGCCGCAGCATCGCGGGGCGCGCCTCGGGCCGCCGTCCGCTACAATCGCGCTCGGTGTTCCAGATGATCTCGGGGAAGGCTCGATGCCTGCTGCTGATGGCGACGTGGATCGCGGTCGCCGTCGCGATCGCCGGCTGCGGGCGCGGTTCATCGGCGAGCACGCGCGAGGCGAAGAGCGGTCCGGCGCGCAGCTTCATGATGGGCTTCAGCACCGTCCCCCGCGAGCTGAACGCCCGCGCCTACGCCGACACGTTCAACCTCGCCGCGCAGCAGGGCGAGATGGTGCTGATCCAGCGTACGCCGCCGTGGTCCGACTTCCTCCCCGGCGCATCGATCAGCCCCGACACGGCCGGGACGACGGCATCGGAGAAGAAGCAGATCGCCAGCAAGAAGCTGAAGCTCTTCTTCGCCATCGACCCGACCGACGGCGCGACGGGACGTGACCGGCTCGCCGATCTGCCCGCTTCGCTCGCCGGGAAGAACTTCACCGATGCTGACGTGCGCGCGGCGTTCCTCTCCTATGCCAAGTACGTCGCCGTCAACTACAAGCCGCAGTATCTCGCGCTCGGCGTCGAGATGAACCAGTACTACCAGAAGGACAAGGCCGGCTTCGCGAGCTTCCAGACGCTCTACGCCCAGGCGTACGACGAAGTGAAGAAGATCTCGCCGCAGACGCAGGTCACCGTCACGTTCCAGTACGAAGACCTCCAGGGCCTGCTGCCGACTGCCGACCAGCACTTCCCCGACTGGCAACTCGTGCGCGCCTTCGACCCGAGGCTGGACTTCGTCGCCATCAGCACGTATCCCAGCTTCGCCTTCGCGTCCGCCGCCGCCATCCCGGCCGACTACTACACGCAGCTGGCCGCCTTCACCGACCGCCCGATCGCCATCGCCCAGATGGGCTATGCCTCGGCTCCCGATGCCCAGCACCTCAACGACGGCACGGAGCAGGACCAGGCGGCGTTCCTGAAACGCGCGCTCGCGGACGCGGCGCAGATGCGGATGCCGTTCGTGGTCTGGTTCGCGGCGTGGGATCCTTCGTTCGCGAAGGACAACGCCTACAACGTCTTCCGCTACATCGGCCTGCTGCGGAGCGACGGCAGCGAGAAGCCGGCGTGGCGGACGTGGGTGACCGCGGCGCGCCGTCCATACGCGCCCGGATCGCAAGAGAAGGCCGCTGCGGCGCCTGGACGCCGCCTCACCTCAGGCGGTACGCCGTGAACTCGAATTTGCCGTCGCGGGTGATGGTGCGCCGTTCGCCGCCGGGGTAGAGCTTTTCGATCTCCGGCAGCAGGGCCTCGTACGGCCCCATGAGGATGAAGACCGAGGGCCGCCGCGGCGTCTCCGGCACCGACACTGAGCCACCGAACTCCTTCGAGCGATCCTCGCCCCGCACGTCGGGCGCCAGGTACTGCCGCGTCTCGAGCGCGAACGGCGCGCGCTCGCTGTAGAAGTAGACGTACGTCCCGGACGGCAGGCTACGCAGGTACGTGCTCGCCGACGTCTCCTGCGAGAAGAAGATCTCGCGCACGAAGGGGTCCTTGCGCATCGTCCGGAAGTAGTCGTGGATCGTGAGCGATGCGACGACGGCGACGACGGCGACGGCGCCGACCGCTGGCGCGTAGCGCAGCCAGTCGCGCCGCCGCAGCCCCGCGCGCCACAGCGCCGCCAGCGGCAGCGCGGCGACGAACATCGCGTACGGCGCCGCGCCGACGGGCTCGCGCATGATCGAGCCCTTCTGCAGCACCGCCGGCAGCGGCAGGATGACGAGGCCGCAGACCGCGGCGATCACCATCGGCTCGCGTCGATAGCGCCAGACGAACGCGAGCCCGGCCGCCAGCAGGATGAGCGTCAGCGGGTCGAACATCGGCCGCACGCTGCCGTTGGCATCGACGATGTCCGGCCGCTTCGCCCAGGCGTACGCCGATGCGAAGTACTTCGCTTCGCCGGCGATGAGCTTGATCCGACCCCAGGTGTCCGCCGCGGCGTACTGCGGCGTGCGGGTGATGCGCACCTCCTGGTAGTTGGTGAGGTGCGACCAGTAGTAGGCATCCGGGTTGCGTACGTAGTTCAGGAAGGGCAGCGCGACGATGAAGGCGGCAAGCCAGAGGATCGCCATGCCGGTCCACCAGCGGCGAGGCGAGGCGTGCTGCGTGGTAAGCCCGACGTTCTCGGGGCCGGTGTTGGATGGCGGTTGTTGGATGTCGGCGGCCGCCCGCGTGTGGCCTGTCGTCGTGCCGGCGGCCGCCGATCGGGACGATCCATGCGCCGTGTCGTCGGGCGCGATCTCGGATGTTGGATGGCGGATGTCGGGTGCGCGCGTCGCAGCGCTCGCCGTCGCTTCGCTCACGGGCGCCTGTGCGCGGGCCGGCGGCAAGGACGACGCGCGGTCGGCCGGCGGACTGCGACGGCGCGCGGCGAGGACGACGCGGACGCTGATGATGGCGACGAAGGCCGCTGTCGCGACGACGGCGATGGGGTCGATGTTGTAGGTGTAGATACCGAGGCCGAGCAGCACGCCGCCGGCGGCGTACCATCCCCAGCCGCCGCGTCGCAGGCCGAGCATGATGCAGACCAGCACGCCGAGCAGGAGCGTGCCGTACGAGATCGACCAGTGGGCGACGCGGCTGTAGTACAGGTGCCAGTACGAGACGGCGAGGAGCGCCGCCGCGAACACCGCCTCGGTGCGCCGGAACGACACGCGCACCAGCAGGTAGAGGAGCGGGATCGCCGCGACGGCGACGAGCGCCAGCGGCAAGCGCAGCGCGAAGGCCGTATCCCCCAGCAGCCAGATCGAGGGCGTCGTCAGGTAGGCGTGGCCCGTCGGCTGCCCCAGCGCCGCGCGCGTGTAGACGCCGATCCAGCCCTCGCTCAGGATACGGTGGACGTCGGTGCCGACCTGCGCCTCGTCGCTGTGCACGCCGTAGGGGATGGCGCCGAGCCGGACGAGCCGGAGCGCCGCCGCGGCCGCCGTCAGCGCGAGCATCAGCGCCGCATCGACCAGCCACGGGTGCGCGGCGACGATTGCGCGCGCCCGCCCCGCGCCGCCCGCGTCGGGCGCCGGCCGGCCAAGCGCAGCGTCGGCCTCGATGGTCTTCGAGCGGGCGATCGGAGCTGCCTCTCGCTTCGTGCTCGTTGCGGGCGCCGGCCGGCGCCCGCGCCGGTGCACCGTACCGCACCGGCGACACTCCGTCCGCACCCCCTCCGGAGCGGCGCCCGGTCGGTCGGTGGTTCGCGGCTGCCGTCGCTGGGGCGGAGGGCCGAAACACCTCACTCAACCGGCCGAAGGCCCACGATTAGGGAGATGCCGAACCGTGCGTGCCGCGGGGCGACGTTGACCGGGGACGCGGGATGATCGAGGATGCGCGCATGACGAGAGCGCTCGAACTCCTGGGGTATGCGCCCGACGACCGGGTGCTGATCATCCACGCTGACGACGTCGGCTTCTCCCACGCCTCGAACGTCGCCTCGTTCGAAGCGATGCTGCGCGGCAGCCTGACCTGCGCTTCGACGCTCGTGCCGGCGCCGTGGTTCATGGAGACCGCCGTGCTCCAGCAGCGGCACCCGGAAGCGGACATCGGCGTGCACATGACGCTCACGGCGGAGTACGCGACGTACCGCTGGCGGTCGCTGACGGGCGGCGCCGGTTCGACGCTTCACGCGCCCGATGGCGGCATGTGGCGGGACGTCGCGGGCGTCGCCGCCCACGTCAGCGCCGATGTCGCCCGCGAGGAGCTGAGCGCGCAGGTCGAGCTGGCGCTCGCCATGGGCATCGACGTGACCCACCTCGACACGCACATGGGGACGGTGATCCTGCCGCAGTACCTGCCGGCCTACGTTGACCTCGCGGTGGTGCACCGGCTGCCGCTGTTCCTCGTGCGGCCCAGCGACCGCCGGACGCGCGCGCTCGGCGACGGCGCCGCCGTCTACCAGGCGCAGGTGGACCGGCTCGACGCCCTCGGCTGGCCGCTGCTCGACCAGATCATCCATCGCACCCTGAGCGAGATCGCGCCGGCCGACAAGGAGGCGACGTTCCGCCGCATGTTCGCCGGGCTGCGGCCGGGGCTCACCCACTTCCTCGTGCATCCGGCCGTCGCATGCGACGAATTGGATTCGATGACGCCCGCCGACTGCGCGAACCGGGCGGCGGACTACGAGGTCTTCCGGACGCCCGCCATGCGCGAGTACTGCGCATCGTTGGGGATCAAGCTCACGGGATACCGCGAGATCCGGGAGCGGTTGCGGGCGTCGCTGCCGTCGGTGGCGGCATAGGCGTCTGCTTCGGTCAGGTGCGACATGGTCGATCTGAGCGTGGGCGACGGGCGCGTGCGGTTTACCTTGCTCGGGCGCGACCGCATCTACGCCGTGAAGCGGAAGGTCAATGTGCCGGTCGGCCACATCGCCGGCGTTCGGCGCGCGGGTGACCGTGTAAGCCGGCCGCGCGGCCTGCGTCTCGCCGGGACGGCGCTGCCGGGCGTGATCTACGCCGGCAGCTTCTGGGCTCCGGGCGGCTGGTCGTTCTGGGATGTGCGCGTGCGTCACGCCGGCAACGTGATCGTCGTCGACCTGAAGGATGACTTCTATCGCCAGCTCGTGGTCGAAGTGGCGGACCCGGCGGCGGCCGTCGCCGCCATCGAGGGGGCGATGGTGCGGTGAGGCGGCCGGGGGCCGCGGGCCGTACGCCGGCGGCCGTCTCGCCCGGCGCCCGCCGTACGCCGGCGAGGCACTCGCCCGAAGCGATGCCTCGGAGGCAGTTCGTGCCGGCTCCTCCCTGGGTGGAGGCATCGCCCTGTCGCGTTACCCTGGCGGCCGCTACGCGCTCGTCGCTACCTGGGGCTGCGGGACGAAGAGGCCGGTGAGGCGGGCGCGGCTCACCCAGCCCGTCAGACGGCCATCTTCGAGGACCGGCAGTTGCGTCTGCTGCGAGCCGTCCATCTCCTCGAGCACGCTTGCGAGGTCGGCGCCGGACGTCGTCGTTGCAATCTCGTCGGCCGGCTGCATCGCCGCCCCGACGGGCACGCTGGGCCAGCGGTCGCGCGGCACGCGCGCAAGCTGCACGTCGGTGACCATCCCGAGCACGTGCTCGTCTCCGTCGACGACGAACGCGCACATTCCGTCGCGCGGGTGATAGTAGCGGCTCATCGCCTGCAGCAGGTCGACTTCCGGGGCGACGCGCGGCAGCACCGTCTGCATGATGCTCGAAGCCGGCCGCGTGCGGAGCTCTTCGAGCAGGCGTGTGTGCGCCCACGACTGGCGGGCGGCGTTATCGAGGAAGAAGCCGACGAGGATCAGCCAGATGCCGCTGAACGGATCCAGCCACGGCACCACGCGCAGCAGCACGAGGAAGCCGCCGGCGATCAGCGCGTAGCCGAGGCCGCGCCCGCACAACGACGCCCAGCGCGTTGCCTGCCGGTAGTTGCCGGTGATGCCCCAGAGCGCTGCGCGCAGCACGCGGCCGCCGTCGAGTGGAAAGCCGGGCGCCATGTTGACGATGCCCAGCGACAGGTTCATCAGGAACAACCACTCCCACATCACCCCCGTGCGGTTGTCCCGCAGCCCCGGTGCGTACGCCAAGCCGAGGAAGACGCCGGCCAGCGCGATGCTGGTCAGCGGCCCGACGATCGCCATCACGAACTCGACGAGCGGGCGCCGCGCCTCGCGCGTGATCTGCGAGACGCCGCCCAGCATGAAGAGTGTAATCGCCCGCACCGGAATGCCGCTGCGCCGCGCGATCAGGCTGTGCGCGAGCTCGTGGATGATGATCGATGCGAAGAAGAAGATGCCGCTGACCGCCGCGAGCAGCCAGGAGAACCACGCAGGCTCGTCGCGCAGGACGTCCGGATAGACCTGATCGCCGAGCAGGAAGGTGAACAGCGCCAGCGTGATGAGCCACGAGAGGTTGAACTCGAGCGGGATGCCGAGGACGGCGCCGACGCGGATGTTGCCTCGAAACACGTGTCCTCCACCGCGCGGGCGTCCGGGAGATGCTTCAGGGTACCGTGCGGCTCGATGCGGAGCCACCGCCCGCCTGCCCGCCGGCCCCGCGCATGACGGCTGCCGGCGCGGCGGACGCGGCGGCGGCGCGGACGGAAGCGGAATCCCGCCGCGGAGCGACGCGCTGCGTCGGACCGGTTCGTGGCTGGTCGGAGGCCGCGCGCGCCTAGCGCTTCACGTCGAGGACGATGACCTGGGTCTCGCTGGGCAGTGAGCTGCGGCTGATCGACACCTTCGGCTGCGCCTGCACCGACTTGGCGCCCATCTCCTTCAGGAAGCGGTCGATGCCGTCCAGCGTCTCATTCTCCATGTCGGTCTTGTAGTGCAGCGGGATCACCAGCCGCGGCTCGATAAGGTTCACCGTCTCCGCCGCCGGCGGCGCATCGAGCGACTCGCCGCCGCCCACGGGCACGAGCAGCACATCGACGTTGCTCATCTGTTCGATCTGGTCCGACGTCGGCACGTGGCCGATGGCGCCGAGGTGGCCGATGCGGAGGTCTTCGACTTCGATCACGTAGGCGACGTTGCGCCCGGATTCGGGCTGCTGCGCCTTCCCCCGATACGTCGCGATGCCCATGATCGACGCGCCCGAGATCTCGAACTCGCCCGGTCCATCGATCACGCGCGGCGACCCCGCGACGCCCTCGACGTAGTCGTGCGCCCGGTCGTGGACCGAGACGGTGACGATGTCCGCGCTCGGGCGGCCGATGCTGTAGCCGGTCGACTTGTCGCACGGGTCGCTGACGACCGTCGCTTCCTTCGCCCGCAGGCGCACGCACGAATGGCCGAGCCAGGTGAGTTCCATGCCGGCAGGGTAACGGCGGCCCGCCGGTGGTGCCAGCGTCTCGGACGCGGCGCGACGGCTCAGACGCCCGCTGCGGCCGTGGGTGCGACGGCCGCGCGCACGATCAGGTCGGCGCCGCCGTGCGGCTCGAGGATGGCGACGCCGGCATCGCGCAGGGCATCCGAGGCGTCGGCATCGGGCATCGAGAGCTCGATGCGGTCGCCGTCCCGCGCATGCACGAAGAGGCGGACGTGATCGGCGCCGGGGTGCGCGGCGATGAGGGCGATGAGCTGATCGAGGCGGCCGCGGTCGCCCTCCGGGTCGTCGGTTTCGTGCAGGAAGAAGCGAAGGCTTGCGGCTGCCGACGGCGGCGCCGAGGCCGGAGGTTGGACGCCGGATGTTGGCGCTCGCGCGCTCCGGTCCTCGTCGTCCGCCGGGCGCTGCTGCTCCGGCACGGCGCTGCCAGTTCCGACGCGAGCATGACCGTTGCCGTGCGGGCCGCGCCCCGTGGCGGCCGCCGGCCCACGCTCCGGGAGCACGTCGACGAGGCCGACGCCGGCCGATGCCCGCACCGCGCTCGTCAGCCAGTCGGGCACGGCGAAGCGGTCGTGTGTGAACGAGCCGTCGGCGGCCTGCACCAGCGACACCTGCTGGACGGCAATGTTCAGCCGCTCCGCGCGCTCGCGGACGCGCGCCAGCATCAGCACGATGTTGCCGGCGGTCCAGTGCTGCTTCGTGCCTTCGTAGACGTCGGGCCAGACCGTCACTTCCGCCGTGCCCGACAGGTCTTCCACCGCCACCGAAACGAACTGCTTGCCCGCTTTCGTCGCCAGGGATCGCACCGTGCCCACCATGCCGGCGATGACGACGTCGCGGCCGTCCATCTCCGGCGTGATCTCGCTCACCAGCGCCGAGGTGTGCTTCGAGAGCATGCCGGCGGCGGCGGAGAAGGGGTGCTCCGACACGTAGACGCCGAGCAGCTCCTTCTCCCACTGCAGCATCTCCGCGCTCGATGCCGGCGCCGGCTCCAGCACGAGCGCCGGCAGCGGCGTCGCCACGCTGTCGCCGAAGAGGTCGAACATCGTCGACTGTCCGGACTCCTTCAGCTTCGCCTCGCGCTGCGCAAGCGAGACGATGCGATCGACGTTGCGCAGCAGCGTCCCCCGCTGCGCGGCGTCGCCGACGAGGCAGTCGAGCGCGCCCGCCTTCACCAGTGACTCGACCGTGCGCTTGTTGATCGCACGCATGTCGATGCGCTTGATGAAGTCTTCGACCGAAGCGAACGGCCCGCCGCCTGCGCCTGCGCGGACGATCGCTTCCGCGGCGGCGCCGCCGACGTTCTTCACAGTCGCCAGGCCGAACCGGATTACTGGCTCATCGCCCGACGTGTCGAGCGCGAAGTTGACGTCGCTGCGATTGACGTCCGGCGGCCGCACGGTGATGCCGAGCCGCATGCACTCCGCGACCGCCTGCGCGATCCGCTCGTGGACGCCGGCGCTCGAAAGCACGGCAGTCATGTATTCGTGCGGGTAGTTCGCCTTCAGCCACGCGGTCTGGTAGGCGATCGTGCCGTAGCAGGCAGAGTGCGCCTTGTTGAAGGCATAGCCGGCGAACGGCTCGATCAGCGTGAAGATGGCGTCCGCCTGCTCGCGCGTGTAGCCGTTGCCGACCGCCGCTTCGACGAACTTCTCGCCCTCCGCCTGCATCAGCGATGCGATCTTCTTCGACATCGCCTTCCGGATCGCGTCGGCGTCCTTCAGCGAGTAGCCGGCGAACTTCTGCAGCACGAGCAGCACCTGATCCTGGTAGACGATGACGCCGTACGTCTCGTCGAGGATCTCGGCCAGGTCCGGATGCGGGTACTGCACCAGCGAGCGGTCGTGCTTCGCCCGGCAGTAGGCGCCGATGTGCTGCATCGGCCCCGGGCGGTAGAGCGCCACCAGCGCCATCAGCTCCGCCGTGCTGTCCGGCCGCAGCTCCTCGATCGAGCGCCGCATGCCCGGCGATTCAAGCTGGAACACGCCGAAGGTGTCGCCCCGGCCCAGCATCTCGAACGTCTTCGGGTCGCCGTCCGGCAGCGACTGCAGGTCGACCTTCACGCCGTGCGTGCGTTCGATGTTCTCGACGGCGCGGACGAGGATGGTGAGGTTGGCGAGGCCCAGGAAGTCCATCTTCAGCAGGCCGATCTCGGCGACCTGCGCCATCGCGAACTGCGTCGTCGGGATCGATGACTCATCGCCGCGCGGCGGGCGCTGCAGCGGCACGTGTTCCGCCAGCGGCTCGCGCGAGATGACGACGCCGGCCGCGTGCGTGCTCGCATGCCGTGCGACGCCCTCGAGCCGGCGGGCGGTGTCGACGAGCCTCGTCACGTCCGGGTCCAACTCGTACGCCGATGCGAGCTCCGGCGCCTCGTCCAGCGCCTTCTCCAGCGTCATGTGCAGCGCATTGGGGATCAGGCGCGCGACGCGGTCGACGTCGGCGTAGCCCATGCCCAGCGCGCGGCCCGTGTCGCGCACCGCCGCTTTCGCGGCGAGCGTGCCGAAGGTGATGATCTGCGCCACGTGGTCCGCGCCGTACTTCGCCGCCACGTAGCGGATCACCTCGTCACGGCGGTCGTCGGGGATGTCCAGGTCGACGTCGGGCGGCTCCCTGCGGTCGACGTGCAGGAAGCGCTCGAACACCAGGCGCGTGGCGAGCGGGTCGATGAACGTCACATCGAGCGTGTAGAGGATGATCGACGCGGCGGCGGAGCCGCGGACGCCGAGCATGATGCCGCCGCGCCGGCAGAACTGGGCGATGTCGTAGACGACGAGGAAGTAGTTGGTGAAGCCGGTCTCTTCGACGACGCCCAGCTCGTAGTCGAGCCGCGCGCGCACGTCGTCGCCGGCCTGCGGGTAGCGACGGTGCAGGCCTTCGCGCGCGAGGTGCGTCAACCAGGCGTGCGCGGTGTAGTCCGCGGGGATCTCCGGCTCGGGCAGGTGCAGGCGACCGAACTCCAGCTCGAGGTTGCACTGCTCCGCGACGAGCTGCGTGTTGGTGACGGCCTCGGGCAGGTCGGCGAAGAGCGCGAGCATCTCGTCTTCGGACTTCACGTAGTACGAGTCGTCGTGCATCTTCAGCTGCCGCTTTGGGTCGTCGACGGTGCTGTTCGTGCCGATGCAGAGCAGCACGTCGTGGATCCGCGCGTCGTCACGCAGCGTGTAGTGCGAGTCGTTCGTCGCCACGAGCGGGATGCCGGTCTGGCGCGACAGCTCGTTCAGGCGGCCCAGGACGAGCGCGCACTCGGCGTTGATCTCCGGCTCGTCGTGCCGCATCACCTCCAGATAGAAGTCATCGAAGACGTCCTTGAAGAAGCCGCAGAGCTCCCGGGCAGCGCCGTGCCGCTCCTCCGCGAGGAGCCGGTGCATCTCCCCCGACGGGCAGCCGCTGAGGGCGATGATCCCCTTGCCGTACCGGGCGAGGAGCTCCTTGTCCATCCGTGGCTTGTAGTAGAAGCCCTCCAGGTGCGCGTGCGTCGACAGCTGAAGGAGGTTCCGGTAGCCGGCTTCGTCCTTCGCCAGCAGCGTCAGATGGAAGTAGTTGTTGGAGCGTGAGTCCGGCCTCTGCAGTCGCGATTCCGGCGCGATGTACGCCTCGATGCCGATGATCGGCGTGATCTCGCGGGCGCGCGCCTCCTTGTAGAAGTCGATGGCGCCGTAGAGCGCGCCGTGGTCGGTGATGGCGACCGACCGCTGCCCGAGCGCCTGGACGCGATCCATGACGTCGGGGATGCGGCTCAGCCCGTCGAGCAGGCTGTACTCGGTGTGAAGGTGAAGGTGGGTGAACATATATTCGTGTTCTTCGACGATGATAGCAGACGACACGCCGGGCGCGACCGCTCCTCCGTCCCCTCATGCGCCTGATGTTCACGTCCGCGACCGCGGGCGAACGCCACGCCGGCGACCGCCGCGCCGCCCCCTAAGCGGCACGGCCGCGCGAACACGACCGCGCCGCACGCCCGGAGAGCCGGCCACGTCCTTCCGTCGTCGAGCGTGCCGTCCGGGTCAGCCTCCGCGCGTCGCGGCGGACCGCATCACGGGCACTGGCTGACGGTCTCCAGGAAGACGTTGGCGAGCCGCGTGAGGTCGATTCCGTCGATCGCCCCATCGGCGTTCTGGTCGACCCGCGGCGGCGCCGGCGGCACGGTCTTCACGAAGTTGGTGCCCAGCGCGGCGAGATCCAGGCCGTTCACCGAGCGATCGCCGTTTATGTCCGCGCGCATGATCGGACAGGCGCTGGCCGGATTCTTGCCGAGCGTCGTCTCCAGTCCGTCCGGGTAGCCGTCGCC
Source organism: Dehalococcoidia bacterium (assembly GCA_015478665.1). GTDB lineage: Bacteria > Chloroflexota > Dehalococcoidia > DSTF01 > JACRBR01 > JADMII01. The sequence continues at coordinate 15,590 of JADMII010000022.1, forward strand.
GTCCGTGTCTTTGCAGTTCGCGAGCGGCGCCGCGTTGACGGCGTTGACGCGTCCGAAGCCATAGGTCGTGTTCGGCTGGCCGACGCCGAGCGGCGTCGCGCCGTTCAGGAGCGCGTTCCTGAGTGTCGTGCGCGCCGTCGTCGTCGCCACGCTCTGGGCCTTGCCGGCGAGCAGCGTCGGATTGCAGCTGAGCATGAGCGCCGCGATGGCGGCGACGTGCGGCGCGGCGGCCGAAGTGCCGCAGAACGGGTTATAGAAGCCGCCGTTGCCGGTCACCTGGACGCAGTCGATGCCGCTGATGTCCGGCTTGTTGCGGTTGTCCGCCGTCGGGCCGCGGCTGCTGTAGCTCTCGATGGTGTCGTTGCCCGGGTCGCTGGCGGCGATCGCGCCGACGGCGAGCACGCCACCGGCGGAGTCGGACTGGTTGGGCACGCTGCCCGGGGTCGTGTTGAAGTTGGCCAGGCTAAAGACCGTCCGTCCGGCATTCGTCAACTGGAAGCAACCCCGGAGACAGTTCATGAACATGTCGAACGTCACTGGCGCCGCCGCCCCCTGGTAGTTCCCGATCATGACGTAGAGCGATTCATTGACGGCGTGCGTGTTCTGGATGACGGCCGATTCGGTCGGGTCCTGTGACCCCGACTGCGTGTTGCCGCTGATGACCCTGATCGTCCCGTTCGGACCGTCGAGCAGGTCGAAAACGAGAAGGTCGTAATCGTTCCTCGACGCGCCGTACGGGTCGTTCCAGGACAGATCTACTTCAACCGTGCCCCCGGGCTGGAGTTCGATGAGGTCGCCGCACGAACCCGATCCCCCGGAAGCACACGTGAGCGTGCCGCCGAGATCCGTCGTGTTCGCGGTCGCCTGGAAGCGCTGCAGCGTCCAACTTCCGTTGGCGTTGCTCACGACATCGCCCGAGCTCGCGAACGCTTCCCGGTAGTGCTGCTGCGCCTGGTTCCCGGCCGACGTGTAATACCCGCGAATCGGGTACGCCGGGTTGTTGAGGGCGGCGTTCGTGTTAGCGGACACGATGCTCGTGCCATCGTACGGCCCGGCGTTGAAGAAGCTCACGTCGTCGACGACGATGTCGTTGTTCTGCGCCAGGCACGTGACCGCGGCATTGAAGTTGAGCGCCGTGCCGCCCGTGTTGATGCCGAAGTACCCGAACGAGAGCTGCGCGGCCGGCGCGATGTCATGGATGATCTCGAGGATCGCGGTGCCTTCCGGTCCCGCGTTCGGCGCGGTCGGCGATGTGGCGCCCGGCGATCTGTTGCACGTCGTCGTATCCACCGCGCCCACATCCGCCGATGCCTGCGACGCTGCCAGGCCCGCGACGCCGTCGGAGACGACGCCGATGCGCACGCCGGCGCCATCGGCGGCAGTCAGCTGCGAGCGCAGCGTCGCCGAGCCGAGGATGCTGTCCCCCTCCGTGAGCTTCGAGCCCGTCTGCACCGACCCGTACACGGGCAACTGCACCGTCTGCACACCGGCGATCGTGGACGCCGCCTGCAGCTGGCTCAGCGGCACGAGCGCTTGGACGATCCGGTTGGTGTTGTCGATGACCTGCACCGAAGCGCCGAGCGCGGCGAGCGGGCCGGCGATGCCGGCGGCGGCACCGGTGCTGCTCAGCCACACCTGCACTCGGTCATCGGGCGCGATCTGCAGCTTTTGCGCCTGGAGCAGCCCCGCGATGTCGTCGCCAATCGCCCGCGCGCCCGCCGCCGTGAGCGGCTGCCCCTTGGCGACGCGGTTCAGCAGGTCAACGCGGTAGAGCTTGTCGAGCACGGGCGAGATCTTGCCGGTTTTGCGCGATCCGGTGTCGGCGAGCGTTGCGCCCTGCAGCCGGTCGCTTCTGCCGCCGGCGCTCGTCGCGGTCGGGGTCGCACCCGGCTGCTGGGCGCGCGCCGGTGAGAGCGAGGAGCTGGTGGTGAGCGCGAGCGCAAGGGTGAGCGCGGCGGCGGCGGCGAGGCGGAAGCGTGAGCGGTGCATGATCTGCCCTCCCCAGGGGGTCGTACGGGTTCCGGTGCTTCGCGACCGGGCATGCGGGCGAGCCTGCCGTCGTCCCGCGACGCGTTCGGCGCGGATTGTAACGGGCCGATGGGCCGCTGTACAGGCCGGTGCAATTGTTTTTGCCAATCCTGTTACGAGGGCGACCGGCATCCTCACTTCGAGCCGGGTTGATCTGCTAGGATAGGGCGCATTCTGGGAGGTGCCGGTTGGATGGACGAACTCAGCGCGGGTGGCTGCTGGCGGGCATCGCGGCGGCGATTCTGCTCACGGTCGTGGCGGCGGCATGCAGTTCCGGCGGCGGCGCGAAGAGCGCGAAAACAGCATCGCCGAACGCAACGCCGACGATCGACGACAGCGGACCGAAGCTGCAGCTCGGAGTGGCGGCTGTGACCGAGCCGCGCTGGCGCTCGATCGCCGGCTTTCTGCTGACGTCGCCGTTCGTGCGTGTACCGATCTGCCAGAAGTTGCTCGCCGTGTCCGACGCCGAGGCCTGGCAGATCTTCGAGGCCAGCGCGCGCCAGACGAATCCGAATACGGCGAAGCTGACGCCGGTCGCGGCCGACCAGGCGCGTGGGGCGGCGGTCCTCAAACAAGTGTGTCTCTCATACAACGACGTGAAGACGGCGGTCGCCGGTGCCACCGCGGCGCCGGCCAAGACGCCCTAGCGGCGCTGCGGTGACTTCAGACGATCACGCGGCTGCCACGACCGGACCGGCGCTGCCATACAACCTGCCCGACATCTCCGACGCGGAGATCGCCGCCGTGGTCGACGTGCTTCGCTCCGGCTGGCTGGCGCCCGGCGAGCGGACGCGCGCCTTCGAGGCCGCGTTTGCCGCCTACTGCGGCGTCGGGCACGCCGTGGCGGTGGACTCCGCGACGGCGGGGATGCACCTGGCGCTCGTCGCGCTGGGCATCGGTCCCGGCGACGAGGTGATCACCACGCCGACGACGTTCGCCGCCACGGTGAACGTGATCATCCACGCCGGTGCCACACCGGTGCTGGCCGACATCCGCGCCGACGACTATTGCATCGACCCGCAGGCGATCGAGCGGGCGCTGACGCCGCGCACGAAGGCGATCCTGCCCGTGCATCACGCCGGCTCCGCCTGCGACATGGACGCGATCGCGGCGATCGCCCGCGCCCACGGCCTTCGTGTCGTCGGCGATGCCGCGCACGGCGTCGGCACCGAGGCCGGTGGGCGGAGCGTCGGCAGCCTGGGCGACGCGGCGGTGTTCAGCTTCTATCCGACGAAGAACGTGACATCCGGGCGCGGCGGCATGCTGACGACGGACGACGCCGCGCTGGCCGAACGCGCGCGGCTGCTGGCGCTGCACGGCATGAGCGACGACGCCTGGGACCGCTACACCGCGCGCGGCTCGTGGCGATACCAGGTGCTGGCAGCCGGCTACAACTACGCGATGTCCGACTACCAGGCGGCGCTCGGCGCGGCGCAGTTCGCCCGCATCGGCGAGTTCCAGCGGACGCGGCGCGCGCTGGCCGGGCGGTACAGCCGCCGGCTCGGCGATCTGGCCGACGTCGTGCTGCCCGCCGAGCGCGCCGGGACGACGCACGCTTGGCACCTGTACGTGGTGCGGCTGCGGCCGGAGCGGCTGACGATCGGGCGCGATGCGTGCATCGAGCAGCTGCGGGCGCGCGGGATCGGGACGTCGGTGCACTTTATCCCGATCCACCATCACCCGTATTATCGAGAGGCGTACGGCTGGGCGCCCGGCGACTTCCCCGTGGCGGACGCCGCGTTCGAGACGATGCTCTCGCTGCCGCTGTACACGCGCATGACCGGGCACGACGTCGACCGGGTGTGCGAGGCGGTGGCAGACGTCGTCCTCGCGCACCGCCGCTAGCGGGGGCTGAGCGTCGATGGGAGGGTGATGCTGGACCGAAGTATCAACGGCGCGATCGGCTTCGTCGGCGTGGTGGTCTTCGCGCTGACCTATCCGCTGATCGCGCTGGCGATCAAGCTGGACTCGCGCGGCCCGGTGATCTTCTCGCAGAAGCGGGTGGGTCTGAAGGGGCGGCGCTTCACCTTCTACAAGTACCGTACGATGTCGCATGAAGGGCACAAGCCGTACGAGACGCCGAAGCTCGACCCCGAGCAATTCAAGACGTTCATCTTCATCACGCCCATGTCCCGGCTGACGCGGGTCGGCCGCGTCCTCCGCGCGACGAGCCTGGACGAGCTGCCGAATTTCTGGAACGTTCTGCGCGGCGACATGCGGGTCGTCGGGCCGCGCCCGGAGATCCCGGAGCTGGTATCGCAGTACCCGCCGGAGTACCATCGCCGGCACGATGTCAAGCCGGGGATCACCGGCCTGGCGCAGGTGAGCGGCCGCGCGAATTTGACGTACGAAGAAACCATGCACTACGATCTCGAATACGTGCGCAACCATTCGCTGGCCGGCGACCTCGCGATCCTCGCGAAGACGGTGCCGGTGGTGCTGGCGCGCAAAGGCGCTCGCTGAACGGCCTCTGCGCGTCCGGGAGCGGACGCCGGAGAGCCGGGCGGGGAGGCGACGCCACGCAGGTCATACACACGGTCTCGGCCCCACCCGGTACACCGCCCATGCGCCGCCGCGCCGCCACGCCGCACGTCCGTGACCATGATCCGGCGATGCGCGCGAGGCAGCGTCCATGATGCGCCCCGACGCGTTCGACATGCGCGCGACGCTGCGCCTGCTGCCGGTGCTGCTGCTCGATGCGGCGGTCGTCGTCGCCTCGTACGCGGCGGCGCTGGCGCTCCGCTTCGATGGCGACGTGCCGGCGAAGTCAATCCATTTCTTCGCCGCCGCTGCCCCGGTCATCGCTGCCTCGTACATCGCCGGCAACCTCCTGTTCCGTGTCTACCGCACGTCGTGGAAATACGCGGGCATCGTCGACGCACTGAACATCGCCCTCTCGATCGGCGTCGTGTCCATTTTCCTCTTCGCGATCAACGCGTTCCTCAGCCCGCGCCATATCCCGCTGACCGTGAACGTCGTGGCGCCGGCGCTGATGCTCATCGCCATGGGCGGCATCAAGTTTTGGCCGCGGCTGTGGGCCTCGCGCAATCCGTTCGCCGGGTTCGATGCGGCCGTCAAGAACGTGCTGATCGTCGGCGCCGGACACACGGGCCAGCTGCTGGCGCGCGAATTCCTCCAGAACCCGCAGTGGCAGTACCGCCCCGTCGGCTTCATCGACGACGACCGGCGGCTGCGCGGCGTCCGCATTCACTCCGTCACCGTGCGCGGCGACCGGCACGACATCCCGTCCGTCTGCCGCACGCGGCGCGTCGACCTGATCGTGCTGGCGATCCCGTCGGCGCCCGGCTCCGTGATGCGCGAGATCGTCGGCATCGTGCAGTCCGCCGGCGTGCCGATGCGCACCGTGCCGGGGCTGCGCGACCTCGTGCGGGACGCGCCGGCGGCCTCGCAGCTGCGCGAGGTGACCGTCGACGACCTGCTGGGCCGCGAGCAAGTGGACATCGATGCGGAGGCCTGCGCGGCGACGCTGCGCGGGAAGTCCGTGCTGATCACGGGCGCCGCGGGCTACATCGCGTCGGAGCTGGTGAGGCAGGTGCTGACCTTCGAGCCGGCGAGCCTGCACCTGCTCGACACCAACGAGACGGGCCTGTACGACCTGCAGCGCGACTTGGAGCCGGAGGCGCCGGAGACGCGGATCCGCATCTCGCTCTGCGACATCGCCGAGCGCGCCCAGGTCGATGCGGCGATGACCCAGGCGCGGCCCGATGTCGTCTTCCACGCCGCCGCGTACAAGCACATCCCGGTGATGGAGGACCACCCGGCGGCCGCATTGCGCGTGAACGTCGTCGGCACGCTCAACGTCTTCGCCGGCGCGGCCGATGCTGGCGCCCGCATCGTGGTGTTCGTCTCGACGGACAAGGCGGTGGTGCCGGACAACGTCTATGGCGCGACCAAGCGCATCGGCGAGCTCCTGGTGACGGCGCCGGGCGGCGGCAGCGCGACGACCTTCGCCGCTGTTCGCTTCGGCAATGTCATGGGCAGCCGCGGCAGTGTCGTGCCGCTCTTTCTGCGCCAGATCGAGCGCGGCGGCCCGGTGCTGCTCACCGACCCGGAGACGACGCGCTACCAGATGTCCGTCGAAGAGGCGGCGAGCCTCGTCATCCAGGCGGCCTCGTTCGCCCAGCAGGGCCAGATCTTCCTCCTGGATATGGGGGAGAAGATCCGGACGGCGGACTTGGCAGAGAAGATGATCCGGCTCAAGGGGCTGGAGCCGGGCCGCGACATCCAGATCGTCTATACCGGCTTGCGGCCGGGCGAGAAGCTGCACGAGGAGCTGCTGTCGTCCTCGGAGCGGCTGTTCAACACGCACCACCCGAAGATCTTCCTGACGGAGGGGCGGGCGACGGTGACCTACGGCGAGCTCGTGGCGAAGATCAACGAGCTGGCCCACAACCGGCCGCGCGCGCGCGAGGAGCTGGCGGCACGCCTGCACGCGCTGGCCCGCATCGACCTCCGCGATACGGGAGAGGCGCTGCCGTACGAGGTCGACGCGCCGGCAGGCGGCGAGGCGGCGACGTGAGCCTCGGTCAAGATCGAACGAGGCGAGATTTGGCGGGTAGATGCGCGACAACAGGAAACAGAGAACACCAGACAGCAGACGAGAAACACCCGGGGCGCAGGCCGTCGGGACACCAGGCGCTCGCTGCCTGACCGCGCTGCACCCGTCACGATCTGCCGTCTGCTCTCTGGTGTCTGCTGTCCGGCGTCATCACCGCGCAGCGCGTGCTTCGTCATCGGGCCTGTGGTCATCCGCGCTCTCCGCATGAAGATCCTCACCGTCGTCGGCGCGCGGCCGCAGTTCATCAAGGCGGCCGCGTTTTCGCGCGTCGCCCGGCGGCGGCACACGGAGATCCTCGTGCATACGGGGCAGCATTACGACGCGCAGATGTCGGACGTGTTCTTCGACGAGCTCGCGCTGCCGCAGCCCGACCACCATCTCGGCGTCGGCAGCGGGCCGCACGGCCGGCAGACGGCGCAGATGCTCGAGCGGCTCGAGGACGTGCTGCGGCTGGAGGCGCCCGACGTCGTCGTCATCTACGGCGACACCAACAGCACGCTCGCCGGCGCGCTGGCGGCGGCGAAGCTGAACATCCCGCTCGCGCACGTCGAGGCGGGGCTGCGTAGCGGCGTGCGGACGATGCCGGAGGAACTCAACCGGATCGTCGCCGACAGCGTCTCGGCGTACCTCTTCGCGCCGACGGCGGCCGCTGTCGGGAACCTCGTCGCAGAGGGACACGTGGTTGTGGCGGACGGCGCGCTCGTGGTCGAGGGGTCCGAGGCGGGAATCTGGAGGACGGAGGCTCGCCCCGCCGGCCCCGCGATCGCGGTTGGGCACGCCGGTGCGGGGGATGAGGCGGCGCCCGGCGACGCGCGGGAGGCTCGCGGCGGGAGACTGGAAGCTGGAGTTCGACAGACGGCAGCCTCAGGCGTCGAGCCTCCAGCTTCCGTTCGCGAGCTCGGCGGCGCCGCTGCGAGCGCGGCTCGCGGCCGCATCTATCGCACCGGCGACATCATGTACGATGCGCTGCTGCTGCAGGCGCCCGCCGCGGCGGCGCGCTCGCCCATCATCGACGAGCTGTCGCTGGCGCCGCGTGGCTACGCCCTGGCGACGGTGCATCGCGCGGCGAACACCGACGACCCGGCGCGGCTCGAGCGCCTCCTCGACGCCCTGGCGTCCCTCGGCGAGCCCGTCGTGTTGCCGATGCATCCCCGCACGCGGGCGGCGCTCGCCCACTCGGACATCGAAGTCGGCGCGGCCGTACGCGTGATCGATCCCGTCGGCTACCGCGACATGCTGGCGCTGGAGCAGCAGGCGCGCGTGATCCTGACGGACTCGGGCGGCGTCCAGAAGGAGGCCTACCTGCTCGGCGTGCCGTGCGTCACATTGCGCGACGAGACGGAGTGGACGGAGACGCTCGCCGATGGCTGGAACATCCTCGCCGGCGACGCGCCGGAACGCATACTGGCTGCGGCGCGACGGCCGCGGCCAGAGCGCGAGCCGGCCCCGGTCTTCGGCGACGGCCATGCAGCCGAGCGGATGCTGGCCGCGATCGAGGCGCGATGATTCACCCGACAGCCGACGTCTCGCCGCACGCGCAGATCGGCGAGCGCACCAGGGTCTGGCACGAGGCGCAGGTGCGCGAACACGCGCGCGTCGGCGACGACTGCGTCCTCGGCAAGGGCGTCTACATCGGTGAGCGCGTCGTCGTCGGCGACCGCTGCAAGATCGAGAACCGGGCGTCGCTCTTCGCGGGCGTGACGCTCGAGGATGGCGTCTTCATCGGCCCGCACGTCGTCTTCGCGAACGACCGCCTCCCCCGCGCCATCAACCCTGACGGCAGCCTGAAGACCGACGCCGACTGGACCATCGAGCCCTCGCTGGTCCGCCACGGCGCCGCCGTCGGCGCCGGCGCCATCGTCCTTCCCGGCATCACCATCGGGCCGTGGGCGATGGTCGGCGCCGGCTCCGTCGTCACGGCGGACGTGCCGGCGCAGGCGCTGGTGCGCGGCAATCCGGCGCGGATCGCGGGCTGGGTCTGCATCTGCGGGCGGCCGCTGGCGCGGGCGGAGACGCAGATGTACTACTGCGCGACGTGCGACCGTCCCTACCACCTGGCCGAACCGGGATAGCGTGCCGGGCGGCGTCTCCACCGGAGTCGAGAGGGGCGGCAGAGGTCTTCGCCCGGCGACGGCTGCCGACGATTCGTTACACTGCTGACGCAACACCTGGCAGCAGTGGAGGACAAGGACGATGGTCGCGACGAACGAGCGCCCCCTGACGACGACGGGCGGCGGGCCGAATGGCGCCGCCGAGACCGGCACATGGGCCGTCAAGCGAGGCTTGGCGCAGATGCTGAAGGGCGGCGTCATCATGGACGTCGTTACACCCGACCAGGCGCGCATCGCCGAGGAAGCCGGCGCCTGCGCCGTGATGGCGCTCGAACGCGTGCCCTCCGACATCCGCGCCCACGGCGGCGTCGCCCGCATGTCCGACCCCGATATCATCACCGCGATCGTCGAGGCGGTGACGATCCCGGTGATGGCGAAGGCGCGCATCGGCCACTTCGTCGAAGCGCAGGTGCTGGAGGCGCTCGGGGTCGACTACGTCGACGAGTCGGAAGTGCTGACGCCGGCCGACGAGGCCCACCACGTCAACAAGCACGCCTTCAAGGTGCCGTTCGTCTGCGGCTGCCGCAACCTCGGCGAGGCGCTCCGGCGCATCGGCGAAGGCGCGGCGATGATCCGGACGAAGGGCGAAGCCGGCACCGGCAACGTCGTCGAGGCGGTTCGCCACATGCGCCAGCTGTGGGACGACATCCGGCGCGTCCAGAACATGCCCGACGACGAGCTGGCGGCGGCCGCGAAGGACCTCGGCGCGCCGGTCGGGCTGGTGCAGCAGGTGCACGAGCTCGGCAAGCTGCCCGTCGTCAACTTCGCCGCCGGTGGCATTGCGACGCCGGCCGACGCCGCGCTGATGATGCAACTGGGCGCCGAAGGCGTCTTCGTCGGCTCCGGGATCTTCAAGTCGGAGACGCCCGAGAAGATGGCGCTGGCGATCGTCAAGGCGACGACGCATTACCGGGACGCGGCGATCATCGCCGAGGTGTCGCGCGGCACCGGCAGCGCGATGCGCGGGTTGGAGATCGCGTCGATCCCGGAGCACGAGATCCTGGCCAAGCGCGGCTGGTGAGGCGTGCTTCGCCGCCTCCACGCCCTGTCATCGTTCCGAACGACGCCGCGGCGCCAGGCGACCGGCGATCTCGAGCGGCCGATCCCTGCGCGTGTCGATTACGGCGCGCGCTCGCGCGCCGCTACGCCAGCGTCTCGTCGTAGGCGATCTCGCCCCTGGCGATGAGGTCGCGGTACCAGTAGCCGCTGTCCTTGATCGTGCGCTTCTGCCCGTGCTCGAAGTCACAGTCGATGATCCCGAAGCGCTGGCTGTAGCCGGCCGCCCACTCGAAGTTGTCCATGAGCGACCAGGCGTAGTAGCCGCGGACATCGGCGCCCTCCGCCAGTGCGCGGCCGACCTGGCCGATGTAGCCTTCGTAGAAGGCCGCCCGCCGGTCGTCGCGCACGCGGCCATCCGCGCCGGGGCGTTCCTTATACGAGCAGCCGTTCTCGGTGATGTAGATCGGCGGCCGGCCGTACTCCTTCGTCACGCGCATGATCATCTGGTAGATCGCTGCCGGCCAGACCTCCCAGTTGTAGTCCGTGCGCGGCCCCGGCCCGGGGATCTGGCGCACATCGATGTTCTTCCTGGTGCCGGCATCGGCGCAGATCGCGCGCGAGTAGAGGTTGATGCCGACGAAGTCCAGCGGCTCCCTGAGCCGGTCGAGGTCGCCGGGCTGCACCTCCATGCGCTCGATCGCGCGCTCCTGGTCGAGGTACGCCGCCGGATACTCGCCCTTCATCATCGGCCGCAGGAACCAGTCGTTGTTCCAGGCGTGGTGGCGCTCCGCCGCCGCCCGGTCCGCGGCGCTGTCTGAAGCCGGGTACGACGCCGCCATGCTGAACGCCGTGCCGATCGCCTCGGCGCTGCCGGCCGCTCGCATCGCCCGCGCCGCCTCTGCGTGGGCGAGGTTGACGATGTGCGACGAGCGCAGCGCGAGGCCGGAATCGCGGATGCCCGGCGCGGCCATGCCGCTGAGATACGACATGAAGGTGAAGATGAACGGCTCGTTGAGGATCATCCAGCGCTTGACGCGGTCACCGAGCGCATCGATGCAGGTCCGGGCGTAGGTCGCGAAGTGGTCGATGATGCCGCGGTCCGCCCAGCCGCCTTCGTCCTGCAGCGCCTGCGGCAGGTCCCAGTGGTAGAGCGTCGGGAAGGGGGTGATGCCGTTGGCGAGCAGCTCATCGACGAGGCGGCCGTAGTAGTCGAGGCCGGCCTGGTTCACCTTCCCCTTGCCCTCGGGGAAGATGCGCGGCCAGCTGATGCTGAAGCGGTATCCGCGCAGCCCCAGCTCCTTCATCAGCGCGACATCTTCGGCGTAGCGATGGTACTGGTCGCAGGCGACATCGCCCGTATCGCCGTTCAGCACGCGGCCCTCGCTATGCGCGAAGCGGTCCCAGATCGATTCGCCCTTGCCGTCCTCGTCCCAGGCGCCTTCGACCTGGTAGGAAGCGGTCGCCGTGCCCCACGAGAACTCGGCCGGGAACTTCACTGTCTTCATCGCATGCTCCCCGTCCCACCGCGCGATGCGGCGGGCGACCGGCGTCCGCTCTCGTGCCTGCGGTACCGCGAGTGTACGCGCGCCGGCGACGACGAGGAAGCGCCCACGGCGTGCGGCGGGTGACGTGGCACAGTGGCGTGTTCGTCGCGCCGGCGTACCAGGGCGCGTCCCGCGTCCGACGTCTCGGTTTCATCGCCCGTAGAGGCGCGCAGCCTCCGCGCGCAGCCCGGCGCGGAAGTCCGGGTGGGCGATGGCGATCAGCTCGTCGATGCGCCGGCGTAGCGTCTTCCCCTTCAGCCGCGCGATGCCGTACTCCGTGACAAAGATGTCGGCGTAGCCGCGCGGCACGGTGACGGCGCTTCCCTGCGGGAACATCGGCACGATGCGCGAGCGCCGCTCGCCGCCGACGAGCGACGTCGACGGCAGGACGGTGACGGCGCGGCCGCCTCGTGCGTGCAGCGCGCCGACGGCGAAGGCGAAGGCGCCGCCGGTGCCGCTGTAGATCTCCGTGCCCAGCGTCTCGCCGTTGATCTGGCCGGTGAGGTCGACCAGCAGGGCGTTGTTCACGGCCACCATGTTGTCGTGCGCCGCGATGACGCCGATGTCGTTCGTGTGGCTCATGCAGTACAGCTCGTAGCGGTCGTCGCCATCGACCGCCCGGAACTCCCCGGCGGTGAGCGGACCGAACGATGCGCCGACGACCTTCCCTGGATGCAGCGTCTTGCGCGCGCCGCTGACGACGCCGGCATCGACGAGCGCCGGGATGCCGCCGAAGATCAGCTCGGAGTGCACGCCGAGGTCCTGGCGGTGCGAGAGGAACGGCGCCAGCGCCGCCGAGACGGTGCCCGTGCCCATCTGCAGCGTGTCGCCGTCGCGCACGATCTCGGCGCCGACAAGCGAGCAGATGACGGAGGCGACCTCGACTTCTTCGCCGTTCGGCGGAGTCCGCTGCAGGTACTTCCACGCCGGCGGCGCCTCGACGAGCGCCGCGAAGCGCGAGATGTGCACGCGATTGTCGCCCCCGGTGCGGATGAAGCGCTCGTTGACTTCGCCGATGACGTGCGCGGCTTCGCGTGCGACCTCCGGCGCGCCCCAGACGCTCATGCCGAAGCTGCACCAGCCGTCGTCGTCGGGCGGCGAGACGGAGACGAGGAACACGTCCGGCTTCCTGTCGAGCCAGTAGCTCTCGTCGCTGCGCGTAGGCGGCGCGATCACGTACTCGAGCAGCCGCCGCCGCATCGCCGGCCGGTCGCTCGCCTGCAGGAAGAAGGTGCGGACGTCGAAGGTGTTCCCGGGCGTCCCTTCCGGCCACCAGGAGATGAACGTCGAGATCGAGTTGTCGATCTCGCAGCGCAGCTCGCCGTTGCGGGCGGCCAGCGCGCGGCAGAGCGCCAGCGGCGTCTGGTAGTGCATGCCGATGACGACGCGGTCGCCGTCGCGCACGACGCGCACCGCCTCCTCGGCCGTCGTCAGCCTGTCTGCGTAGCGCTCCCGCCAGTCCATCGCCGTCGCAGTATGCGCGGCGGGACGCGCGCGTGCTAGCCGATACGGTGGCTGCCCACAGCATCAGTTCGTCCAACCCAGCGGCGACAGCCCCTCCAACTTCCAAAGTCCAACATCCAACATCGCCACCGTCATGCGACCCAACCCTGACCGGCACAGCCCCGTTCGCCCCTCAGCGCACCAACCCGCTACCCTTCCTCCATGCCCGGCGAAGATGAGCTGATCGAGGCACGACGGGAGAAGCTCGCCCGGCTCCGCTCGCGCGGCGTCGACCCCTTCCCGCCGCGCGTCGACCGCACGCACGCCGCCGCCGACGCCATCGCCGCGTTCGAGCGCTGGGAGCAGGCGGGCCGCGCCGGCCAGCCGCCGGAGGTCGCGGTGACGGGGCGCATCGTCGCCCTGCGCGATATGGGCAAGGCGAGCTTCATCGACCTGCTCGATGGCTCCGGGCGCATCCAGTGCTACCTGAAGAAGGACACCATCGGCGCCGACGCCTACGCCGGCATCGCCGACCTCGACCTCGCCGACTTCCTCTCCGTCCGGGGGGCCCTCTTTCGCACGCGTACGCAGCAGATCACGGTCGAGGCGCGCTCGTACGCCGTCGTCGCGAAGGCGCTGCGGCCGCCGCCCGAGAAGTGGCACGGCGTCGAAGACATCGAGACGCGCTTTCGTCAGCGCTACCTCGACCTCATGGCCAACGAAGAGACGCGCGAGCTGTTTCGCCGCCGGGCGGCGATCGTCGCCCGCGTGCGCCGCTTCCTCGATGAGCGTGGCTTCATCGAGGTGGAGACGCCTGTGCTGCAGCCGGAGGCGGGCGGGGCGGCGGCGACGCCGTTCGTCACGCATCACCGCGCGCTCGACGAGGACTTCTACCTCCGCATTTCGCTCGAACTGCACCTGAAGCGGCTGATCGTCGGCGGCCTCGACCGCGTCTACGAGCTGGGCCGCATCTTCCGCAACGAGGGGATCGACCGCACGCACGTGCCGGAATTCACGATGATCGAGACGTACGAGGCCTACGCCGACTACAACGACGTGATGCGCATGGTCGAGGAGATGGTGTCGACCGTTGCGCGCGATGTCTTGGGCACGACGCGCGTCCCGTTCGGCGAGCACGTGCTCGAGCTGGCGCCGCCGTGGCAGCGCCTGACGATGCGCGATGCGCTGATCGAGCACGCGGGCATCGACTTCGAGGAGTTCCGGACGCGCGGGAAGCTGCTCGACGAGCTGCGGCGGCGCGGCATCGATGTCGACCCCGGCTGGTCGTGGGGGAAGCTCATCGACGAAGCGGTCTCGGTGTACGTAGAACCCAGGCTGCAGCAGCCGACGTTCCTGCTGGACTATCCGAAGGAGATCTCGCCCCTCGCCAAGAGCAAGCCCGGCGCCGAAGGCATCGTCGAGCGCTTCGAGGTGTTCACCGCGGGCTTCGAGCTGGGCAACGCCTACAGCGAGCTCAACGACGCCATCGACCAACGCGCGCGCTTCGAGACGCAGGCGCGGCTGAAGGCCGCCGGCATCGAGGAGGTGGAGACGCTCGACGAGGACTTCCTCACCGCGCTCGAACACGGCATGCCGCCCACCGGCGGCTTCGGCATGGGCATCGATCGCCTGGTGATGCTGCTCACGGGGCAGACGCAGATGCGCGAGGTGATCCTCTTCCCGCAGATGCGCCGGCGCGAGTGACGCGCCAGAGCCGGCGGAGCCGGCGGCCGCGTGCGCCCGATCCGCGACGCCTTCGCGGCGGCCGGCGTCCGTGCCACAGCTCTGACGTTGCGTGCGCGGCCGTGTTGCCTGCGACGGCCGCTGGCCGCCCGCTATAATCCGCGTGACGGAGAGGTGTCCGAGTGGTTGATGGTGCCGCTCTCGAAAAGCGGTAGGT
>JADMII010000023.1 GCA_015478665.1 Dehalococcoidia bacterium
CGTGCAGCGGACAAAGTCTCGGAACACTTAGCGGTCAAAGTCTCAGAACTTCAACGTGGCGAGTGTGGGTATCCAGACGCCGCGCGATCGAGTGCGCGAGGACGGATTGACCGAGGGCCGGAGATCCGGAAACAGCCCTCGCGCGATTCTCGTCGCCGGCGGCACGGCCGCCGACGCAGGCTGATGCGCGAGCGTCGCGGGCCCGACGCGCTCACGGCTCTCCGAGCGCATGGTAGCGGCCGCGGAAGAACACCAGCGGCCGGCCGGCCGCTACAACGCGTCCGTCGACCACCTCGCCGATGAAGATCGAATGGTCGCCGCCGTCGTGGATCGACGACACGCGGCACTCGAGGAACGCGAGGCAGTCTTCGAGGATCGGCGCGCCCGTCCTGCCCAGCATGAACCGCTGGCCGCGCAGCGAACCCATCTCCGGCTCGGCGCGACGGGCGAACAGCCGTGACAACTCCTCCTGGTGCTCGGCGAGGATGTTCACCACGAAGACGCCGCCATCATCGAGCACGCGATGCGTGTGCGTGCCCTTGTCGACGCACACCAGCACGAGCATCGGCTCGAGCGACAGCGAGGCGACGGCGTTTGCCGTCATCCCCTGCAGCTCCTCGCCCGCGGCCGTCGTGATCACCGTCACGCCGGTGGGGAAGTGGCCGATGATCGACCGGAAGTCGAGCGGCTCCGTCGGGTGGCCTCCGTCGTCGGTTGGTCCTGTCCGCCGATGATATCCGCCGCCGGCAGTCCGTGGGAGCCAGGCGGGCTCCGAACCTCCGCCGCCGGGACCGGGGACACCGGTGCGCCGTTGGCGATGGAGGCCGCTCGCGCGCGAGGCGACGGCCGGCCCGGCCGCTTGAACAAGGCGGCATCGCTGGCTCGCCCCAGGCATGCTCCTCGCGCGGCCAGCGGCGCCCACACGGGACCACGGTCGAACAGACTCCCCTAGCCGCAGACCATCGACCGTCGACCGGCCGACGCGCGGCGTCAGCGGCGGTCCTCCAGCCACTTCCGCGGGTGGCGGCCGTCGACGTTGCCGACGAACGGCGGGTGGATGTTGTATCCCAAAAGCTCCTGCAGCCGGGGATCCAGCGTCCGCATCAACTCACGCGGCACGCCGAGGATGTGGTTCTCCTGTGGCCGCAGCCAGCCGGCGCAGTAGTGCAGGATGGTGCCGAGCCGCGGCCTGTCGCTGTTGTTGGCGCCGCCGCCGTGGTAGACGCTGCCGACGAAAAACATCACCGAGCCGGCAGGCATCGTCGCGATCTCGACCGGCGCGTCTTCCGGCGGACGCTGCGTGGAGTTCTGGCTCCCCGGCACGACGCGCGTCGCGCCGTTCTCCTCCGTGAAGTCGTCGAGCGCCCACATCGTGTTCAGCACGATCTCCGGGTGCGGCCGCGCGATCGGGTAGATGCCGTCGTCGGTGTGCAGCGGCTGCGCCGTCTCGCCCGGCGCGATCTCGATGCCGACGGGCGCGCTCAGCTGGTAGCTCCCGCCGAGCACGCGGTCGAGGACGCCCAGCACGAGCGGGTCGGTTGCCGGGCGGTCGAAGACGCGCGTCTTCGCGAAGAGCGCGTAGATGCGACGTGTATGGAACCCCTCGAAGTCGTTGCGGCCGACCGGCGTCGCGTCGAGGATGCGCGTCAACTCCGCGCGCTTGGCTCGCGCGTCGTCCCTGCTGAGCAGCCCTTCGACGATGGCGTACCCATCGCCAGCGAGCGCCGCCGCGACGTCGTCGGCGCCGGATGCGGCCGTCATGCGGGCGTTGCTGGTGCTCATCGAGCACCTCCTCCCGGTGCCACGCATCTTCGCGCCGCCGGCGAGCGCCCGCAAGTGGACGCAGAGGTCGGGCGCACGGCACGCGCGGCGGCGCGGCGGCCAGGATCAGCACGAGCGGCCCGATTCTCACCCTTCGGCCCGCGACCTGGGGCGGCGTGCGCGGTACGATACTTCGGCAGGACGGCATTCACAGGGAGGCACCACATGCTACTGGCACCGGAGCAGGCCGGCTTCTCAGCCGAGCGACTCGAGCGGATCACGGAGCACCTGCAGCGCAACTACGTCGCGCCGGGGAAGATCGCCGGCTGCCAGACGCTCGTCGCGCGGCACGGGCACGTCGCCTACCTTCGCTCGCAGGGGCTGATGGACCGCGAGCGCAAGCGGCCGATGCAGGATGACACGATCTTCCGCATCTACTCGATGACGAAGCCGATCACGTCGGTAGCGCTGATGCAGCTCTACGAGCAGGGGCGGTTCCAGCTGAACGACCCCGTACATCGCGTGATCCCCGAGTGGCGCGACCTGAAGGTCTGGGTCTCCGGCGACGGCGAGTCGATGCAGCTCAAGGCGCCCGACCAGCCGATGACGTTCCGTCACGTGCTGAGCCACACCGGCGGCCTCTCCTACGGCATGACGCGGCATCCGGCCGACCGCGCCTACGCGACGCCGGGTGTGCAGCGCGGCCGCGGCGAGACGCTGAAGAGCTTCGTCGACAAGCTGGCGCACGTGCCGCTGCGCTACGAACCCGGCACGCGCTGGATGTACTCGTTCTCCACCGACGTCTGCGGCTACCTCGTCGAGGCGCTCTCCGGCCAGCGCTTCGACCGCTACCTCCAGGAGCACATCTTCGACCCGCTGGGCATGACCGATACGGCGTTCCATGTCGCGCCCGGGAAGCTGTCGCGCTTCGCCGCCAACTATCAGCGGCAGCCGGACAAGTCGCTGCGTCTCATCGACGATCCGGAGACGAGCGCGTACCTCCGCGAGCCGTCGTTCTTCTCCGGCGGCGGCGGCCTCACGAGCACGACCGCGGACTACCTGCGCTTCTGCGAGATGCTGCGGCGCGGCGGCGAGCTCGACGGCGCCCGTATCCTCGGCCGGCGGACGCTCGAGCTGATGCACAAGAACCACCTGCCGGGCGGCGGCGACCTGGCGAGCCTCGCCGTCGGTGCGTTCTCGGAGACGGCGTACGAGGGCATCGGCTTCGGCCTCGGCTTCGCTTCGACGCTGAGCGAAGTCGCGGCGGGGTCGCTCGGAGAAGGCGACTACTACTGGGGCGGCGCCGCCTCGACGATCTTCTGGGTGGACCCCAAGGAGGATCTGATCTGCATCTTCATGACGCAGCTCATGCCCTCGGCGACGTTCAACTTCCGCGGCCAGCTGAAGAACATCGTCTACTCGTCGATCGTCGACTGACCGGCTCTGGGGACGCACGACCTGAGACGCCGAGCGTTCGGAGAGAAGCGCGACGCCGGAGCCGCGGCGACGCTGACGCCGGACGTGCGAGCGCCGCCAGCGGCAGTCGCACTGCCGCGGCGCCAGGTCGCTTCGTCGAGGCTCGCTCGCCGATGCTGGATCGTTACGCGGCTGTGCGGCATCGTGGCAGCTGTCGGGCGTCCGGGAGCCGCCTTCCCCCGGCGCCGGACACCAGCGATCACGTCACACGCGCAGGAGAAGACACACCATGACTATGCCTTCGCTCTCGCTCGCCGCCGTCCCCGGACGCCGCCGCTCGACGATCGGCCTCGCGCAGGAGATCGAGAAGCGCGGGTACGCCGGCATCTACCTGCCGAGCTTCGGCGATGCGATGGGGCTCGCCGCGGCGATCGCGCTCTCGACCGAGACGATCACGTTCGGCACGTCGGTGCAGCCGATCTACCTGCGGCAGCCATCGGACTTCGCCGGCGCCGCCTCGTTCATCCACGAACTGTCCGGCGGCCGCTTTCGCTTCGGCGTCGGCGTCACCCACGACCCGGTCATCCAGCGACTCGGCATCCAGACCGGCAAGCCACTCTCGGACATGCGACGCTTCGTCGAGCGCGTGCGCGCAGCGGCCGGGCAGGGCGCCGGCGAGCTGCCGCCGATCGTCCTGGCGACGCTGCGCCGCAAGATGGTCGAGCTGGCGGGCGAGATCGCCGATGGCGTCGTCTGGGCGAACGGCGCACGCTCGCACATAGCGGCATCGCTGGCGCGCCTACCGCAGGAGAAGCTCGCCGGCCCGGACTTCTTCGTCGGTGACATGATCCCCACCTGCATCTCCGACGACCGCGAGGCGGCGGCGGCGGTCATGCGCCGGACGCTCACGGGCTACGTCCTGCTGCCGAACTACAACAACTACTGGATCGAGGCCGGGTACGAAGAGGAGATGCTGGCGATCCGCGCCGCCCAGCAGGCCGGCGACACGGCGAAGATCCCGTCGCTGATGTCGGAGCGCTGGCTCAGGGACGTGACGCTGTACGGCAGCGCGTCGGAGGTGCGCGACGGGTTCGAAGCCTGGCTCGCCGCAGGCGTGCGCACGCCGATCCTCGTGCCGTCGAGCGCCTCGGGCGGGCAGATGAAGGCGTTCGAGGAGATCTTCGCCGTCTTTGGTTGAGCCCGCTGCTCTCGGGGCGGGTCCTGATCAGGGCGACGAGGAAGGAGGCTCCATCCGAGCCTCCTTCCTTTCGACGCGGGTCGTCTCCGGCGACTGAACGGCAGCCGTGCCGCGGTCGTACCTGAGGCCGCTGCTTGGCGCCGGGCGCCGCCATCGTGCGTCCCCAGACTCGCTCCCAACCCCGGCAAAGCCCAGCCCAAACAGCGCCAGCGCCCGGTACATGAGCTGCGTGAACAGCGTGCCGCCGCCGCCGGTCCTGCCCCCAACGTTCGGGGGCGTATTCACCTGTGGCCGCGGCAGCAATCCGAGGTCGACGGATGTTTCCTGCTCTGCACGCCGATCGCGTAACCGTACACGTGACCCACGAAGTGTTGGATACGTTGGGTTGCCGCGACGCTTGTCGTCTGACTGCAGGGGATGGATGTCAGTGACGACGGGCGCGGCTGCAGGCGACAGCAGAAACGAGACGCTCCGCGCGGAACGCGACGTGCAGCGGCGCGGCGCCCGGCGCCTGAGCGGCGCCTCACCGGACACCGTTGCGGGCCCGTCACAACGACCAGCCGGACTTCCCCAACGACCCGCACCACCGTATGATCGATGGCACGGCCGCATGGGCCGGCCAGCCGCCAAGGAGGCACACCATGGACTTCAACGACACGAACGAGGAGGCGAGCTGGCGCAGCGAGGTGCGCGACTTCCTCGAAAAGGAGTACCCGCAGGAGCTGCGCCGCGGCGGCCGCAACGAGGGCGGTGAGGGCGAGGGCCTCTTCCGCAGCCGTGAGGCGAACACCGGCGGCATCATGAAGCGCTGGCGCTCGACGCTGGCGTCGCGCGGCTGGGTGGCGCCCGCCTGGCCGAAGGAGTACGGCGGCGCCGGCCTCGACACCAAGCGCCAGTTCATCATGAACGAGGAGTTCGCCGAGTTTGGCGCGCAGAACGTCGGCGGCTTCGGCGTGATGATGTTCGGCCCGACGCTCATCGTCCACGGCACCGACGAGCAGAAGAAGGAGCACCTCCCCGGCATCCTCAACGGCGAGGTGCAGTGGTGCCAGGGCTGGTCCGAACCGAACGCCGGCTCCGACGTCGCGTCGGTGCAGACCCGCGCCGTCCGCGACGGCGATGACTACGTGGTGAACGGCCAGAAGATCTGGACCACCGGCGCCCAGTTCGCCGACATGATGTACATGCTCGCGCGGACGGACCCCGACGCGCCGAAGCACCGCGGCATCAGCTACTTCATGCTCGATATGCACGCGCCCGGCGTCACCGTCCGGCCGCTGATCACGATGGCGGGCAGCGCGACCTTCAATGAGGTCTTCTTCGAGAACGTCCGCGTCCCCGCGCGCAACCGGCTCGGTGAGGAGAACCGCGGCTGGTACATCGGCACGACGACGCTGGACTTCGAGCGCTCGTCGATCGGCTCGGCGGTAGGCATCCGCAAACAGCTCGAAGGCCTGATCCGCTTCGCGAAGGAGCACCCCGCCGTCACCGTCGGCGCCGGCAAGCAGTCCGTGCAGGCAGCGCTCGCAGACCGCTGGATCGAGGCGCTCGTCGCGAAGATGATGTCGTACCGCGTCGTCAGCATGCAGAGCGCCGGCCTCATCCCGAACCACGAGGCATCGATGTGCAAGCTATTCACGTCGGAGATGGGGCAGCGCATCGCGGCGCTCGGTCTGAAGATGACGGGTCTGTACGGGATGGTCACCGGCGGCCCAGGCGAGTACGCCGCCGCGGGCCGCTACGGCGTCGGCTACGTCGCCGCCGTCTCATCGACGATCGCCGGCGGCACGAGCGAGATCCAGCGCAACATCATGGCGCAGCGCGGGCTGGGTCTGCCGCGGGATTAGCGCCGGGTTGCGCCTTCAGGAGGCAGAGGGGACGGCCCCTGCCTCCTCTTCGTCATCCGCCGGCGCGCGAACAGGGTGGGGGGTTGCGCCGTCTTGCGCCGTCTGGAAACTCCGCGGGCCGAAGCCGCCGCACTGCGCCATCGCCCAACGGCGACGCATCCCAGGCGTGACGCCGCGCGCCCGCGCCTCACTCCTCAGGCTGCTCCACCTCGCGCTGACACGTGCCGCTCGACCGCATCCCGGCGCCGGCCGCCGGCCATCGCAACCTTCGTCCGGCCGCGGGCCTCCTCGGCCAGCTCGATCACGCCGCGCTGTTCCAGGCCTGCAGCGTCGCCGTGAGCTTCAGGTCCTTGCCGCCGCGCCGCACCGTCAGCGTCACCTTGTCGCCGACGTTCTTCTGGTCGATGTAGTTCGCCAGGCCCTCGAACGTCTTCATCGTCTTGCCGTCGATCGCCGTGATCACGTCGCCATTCCCGTTCGACGACGGCTGCAGGCCCGCCTGTTCCGCCGAGCTCCCCGGGTCGACGTTCACGACAGCGACGCCGTACGAGACGCCGATGCTCTTCGCATCGCTCGGCGACAGCGTGCTGCCCGAGATCCCCAGCCGCGGGTGCGTGATCGTCGCGCCGTTCAGCAGCTGCTGCATGTAGCGCTTCGGCGTGTTGATCGGGATGGCGTAGGCGATGCCGGCGAAGGTGTTGCCCCCGGGGTTCTCGATCGCCGTGTTGATGCCGATCACTTGGCCCTGCAGATCGAAGAGGGCGCCGCCCGAGTTGCCGGGGTTCACCGCAGCGTCGGTCTGCAGCAGGTTGCGCAGCGGCCGTCCGTTGTTACCGGAGGCGAGCGTGCGGTTGAGTCCGCTGATGACGCCGGTGGTGAACGACCCTTCGAGGCCGAAGGGGTTGCCGATGGCGAAGACAACGTTGCCGATCTGCACGTTATCCGAGTTTCCGAGCTTCGCCGGCTTGAGCTCGCTCTTGTCGACGCTCGTCTTGACGACCGCCATGTCGTTCCCGGGGTCCTTGCCGACGACATCCGCCTGCGACACGGTGCCGTCGGCGAAGGTGATGGTCACGCTGTTCGAGCCGCTGACCACGTGGTAGTTCGTCAGGATGTTGCCGTTGGTGTCGAGCACGATGCCCGAACCGAGCCCCTCGGCCTGCTGCGAAAATGCGTTGCTCCCCTGCGTGCCCGTCGTGATCTCGACGATCGACGGTCGCGTCGACGTGTACAGCGAGGTGAAGTCGCCGTTCGTCTGCGTCGTCGTGCTGCTGCTCGACGATGAGTTGGCGCTCACCTGCTGCCCGCTGTTCGGCGTCGCCTGGGCGACCGTGACCGTCGTCGCGCTGTTGCCGTTGCCGCGGGCCGAATTGATGCCGATGACGGCGGCGGCGCCGACGATCACGCTGAGCACGACGACGGCAAGGATGCCGGTAAGGCGCTTCATCCTGGTTCCACTCCCACTGATCCCCCGTGTCTTCGGCGCCGCTCCGGCGCCTGTTCCAGTATCGCCCACCAAAAGCGCGGGCGTGCTTCAGAGATGTTACGCGCCGGGGCCGAAGCGGGCGTCACCCGACCGGCCGGCCCGGCCATTGGCCCGTCGCGCTTCGCTCCGGCCCGATTCACCCCCAGCGCGGCTCGAACTCCATCGGGATCCCGAGCGCAGCCTTGCCGATGAGCTCGCGGGCGACGTCGTTGGTCATCGGGTGGAACGGCCCCGGCCGCACGTCCCGGTAGAAGCGCTGCATCGGGTGCCGCCGGAAGATGCCCGGCGCCCCGACGATGCCCATCGCCTCGTCGACGACGCGCACGGCCGCGTTCGTCGCCACGTACTTCGCCATCACGATGCGCGCGAGGTCGTCGCGCTCCCGGAGGCCGCCGCCCAGCCATTCCCGCGCCGTCTGGCGAATGACGGCGCGCGCCGCCACCAGCTCCACCTCGATGTCCGCCGCATGGAACTGGACGCCGGGGAAGTGGCTGATCGGCCGCTCGAACAGCACCGGCCGCCGCGTCTTCGCCCACTGGTACGCGAAGTCGCGCGCGCCGACGGCGACGCCGAGGTACACCGATGCCACGCTGCAGCAGAACCACGAAAGGATAATGTTCGCTCCGACATCGGCATCGCCCGGCTGCCGCATGCCGACGAGGCTGGCCGCCGGCACCCACGCATCGTTGATCACCAGGTCGTGACTGGCCGTCGCCCGCATCGACATCGTGTCCCACGTCTCGATGATCTCGATCCCCGGCGTCGCTCGCGGCACCGTGAACATGCCGATGACGGCGTTGCCGTCCTCGTCCGTCGTCGAGGTGTTGATCGCGAAGAAGTCGATGATCGGCGCCATCGACGTGAACGTCTTCCGTCCGTTCAACATGAACCCCGCGATTCCGTCGCGGTCCTCGCGCACGGCCTTCGTCGTCGGGAAGCCCCAGTTGCCGCCGATCTCGGCCTCGGTGAAGCCGCCGCCGATGATCCAGCGCTGCTGCGCCATCATCCCCGCCATCAGCATCCCCGTCGGGTTGGCCATCGCCATCTGCTCGGCCATCGAGCCGATGGCGAAGAGGTGCATGTTGACGGCGAGCGCGGTCGAAGCGTCGCCCTGCGCCAGGCGCTCCTGGCAGGCGCAGAGGTCGAGCAGGTCGCCGCCGAGGCCGCCCAGCTCCTCCGGAATCGGCAGCGACGTGTAGTTTGCCTGCTTCAGGGCGTCGAAGTTTTCGAACGGAAAGGAATTCTCGCGGTCGTGCTCATCCGCCCGCGTCGCGAAGTCGTCCGCGAGCGTCGCCGTGAGCTCGAGCAGCCGCTGCCTGCGGTCGGTTTCCGTTGCCGTTGTCGTCATGCACGCTCCCAAGTCGTCGATCGCCGACTCAGTGTAGGGCGCGACGCGGCTTCCGGGAACCAACCGGCGATCGCCGCCTGTGATGCCGATCCCTGCGATGGCAGCGGGCGGTGCCGTCTGTCCCGGTCGCTTCAGCGCCATTCGGCGCGTGCGCTCCGGCCCGCGACGCCCGGGACGCCGCCGTCCGCCATCCCGGGCCTGCATCCGCCGTCGCCGGGCGAGTCGGTCGCACGCTTCGCCTCGATCCGTGCGCGCCGCCGGGGTGCGCGGATCGCGCGACACCCATCTCGGCCTGCCGGCTCCGGTCATCCGGTCCGTACAATGCGAGATGTACCTGCGACGCCTCGAACTCGCGCACTTCCGCAACTACGAGCAGCAGGAGTTGCCGCTCGCGCCCGGCCGCGTGCTCTTCCTCGGCGAGAACGCGCAGGGAAAGACGAACCTCCTCGAAGCCGCGTTCCTGCTCGCCAGCGGCCGCTCCGACCGCAGCGCCGGCGACGCCGACTTCATCGCCTGGTCGCAGCGCGACGCCGCCCTGCCCTTCGCGCGCGTCGCCGGCACCGTTGCCTCCGACGGCATGGCGACTGCAACGAGCGCCGCGCTGCCGCCGGATGCTTCGGGCAGGGAAGACGCCGCCCCGCCAGCGGCAGCCCGCGGCGTCGAGCGAACGGTCGAGCTGACGGTCGTCGGACGCGCCAGCGCGCGCGGCGAGCTCGTCGCCTCGAAGCGCTTCAAGCTCAACGGCGTCGCCCGGCGCGCGTCCGAAGTCATCGGCGCCATCACCGCCGTGCTCTTCACGACCGACGACATGGACCTCGTCAAAGGCAGCCCGGCCGGCCGACGCCGCTACCTGGATGTCATGCTGTCTCAGATCGACCGCGCGTACCTGCGCGCGCTTCAGCGCTATACGAAGGTGATCAGCCAGCGCAACGCACTCCTGCGCCGCGTGCAGGAGGGCGACGCGCGCGCCGGCGAGCTGACCTACTGGGACGAGCAGCTCGCCGATGCGGGCGCGCGGTTGTTCAGCCGCCGCGCCGAGGCCGTCGTCCAGCTCGCCGCCGCCGCCGAGGGCGCCTACGCGCGGCTCAGCTTCGGCGTCGAGCCCGGCGCCGCCGGCGCGGCAGCCGATGCGGCGTGCTCCGTCCGCGACGAGCGCTTCCTTCTGACCTACCTGCCGCGCTTCGCCGATGCCTGGCCGGCCGAACGCATCGCCGCGACCGCCGCGGAGGCGATCGCAGCGGCGCTGCTCACCCGCCTCACGGACACGCGGGCGCGCGACGTCGCGGCCGGCGTGACGCTCGTCGGCCCGCATCGCGACGATCTGGCGATGACGCTCGGCGGCGAGCCGGCGGCGACCTTCGCATCGCGCGGGCAGCAGCGGACCGCCGCACTGGCGCTGCGACTGGCGGAGGCGCGCCTGATCTTTGAGCGCTCCGGCGAGCGGCCGCTGTTGCTGCTCGATGACGTGCTCTCCGAGCTCGACGCCTCACGCCGCGCGCACGTGCTGGCATCGCTCGACGCCGACCAGGTCCTGATCACGAGCGCCGACGGCGACCGCTTCGACGCGGCGTTCGTCGCCGGGGCGCAGGTGTGGCGGGTAGCCGGCGGGACTGCGGCCCGCGCGTAGCCGCGGAGGCGCTGCGGCGCCCGCGGAACCGACGCCGGAGGGAAGATCTTCGTCCCCACTGCGGGGTGAATGGACGCGGGGGGATAGCGGCTGGAAGGTGGATCGGCCAGCACACATCCACCTGGTCCCCTCCACCTTGTGGTACCGATCGCTCCGGCACGAATACGACGCCCCCTCCCGCCACGGCGAGCAGGGGCGTCCTGTCGCGGGAGCGGCAGCCCGCATCGACAGCGATGGACGATGCCCACGGCCAGCGGCTTCGCGCCGCTGACCGCGGCACCGGGCTGATTACGCCGCCGCCGGGAGGAGCGCATGGGCGTCAGCGTGCTCACCGGTCAGTATCCGTCGCATCCGACGCCAAGTCCATACAAAAGCGTTATATTTTCTAGGAACTTCGAATCGTGATCCCGCCACACTACCCGCGCAGGATAGGCGCATGCGCTGTGACGTCTCGGGGGACGACCTCAACGCACCACACCCGGCGCCGACGCCGGCGTCACCCGGACGCCAGGCGCGGCCGGCTCGCACCGCTCTTCATCGCTCGTTACCATACGTGGATGCTGAAGAACCTGATCGGCGCGGCCGCAGCGCTCGCCATGCCGCCGCTGGCCCTCACCGTCGTGTCCGAGCGGATCATCCGGCCGCGCGTCCTGTACACCGGCCCCTGGAACCCGGAGCCACCGTCCGCGGCCGCGGCCACGTACGAAGAAGCGCGCTTCGTGACCGCCGACGGGCTCGAGCTGCAGGGCTGGTACTTCCCCGCGCCCGCGCAGCCGGCGCCGACACTGCTCTTCATGCACGGCACCAGCTACAACGCCAGCGACCTCTGGGTGACGCCGGATCGCGCGCAGGCCTTCCGTGAGTTCCTCCGCGACATCGGCTGCAACTTCTTCGTCTTCGACTATCGCGGCTACGGCTGCAACCGCGGTACGCCGACCGAAGAGGGCACCTACACCGACGCCGCGGCCGCGCTCGCCTGGCTCTACCAGCGCCCGGACTTCGATGCCCGGCGCATCTTCTTCTACGGCTTCTCGCTCGGCACCGGCATCGCCGCCGAGCTGGCGATGCGCGAGCCGAGCGCCGGACTGCTCCTCCGCTCGCCGTTCACATCGATCCGCGGCATGATCATCGACTGGTACCCGAAGGCGCGCTACCTCCTCGACGTCGTCCCCTGGCTGCCGCTCACGAACTACGACACGCTCGCGAAGGTCCGCCGCCTCGACCGGCCGCTCCTCGTCATGCACGGCGACGCGGACCAGACCGTGCCGTACCACATGGGCCGGGAGGTGTTCGACGCCGCGCCCCAGCCGAAGACGTTCGTCCAGTTCCCGGAGACCGGGCACAAGGACATCGCCAATCACCTCGTCGTGCCGGCGATCCGCTCGTTCGTCAGGAGCGTGCTCGGCGACGCCGCGTTCGCCGCCCGGGCCGACGCGGCGCCTGACGCCGGCGCCCAGGCCAGCAAGCCGCTCGCCGACGCCGCCGGATGAGGCCGGCCGTGGCGCCGCCCGGGCATACATTGCTCAACCGCCTGCAGGCGAGGGACGCGCCGCGTCAACGTCGCCGGCGTAGATGATTTTGCAAGCCGGTGATGCCCATCTGATACTCCCGCGAGGGCGGAGGCGCGATACGATTCGCAGATGCGGGCACCACCGAATGCGTCGTTCCACGTACGCCAGCAGAAGCGACGCGCCAGCGACGTTGGTTCCGACACCTCCCTTCAACGATGACCACGACAGGCAGCGCCAGGTCCACGCGTGACACGTCGGCGCTCGACTTCCTCATCGGCGGCGGTGAGATGGGCGAGCGGATGCGCGCCTTCGACTGGTCGACGACGCCCCTCGGCGCGCCGGAGGAGTGGCCACAGAGCCTGAAGACGGCGGTGCGCATCGTCCTCACCTCGCGCCAGCCGATGTTCGTCTGGTGGGGGCCGGAGCTCATCAACCTCTACAACGACGCCTACAAGACGATCGTCGGCGGCAAGCACCCGCAGGCGCTGGCGCAGCCGGCGTCCGTCGTCTGGCGGGAGATCTGGGACCAGGTGGGCCCGCGCGCCCGCCGGGCGGTGGCGCGGAACGAGGGCACCTACGACGAAGCCCTGCTCCTGATCATGGATCGCAACGGCTACCAGGAGGAGACCTACTACACCTTCTCCTACAGCCCGCTGCCCGATGACGCGGGCGGCGTCGGCGGCATCATCTGCGCGAACACCGAGGACACGGCGACGGTGCTCAGCGAGCGCGGCCTGGCGACGTTCCGCGAGATCGCCGCACGCACCGGCGACGCCCGCTCCGTCGAGGACGCCTGCCGCGGCGCCGCCGCCGGCCTCGCGACGAACCGCCGCGACCTGCCGTTCGCCGCGATCTACCTGCTCGACGCCTCGCGCTCGGCGCTCGACCTGCGGGCGACGTCAGGCATCAGCGTCGGCCACCGGGCGGCACCGGCACGGGCCGAGCTGGCTGGCCTGTCCGTCTGGCCGGTCGACGAGGTGATCAGGAGCGGCGGCGCCGTCCACCTGCACAGCCCGATCCGGGCCCTGCCCCACGGCGACTGGGACGTGCCGACGTGGCAGGTCGTCGTGGCGCCGATCGCGACGCCGGCCGGCGTCGCCGGCGTGCTGGTCGCCGGTCTCAACCCCTATCGCCTCTATAACGAGCCGTACGCGCGCTTCATCAGCCTCGTCTGCGGGCAGATCGGGGCGGCGATCGCCGGCGCGCAGGCCTACCAGCAGGAGCGCGAGCGCGCGGAGCGGCTGGCGGAGATCGATCGGGCGAAGACGACGTTCTTCACCAACATCAGCCATGAGTTCCGGACGCCGCTGACGCTGATGCTGGGGCCGCTCGCTGAGGCGCTGAGCGACACCGACGACGCCGACCCCGCGGTGCAGCGCGAGCGACTCGATACGGCGCACCGCAACGCCACGCGGTTGCTGCGCCTGGTCAATGGCCTGCTCGACTTCTCGCGCATCGAGGCGGGTCGCGTCGACGCGGCGTACGAGCGCGTCGACCTGGCGACACTCACGCGCGATCTGGCCAGCATGTTCCGCTCGGCGTTCGAGCGCGCCGGCGTCGCCCTGGTCGTCGAGTGCGACGCGATCGACCGGCCGATCTACGTCGACCGGTCGATGTGGGAGAAGATCGTCCTGAACCTTCTCTCGAACGCCTTCAAGTTCACGCTGACAGGCGCCGTGACGGTGCGCCTCGCCGAAGACGAGCATGGCGCCGCGCTGACGGTGCGCGACACAGGCGCCGGCATCGCCCCGGAGGATCTGCCGCGCCTCTTTGAGCGCTTCCACCGCATCGAGACGGCCGGCGCGCGGACGCAGGAGGGGTCGGGCATCGGCTTGGCGCTGGTGCAGGAGCTCGTGCGCCTGCACGGCGGCAGCATCGCCGTGACGAGCGAGGCGGGCGCGGGGACGGAGTTCACCGTGCGCATCCCCTCCGGCTCGGGGCATCTGCCCGCCGGCACTGTGCGAGAGGCTGACGCGCCAGTCGCGAACCCGCTCAGCGGCGGCGGCTTCGTCGACGAGGCGCTGCGCTGGCTGCCCCGAACCGAGGAGAGCGCCGCCGTTGACGACGGAAGGCTCGCCACCGCCACGGCGCCGCGCACAGCGACGATCCTGATCGCCGACGACAACGCTGACATGCGGGAGTACCTGGAGCGGCTGCTCTCGGCGCACTGGCGGGTCGAGGCGGTGACCGACGGCGAGCAGGCGCTGGCCCGCGTCCGCGCCGGGCGGCCGGACGTGCTGATCACGGACGTGATGATGCCGAACCGCGACGGCTTCGGGCTGGTGCGCGCGATCCGCGACACCCCGGAGCTCGAGGATCTGCCGGTGATCCTCGTGTCGGCGCGGGCCGGCGAGGAGTCGCGCATCGAGGGGCTGGCGGCCGGCGTCGACGACTACCTGGTGAAGCCCTTCTCCTCGCGCGAGCTGGTCTCGCGGGTGAGCGCACTGGTCGAGACGAGCCGGCTGCGGCGCCAGTTGGGCGCGCCATGGTCGGAGCTCTCCGCAGGCCGGGCGGCGTACCTGGCCGTCACCGACGCGCACGGCAACCCCCGCTACCAGAGCGCCGGCTGGATCGACTACCTCGGCGCGACCGCGCGTGCGCTGCCGGATGCCGGCTGGAGCGAAGCCGTGCACCCCGGCGACCGCGCCGGGCTGATGGAGCACTGGACGCAGGCGATGGCCGCGCCGGAGGCGTTCGAGCACACGCAGCGGGTGCGGCGCTCCGACGGCGTCTACCGCTGGTTCACGAGCCGCTTCGCGCCGGTCGTCGACGACGACGGCACGCTGACATCCTGGTTCATCAGCGCCGTCGACGTCGACGAGCGGATGCGCTACGAGGACGAGTTGCGCGCGTCCGAGGCGAAGTACCGCACGCTGTTCGAATCCATGGACGACGGCTTCTGCATCCTCGAGAAGATCAGCGACGACCCGATGGACTTCCGCTACGTCGAGGCGAACCCCGCCTTCTCGGCCCACGCCGGCGTCGGCGGCGTCGCCGGCCGCAGCGTGCGCGAGGTGTTCCCCACGGACGGCGAGGAGCGCTTCGCCACCTACGACGCCGTGCTGCGCACCGGCGAGCCGGTGCGCATGGAGCGCGTCCTCGCCAGCCAGGGGCGGATGCTCGACCTCTACATCTTCCGCCCGGAAGGCGAGACGTCGCGCATCGCCGTGATCTTCCAGGACATCACGGAGAGCAAGCGCACAGAAGTGGCGCTGCGCGAGAGCGAGGAGCGGGCGCGCCTGGCGGTGAGCGTCGCGCAGCTGGGGACGTGGACGTACGACATCGACGAGGACACCGTGGCGCTCGACCGGCGCATGTGCGAGATCTGGGGGCAGCCGCCCGCAGAGCCGCTGATGCCGCTGCCGCTGCTGATGGAGCGCATCCACCCCGCCGACCGCGAGCGCGTCGGCGACGCGATCAACGCGTCGCTGTCGCCCGGCTCCGACGGCTCGTACGACATCGAATACCGCATCATCTCGCCCGACGGCAGCGAGCGCTGGGTGCTGGCGAACGGCCAGGCGCAGTTCGAGGGCTCCGGCGAGCGGCGCGTCGCGCGCGCCTTCGCCGGCACGGCGCTCGATATCACCGAGCGGAAGCAGGACGAAGCGCTGCTCGTCGAGCAGTCTTCCCTGCTCGAACAGATCGCCGCCGGGCGGCCGCTCGGCGAGTCGCTGGCGGCGCTGACAGCGGCGATCGAGCGGCTGCAGCCGGGGACGCGCGCGGCGGTCGTGCTCGCCGATGAGGCGCGCGAACGGTTCGCCGAGATCTCCTCCACCGGCATCGACGCGTCGTTCGGCGAGCGGGTGAAGGGTGCCCGGATCGAGGAGTTCGCGATCGGCACCTGCGGCGTCGCCGTGTTCACCGGCGAGCGCGTCGCCTGCACGGACATCGCCCGCGACGGGCGCTGGTCGCCGGAATGGCGCGAGCTCTGCCTCGCGCACGGCATCTCCGCTTGCCACTCGGAGCCGGTGCTCCTCGCCCGCGGCGATGCGGTCGCGTCGCTGCTGTTGTGCTTCGAGACGCCGCGCGCCGCGAGCTCCTGGGAGCTGAAGATCTCGCAGTTCGGCGCCCACGTCGTCAGCATCGCCATCGAGCGCGAGCGCGTCGCCACGGCGCTGCGTGAGCGCGAGGAAGACCTCGCCGCCCAGCTCGCCGACGCCCGCCAGCTCCAGCAGGTCAGCGGCGCCCTCATCCACGCCGACGACGTCGACGCGATCTACGACCGCATCCTCGCCGGCGCGATGGCGCTGCTGCGCGCCGAGTGCGGAAGCATGCAGATCTTCGACGCAGAGCGGGAGGAGTTGCGGCTGATCGCCTGGAAGGGCTTCCACCCGGACGCGGCGAAGTTCTGGCAGGTGGTGCGCGCCGGACCCGGCACGCCGTGCTCGGCCGCGCTCGAAACCGGGGCGCGCGCGATCATTCGGGATGTCGAGACGTGTGACTTCATCGTCGGCACGGAGGACGAGGAGCACTTCCGGGCATCGCGCATCCGCGCGGCGCAGTCGACTCCGCTGGTCTCGCTCAGCGGCCGGCTCGTCGGCATGATCTCGACGCACTGGCGCGAGCCGCACGAGCCGGCGGAGCGCGAGCTGCGGATGCTCGACCTGCTGGCGCGGCAGGCGGCGGACGTGATCGAGCGGAAGGAAGCGGAGACGAAGCTGCGGGCGGCGCTGGCGGCGAAGGACGAATTCCTGGGCCTCGTCTCACACGAGCTGCGCACGCCGCTGACGACGATCCTCGGCAACGCCGACGTGCTGCGGCGCTCGGCGGACCGGATGCGCCCCGAGGAGCGCGCGGAGGCGCTCGAGGACATGCGGACCGACGCCAGGCGCTTGGCGCGGATCATCGACAACATGCTGGCGCTGGCGCGCATCGAGCGCGGTCAGGCGAGCGAGCGCGAGCCGATACGGCTCGACCGCGTCATCGCCCGCGCCGTGGCGCTGCACCGGGAGCGCTACCCGGCGCGCGAGGTGCGGACCGCGATCGATGCCGCCGTGCCGGTGGTGGAGGCGAATGCCGAGTACGTGTCGCAGATCGTCGAGAACCTGCTGACCAACGCCGAGAAGTACGGGGACGCGTCTGCGCCGATCGACATCTCGGCGACGGCAGACGATGGCCGCATCGTGGTGTCCGTCGCCGACCGCGGCAAGGGCATCGCGTCCGAGGATGCGCGCCGGATCTTCGACCCCTTCGTGCGCGGCACGGCCACGGCGCACCTGCCGGGCATCGGCATCGGCCTCACCGTCTGCACGCGCCTGGTCGAGGCGCAGGGCGGGCGCATCTGGGCCACGCCGCGCGCCGGCGGCGGCTCCATCTTCGCCTTCACCCTGCCGCCAGCGGACTGCGACAACGACGCCGAGCTCGCAGCGGCCGCCGGAGCCGCGGAGTAGCCAGGCGCCGGCACACCCTCCCGGCGAACGTCCGCCTCACAGCCGGCCGCTCGCTGCAACCGTTGTGCTGTGCGATCAATCGCCGCGAGGCGAAGTGCGGCGGCGGCCGGGATCGGGAGCGCAGCCCTCACCGCCGGCCGTCTCGTCGAGCCGCTCTCGGGCGAGCGGGCAGCCGCTTGGCGACGGATGCGCCTCGGTCGTCCGGAAGCCAGCGGTCGCGCGGGAACTCCAGGCATACGCAGGAGGCGCCCCGCGGGACGCCGCCTCTGTCTGTGCGTGCGTGGCTGCCGTGGCCTACTCGTCCTCGGGCTCGGCGATGTACCCCTTCGCGATCTGCGGCACGTCCGTCGCCGGCGACGCGTCCAGCTCGAGCACGTCGTCGTCGCCGTCGTTGCTGTCGAGGAGGTCTTCAACCGAAGGCTCATCGACTTCCGACGGGCCGTCGTCCGCGTCATCTGTCTCGCCGGCGGCGTCCTCGTCGTCCTCGGCGCCGAGCGCGCCAAGCAGGCCGGCGATGCCATCGTCCTCGTCGTCGAAGAGGTCATCGCCGCCGTCGAGCGACAGCGACTCCGGCAGCGGGATCTCCTTCACGGGCGGCGGCGGCAGGTCGATCCGCGCCCGCGCCGGAATCAGCTTGCCGATGATCACGTTCTCCTTCAGCCCCATCAGGTTGTCCTTCTGGCCGCTGATCGCCGCCTCCGTCAGGACGCGCGTCGTCTCCTGGAACGACGCGGCGGCGAGGAAGCTGTTGGTGCTGAGCGAGGCCTTCGTGACGCCGAGCAGCACGGGCACCGCCGTCGCCGGCTCACCGCCTTCGGCCAGCACGCGCGAGTTCACATCTTCGTACTCGAAGCGATCGACGATGTCGTTCGGCAGCAGCGGCGTGTCGCCCGGCGCATCGACGCGCACCTTGCGCAGCATCTGCCGCACGATGACTTCGATGTGCTTGTCGTTGATCGTCACGCCCTGCGACCGGTAGACCTTCTGCACCTCGGCGACGAGGTACAGCTGCACGGCCTCCGGACCCATGATGCGGAGGATGTCCTGGGGGTTCAGCGAGCCCTCGGTGAGCTGCTGGCCCGCCTGCACCGGGTCGCCGTTCTCGACGCGCAGACGCGCCGCCGCCGGCACGGGATACTCCCGCTCCTCGTTCTCCTCGTACACGACGGAGACGCGGTTCCTGCCATCGAGGATGACGCGGCCGCCGATGCGGGCGACGAGGTCGCCTTCGAGCACCGCCGGCGCGGCGTCCGCCTTCGCCTTGGCCTTCTTCGTGCTCTTCTTCGCCTTCGGCTTCTCGGCCTCCGGCGCCGGCGCCTCGGCCGCGGCCGCAAGCTGCGGCAGCCGCGCGAGGATGGCGCCCTGCTCGACAAGATCATCCTTCTTCACCAGCAGCTTGGCGCCCTTCGGCACGTCGTAGACGTCGCTGTAGAGCTCGGTGCTGCGCACCTTGATCCGCTTCGTGTCGCCGTCCCGCAGCACTTCCGCCGTCCCGTCGATCTCGGCGATCAGCGCCTGGCCCTTCGGCACGCGCGCCTCGAAGAGCTCCTCGACGCGCGGCAGACCGCTGGTGATGTCGACGCCGCTCGCCACGCCGCCGGTGTGGAACGTGCGCATCGTCAGCTGCGTGCCCGGCTCGCCGATCGACTGCGCGGCGACGATGCCGACGGCCTCGCCCATCGTGACGAGCGCGCCGCGCGCCGGGCTGCGCCCGTAGCAGTACTGGCAGATGCCGCGCTTCGCCTGGCAGGTCAGCGCCGACCGCACGTACACGCGCTCGAGGTTCAACTCCTCGATGCGCGCCGCCTTCGCGTCGTCGATCTCCTCGTTGAAGCCGGCAAGGATCTCGCCCGTCGCCGGATCCTCGAGGTCCATCGCCGAGTAGCGCCCGACGATGCGCTCACTGAACGACTCCAGCACGCCGGCTTCCGGCCGCTCGAGCCACACGCCCATCCGCGTCCCACAGTCGTCTTCGAGGATGATCACGTCCTGCGCGACATCGATCAGCCGGCGCGTCAGGTAGCCGGAGTCCGCCGTCCGCAGCGCCGTGTCCGCGAGGCCCTTGCGGGCGCCGTGCGTCGAGATGAAGTACTCCAGCACCGTCAGCCCCTCGCGGAAGCTGGAGCGGATCGGCAGGTCGATGATCCGGCCCGAGGGGTCCGTCATCAATCCGCGCATGCCCGCCATCTGGGTGATCTGGCTGATGTTGCCCTTCGCGCCCGAGGTGGCCATCGTGTACACGGAGCCGTACCGCTCCAGCTGGTCCTGGATCGTCTTCTTCACGTCCTCCGTCGTCCGGCTCCAGACCTCGACCGTCGCGTCGTAGCGCTCCTGGTCTGTGATCAGGCCCGTGTCGTACTCGTCGTCGATGTCGCGGATGTTCTGCTCCGCCTTCTCGATCAGCCCCGCCTTCTCGTCCGGCACGCGCAGGTCGTTGACGGCGATCGTGATGCCCGACTGCGTCGCGTACTCGAAGCCGATGTGCTTGATGTTGTCGACGACCTCCGCCGTCTGCTCGTTGCCCAGCACTTCGTAGCACTTCGCCACGACCGTCTTCAGCATCTTGCGGTCCATCCGCTCGTTGATGAAGTCGATCTGCCCGTCGACGGCGAAGCCGACGCCCGGCGGCAGGATCTCGTTGAAGATCAGGCGGCCCACCGTCGTCTCGATGATCACCGACTCGGCCCGGCGGCCGTCTCCCGCCGGCAGCTCCGGCGCCCGCTCGACGATCGTCGCGGCGCCGGCACCGTCGGCGCCCTCGCTCAGCTCGCGCACCGGCGCGGCGGGCGCGCTCGGCGGCGCCGGCTTCATCACCGGCACGCGCACGTGGATGCGCGCCTGCAGGTCGACGATGCCGAGGTCGTGGGCGAAGCGCGCCTCTTCGGCGCTGCCGTAGACGCCTTCGGCCGGATGGCCGTTCTTCGCCGGCTTGAAGGCGCCGCGCCCACCCGGCTTGTCGACCGTCAGGTAGTAGCAGCCGAGCACCATGTCCAGGGTCGGCGCGATGATCGGCTCGCCGGAGCCCGGCGAGAGCAGATTGTGCGTCGAGAGCATGATCTGGCGCGCCTCGGCGACGGCCTCACGCGACAGCGGCACGTGCACGGCCATCTGGTCGCCATCGAAGTCCGCGTTGAAGGCCGTGCAGACCAGCGGGTGGATCTGGATCGCGCTGCCCTCGATCAGCACCGGCTCGAACGCTTGGATGCCGAGGCGGTGCAGCGTCGGCGCCCGGTTGAGCAGCACCGGCCGCGTCTGGATCACTTCGTCGAGCACGTCCCAGACTTCCGGGCGCGCGCGCTCGACGATCCGCTTCGCGCTCTTGATGTTGTGCGCCAGCCCGCGCTCGACGAGCGCGTGCATGACGAACGGCTTGAACAGCTCGAGCGCCATCCGCTTCGGCAGGCCGCACTGGTGCAGCTTCAGCTCCGGGCCGACGACGATCACCGAGCGGCCGGAGTAGTCGACGCGCTTGCCCAGCAGGTTCTGGCGGAACCGCCCCTGCTTCCCCTTGAGCATGTCGCTCAGGCTCTTCAGCTTGTGGTTGCCCGAACCGGCCACCGCGCGGCCGCGGCGGCCGTTGTCGATCAGCGAGTCCACGGCCTCCTGCAGCATCCGCTTCTCGTTGCGGATGATGATCTCCGGCGCGCCCAGCTCCAGCAAGCGCTTGAGCCGGTTGTTGCGGTTGATCACGCGCCGGTAGAGGTCGTTCAGGTCGCTCGTGGCGAAGCGGCCGCCATCGAGCTGCACCATCGGCCGCAGATCCGGCGGCAGCACCGGCAGAACCGTGAACACCATCCAGGACGGCTGGTTGCCGGACTTGCGCAGCGATTCGATCACCTTCAGGCGCTTCGTCGCCTTCTTGCGGCGCTGCCCGGAGCTCGAGTGGATCTCGACCTGCATCTTCTCGCGCAGCTTCTCGACATCGACGCGATCGAGGATCTTGAGCAGCGCCTCGGCGCCCATGCCCGCCTCGAAGACGCTGCCGTAGCGATCCTGCATCTCCTTGAACTTCGGCTCCGTCAGGAGCACCATCTTGTCGTTCTCGGCCGGGTCGACGAGATCGTTCAGCTCGTCGATCTGCGTCTGGTACTCGGCGTACACGGTCTGGCGCTCGCCGCCGGCGCGCTCCTGCAGCGGCGTCAGTTCGTCGAGCACGCTCGCCCGCTTCTGTTCGAGCGCGGCGTCCGCCATCAGCGCGGCGTCGTCGCGGCGCTTCGCGAAGTCCTCTTCGATCGCCGCGACGCGCTCCTGCGCCACAGTCTTCAGCCCGTCGACGACCCCCTGCTCGATGACGGTGCCGCGCTCCAGCACCAGCGCATCGCCGATGCGGTACCCCTTGCGCGCCGTCCTGCCGACCAGCTCGCTGAGCTCCGCCTGGTACTCGACGGCCTGCTGCATGATCGCGTCGGCCGCCTTCTCGCGGTCGGCCTCGAGCTGCGCCAGCCGGCGCTCCTTCTCTTCGGCCGCCGCCCTCGCGGCGTCCTCCATCTCCTCCTGCAGCTCGGCGATGCGGTCGGCGAACTGCTTCTCGCGGCGCGTCGCCTCGCGGTCCATCTCCTCCTGCAGGCGCTCGAGGGCGCGCTTCTTCGCGTGCTCATCGACCGAGGTGACGATGAACTGCGCGAAGTACAGCACGCGCTCCAGGGAGCGCGGCGAGATATCGAGCAAGAGCCCGAGCCGGCTCGGCGTGCCCTTCACGAACCAGATGTGGCTCACCGGCGACGCCAGCTCGATGTGCCCCATGCGCTCGCGCCGCACCTTCGAGCGCGCCACCTCGACGCCGCACTTGTCGCAGACGATGCCCTTGTAGCGGACGCGCTTGTACTTGCCGCAGTAGCACTCGAAGTCCTTCGTCGGGCCGAAGATCTTCTCGCAGAAGAGCCCGTCCTTCTCCGGCTTCAGCGTGCGGTAGTTGATCGTCTCCGGCTTCGTCACCTCCCCGTACGACCACGACCGGATCTGCTCCGGCGAAGCCAGCGAAATGCGGACGGCGTTGAAGTCGTTTACCTCAAGCACTGATGCGTTCCTCACCTTCAAACCCGGACAGGTTGATGCCGAGCTCCGGCACCGCCTCTCCCTCTTCCACGAACTCCACCGACTGCTCGTCGTCGTTCAGCACTTCGACCGAGAGCCCCAGGCTCTGCAGCTCCTTCACCAGCACCTTGAACGACTCCGGCACGCCCGGCTCCAGCACGTCTTCGCCCTTGACGATCGACTCGTAGGCCTTGACGCGTCCGACGACGTCGTCGGACTTCACCGTCAGCAGCTCCTGCAGGATGTGCGCAGCGCCGTAGGCTTCCAGCGCCCACACCTCCATCTCGCCGAAGCGCTGGCCGCCGAACTGCGCCTTGCCGCCGAGCGGCTGCTGCGTGATCAGCGAGTACGGCCCCGTGCTGCGGGCGTGGATCTTGTCCTCGACCAGGTGGACCAGCTTCAGCATGTAGATGTTGCCGACCGTCACCGGCTGGTCGAACGGCTCGCCCGTACGGCCATCGATCACCGCCTGCTTGCCGTAGGTCGGCGGCGCCAGACCCTTCATCACCGCCTCGTTCACCTTCTCCTCGAGCTTCTCCGCAGCCAAGGCGCGCGCCTTCTTCACGCCCACCGCCTCTTCCAGCCACATCTCCAGGCAGGCCCGCCGCGCGGCGCCGATCCGCGTGTCATCGAGGATCTCGCGCGCGTCGTAGCTCTGCTCCGCGAGCCAGCGCTGGAACTTCGGCGCGTCGAGCTTCTCGTACGCCGTCAGACCGCTGCGGTCGCCGTGACCGTCGCTGCTGCCGTTGCCATCGAGCGTGCGCGACAGCGCGCCCG
Organism: Dehalococcoidia bacterium; assembly: GCA_015478665.1. Taxonomy (GTDB): domain Bacteria; phylum Chloroflexota; class Dehalococcoidia; order DSTF01; family JACRBR01; genus JADMII01. The sequence goes on from JADMII010000023.1 coordinate 23,396, forward strand.
CCCGTGCGGCGAGCCACGCACGCGCCAGCTCGTCTTCGATCATCCGGTCGCTGGCGCCATCGAACACCGGCGTCACCGCCCGGAAGCCGAGCGCGTTCGCCGCCCAGCCCAGGTGCGTCTCGAGCACCTGGCCGACGTTCATCCGGCTCGGCACGCCGATCGGGTTGAGGACGATGTCGACCGGCGTGCCATCGGCCAGGTACGGCATGTCCTCGACCGGCAGGATGCGCGCGACGACGCCCTTGTTGCCGTGACGCCCCGCCATCTTGTCGCCCTCGGACACCTTGCGCCGCTGGGCGATCGACACGCGCACCAGCTCGTTGACGCCGGCCGGCAGCTCGTCGTGCGTGTCGCGGCGGAACACCTTGACATCGATCACTTTGCCGCGCTCGCCGTGCGGCACGCGCAGCGACGTGTCCTTCACCTCGCGCGCCTTCTCGCCGAAGATCGCCCGCAGCAGCTTCTCCTCCGCCGTCAACTCCGTCTCGCCCTTGGGCGTGATCTTGCCGACGAGGATGTCGCCCGAGTTCACCTCGGCGCCGATGCGGATGATGCCGCTCTCATCGAGGTCACGCAGCGACTCTTCGCCCACGTTCGGGATGTCGCGCGTGATCTCTTCCGGCCCGAGCTTCGTGTCGCGCGACTCCACCTCGTGCTTCTCGATGTGGATCGAGGTGAACTTGTCGTCGCGCACGAGCGCTTCCGACAGGATGATCGCGTCCTCGAAGTTGTAGCCCTGCCAGCTCATGAACGCGCAGAGCACGCTCTGCCCCAGCGCCAGCTCGCCCTTGCTCGTCGAGGAGCTGTCCGCCAGCGCGTCGCCCTTGCGGATGCGCTCGCCGTGGCGGACCGTCGGCCGCTGGTTGATGCAGGTGCCCTGGTTCGAGCGCACGAACTTCATCAGTGGGTAGTCGCGCTCGTCGCCGTTGTCGTAGCGGACGCGGATCAGCCGCGCGTCGGCGCTCACGACCACGCCGTCGGCCTCCGCCAGGATCACCTGGCCGGAGTCCTGCGCCGCCTGCCTCTCGACGCCGGTCATGACGATCGGCGTCTCCGGCCGCACCAGCGGCACCGCCTGGCGTTGCATGTTCGAGCCCATCAGCGCCCGCGGCGCATCGTTGTGCTCGAGGAACGGGATCAGCGACGTCGCCACCGAGAGGATCTGCTTCGGCGAGACGTCCATCCAGTCCACCAAGTCCGGCGGCTCCATCATGAACCGCTCGCCCGCCCGCGCCTCGATGCGGTCCTCGAGAAAGTGGTTGTCCGCATCGAGCAGCGCGTTCGCCTGCGCGATGACGTAGCGGTCCTCCGTATCGGCCGCCAGGTACTCGATCAGCGAGCTGACGTACGGACGCGCCCGCACCATCGCGTCGCCCCGCCGCGCCAGCTTCTTCGCCGCCGCCTCGTCGATCCGCTCGCCGCGCCGGCCGACGCCCTCGACGTCCTCGCCGAGATAGCGCCCGACCCACTCCGGCGAGTTCGCCGGCAGCTCCTTGATCACGCGCCGGTAGGGCGTCTCGATGAACCCGTACGGGTTGATCACGCCGTACGTCGCCAGCGAGCCGATGAGGCCGATGTTCGGGCCTTCCGGCGTCTCGATCGGGCAGATGCGGCCGTAGTGGCTGAAGTGCACGTCGCGGACGTCGAAGCCGGCGCGGTCGCGCGAGAGGCCGCCGGGGCCGAGCGCCGAGAGCCGGCGCTTGTGCGTCAACTCCGCCAGCGGGTTGGTCTGGTCCATGAACTGCGACAGCTGCGAGCCACCGAAGAACTCCTTCATCGAGGCGACGACCGGGCGGATGTTGATCAGCGCGCTCGGCGTCGCCTGATCCGGGTCGATGATCGTCATCCGCTCGCGCACCACGCGCTCCATGCGCAGCAGGCCGATCCGGAACTGGTTCTGGATCAGCTCACCGACGGCACGCACGCGCCGGTTGCCGAGATGGTCGATGTCGTCCGGGTGGCCGACGCCGTTGTTCAGCGCCAGCTGCGTCCGCACGATCGCCTCCAGGTCCGCCGGCTCGAGGATGCGCATCTTGATCGATTCGTCGCGCTCCAGGCGCCGGTTGAGCTTGTAGCGCCCGACGCGCCCGAGGTCGTAGCGGCGGCCGTTGAAGAACAGCGAGTTGAGCAGCCCGCGGGCGTTCTCGAGCGTCGGCGGGTCGCCCGGGCGCAGCCGCCGGTAGAACTCCAGCAGCGCCTCCGTCTTGTTGACGACGGTCGCCGGCTCCCGGTCGAGGGTCGCCTGGATGTACTGGTGGTCCGGGTTCGTGTCGACGTCGGCGAACTTCGCCAGGATGCGCTCGTTCGTGCCGAGCCGCGCCTCAGGCACGCCGTCCTCCTCGTCGATCGCGCGCAGCAGCGTTGTCACGGGGATCTTGCGCTTGCGGTCGACCTTGACGGAGAGCACGTTCTTGTTGCTCGTCTCGAACTCCAGCCAGGCGCCGCGGTTCGGGATCAGCTTGCCGAAGGCCAGCTCGCGGCCGCTCGTCGGGTCCGCCTCGCGCGTGAAGTAGACGCCCGGCGACCGCACGAGCTGCGAGACGACGACGCGCTCGGCGCCGTTGATGACGAAGGTGCCGTTCGGCGTCATCAGGGGGAAGTCGCCCATGAAGAGCTCCTGCTCCTTCACCTCCCCCGTCTCGCGCACGACGAGCTCGACGTTCACACGCAGCGGCGCCGAGAACGTCATGTCGCGCTCGCGGCACTCCAGCTCGGAGTACTTCGACTCGCCGAACGAGTACTCGCCGAAGCGCAGCTCCATGCGTGTGCCGGTGAAGTCGGAGATCGGCGAGATCTCGTCGAGCAGCTCGCGAAGGCCCTCGTTCTGGAACCAGGCGAAGGACTCCGTCTGGATGCGGATCAGGTGCGGGATGTCCAGCACGTGCGCGATCTTCGCATACGATTTCTTCGTGGCAGGAACCGACGATCGGGCGCTGACGACGTCCGTGGAGACTGTCATTCCTCTGTTTGCTCCTCGTACTGCGTTATGGCCGGGCTCCGATGGACAGAAGTAGTCCCTTCGGGAAGGGACATGGCGATGGGGATGCCAAAGGCAAGGGGGTTCTGTCTAGCCTGAAACGAGTATACAAATGGGGGCCTTGGGATGTCAACCAGCGAATGCTACTCAAATTCGCCGCTGGAATGCAACCCCTTGCACCCGTCCAGTGTGACATACGGGGCCGCCGGTCGCCAGCCGAAACCCCCCGATGCATCGATCCATCTCGTGATGCGGGCGTCCACTCCCCGGGCGACGGCGCCCGCACGCCGCTGCAGGCGAGCGGCGTGCCGCAGCGATCGTGCGCGTCGCGCCGCCGGATGACAGGACGCGGATGCCGAGAGGGGACGCCGCGGCGGCCAGGCTCGCCGACCGCGCCGATCTCCCCTCTGCCCGCGCGGAAGCGGGCCTGGGCGGTGAGCGGGGCGGCACCACCAGAGATGCGCGCCAGATGCGCGCCGCCTGAACGCCGCTCCCCGGAGGCGTTCGGGGGCGCCCGCTGCCGGCTAGCGGAACTGCGCCTCCCGCACCCGCGTCTCGATGGCGACTGCGACGGCATCGACCGCGGCCATCGCCGCGTTGTTCAACAGACGATCGCGCAGGCCGCGGTGCGGCTTGACGTACGTCACCTTGCGCTCCGGCAGCTTCGCAAGTCCCTGCGCCAGGTCGATCGCCGTGTCCAGGTCGCCGAGGTCGTCGATCAGCCCGTTGCGCTTCGCCTCGTCGGCCGTGAAGACCTCTCCCGTCGCCAGCTCCCGCGCCCGCTCGACCGGCATCGCGCGCTCATTCGCCACCAGCTCGACGAAGCGGTCGTAGAAGGCGTTCAGCAGCGTCTGCTCCTTCTGGCGCTCCTCCGGCGTCGGCTCCCGAAACATCGAGAACATGTCTTTCAGCCGGCCGGCCTTCGTGGTCTCCATGCGCACGCCCAGCTTCTCGAGGGCGTCGTACAGCATTGGCCGCTGCGAGATGACGCCGATCGACCCGACGAGCGCCATCGGCACGGCGATCACCTTCGTCGCCCCGCAGGCCACCATGTACGCGCCCGATGCGCCCATGCCGCGCACGAAGGCCACGACCGGCTTCTTCCTGGCGATCTTCGCCACGGAACTGTAGATGTACTCCGACGGCCCCGCGGCCCCGCCCGGCGAATCGATATCGATCACCAGCGCCCGGATCTTCTGGTTCTCCTCGACCGACCGCAGCATCCGGATGTACTCGGTCGTCCGCGCCGGGTTGCCGATGGCGCCGAAGAGCTCCGCGACGGCGATGCGGTTCGGGTTGATGTTGAGGATCTGCTCCAGCATGTCGTCTCCTGACGGTACCGGGCGCTGCCGCGTCTGCGGCGCGACGCTGATTCTCGGGCGTCCCTGAGTGTAGGAGCGCGGATTCGGCGCGTCAATCGCGCCCGCGCTGGCGTGTTGGTGTTCCGAGATTCTGTCCTCACTAACTGTTCTGTGATTTTGTCCTCT
>JADMII010000003.1 GCA_015478665.1 Dehalococcoidia bacterium
GCGCCGACCGGCATCTCCTTGATCTCGCCCTTCGGCGTGTAGACGAAGACCTGGTCCTGGAAGAGGTCGGCCTTCACCGACTCGACGAACTCCTCTGCCTGCGAGATGTCGCGCTGCCATTCGAGCAGTTGCCGGAGCCAGGACATGCGCTCTTCGTAGCGGACGTCGCGCTTGCCGTCCGCGCGACCGCCCTCCTTGTACCGCCAGTGCGCGGCGACGCCGTACTCCGCGAGCTGGTGCATCTCCTGCGTCCGAATCTGCACCTCGAGCGGCCGCGCGCCGATCGACATCACGGTCGTGTGCAGCGACTGGTAGAGGCTCTCCTTCGGGCTGGCGATGTAGTCGTCGAACTGGCCCGGCATCGGGTGCCAGAGGCCGTGGACGACGCCGAGCGCGTTGTAGCAGTCACCCACGGTGTTCACGACGACGCGCAGCGCCAGCAGGTCGTAGATCTGCTCGAAGCCCTTGTGCTCCGCGGCGTATTTCTCCGCCTTCTGGGCGACCGAGTAGATGTGCTTGGCGCGGCCCTTCACCTCGGCATCGATGCCCTGCTTCTGCAGCTCCTCGCTGAGGATGCGCTCGACCTGGGCGACGTACTTCTCCCGCACCGCGCGCTTCGAGGCGATGAGGCGGGCGATCTGCTTGTAACGCTCGGGCTCGATATAGCGGAACGCGAGGTCTTCGAGCTCCCACTTGATCTGCCAGATGCCGAGGCGGTTCGCCAGCGGCGCGTAGATCTCCATCGTCTCCTGCGCCGTCCGGACGCGCTTCTCGGGCGGCTTGGCGTCGAGCGTGCGCATGTTGTGGAGCCGGTCGGCGAGCTTGATGATGACGACGCGGATGTCCTCGGCCATCGCCAGGAACATCTTGCGCAGGTTTTCGGCCTGCAGCGCCTGGTCGCCGGGTCGCTCGCCCGGCGCCAGCCAGGCGATCTTGTCGAGCTTCGTCGCCCCGTCGACGAGGCGCGCGACTTCGGCCCCGAAGCGCTTCCGCAGCTCCTCGTTGGGGACGCCGCAGTCCTCCTGCACGTCGTGCAGCAGCGCCGCCGCGACGGCAGGGCCATCGAGCTGCAGGCCGGCGACCGTCATCGCCGCGTCGAGCGGGTGGACGATGTAGGGGTCGCCCGTGAGGCGGCGCTGGTCGCAGTGCGCTTCGGCGGCGAAAGCGAACGCCTTCTCGACGAGCGAGACGGAGGCCCGCGGCAGGTAGCCGGATACGCGGTCGATCAGCGACTGGACGCTCGGCGTCTCGGTCGCCGGCGCCAGCTTCCGGGTGGCCGTATTCATCACTCTGAGTATATCGCGAAGGTGGCGGACCGATTTGGGCAGACCGCCGGAGTGCGGGCCCCGAGCGCGCCTCTATAGCACCGCGTCGCCGCGGTTCTAGGTTGAAGTACTCACATCAGGTCTTCACATTTGTCCCATTGACATCGGCCCCCCCCGTCGAAGATACTCGTCGCAACCTCACAGGGTCCGCGATGGCGAACAGCAGCGGTGCAACGAGTACCGCTTGTGGCCAGCCGAATGATCGACTTCAATATCGTTCCTTACCCTCTCCGGCATTCTGGCGTTCACAGCGACGCTTGCGCTGTTCTACAGGCGATTCACAGCCGCCGGCATCCTGTTCACGGTGTCCGGTTCGGCGGGAATCGGCATCTTCTGGGAACGATGGTCACGACTCGCGGGTGACGACGTGCATATCACGGCGCTGTTCAACCCGGTGCGTCCGACGACGGCGCAGTTCGAGCTGCTGGCCACCCACCTGCCGCCACTGCTGATCGGCATCGGCATACTGTCCGTCATGGCGTGGCGCCGCGCGAACGAAGGAGGATGACCGATGATTAAGGCGATGAAGTCAGTTGTGAAGTTTCTCGCGTTCTCGTTCGTTGCCGGCGTGATTGTGACACAAGTCGGCACTGCCCAGACGACGAGCGGCGGTGGGGACTGCGGCTCATCTTGCCCCCCGCCTCCGCCGCCGCCAACGCCCACACCGAATGCGCAACAGCTCGCACAGAATATTGGGGCGCAGGCGCCCTACAGCGGCGCGGTTCCGGTCGAGATACAGACGGCCACCGGCCAGAGCACCTGGGGCGGCGTCGCTGACTGGGCATCAGAGCAGTTGGCTGCAGCAGGTGCGAGCGCAGCCGACATCCATGTCAACTTGGCGACGGGCGAGACGCAACTCATACCCGGCCCGCGCGTCACGCTCGATGCCGGTGGTGGCGACACTCCGGCTGCACAAGAGACGGCCACCCCACCACCGGCGGATACACCGACGGCCGCATCAGATGCGCCCACCTCGGGGGAGACGCCAACGCCATGAAGTCGATGATGTTGGCGGCGCTCGTCGCCGCGGCAGTAATCGCATCGACCCGGTCGATCGGCACCGCGCAGGCTGTCGTTTGCACGGCCGGCTCATCCGATGGCTTTGTCTACAGCCCGGATCAGGTCAATTATGGCTACGAGGCGGATACGACCTGTCCGGTACCAATTACGTACGTGGGCGTTGCGAGTTGGATTCAACAGATGATGAACTTGCCTGGGAACCCCGGCTGGCAGCGTAACGACTTTCCAGATAGCCTCGCGGGGCACGAAGAAGCGTTGCAGGCCAAGGTGGAGGACACGTTTTACGTGACGCCCTTCTTTGGTGCGAACTGCAGGCGGGTACTGTCGCTCCATACCATCATCGTGGGGTTGCCTCCCAGCTCGTCTATGGACATCCATGCCAGCTACTCGCCCGGAACCTGCTATTAACCGCGAGGCCTCGCTGACGTGCTCATGACAGATTCGCTTACGTCCCGCGTCTGGGTCTCCTTCCCCTTGGGCGAATGGGTCGTGATTCTCGCGGTCGTGCTCCTGCTGATCGCCGGCGACATCATATTGCTCGTCGCCTGGCGGCGCACGCGCGCAGCGTATCGTCTGCTGTTGAGCGGGCAATCCGCGCCCATGATTCTCGCGGAGCGCGCGGACCAGCCGATCGACGAAATCATCGCAATCGGCGTGTAGTCTCAAGTCTGCGGTCGATCAGCATTCCGCGACCCGCTGCATCGCTGTTATCCTGCGCGCACCGATGCCAAACGACGACGACGCCCCACAGCCCCGAAAATACGCCGCGCCACGCGGCACGAGCGACCTGCTGCCCGAAGCCTGGCCGTACTGGAAGTTCGTGCGCGATACCGGCGAACGCGTCTGCGAGCTGTTCGGCTACCAGCGCATCGATACGCCGATGTTCGAGAACGCCGGCGTCTTCCTGCGCACCGCCGGCGCCGGCACGGACGTCGTCGAGAAAGAGGTGTATCTCTTCGAGGACCGCGGCGGCGAACGCTTGGCGCTGCGACCCGAGGGCACCGCGACCGTCATGCGCGCCTACATCGAGCACGGCATGTCGAGTCTGCCGCAGCCCGTCCGTCTGTACTACATCGCCCCGAACTTCCGCTACGACCGTCCGCAGGCCGGTCGCTATCGCCAGCACACGCAGCTCGGCGTCGAGGCGGTCGGCGACGCCGAGCCGATGATCGATGCGGAAGTGATCGACTTGCAGGCGACGTTCTATCGCCAGCTCGGCCTCGCCGCAGTCACGCTCAGGCTGAACTCGATCGGCGATTCCGTCTGCCGGCCGCGGTACATCGAGGTCCTGCGCGACTACTATCGATCGCACCTCGACGAGGTCTGCGCCGATGACCGCATGCGCTTCGACAAGAACCCGCTGCGGCTGCTCGACTGCAAGGAGGACCGCTGCCAGCCGATCATCGCCGGCGCACCGCGCCTGCGCGACTACCTCTGCGACGCCTGCCGACAGCACTTCGCGCAGTTGCAGGCGTATCTGCGCGCGCTCGCCATCGACTTCATCCTCGATGAGCGGCTCGTGCGCGGACTCGACTACTACACGCGGACGGTCTGGGAGTTCCACCCGGCCGAGGAAGGCGCGCAGAGCAGCATCGGCAGCGGCGGTCGCTACGACGGCCTGGTCGAGCTGCTCGGCGGTGTGCCGACGCCCGGTGTGGGGTTTGGCAGCGGCTTCGAGCGGCTGATCTTCAATCTGAAGCGGCAAGGCGCGCCTGTGCCGCCCGCGCCGCCTCCGGCGCTCTACCTCGCGCACCTGACGCCGGAAGCGGCGGCGGAAGCGCTGCGCCTCGCCGATGCGGTGCGGTCCGCCGGCGCCGAGGCGGTCGTCGGGCCCCAGGGCCGCAGCCTGAAGGCGCAGATGCGCCACGCCAACGCCCGCCGCGCCCGCTACGTCGCGATCATCGGCAGCGCGGAGCTGGCCGCCGGCGAAGCCACCCTGCGACAGCTGGCCGACGGCAGCGAGCGCCGCGTCGCGTTCGATGGGTTGCCGGCAGCGGTCGGGGGCGAGCCGTAGGCCACGGTCGCTATCCGCGCGCCTCGGCGTCGCCGGCGACAGCTTTCCGGACGGCCGCTTGTCGTATCACGCGCACGACCCGAGAACTATCGTGATATGTCAAGAGAACCGGTTGACGGTAGCTCGTGTATGTGCCAATATCGCTCCAACCCGCCTGAAACTCCCCAGTCGCGAGCCGAGGTGGGGATCGGTTCGCAGAAGCGGCGCGCCCCGCGGATGACAGCCGCGGAGCGCGCCAACAGCGGAGTCCGTCCGGCCTACCCGCTGCACGCGCCATTGTACCCGTCGGCACGGTGGCCCGCAGTCCTCTCTCGTCGGACTCCTGCGCGAAAGGAGGCGCCATCGGCAGGTAACGTCGGCGAGTGGCGCGCCTGCGGGGCGTGCAGATTGGGCCGCCCAGGCGGCGGCCAGGGGGAACATTGCCATGAAGCGCATTGCGCTCGCGTTGTTCGCGATCGCCGGCGTCGTCGCCGTCGGCGTCTTCGCGACCAGCGCCTACTTCAGCGACACGATCTCGCAGAACAACTTCACGTTCACCACGGGCACGGCGGATCTCAAGTTCGGGTTCTGCCCGGGAACCGCGCAGGACTGCAGCGGCGTCGCGGCGACGCACGACACGTACACCTTCAGCACCTCGCAGACCGTCGGCCCGGGTCTGAGCAACAGCGGCTGCATCGTCATCGAGAACACGGGGCAGTACCTGCTCCATCTGACGGCGCAACTGACCGTCGTCAGCACCACGGCCGACGGCATGCAGGACGCGGTCCAGGTTGGCGCCGCATCGGTCGACTCCGCGTGTAATCCCGGCAGCGGCGCCGGGCTGTACGGACCGCAGAGCGTCCGGACAGCGGCGGGCGCGGGCCCGATTAGCATCGGAGATTTGGCGCCGGGAGCGCGGCTGTACGTGCTGGCCAGCAACAGCTGGAACAGCACAGGCGATCAGAACACGCTCCAGGGTCAGACGATCGTACTCAACACCTCCGTCACAGGCACGACGGACTAACGGTGACACGGCGGCAGCACGGGCGGGCGCGTCTCGGCGCGTCCGCCCGGAGCTCCGGATGACAGGACCTCTGGTATGGCGCGCGGGCGAGCGGTGAAGGTGACGTGGATCGTCCTCCAGGCGCTCCTGTGGGCTGTCGTCGCCGGCTTCCTGGCGCTCCTCGCCGTGCCGCGCGTCTCCCGCTTCGAGATCTTCATCGTCCGCAGCGGCAGCATGGAGCCGACGATCCGCACCGGCGGCGTCGTGCTGGTCGACACGCGGGCGCGCGAGCTGCGCGTTGGGCAGGTGGGGTCGTTCCGCGACGGCAAGGGCGACATCGTCACCCATCGCGTCGTCGCGCTCCGCGACGGCGGCTACGTGACGCGCGGCGATGCGAACCGCACCGATGACAGCACGCTTCGCCGGCCGGCAGATGTCGTCGGCGCCGAGCGCTGGACGCTGCCGTATCTCGGCTACGCGCTCTACCTGCTGGAGCGTCCGTTCATCTTCATACTGCTCCTGGGGTCGACCGGCGGCTACCTCGTCATCAGCGAACTCGCGGCGATCTGGCGCGAGATCAAGAACCTACGCCGGTCCGACGAGACGGCGCCGTGAGACGCGCGCTCTTCCTTACGGCGTTCGGGCTGCTCTTCGCGGTAGCCGGCGTCTCGCTCACCTCGGCCTACTTCACCGACACCGTCAGCATCGGCGCCTCGTTCGTCGCCGCCATCTCGACGGCGACCGCGACGCCAGCGATCACGCCGACCGTGAGCGCGACCGTGACGCCGGACGCGAGCCCGACACAGACGGCGACGCGCACCGTCACGCGGACAGCGACGCGCACGGCGACTCCCGGCGCGACGACGACGCCAGCGCAGTGCGACGGCGATGCGAAGCTCGCGTTCGACCCTGAGGAGACGAAGCTCACCGGCGACGGGCCATTCGACGCCACGATCAGCATCAAGAGCAAGGACGGAGCGGCCGCCGCGCTGCACGTCGTGCTCGGCCTCCAGACGGCTGACGGCGCGAGCTACATCGAGCGCCTGACGTTCGCGAACGGCCAGACGTGGGAGGTCAACGGCGCTCCCGGCTTCACGCTGTACGACGTCGGCACCATCGGCCCCGGCGCCTCGGCGGAGATCAGATTCCGGCTCGAGCCCACGGCGCACTGGCAGAGCGACCGGCCGCCGCTGCAGGCGACGATCGCGATCGGCATCGCGCGCGCCGAGTGCGTGAAGCACGCCGACGACGTCGGCGCGAAGATCAGGGTCAAGCGCCAGCCGGCGACCGCCACCGCGACGCGGACGCGCACGCCAACCGCCGCCGCCACGCCCACGCAGACCAGCACGCCCACGGCGACGGGCACCGCGTCGGCGACCGCCACCGCCGCAGACACACCGACGCCCCCGGCGCCCTCGACCGATACACCGACGCCCACTGCGACGCTGGCGCCGTAAGGCGCTCCGTGCTCAGGCGGTCACCTGTCACTCGCGCGGCCTGGCGGCGAGCGAGGCCGAGGCGCGTCCTGCACGAACCGTCGGCATCGGCACCGACGTAGTCCGGCCCTCGCACGAACCCGTACGTTATCCTGTGCCGATGACCGGATTCGACGCCTGTTCCCGGACCGGAGACCACCGCCCGCATGCCTGACATGCTCGTCCGCCTCTACGATCTGCCCGATGCGGCGCCCTACCATGCACGTGCGTCGGCGGCCGGCGTCCGCGTCCGCCGGCTCGACGCGTGGGACCGTACGCACCTGCGACGCTTCGTCGGCGAACGTTTCAGCGAGGAGTGGGCCGCCGAGGCGGACTTCGCCTTTGGCGGCGGCCATCCGATCGCCGGCTTCGTTGCCGTGAAGGACGGTGAGATCGTCGGCTTCGCCGTGTACGAGAGCAGCCGGCGCGGATTCTTCGGCCCGACCGGCGTGCGCGAGGACCTGCGCGGCTATGGCATCGGCGCCGTGCTCCTCTTCCGGTGCCTCGAGAGCATGCGGGAGATGGGCTACGCCTACGCGATCATCGGCGGCGTCGGCCCGGCGGCGTTCTACGACAAGGTCTGCGGCGCCCGCGTCATCGAAGGCAGCGAGCGGTCGGTCTACGGTGAGCTGTACGAAGAGCAGCGGGCGCGCCGCCAGCAGCGCGCCTGACCGCTCCGATCCCACGTCCCGGCCTCCAGGACCAAGCCTTCGCTACACTGCAGCGGAAGGATGGCAGCCGGATGTTCGAACGCCTCGAGGCCACGGAACAGCGATACGATGACCTCACCGGGGAATTGGCGCGCCCCGAAGTCAGCGGCGACTACGACAAGCTCCAGCGCATCGCGAAGGAGCGCGCGTCGATCGAGCAGGTGGTGGTGCTCTACCGCGAGTGGCGCGCGAACGGCCGGGCCCTCGACGACGCCCGCGCCCTCGCCTCCGGCCGCGATACAGAGCTGGCGGCACTCGCACGCGAGGAGATCGAGGCGCTCACGAGCGCCCGCGCGTCGCTCGAAGGACGACTGCGCCGGGCGCTCATCCCCAGGGATCCGCGCGACGACCGCGACGTGATCGTCGAGATCCGCGCCGGCACGGGCGGCGACGAGGCGGCGCTCTTCGCCGCCGACCTCTATCGGATGTATGCGCGCTACGCCGACCGCCGCGGCTGGAAGCTGGAGTTGGACTCGCTGAACGAGATCGGCATCGGCGGCATCAAGGAGGTCGTGTTCGAGGTGCACGGCGGCGGCGCCTACTCGCGCCTCAAGTTCGAGAGCGGCGTGCATCGCGTCCAGCGCGTGCCGGCCACCGAGGCCCAAGGCCGCATCCACACGTCGACCGCCACCGTCGCCGTCCTGCCCGAGGCCGATGACGTCGAGATCGAGGTGAACGAGTCGGACCTGCGCATCGACAAGTTCCACTCGGGCGGCGCCGGTGGCCAGAACGTCAACAAGGTAGAGACGGCGATCCGCATCACGCACATCCCGAGCGGGATCGTCGTCGTCTGCCAGGACGAGCGCTCGCAGCTCAAGAACCGCACGAAGGCGATGGCGGTCCTGCGCGCCCGCCTGCTCGACCAGAAGCAGACCGAGCAGGCGGACGAGATCGCCGGCACGCGCAAGCAGCAGGTCGGAGGCGGCGAGCGCTCGGAGAAGATCCGCACGTACAACTTCCCCCAGGACCGCCTGACCGACCATCGCATCGGCCTCACCGTGCACAACCTCCCGCGCCTCATGGACGGCGAGATCGACGAGGTGATCGACGCCGTCTCGGCGCATGAGGAGGCGCGCCTGCTCGAGGAGGCCGAGCAGCCGCCGGAGCGCAGCGGCAGGGGCGCCGAGGCGCTGGCCGGACGATGATGCGCGCTGGCGCCGCGCCACGGCACCGGCTGGAGATCGAGTTCTGCATGACCTGCAGGTTCCACGGCCGCGCCTTCTGGCTGGCGCGCGAGCTGCTCGATGCACGCCCCGACATCGCCGACGAGATCGTGCTCGTGCCGTCGTCCGGCGGCGTCTTCATCGTCCGCTACGACGGGACCGTCATCTTCGACCACGCCAGCGCCGGACGCTTCCCGGAGCCGAAGGATGTCCGGGAGGCGGTGCTTCGGATTGCCGGCCGGCCAGCGACGCCGAGGCGGCATTGACCGCCGGCACCGCCTCCCCCACGATCGCCGGCGCGCTCGCCGCGGCGCGCGAGCGGCTGTGCGCCGTCGCCGCGGGTGAGTCGCGCCTCGAATCGGAGTTGCTGCTGGCAGAGGCGACGCGCCGGGACCGCGCGCAGCTCATCGCCAGCTTGCAGGCGCCGCTCGCGCGCGCGCAGGCCGTCCGATTCGATGCACTGCTCGCGCGGCGGCTGGCCCACGAGCCGCTCGCCTACATCCTCGGCCGGCGCGAGTTCTACGGCATCGAGATCGCCTGCGACCGCCGGGCGCTGATCCCCAGGCCCGAAACGGAGCTGCTCGTCGACCTCGCGCTCGCCGAGCTCCGCGCGCGCGGCGCCGGCCTGCGCGTCGTCGACGTCGGCACCGGCTCCGGCGCCATCGCCTGCGCGATCGCAGCCCGGGCGCCCGCGGCGCGCGTCACCGCTGTCGACGCATCCAGCGAGGCGCTCGGCCTCGCGCGGGAGAACGTCGGCGCACTCGCGCTCGACGGGCGCGTTGGAGTGCGCAGGGGCGAGCTGCTGGACGGCGCCGGCGTCTTCGATGCGATCGTCGCCAACCTGCCCTACGTCAGCGAGGCGGAATGGAGGACGCTGCAGCCCGAGGTGCGCGACTTCGAGCCGAAAGAGGCGCTCGTGCCCGGCCCGGCCGGTACCGAGGCCATCGCCCGCCTGGTGGCGCATGCGCCGGCGCACCTGGCCGAAGCCGGACTGCTCGCGCTCGAGATCGGCGCCACGCAGGCCGCCGCATGCGCTGCGATCGCGCGGGCGCGCTTCCCCGGCGCGGTCGTCTCGGTTATGAAAGATCTCGCCGGGCACGAGCGCGTGCTCGTGGTGCGACGATGAGCGTCGCCGATCACCGACTGTGCCGGGAAGGAGCAGCGATGAAGGAGGATCTGCGGGCGACGGTGGAGGCGCAGGCACGCGCGCAGATCGCCGGCGATGCCGCGCGCTTCGCATCGTTCATGACACCCGCCGCACTCCTGGAGCTCGGACGCAGCGCGGACGCGACGCGCGGCATCGCACCGAAGCGCTATCGCATCATCGAGGTCAGGGCGGAGGGCGACGCCGGCGAGTCGCAGGTCCGCTTCGACGGCGGCGGCAGCTACCTCGTCGTCACGTCGTGGCAGCGAAGCCCCGACGGCTGGAAGGCGATCGCGGCAACGCGACCCCGCGACGCGGTTCGCCAGCCGTGGTGGCGGCGCTGGCTGCGCGGCAGTGGCTCTGCTGCGAGCGCGGAGCGACAGGAACTGCAGTGAGCGCGCCGGCCGAACGCGCTCTCGCCGTCGAGACCGCCGACGGTGTCCAACTCGATGGCCTGCTGCACGAGCATCGATCGGCGCGTCTCGCGGCGCTCGTGCTCCACCCGCACCCGGCGTATGGCGGCGACATGCGGAACCACGTCGTCCAGGCGATCTGCGCGACGCTCGCGCAGGCTGGAGCGTCGACGCTGCGCTTCAACCTGCGCGCGGTCAACTCCGGCGTCTTCGACTCCGCCGAAGCCGCGAGCGATGCCCGCGCCGCGCTCGACGAACTACGCGCGCTGGCCGCGTCGGCGCCGTTGCTGTTCGCCGGCTACTCTCTTGGCGCGCAGATGGCCGCCGGGCTCGCGGCGTCGGAGCCGTGCGCGGCGGCCATCCTCGTCTCGCCGCCGCTGGCCATGCTGCCGCTCCCTGAGATCCCCGCGGGGCTCGCGACGCTCGCCGTCGCCGGGGATGCCGACCCCGTGTGCCCCGCCGAGCGCCTGCGTGGGGTCGCGGCGCCCCGATGCGCCGTCCGGCTGGTGCCCGGGATGGACCACGGCTGGTCGGGGGGGACAGACGAGCTGACGGCGGCCATCGCCTCGTTTGTTTCCAATCCAGGTATCTAACCAGCGCTCTCCGACGGGCGGCCGGCGCTGCCGATACTCTCCCATGAAACCGGAGACCGGCGTCTCTGCGGCCGCGCGCGATGCGGTCCGGCGGATCGTGCTGATCTCGCGCATCGCCGGCGTCGTCGTCATCCTCTCGCTCTTCGGCGGTGCGCTGTACATCAACCGGCACCAACTCACGTCCGCGGCGTCGATCTACGCCGCCATCACGATCGTCGTCGGCGGCATCGCCTTCGTCGCGCTCTCCACGCTGGCGCGCCTCTCGCACGCCGGCATCATCGAGCGCAGCCTGCGCGAGGTCGGCGACCTCTCGGAACAACTGCGCGAGGTGGCGGAGCACGACCCGCTCACCGGCCTCTACAACCTGCGCGCGTTCCAGGATCGCCTCAGCGGCGACCTCGAGGCCGCGGGGCCGGCCGACGAACCAGTGAGCCTGATCATCGCCGACCTCGACAACTTCAAGCTCCTCAATGACTCGTTCGGCCACCCCTACGGGGACGAAGTGCTGCGCCGCACGGCGCGCGTCTTCGAAGCCGGCGGCGACGAGCGCGCCTACGCCGCCCGGCTCGGCGGCGACGAGTTCGCGATCGTCCTCCCGGGCCTCGCCCGCGAAGCCGCCGTCGGCGTCGCGCGCGCCATCGAGGGCGACCTCGCCGCCGTGCGCGCTGACGAGCGCCAGCCGGCGACGCTCGGGAGCTTCGGGATCGGCTCCTTCCCCGATGACGGCGGTTCGGTGCAGGCTCTCTTCGCTGCCGCCGACGGCCGCATGTACAGCGAGAAGCACCAGCGCAAGGCGCAGGAGTTGTCCTCCCTGGTCGGCGCCTCGCGCAAACTCTTCGTGCGCGTCGGCGCGGCGATGCGCCCCGACCGCACGACGCGCGCGATCCTCGACGAGATCGCCGCGGCGGCGCGGGAGCAATTCGCGCTCAGCATCGCCCGGATCAGCATCCCGGCGGCCGCACCGCACGGCGCGATCGTCGCGACGGCGGCCGCCTCACCGGACCTGCAGCGCTCGTGCGATGAGGCGGCGCAGCCGCTCGCCGTGCCGGCGCTCGCCGCGTTCCTGCCGTCCGAAGCATGGATCATCGAGACGCCGATCCCCGGTGAGACGGAAGACGCGGGCGTGCTGACGCTCGCCGGGCTGCCGGCGGCGTCGGTGCGGCCCGACACGCCGGTCATGCTGGCGCTCGCGGATCTGATCCAGGCCGTCGTCGCCAACGGGCGCGCGAACGACGACGCCGAGCGCTTCGGCCGCGAGCGCGACATCCACATCGAGCTGGCGCACGCGCTCGCCGGCGGCGGCACGCTGTCGGAGCGCCTCTCGCGCGTCGTCGAGATGGTGTCGGGCGCGATCCGCGCGGTGACCGTCTCCATCGAGGGGTTCTCGCCCACGGGCCGCGGCGGCCGCAATGTGATGTCGGGCGCGCCCGACGAGCTGATGCGACGCTGGGAGTCGGCACGGGAGTCCGAGATGGGCCGCGCGTCGCTGCTCTTCCTCGCGGCACAGGCGCCATGCGTGCTCCGCCAACCGGCCGACGACGAGCGTCTGCCGGCGTGGGAGCGCGACATCATGCGGCGCGCGGGCGTCCAGGCGGTGGCCGTGATCGCCGTCCTCTTCGACGGCCAGTTCCTCGGCATCCTCGGCGCCGCGACGCGCCACGACGACGGCACGGCCGAAGGCTGGCTGCCGCTGCTCACCTCCATCGCCGACCACCTGGCGCCGGTGCTCAAGGTCGCCCTCCTGCGCGACGAGCTCGAAGAGTCGTACCGCCAGCTCGAGCAGTCGAGCCGCGACTCGCTCGCCCGGCTCGCGGCTGCGGCCGAGGCGCGCGACCCGCACACCGGCGGCCACCTCCGCCGCATCGAGCGCTACACGCTGGCGCTGGCGACGGAGCTGCGCCTGCCGCCCGCCGACGCCGCGGCGCTCGCCCGCGCGTCGACCGTGCACGACCTCGGCAAGCTGAAGCTCCCGGACGACGTGCTGCTCAACCCCGGCCAGCTCGACGCGCAGGCCTGGGTGCGCATGATGGCGCATCCCGCCGACGGCGAGCGACTGATCGGCGACTCGCCGATGTTCGAGATGGAGCGCTGCGTCGCGCGCTGGCACCACGAACGCTGGGACGGCTCTGGATACCCCGACGGCCTCGCAGGGGAGGCGATCCCTCTCGCCGCGCGCATCGTCGCGGTCGCCGACGCCTTCGACGCGTTGACGACGCAGCGGCCGTACAAGCCGGCGTGGCCGCTCGATCGGGCCTTCGGCGAGATCGACCGCACGAGCGGCTCGCTCTTCTGCCCAACCGTCGTCGCCGCGCTACGCGCGCTCCAACACAGCGGCGCGCTCGAATCGGTCTTCGAGGTGACGGAGACGGAAGACGGCAGGCAGCGGACGGCGGCGGAGGGCGCCCACGGTCCGAGGCGCGAAGCCGCATAGGAGTACGCCCGGCCGCCCGTTGTCGCCATGTGGTAACGATGTCCAGCCTCCGATCGCGTACGATCGTGCCGATGGAACCGCTTGCGACGGCGTTGAACGGCTCGGCGCTCCGCATCGCCGCCTATGTCGTCGCCGCCGGCGTCGCGCTTGTCGCGGCGCGACGGAGCGTGGGCGTTGAGCGCGGGCGTCTTGTGCCGGCATTCTGGGCCTCAGTCGCTGTTTTGCTGGTGTTGTTAGCCATCGGCCGCGAATTCTCGGTCGCCGGCCGTCTCGCGGACGCCGGGCGCGACATCTTCGACAACGCCGGCTGGTATGCCGGCCGCAGACCGATCCAGAAGCTGCTGATCCTGGCGATCCTCCTTGGCGCCGCCGCTGCCGCGATCACCGGCGGCGCGACGCTGGTGGCGCGGGAGCGGCGGCAACTGCTCGCTGGATTTCTGGCGATGCTCGCGCTGGCGACGTTCCTCGTCGTGCGCGCGATCTCGTGGCATTCGGTCGATGACGTGCTCTACCGCCACGCGATCGCGGATGTGCAGATTAGCGCGCTGGCCGAACTCACGATCGTCGCGGTCGCCGCCTGCGCGGCCGGCGCAGCCGCGGCCGGCGCATCGCGCCCGCTCCAGCGCCCGCCGGACGCGCCGGCTGGCCCCGCCTCGCCTTCGTCGTGACATGGGGGCGCGACCAGCGGTAGTGGCCGGCGGCGCCTACCGATGGCCGTCGCCGCCCGGCGCCAGCACGCGCGCCGGCACACCGACGGCCGTCGCACCGGCCGGCACGTCGTGTACGACGACGGCGTTCGCGCCGATCCGTGCGCCGTCGCCGATCGAGACGCCGCCCAGCACGCGCGCGCCGGCGCCGATGAACACGTCGTCGCCGATCGCCGGGAAGCTGCGCTCGTTCCGCAACCCCAGTGTCACCGCGGCGATGATGCTGCAGTTCCTGCCGATCCGCTCGACGGCGATCACCGTCCCGCTGGGGTGCGCGACGTACAGTCCGCCGGCGATATCGCTGCCGATGACGATGTCGAAGCCGTAGCGATGATAGAGGTGCCGTTGCACGAAGCCCGGCAGTCCGGGCAGACGCCGCCGGTGCGCCCACTGCCCCAGGCGGAACCAGAGCATCGCCCGCAAGGGGATGTGGCGATACAGCAGACGCAGCATCCGCGGAAGGGTAATCGCGGCCGGGTCGGCGACTTCCCCGGGTGTCACCCAGCGCTGTGCGTCCTGGCGAAACAGTGCGAACATCGGCCCCCCCGGCTGTGCGTCCGTAACCTGCAGAAGCATCGGCCCCGAAGCCGGGTGACACAAGCACGCCATCGCAGCCAGCTTCGATGATATGCGCGTGCGCAGCTTGAAACCCGATGGGTTCGATACGCTCGTGTTCGCGCAAAACCGAACATCGGCCGAACAAGCGAGGATCCATGAGAACAGCGTGGAGCGATGCAGGATCGCAGCCGTCCGCGCGCCTGGAGACGTAGAGACCGTTCTCAAGTGGCGAGACGAGGCGCGGCAAAGATGCGGCCTGTCAGGGAGCCGCCTATACTACGGCCGTCACATTCCGAATCGGTCATCCGCCGGTCACTTCCTCCGACCGTCGTTCCACGCTGATTTCCCCGCCAGGGTGTCGCGCGCCGTGAACCCCGATCACGGCGGATACTCATGCTGTCCCAGAGGCAGCGGGCGGCACTCGAAAGGAACACGACCGATGCGCTTTGCGTCGATACCGGCCTTCGCGGCCACGTACGCGCTTGCCCTCCACGTTGCATCGAGCTTGCCTGCAGCGCCTGCGGCACGCCTACACGCCTATTCGTCGCACGCGCGCGCGTGCGCCCGCTCCAGATCCGCGCCGTCCGGCCGAGCCTCTTCGGTAGGGGTCAGTTGGCGACGAGCGTGCACCGGTCGAGACGCGGGGAAGCTCGCGCTCGCAGCTCCCTCGTGAACTCCCTCGATGCGGACGCAACGCCGCAATGAGCTGAGCGGCCCGAAGGCGCGCGATGGGGAGCGCCAATCGTACAGGGGGACGATCGGGGACGGAGTTTCATGAGGTATCCAACCAACGTGCGACACCGCCGCTGGCTCATCGGCGCGGGTGCCTTGTTGCTCGCGGTGATTGCCGGCGCCGCGCCGCGGGCGGCATCGCCCGCGGTCGCAATGCCGCAGAACGCCGGTGGCTTCATGACCATGGCGCAGTCCGCGTCGGCGAAGGCGACGGCGGGCAGCCCGACGCTGATCACGACGTACGCCGTCGCCGCAAACACGAACACGGCACTTGTCGACATCGAGGTCTACGGCCCATCCGGCCGGGTACTGCAGGATGTGCGCACCAACCAGGGCTTCACCGCCGGGGTCACTCGTTCGTTCACGATGTCATGGCCGGTGCCGGCGGACGCGGCGGCCGGCGCCTACACCGTGCGCGTCGGCATCTTCAGCGCCGACTGGCGCACCCTCTACCACTGGAACAGCAATGCCGCCGTGATCACCGTCTCGTCGCCGGGCCAAGCGCCGCCGACGCCGACGACGGCGCCTCCGGCCCGCCCGACGAGCACCGCCGCGACGCCGGCACGCCCGACGATCACCGTAGCAGCGCCGGCCCGGCCGACGAACACACCAGCGCCGCCGCAGCCGATAGCGACGCCGCGCCCGCCGCTCGCCGGCGCGTTGCCGCCGCTGCCGGCGCGCTGGCCGTCGTCGATGCTGCAGCTCGGCATGGCGGACTCGCCGGGCGATGCCGCCAGCCTGCGCCAGATGGCGCCGTTCGCATTTCGCTACCAGTATCTGGCCGGCGGCGTGAACACCGGCAGTGGCTGGGCGAACTGGAATGCGAATGGCGCGTTCGTCACGAATTACATCCAGGACTCGGTCGCGAACGGCATGACGCCGGTCTTCAGTTACTACATGATCGCGCAGTCCTCGCCGGGCAACGGCCAGGATGAGTCGACCGGGGTCTACGACAATCTGCAGAACGCCGCGACGATGACGGCGTATTACAACGACCTCAAGCTCTTCTTCCAGCGCGCCGGCGCCTATCCGGGCAACACCGTCGTGCTGCAGGTGGAGCCGGATCTCTGGGGCTTCATCGAGCAGCGGGCGAGCAACGATGACGCCGGCAGTGTGCCCGCCCGCGTCTCGTCGACGGGCCTGCCCGAGCTCGCCGGGCTGCCGGAGACCTTCGCCGGCTTCGCACAGGCCGTCGCGCGGCTGCGCGACCGTTACGCGCCGAACGTGCTGCTTGGTTACCACGTGAGCACCTGGGGCACGGGCAACGACATCGCGCTCAGCAACCCGCCTGATGCGACGGTCGATGCGCTCGGCCAGAAGGCGGCGCGCTTCTTCAACTCGCTGGGCGGAAGCTTCGACATCGCCTTCGCGGAGTTCAGCGACCGCGACGCCGCGTTCAAGCAGTTCCAGTACGGCGACGGCGCCGCCAGCTGGTGGGACGCCGGCGACTTCGCCCGCGAAGCCCGCTTCCTGGCGCAGTTCGTCGCCGTCTCGCGGAAGCGCGTCGTCATGTGGCAGGTCCCGCTCGGCAACACGAAGATGCGCGCGATGAACAACACCTGGGATCACTACCAGGACAACCGCGTCGAGTGGCTGCTCGACGATCCGTCGCGGGCGAACCTGAACGCCTATGTGCAGGCGGGCGTCGTCGCGTTCCTCTTCGGGCGCGGCGCCGACGGCGCCACCTGCGCCTGCGATGCAGCCGGCGACGGCGTCACGAACCCGGCGCCGATCGACGGCAACACGGGCACATCGACGAGCGCGGACGATGATGGCGGCTTCTTCCGGCAGAAGGCGGCGGCGTACTACAGCGCCGGCGCCGCCCCGCTGCCGTAGTCAGGCCATCGATGCATGAGAAGCAGCCGGGGGGGCTGGTCGATGCCGCCCGCTCCCGGCTGGGCGGACACCGAACATCGCGCAGGACGCACAGTCGTGGCGGCCGAGGATCGGCAGGATTCGCGGGCGCGATAGGGGTACGGCGCGCCTTCTCGCGGGGACAAACGCTCATAGCCGCGCTCCGGGCATCCGGCCTACACATTGGGTCGGTCGCGCGTATCGGGCGGCTGATGGGAATCTCGAAAGGTCGAAAAGGATTCCGATGCGTCGCTTCAGACGGTCACCGGGCCGCCCGAAGCTTGAAGAAGGGTCAGAGGGGAATCACGAACGACACGTCTCAAAAGTGGTGGGGTGGTCGCTGCATCCCCGGAGTGGACACCTCGGGGATCGGCCTTCGTGCCGGCCGCGGGGTGCAGAGAGGTTGGACACACCGATGAGACAGTTCCGGACGAACGCGAAGATCTGGGCGATCGTATTGGGCGTGGTCGCCACGCTCGCCATGAACGCAGAACTCGGCCGCCGGCGCCGTCAAGCCGCCCGGCTCGCCTCGACCGCGACAGCCGACGCCTCGAGCGCAACGACGGGCGACGTCGTGCGCGCCGGAGAGGAGCCGGCTGCGCCTCGAGCGTTGCATCAGGTTCGCCGCGCACGCGGGAAGCAGGCCGGGCAGCCGCCGGCCGCCGCGCGGCGCCGCCTCGCCCCGCGGCTTGTCGCCGCGGCGGTGATCGCGGTCGCGCTGGTACCGGTGACACTCGCCCTGCGTCCGTCCACGCCTGCCGTCGTCGCGACACTGCGCGCGGAGGCCGCGGACACGCCCGACGGCGTGATGCTGACGGCCTACGGTTCCGGTTTCACCCCGGGACAGCAGGTGCGGCTGTACTGGCAAGACCGCCAGATGGCCGCCACGACGACCACCGCATCGCCCTCTGGTGACGTGCAGGCGCGGATGGCGCTGCCAGGCTCCCAGGTCACCAGCATGGCGGACGCCTCCGGCAGCGTCGACCTGACGGCGAGCGACGGCACGAACACCGCCACGCAGCCGGTGACCGTGGCGCCGAGCAGCGCCGTGCTCGCGGCGACATCGGGCGCGCGCGTTCCCGTCAACGGAACGCCGTACTTCCTGCTCGGCGCGAACTACCCCTGGGTCAACTACGGCAACGACTTCGGATCGAACGCCTGGGGGTCGATGGGCGTGAGCACCAGCAACACGTACGCGCAGGACTTCGCCGATATGAAGGCGAAGGGCGTCCATATCGTCCGCTGGTGGCTGTTCGCCGATGGCCGCGCCGGCATCAACTACGCCGCCGACGGCACGCCGACCGGCGTCCAGCAGAAGGTGTACGACGATCTGAACGCCGCGATCGCCATCGCGCGGCAGAACAACATCTATCTCGACCTGGTGCTGTTTGACTTCTCGTTGTTCGGCAACGCCCAGAACGTCGGTGGCGTGCAGGTCGGCGGCCGCAGCAGACTGATCAGCGACCCGAACAAGCGCACGGCGCTCGTGAACAACGTCATCCGGCCGCTCGCGCAGGCGTACGGCTCAGAACCGACGATCGCCTCGTGGGAGCTGATGAACGAGCCGGAGTGGATCCTCTCGGACCTGCCGCAGCCGGCGGTGAACGCGAACATGCAGCCGGTGACGATGCAGCAGTTCTTCAGCTACGCGAGCGCGGCCTCGCAGATGTTCCACCTCTACACGCGCAGCCTCGTCACCATCGGCTCGGCGTCGCTGAAGTGGAACGCGATCTACACGAACAGCTTCGCCGCCGCGCGCGGGCTGCCGGCGCTCAACCTCGATTACTACCAGACGCACTACTACTCGTGGATGGACGGCTGGACGATCAACGACCCCGTGCTGGGGAAGACGGCGCTGTCGCCACTCGCCCAACCGGTGTCTGGCCTCAACCTCGACCGGCCGATCGTCGTCGGGGAGATCAGCATGGACCCCGGTCAGGCGGGACCGCTGCTTGACACCGTCCTGAACAATGGCTACGCCGGCTTCTGGGGCTGGAGCTACAAGAGCAACAACACGGGCGACAAGCTGGCCATCGACTGGAGTACGTTCACGCCGTGGGAGCAGGCGCACGCATCGATCGTCCGCATCGGCGCGGCCGTCGGCCCCGCTCCCGCCTCGCCGACGGCGACGAACACCGTGCGGCCACCGACGGCGACGAACACGGCGACGCCAGGCGCCGCAACGCCCACGAGCACGCGCACGACCATCGTGTCCGCGCCGGCGGCGACGAAGACGGCGACGCCGACGAGCACGCGCACGACCATCGCGTCGGCGCCGACGGCGACGCGGACGGCGACGCCGACGAGCACGCGCACGACCATCGTGCCGGCGCCGACGGCGACGCAGACGGCGACGGCCGCGCCGACAGACACGCCGGCCGAACCGACGTTGAACCTTCTCAACTACGGCCGCATTACGATGGTCGGCGTCAACGACGACATGGACGCGGGCTCGATCAACGGATCCCTCGTGTATGTGCCCGTTGATGGTGCGCTGCGGTCGCTCGCCGTGTACGTCGGCGCCACGAGGCCGAACGCGCACCTGCGCCTCGGCCTCTACACGAACGTGAATAACGCGCTGGGGACGCTGGTCGCGCAGGCCGACCCGGGCCACGCTCTGCAGGGATGGAACATGCAGGGACCGACCTCCTCTCCCGTCCTCGAGGCCGGCAGCTACTGGATCGTGGCGCAGACAGATAGCGTGTCCACCGTGTATCGGATTGGCGACCAGCTCCCGCGCTCGCTCGCATCGGGCTTCAGCCCGCAGCCGTACGGGCCGTATCCGCAGAAGGAGACGGGCTGGGCGATGCAGTCTGGCACGTCGTTCAGCATGTTCCTCACGATTGACGCTTCGGACGGAACGCAGACCGTGCCAACATCGACGGCGACGTTCGGCGTGCCCACCGCGACCGCCACGCCGACCCGCACGGCGCTGCCGGCGACCACAACGCCGACGGCGACCGCGACGTCGAGAGCACCGACCCCGACGACGCCGGTCTCGACGAGCACGAGCACGCCGACGCCGCGGCCGACCGCCGCACCCACGGCGACGCCGACTCCGACGTTGCCGAGCGGCGCCGGCGACAGCTTCGACGCCGCGGTGTGCGGCGCCAAGACGCAGCCAAACGGTCAGAGCGTCTGCGGCCAGCCGCCGCGCTTCTGCGACACCTGGGTCGGCGGATTCTGCAACGACTACCGCAGCAAGCAGACGCTGAACACGAACCCGCAGCCATTCCCGCAGCCCGGCGACGCCGCATCGCTCGACTGCCTGTCGAGCACGAGCGCCGGGCAGACGAGCTCGTTGCCCTACTATCTGCCGACGGACATGACGGAGTGGGAACCCGGCGAGGTGCCGGGCGCACAAATCGTCCCATCGCCGTGCGGCATGTCCTTCAACGAGCACATCATGACCCAGATCGAGGACGGGCAATTCGGCATGGTGGTGATGCGCCAGCAGCAGCCGTTCGACTTCGCCGGGCGGACGGGGCGCATCCACTTCGATGTCGACCTGAACACGCTGGCGCGCCGGTATCCGCGGCTCGTCCTCTCGCCCCAGCTGACGAAGACGGCAATCGACGACCGCAGCAGCCAGCCGGTGACGAACCAGTCTCTGGAAGTCTGGTTCCGCAACGGCGGCATTCAGGTCGTCGAGACGCGGAACGGCCAGCTCGTCGACCAGTACCCCAGCTGCAACGGCTGCGGTGAGGGCTATCTCGGGCAGGCGAACGCACGCGACTCCGTCGATATCTACGTCTCTCGCACGCGCGTGCACATCGACGTGAACGGCGTCACGCGGGTGGACACGCCCGTGCAGGACGCCGGGTTCGACCGGGCGTACGTGTACTTCGAACACGTGAACTACAACTCGTGCAAGGCGTACGCGACGGAGGGCTATGCAACCGTGGCCGAGTGCCAGGCGGCAGGCAACACCTTCCACTGGGACAACATCGCCTTCGACGGGCCGAAGCTGCCACTCAATTCGTTGACCCCAACCGGCTACCAGGACGTCGTCTTCAACGTCTGGTCGGCGACGACCTGCTCGGTCAAGGGCGTGCCGGCGACCGGACCGGCTGGCGATTACAAGTGGTCGACGTGGGTGGCGCGGCTGCCCGCATCCACGCCGGTATCACCGGGCGATGTGCAGTGCAGCGGCGGCAGCAGCTTCGGCCTCTACCGCGGCACACCGATGGGGTTCGAAATCGTCAAGCAGTGACGCGCGCTACTTGACAGAACGCACCAGGCGCCAGGAGACCTTCCTGGCGCCTGGTGCGTCCGATTGCGTTCGCAGTCGGAATCGGGGGGTCGCGCTGGAAGCTGGGGGATGCGACGATGGCGAGGGCGCCGCAGCCGGCCGATAGCGCATCATGCGAAGGCGGCGTCCTCGCGAGCGGACGCGCGGATCGGCGGGGAACGGCGCGAGTGTGGCCGCAATCCCGCGTGACGTTATGGTAGAATCGCCCGGAGTGGGGAGGAGCGGACGAGCATGCGGAAGCTGCGGGAACACCGGCTCGCCAGCTTGGGCATCGTCGCCTTCACGCTCGGCGTCGTCGCCGCGCTGATCATCGTCCGCATGATCTCATCGGGCGGCGGCTGCAGCTCTGCCGCGGACTGCGAAGCACGGTCGGCGGCGGCGTCCGGGCAGGAAGCGTTGACCCGCACACCGGATGCCGACGCGACGGCGTCGCCAGCGACGGCAACGGCGCCGACCGCCGGCGCCGAGAGCACGCCCGGCGCCCAGGCCGTCGCCACGCCCGAACGCAGCGGCGCTCCGGGTTCCCCGGGCGGCCCGGCCGCGCCGTCCGGCTCGGGTTCCGCGCCGCCAGCGCCTGGCGGCTCGCCGCGCGCGCCTTCCTCGGCCACCAACGCCGGTTCTGCGCCGCCATCGGCGCCACCCGCAGCGGCCTCCGGTCCGGCTTCGAACTTCGATACGACGGTCTGTCCGCAGAAGCTCGATGTGCTGGGCCGCAGCCAGTGCGGCAGCCCGCCGCGCTTCTGCGACACGTGGTCCGGCGGCTTCTGCAACGACTATCGCACGAAGCAGACGACGGCCGAAGTCGCATTCCCTCAACCCGGTGATGGCGCCTCGCTCGACTGCCTCTCGAGCACGAACGCCGGCCAGACCGCGGAGCTGCCGTACTACGTGACGACGAACAACGCCGAGAATTCTGACGTCAGCGGCGCCCAGACGATCCCGTTCCCCTGCGGGATCTCGTTCCGCGAGCACTTCATGACGCGCCTCGAGGACGGGCAGTTCGGCATGGCGGTGATGCGCTTGCAGCGCCCGTTCGATTTCGCCGGCCGCACCGGCCGCATCCGCTTCGACGTCGATCTGAGCACCCTCGAGCGCCGCTACGTCCGCCTGGTGTTGACGCCGCAGCTGACGAAGACCGCCGTCGACGAGCGCAATGGCCAGCCGGTCACCGACCAGTCGCTCGAAGTGTGGTTCCGCAACGGCACCTTCCAGGTGAGCGAGTCACAGGGCGGGCAACTTGTCGACCAGTACCCGGAGTGCAACGGCTGCGGTGCGCGTTACGAAGGCACGCCGAACACGCGCGACTCCGTGGACGTCTACGTCAGCCGCACGCGGATCCGCATCGACGTCAATGGCAAGACGCAGGTGGATACGGCGATTCAGGACATCGGCTTTGACCGCGCCTACGTCTACCTCGACCAGTTGAACTACAACTCCTGCAAGGCGTACGCGACGGAAGGCTACGCGACGATCGCCGAGTGCCAGGTCGCGGGCAACATGTTCCACTGGGACAACGTCGCGTTCGATGGTCCGACGCTGCCGGTCAACGGCCTGACGCCGGCCGGCTCTGAAGACGCCGTGTTCAACGCCTGGTCGGCGGCAAGCTGCAGCGTCAAGGGCGTGCCGGCGCGCGGTTCCGGCCGCGACAGCGTCTGGCAGACGTGGGTCGCGCGTCTGCCCGCCGGGACGCCGGTGACGGCGGCCGATGTCACGTGCGCCGGCGGCGGCAACGACGGCTTCCGCTGGTATCAGGGCGCGCCGATGGGGCTCGAGATCGTCCAGCAGTAGCGCCGCTATTCGTCAGCGGCCAGTTCCGGAGCGCCCGCCGGGCCGGATGGTCGCCGCGGCGTCGCGGCGCGTCGCCTCCCAGCGGCGCGGCTTCGACACGACCGCCTGCGCGTAGACGCCCAGCTTCCATGTCGCATACACCGGCATCGCGGCGATACCGCACGCCGTCGCCCGCCAGCCGCGACGCTGCAGCGCCACCCCGGCCGCCACGTACACGCCGATGCAGCCGATGCCGACCGCGCTCGCGACGACGAGCGCCGCAAAGCCGAAGACGACGCCGACGACGACTCCTCCGGCGAGCGCGGCGCCGAGCAGGGACAGCGGCGGCACGAGGAGTTCGAGCGCCGCGTCGATGCACGCCGGTGATCGGCGGCGGAAGCCTTCGAAGAGGAGCGGCAGCGCCATCGCGCGTGCCGCCGCCAGCCTGCCCGCCTCCCAGCGTCGATGCTGCGCGCGAGCGCCGGCCAGCGCTCGTGGCGCCGCTCCCGTGACGACGGCCTCCGGGGCGAACGCCACGCGCACGCCCATGCGCAGCAGCCGCACGTGCTGCTCGATGTCCTCCGCGAGCCCGAACACCTGCCATCCCAGCGCATCGACGACACGCCGGCTCAGGCACATGCCCGACCCCTTGAGGCCCGCGCTCGCACCGATGCGCTCCTTCCCTCGCGGCCGCACGAGGTGCACAAGCGCCAGCGCCAGGCCGCGCACCGAGGCGGTCGACGACGCGCCATCCGTCTCCATCGTGTAGTGCGCCTGCACCGCTTCGTCGCCGCGGTCGAGGCGGGCGTTGAACACGCGAAGCAGGTTCCGGCTGACGACACAGTCACCGTCGACGAACACGACGGCATCGTGTGGCGCCGTGATCCGCCCCAGCCCGTAGGCGAGCGCGTACCCCTTGCCGACATGCGCCGCATCAGCGCGTTCGCAGACCTCGAAGCCGGCATCGCGCGCGACGCGCGCCGTGTCGTCGCGGCAGTTGTCGGCGACGACGAGCGCCGAGTACAGCTCTGCCGGGTAGTCGAGCGCCCGGATGCTCGCGGCGAGCGCGGGCAACCGCTGCGCCTCGTCATGCGCCGGCACGAGGATCACGACGCGCCGGACCGTCGATGGCGGGACGGGGCGCGCACGCCGCGGCAGCATCGCCAGCAATGCCAGCGCCGCGAGGTACAGCGCCGAAGCGACGAACGGCGCCAGCGCCGCGAGCAGGACGACGTCGACGACGGCGCTCATGCATAGACCTCGCGGCGCTCGCCCGTCGCTGCGGGAGCGATCAGCGCCGACACGCGCGCGACGAAGTGGTCGAGCGTCAGCGATGCTTCGACGTGCGCCCGCGCCGCCGCGCCCATGCGCGCCGCGACCTCCGGATGGTCGATGAGATAGCGGATCGCGTCGCGCAGCGCGCCGCTGTCGCCGGGCGGCACGTAGATGCCGGTGGCCTCGGGCCAGGCCTGCTCGCCGATGGCGTGGAGCGCGCCGTCGCGCATCAGCGGACCGCTCACGGTGCCCGTCTGACCGCGCGTCCGGCTGACGATGACCGCCTTTCCCATCGCCATGGCTTCGAGGATCGTGATGATGCCCGCGGGAAAGTCCACGTCGTGCAGCGGCACGACGACAAACCGCGCGTCCGCATACATCGCCCGCAGCTCGTCGTAGGGCCGCCGCCGCACGCTCACGTTCGGCGGCACATCTGCGGCGCGGTAGCTTTCGCGCCGGGTCGACCAATAGCTGCCCGCCGCGATCTGCACTTCGACCGGCTGGTCCTCGACCGCCTGCATCAGCGTGTGATAGTCCCGGAACTCCTGACCCGCGCTCGCGACGCGCGCGCCGACCGCCGCGTCCCGCGGCGTCCAAAATCGGGCATCGACCTGGTAGGGCACGAGTGCCACCTGCCCGGCGCTGAACCCCAGCGACCGGGCGCGTTCGGCCTGCGCCGGCGAGTGCACGATCAGGGCATCGATGTGGCGCTGCGCGCGGAGGAGGCGCGCCATCAACCGTTTCTTCAGCGGCGAGAGGTAGTGGCCGATCGTCGTCAGCCGCGGCCGCCTCGCCTTCCGCCCAAGCAGGAACGCCAGCGGCATGCCGATGTGCTCGCTATCGCAGTAGATATTGTCGTACGCGGCGGAGCGCCCGTCCGCCGTGCGCGCCATGGCGATCCCGTCGAGCAGGCGGCCACGCCGCCGCCCGAGGATGGCGGCATCGAGCAGGTCCGCACCGAGATGCTCCGCCAGCGCGTCGTAGTCGCGCCGCGGACGCGTGCCGTCGTCACGCCGCTCGCCCGCCGGGTCGCCGATGACGATGAGGGTGCGCGGCGCCATCGTTAGACTGCGACGCCGGCGGCGTATGCTTCGGTGAGCGCCGGCAGGTGGGCGAGCGGGTCGGACTCCGGTTCGATGCCGAGGGCGCGCATCCGTGTCGTATCGGCGACGAACCGCGTCACCTCGGCGCCACGCGCGGGCACGCGGGCGATCTGGCTCCGCGAGCTGCCGACCTCGATGATGCGCCGCGCCAGTTCGAGGATCGACGTCCCGACGCCGCTGCCGATGTTCGTCGGGCCCGGCAGCCCCTCCTCGCCGGCGAGCGTCAGCGCGTCGATGACGGTGGCGATCCAGACGAAGTCGAGGACCTGGCCGCCGCCGTAGACGTTCAGGTCGCGTCCCGCGGCGGCGGCATCGAGCCAGAGCGGGATCACACGGTCCCGGTCGCCGTGCCCGTACACGTTCGCCAGCCGCAGGACGGCGACATCGAGCCCGTAACAGTGCGCGAACGTGCGAGCGTACGCCTCTCCCGCGACCTTGCTCGCACCGTACGGGTTCTTCGCCGCCAGCGGGTGATCCTCATCGACCGGCACGTAGCCGGACTCGCCGTACACCTCGCGCGATGACGTGAACACGAGGCGCGCGGCGCCCGCATCGGCCGCCGCACGCAGGACATTGAACGTGCCCAGCGCGTTCGACGTAAAGCTGTACTCCGCGTCGTCGATCGCCCCCATCACATTCGACTGCGCCGCGAGGTGGTACACCGTCTCCACCCCTCGCATCACGCCGGTGAGCAGTTCCGCGTCGCGGATGTCGCCTTCGACCAGCTCGACGTCGCCGGCGCGGAGATGCTGCCCGAGCGCGGAGGCGCGGCCGCGCCGCATGTTGTCGAGCACGATGACGTCGTGCCGGTCGCGCACAAGGCGGTCGACGAGGTGGCCGCCGATGAAACCGGCGCCGCCGGTGACGAGGATTCGGGTCATGCGTTCTGCTCCGGGTCTGGCGCCGCCAGGCGCACGCGCCCCATCTCCCTGACCCCGCGCTCGTCCGCCAGAGCGACGAGCATGTCCGCGATTTGCGCCGCGCCGCGCGCGATGTCGAAGCGCTCCTCGCCGATCGCACGCGAGCGCCGGCCGAGGCGCGCCGCCAGGGCCCGGTCGGCCGCCAGCGCCCGCAGCCGCGAGGCGAGCGCGTCCGCGTCGTCGACGCCGATGAGGTAGCCGCTGCCGCCGTCCTCGACGGCCTCGCGGTGGGCGCCGACCGTCGTCGTAACGATCGGCAGCGAGGCGGCCATCGCCTCGCCCATGACGACGGCGAGGCAGTCGCCCCGTGTAGGCAGCACGAAGACGTCGGCGTCGGCGTAGCGCGCGATCAGCTCGGGCGCGTGCGGCTTGAGCCCGTGGTAGACGTGGACGCCCTCGCCCGACGGCACATCGGTCGCCGTGACGATATGCAGCTCGCACGTCTCGCGCAGGCTGCGACGATACACGTCGAGCAGCAGGTCGCCGCCCTTCCGGACGAAGTCGCCGCCGACGAAGAGGAGCTGCAGCGGCCGCCCGGGCGGCCGGGGCGCCCCGGCGCGCGCGGCGAAGGCATCGATGTTCGTGCCGGGGTGAATCACGGTCACGCGCTTGGCGTCGGCGCCGTAGTCGGTAACGAGCGAATCCTTCGCCCACTGCGACCAGGTGGTGAACTGCCGCGCGCGTGCCACCACGCGGCGATGCGCCGCGCGCTTCAGGCGCTCGACGACGGCAGGGTTGACGTCGTGCGCATACGCGCCGCCCAGCGTATCGAGGTTCGCCGGCGTCGCGTCGAGCGACAGCAGCGTCGGGATGCGGTTCATCAGGCCGCCCGCGAAGACGCTGATCGTCTGCGTGTGCAGGAACATCGCATCGATCG
The DNA here is from genome assembly GCA_015478665.1 of Dehalococcoidia bacterium. Classification (GTDB taxonomy): domain Bacteria; phylum Chloroflexota; class Dehalococcoidia; order DSTF01; family JACRBR01; genus JADMII01. The sequence continues at coordinate 27,316 of JADMII010000003.1, forward strand.
CGCCGCGGCGCAGCTCAGCGCGGATGCGGCTCGCCGCCTGCAGGCTGCCACGCAGCGTCCAGTTGCGGCGCACCAACGGCAGCCGGCCGAGCCCCTCCGGCGCGAACGGCACGTCGATCCAGACGGCGTCGACATCATCGCGCGTCGCCAGCGCGCGGCGCAGGCCGGCGCCGTAGGCGACGTGGCCCAGCGCCTGCTCGATGACGAACGCGATGCGCGGTTTCAGAGATTGCTCCTGCAGCGTGCTCGGCGCCTGACGTAACGAGAGTAGCGCCGACTCAGTCAGCCTATGCGGCGACCATTGAGCCGCCGTGGACGCGCCGTCGAGCGCGTGTCGAGACGCCTCTTCACGCCCGATCCACCGGGCGCTGGCGGCCGGTCCGAGGTGGCGTTATGCTGCCGTGGGCATAACGTGGATCCTCGTATCGAGGCAGCATGGGGCGTGGCCGGGGATCCGGGTCTGCGCGCCCGGGCGGATCGCGACGATGCTGGCCTCGCACCACGACAGGAGCGTCGGCCCGGGCACCGGCGCTCGTGGGTCGGGGTCGCCGGCGGCGCGCGAGCGTCTGAGCGCCGCGAGGACGTGAGATGCGCCGGGGCGCTAGCCTGCGATCGAAGCGTGGCAGCCAGGAATGAGGCCGCTCATGAGCGTCGTTGCGCCGGTGGCTTGCCCGCCCGATGCCGACGGCGTGCCGCACGGCGTGCGCCTCGTCCGCGAGCACGAGACGCGGCTCGAGCGCCTGGCCGTCGTGCCGGTGCGCTGCCGCTCGCAGGCGGCGGACGCAGCGCCGCGCTACGCCCGGCCGCGCTTCGCCTGGAACGTGCGGGAAGTATCGGGCGCGCTCGGCGACCTCGGCACCTTCCTGCCGCACGTCCTCGCCGCGATCACGGTGGCGGGCATGCCTGCGACGGGCGTCCTCTTCTCGTTCGGCCTGTTCTACATGTCGTCGGGCGCCTTCTTTGGCATACCGCTCGGCGTCCAGCCGATGAAGGCGGCGTCGGCTGCGCTGCTCACGCAGGGAGTGTCGCCGGCCCAGGTATCGGCGGCGGGCATTGTGCTCGGCGCGACGTTCCTGCTCGCCGGAGCGACGGGGCTGATCGACGTCATCGCCCGCCGCGTCCCGGGGAGTGTCAGCGGCGGCATTCAGGTCGGGCTGGGCCTGCTGCTCGCGCGCCTCGGACTGAAGGAGGTAAGCACGAGTTGGTGGATCGGCGTCTCGGTGCTCGCGCTGGTCGTGGTGCTCCTGGCACAGCGACGGCTGCCCGCGGCGCTGATCGGCGTCAGCTTCGGCCTCCTGCTCGCGGCGGCCTCCGGTCGACTGCACGGCGTCGCGCTGCACCCGGGCGTCCACGCGCCGGCGCTCGTCCGCCCGGACGTCCGTGACTTCGTGCGGGGGTCGCTGTTGCTGGCGCTGCCGCAGCTTCCGCTGACGCTGACGAACGCCATCATCGTCACGGCGGCGCTGGCGAGGCAGCTGTTCCCGAAGGAAGTGCATGTGGTGAACGAGCGCAACCTCTCGCTCTCGACCGGCCTTGCCAACCTCGTGTTGGCGCCGTTCGGTGGCTATCCGATGTGCCACGGCGCGGGCGGCCTCGCCGGGCACTACCGGTTCGGCGCGCGCTCGGCAGCGGCGCCGCTGCTCATCGGCGCGACGTTCCTCCTGCTCGCGGTCGTCTTCGGTGGCAGCGCTGCCGCCATCTTGACGCTGGTGCCGCTGGCGGCGGTGGGCGCGCTGCTCGCCGTCTCCGGGGTCGAACTGGTGAGCGCCGCTCATCTCCAGGAGATGCGGCGGCCGGACCTCGTGGTCTGCCTCTCCGTGGCGGCGCTCACCTATCTCCTGAACCCGGCGGCCGCATTCGTCGCCGGGCTGGTCGGCGCCGCCTGCGTCGACCGGCTGGCCCGCGTCTCCATGCGTCCTGCGGGTCCTGGGCCGTGACGGCACCGGCGCACGCTGTCCTCACGGCGACGCTTCGGGGTACAACGAGGCCGGATTCGTGCCGATCATCCTGAGGAGCAGAGATGCCGAGCTTCGAGCGCGCGCGCAGCGAGTTGACCCTGGCCGGGCAGCAGGTTCGCCTCCGACTGCGCCTGGCGAACCTGATCTGCGGCGCGCTTCCCGAGTACAGCTGCACGACGGCGCGGGCGGCCGTGTACCGGCGGCTGGGCATGCGGCTTGGCGAGCGGGTGGCGTTCTTCGGTGCGGTGAGCGTTACCGGGGCCGGCCCGAATCCGTACCCGCGGCTCAGCGTCGGCGATGATTCGATGGTGAGCGTTCGGGTACTCTTCAATCTCGAAGCCGAGATCCGCATCGGCAGGAACGTGCAGATCGCACAGTTCGTCCGCATGTACACGGCGCATCACAAGCTCGGTCCCAGCGAGCGGCGTTTCACGCCCGAGTTTACGCCTAAACCGATCGTCATCGAGGACGGCGTCTACGTCGCGACGGGCTCTATCGTCCTGCCGGGCGTCACGATTGGCCGCGGCGCCGTCGTCAGCGCGAACACCGTCGTCAGCCGCGATGTGCCGCCGAACTCGCTCGTCACCGGCGTGCCGGCGCGCGTCATCAAGGAACTGACGTAGGGCCTCAGGCCCCTGATTCGCCGCGGCGCGCGATCTTCTGGCCGATCTCCAGCAGCTCGCCGACCGAGACGGCGCGCAGGACGATCGCGCCGACGCCGAAGGCGGTGCAGCCGAGGACGAACATCGGGATCAGGCCGTACGGCGCGGCGAGGACCATCGCGCCGGCCATGAAGACCGCCGCGCCGAGGCCGCGCAGCATCGTGCGCGCGTTGCCGCGGTCGAAGACGCCCGACGGCACGAGCGCGAACATCACCGACGTCATGAACACCTCGATCATCACCGACGTGATGGCGGCGCCGATGGCGCCATCGCCGTACGCGCGGGTGAAGTACGGGATGGCCGCCAGGTTGAGGATCGGGTTGACCACCGCCGCCGCGATCGCCGCCTTGGTGCGCGGCGCCTCGCGGTTCGAGGCGATGACGACGACGCCGGCGATCATGGCGAACGTCGTCAGCGGGATGTGCCAGGCCAGGATACGCAGGAGCAGCGCCGTGTGTTCGAAGCCGGCCGGATAGCCGAGGAAGTCGATGATGGCGCTTGCGCCGACGACGAAGAACACGGTGATCGCAAAGCTCAGCAGCATCGCCAGGTCGAGGCAGCGCCGGATCAGCGCGCGCGACTCCATGACGCCGACGTTCGAGATGTTCGGCAGCAGCGCGAGGGTGATCGCCGACGGGAAGAACGTCGCGATGCCGATGAACCGGTACGCCGTGCCGTACCAGCCGACGACCTCGTCGCTCGTCATCAGCGACAGCATCGTGATGTCGATCGTGCCGTAGATCATCAGGGCGACGCTCCAGAGGACGAAGGGGACGCCGCCGCGCAGGAGCTCCTTCCAAACGGCGAGGTCGAGCCGGTAGGAGAAGCCGACGACCCGCAGGAAGTACGCGAGCACGATGCCCGTCGAGAGCAGGCTCGCTCCGACGAGGATCAGGGCGTACGGAAGCAGCCCCTGTCCCGCCAGGACGACGGCGCCGACGCCCAGCACGCCCGACAGCACCTTATCGATGATGCTGGCGAAGGACGTCAGCGTCAGGCGCTCGAGGCCCTGCAGCGTCGATGAGAGCGTGTTGCTGACGGCGGTGATGATGATGCCGGCGGCGAAGATGTACACCATCTGCCGGGTCACGGCAGGATAGCCGAGAACGTTCACGAAGAGGACGATGGTGCCGATCGAGACGAGCGCCAGCGGCACCTTCAGGATCAGGGCGTTGAAGGCAAGATGAGGGCCATCCTGCGGCCGGCGCGCGACTTCCCGCGCCAAGTAGGGCTCCGAGCCGAAGAGGACGACGACGGTGGCGAAGCTGGCCAGCGAAAACGCGAACGTCAGCCGGCCGATGCTCGTATCGCCGAGGTACCGCGGGAGCAGGACGCCCAAGCCCGAGCCGGCGATCCAGACGGCGATCTGCGACGTCAGGACGACGAGGATGTTGCGAGCGACCCGCTCGTGATGAGGGGCCGCGGGAGCGGCTGCAGATTCCGCAACGCCGGCGGTGGCGTCTTCATAGCGCACGGCGTCGCTGGCGAGCATGGATGCAGGCTAGGGTCGGCAGGTTGAGAATCGGTGGAGGCGGCCGCCCTTCGACGTTGAGGAACCGAGACGAACAGCGCCGCGGACGACGCCTCGCCCGCCGTCCCGACCAGGCCGCGGCCGGGCGGCAGCAGCGGTTGTGCATCGGACGGTGGGCGCCGGGCCGGTACGGGCGGCCCCGGCGGTGCGCGACGGCCGGCGGCGCACCGCGGCTCCGTCAGCGCCGCTCGCGGTCGAGGGCGCGGCGGGCGCGTTCCACCTCCGCCATGCCATCCAGCGACTGCTCGACGACGGCGCGTTGCCGCTCCTCCGTCACGTGCAGGTAGATCTGCGTCGTGTTCGGGTTCGCGTGCCCGAGCAGCTCCTGCACGACGCGCAACTCCGCCCCGCCGTCGAGCAGATGCGTCGCGAACGTGTGCCGCAGCAGGTGCGGGTGGACACGCGCATCGATGCCCGCGGCGAGCGCATAGGCGCGGACGATGAGCTGGATCCGGCGCTGCGACAGACGACCGCCGCTGCGGTTCAGGAACAGCGCTTCGCTCGCCGTGCCGCCAGCGGACGAGGCGCGCGCCGCTCGGTCTTCGCTGGCGGGCTGCCGTCGAGGTCGTGCGCGGATGAGCTGCGGACGCGCCGCCCTGAGGTAGCGATCGACCGCGCGGCGCGCCGGCTCGCCCATCAGCACGAGGCGCTCCTTGTTGCCTTTGCCGCACACGAGCGCCGTCCGCTGCTCCAGGTCGATGCTTCCGATGTTGAGCCCGTGCACCTCGCTCACGCGCAGGCCGCAGGCGTACAGCAGCTCCAGCAGCGCCCGGTCGCGCATGTCCGCCGGCGCGTCGCCGTCCGCCGCGGCAATCAGCGCCGTGATGTCGTCGAGCGAGAGCACGTGCGGCAGGCGACGCGGCTGCCTGGCCCCGCGCACGTTCGCCAGCTGGTCATCTTGCATCACGCCTTCGAGGCGCAGCCAGCGATAGAACGACCGCACGCTGCTCGTACGGCGGCTGATGCTCCCCGGCGCGACGCGCGCCTCGATCAGCGCCGCCAGGTACGCGCGGAAGCCGACGCGCGTCACGGACAGCGGCGAGACGCCGGTGCCTTCGAGGTGCTCGAAGAACTGCCGCAGGTCGGAAGCGTAGTTCCGCGTCGTGAACCGCGACAGGTTCCGCTCGGCAGTCAGGTACGTCAGGTACCGGCCGATCAGCGCATCGATGTCGCCGCCTGGAGGAGCGTGCGCAGCCATGCGACGATCGTCGCACGCCGGTGCGGGCGGATGCTATCAGGGAATCCCCGACCTCGTCGGGCCGGCGATGCCCGTCTGCGCGCTGCGGCGGTTCCACGGCAGCCAGCCGCCGGCGTCCGGGCCCATCCCGAGCTGCAGCACTTGAAGAACCGCGTCCGACGGACGATCATGGGAGGGAGACAGCAACGTTCGCCCCCGGTAGATACAGGAGGCATCCGGATGACGCAGCTCTTGACCCGGGTCGATGTCCCGGCCGACGTCCCGTCCGCGCAGCAGTCGCGCTATGAACAGAACTTCCAGACGATGACGAAGGGCACCGGCCGCCTGATGCTCTTCGCCGGCGACCAGAAGGTCGAGCATCTCAACGACGACTTCTACGGCACGCTGGGCAATGGCGAGCCGATCGCCGCCGACGACGCGGATCCGGGGCACCTGTTCAAGATCGCCGCCGACGGCATCATCGGCTGCTTCGCGACGCAGCTCGGGCTGATCGCACGCTACGGCCGCGACTACGCATCGGTGCCGTACCTCGTGAAGCTGAACTCGAAGTCGCACCTGATCAAGACGTCGCAGAAGGACCCGCGCAGCCTCGCCTGGGCGAGCGTCGATGACGCGCTGACGCTGGCGGACGCCGGCCTCAACATCGTCGGCGTCGGCTTCACCGTCTACCTCGGCAGCGAGTACGAGTCGGAGCAGATGCGCGAGGCCGCGCAGACCTGCTTCCACGCGCACCGCAACGGCCTGCTCGCGGTGCTCTGGGTGTACCCGCGCGGCGCCGCCGTGCCCGAAGAGCAGCATCCCCACATCATCGCCGGCGCGACGGGCCTCGGCGCGACGCTGGGCGCCGACTTCGTGAAGGTGAACTACCCGAAGGTGAAGCAGGGCACGGCGGCCGAGGCGTTCAAGGAGGCCGTCCAGGCGGCCGGGCGGACGCGCGTGATCACCGCCGGCGGCTCGAGCACCGACCCGCGCACGTTCCTGCAGACGCTCCACGACCAGATCTTCATCTCGGGCGCCTACGGCAGCGCCACCGGACGCAACATCCACCAGAAGCCGCTCGCCGAGGCGGTGCAGATGACCAACGCCATCAGCGCGATCACCTACGGCGGCCGCGGCGTCGATGAGGCGATGGAGATCTACGACGGCCGGGAGAAGTTCTCGATCCAGGCGGGCAGCACCCGGTAACCAGTCACCAGCAACCAGGCACCAGCAAGCAGAACGAGACATGCGTTTCGCCGACCGGATCGAACAACTGCCACCCTACCTCTTCGCGCAGATCAGCAAGAAGGTCGCCGCGAAGAAGGCCCAGGGCATCGACGTCGTATCGTTCGGCATCGGCGACCCTGACCTGCCGACGCCCGAGCACATCGTCGATGCGCTCTGCGAGGCGGCGCGCGAGCCGGCGAACCACCGCTATCCGGAGACCGAAGGGCTGCCGGACTTCCGGCGCGCCGTCGCCGGCTGGTACGAGCGCCGCTTCGGCGTCACGCTCGACCCTGACAGCGAGGTGCTCTCGCTGATCGGCTCGAAGGAGGGCATCGGCCACGTCGCCCTCTGCTTCATCGACCCCGGCGACGTCGCGCTGGTGCCAGATCCGTCGTACCCGGTGTACGAGATCGGCAGCATGTTCGCGGGCGGTTCGGCGTACCACCTGCCGCTGCTCGAAGCGAACGGCTTCCTGCCGGACCTCGATGCCATTCCCGTCGAGGTCGCCCAGCGGGCGAAGCTGCTGTGGCTCAACTACCCCAACAACCCCACGGGCGCCGTCGCCGACCTGGCCTTCTTCGAGCGCGTCGTCGCCTTCGCGAAGCGCCACGACGTCGCCGTCTGCCACGACGGTCCGTACAGCGAGGTCGCCTACGACGGCTATCGCCCCGTCAGCTTCCTGCAGGCCGCGGGCGCGAAGGACGTCGGCATCGAGTTCCACTCGCTCTCGAAGAGCTACAACATGACCGGCTGGCGCATCGGCATGGCCGCCGGCAACGCCCGCATCATCGATGCCCTGATGCGCGTGAAGTCGAACCTCGATTCGGGCGCCTCGCAAGCCGTCCAGCGGATGGCGATGGCCGCGCTCGAGGGGCCGCAGGACTGCATCGCGGAGCACAACGCGGTCTACCAGCGGCGGCGCGACCGCGTCGTCGATGCGCTGCGCACGCTGGGGCTGCGGGTCACGCCGCCGCAGGCCAGCCTCTACGTGTGGGCGAAGGTGCCGGACGGCATGACCTCGGCCGGCTTCGCCGAGCGCCTGCTCGATGAGGCGGCGGTCATCGTCACGCCCGGCAATGGGTACGGCCCGCACGGCGAAGGCTACGTCCGCCTCTCCCTCACGCTGGCCGACGACCGCATCGACGAAGGCCTGCGTCGCATCGCGGGACTGCCGGCGCTGGCGTGACGGCGACAACGAGACGGCGGCCAGCGCCCGCATGCAGCGAACCTCCTCTTCGAGCTGATCGTCGATCACTCGCTCCAACCTCCAACATCCAACCTCCACCATCGCGTGGTAGGCTGACCCGAGCCGGCCGTCGCCGGCGCCGGCGCGCAGGCACGAACGGAGGCGCCAGATCCCCAGCCGCATGCACAGCACCGCCGCCGAGCCCGAACGCGCCTTCCTCGTCGGCGTGGAACGCACGCGAGGGCGCGACGGCCATGACGAATCACGCTCGCTCGACGAGCTGGAGTTGCTCGCCGAGACCGCCGGCGCCGAAGTCGTCGGCCGCACGATGCAGCGCCTCGAATCGCCGCATCCGGCGACGTACGTCGGCAAGGGGAAGCTCGAGGAGATCAAGTCCCGCCGCACGACCGAGGACTACACGATGGTCCTCTTCGATGACGAGCTGTCCCCCGCCCAGCAGGGGAACCTCGAACGCGCGCTCGACGTGAAGGTGCTCGACCGCACAGCGATGATCCTCGATATCTTCGCCGTCCGCGCCCGCACCCGCGAGGGCCGCCTGCAGGTCGAGCTCGCGCAGACGGAGTACCTGCTGCCGAGGCTGAAGGGCCAGTGGAGCCACCTCGAGCGGCTCGGCGGCCGCAGCGGCACGCCCGGCGCCATCGGCGTGCGCGGCCCCGGCGAGACGCAGATCGAGACGGATCGCCGCCTCGTGCGGCGGCGCATCACGAAGCTGAAGGATGAGATCGAGGGCGTCCGCAAGCAGCGCTCGCTGTACCGCCGGCGCCGCGAGCGCGAAGGTGTGCCGGTCGTCGCGCTCGTCGGCTACACGAACGCCGGCAAGAGCACGCTGATGCGCGCGCTCAGCCGCGATGCCGACGTCTTCGTCCAGAACCAGCTCTTCGCGACGCTCGACCCGCTGACGCGGCGTATCCAGCTCGACGAGTTGCACCCGGCCCTGCTCACGGACACCGTCGGCTTCATCGCGAAGCTGCCGACGCAGCTGGTCGCCGCCTTTCGCGCGACGCTCGAGGAGCTGGCAGACGCCACCGTGCTCCTGCACGTCGTCGACATCACGCATCCCGACGCCGCGCGCCAGAGCCAGACGGTCGAGGACACGCTCGGCGACCTCGGGCTCGCCGACAAGCCGCGCGTGACGGCGCTGAACAAGGTCGATGCGCTGGCCGACGCGGAGGGCCGACCGCCGCGCTCGCTCGACGAGATCGCGGCGTTCCAGGAGGCGCTGGCGGCGAACGTCCCCGGCGCCGTACTGCTCTCCGCGGAGAAGCGCTGGGGCCTCGAATCCCTGCGCGCGGCGCTGGTCGCTGTCGTCGACCGCGAGCGGGCCGGCCGCAGCGCCGTCGCCGAAGGGCCGGACTGAGGCCGCAGCCGGCGCCGCTGATCACCAGCGGCGACGGCGCTCCATCCGGCGCTTCGCGTCGCTACCAGACCGCGCACCATCACCCGAAGCGCGACGCCGCGTGGTACAGGTGCGCCAGCCCGTGCAGCGCCACCATCTGCATCGTGATGTCGCTGATCGTCATCTCGGCGTACCCGCCGACCGTCGCCCGCCGCTCCAACAGCGCGTCGGGCGCCGTCCGCAGATATTCGATGACGCCTCCGTAGGACGCCGCGACCTCGTCGACGAGCTCGCCGACGCTCTTGCCGGCACGGGCGGCGACGAGCTGCGCATTCATCGCATCGACGTTCACGTTCGCGCCGAGGTCGCTGCCGGCCGGGGCGCTCGCCATGCCGCCGATCATCGGCACGACGACGCTGCCGACGGCGGCGATGTGCGCGAGCACCTGCTTGTTCGTCCAGCCGGCTTCCTCCGCCGCCATCACCCACTCGTCGTCGCTGAAACGCTCTCCGATCCGCTGCGTCTCGCGGATCAGCACGTCGAGCGCGCCCGTCAGCTCTGCTTTCGTCGCCACGGACCCTCCTGCCGATGCCTGCGGCATCCGACGCCGGCGCGTGGGAGCCGGCTCAACCCATGGGCCGCTCGTTGCTGGCGATTTCGCCGCCCTGTTATCATTCGCCGAAGTGTAAAGCAGGATCATGGCTACCAGTAGCAGCGTCCTCGTCCTCAACCAGAACTACGAGCCGCTGAACGTCTGCAACGCGCGTCGGGCGTTCGTGCTGGTCGACCGCGGCAAGGCCGAGGTGCTGGAACACGGGCGCGGCTTCCTGCATTCGTCCAGCCATGCCTTCGTCCTGCCATCGGTGATCCGGCTCATCTACCTGATCAAGCGGCCACGGCCGCAGATGCGCCTCTCCCGGCGCGAGATCTTCAACCGCGACCGCTACACCTGCCAGTACTGCGGCCGGCGCGGCCAGCGCGACCTGACGCTCGATCACGTGATGCCGCGCCACCGCGGCGGGCGGCACACGTGGGAGAACCTCGTGACCGCCTGCAAGACGTGCAACCACCGCAAGGCCGGCCGCACGCCGCAGGAAGCGAAGATGCTGCTCGCGAAGCAGCCCTGCCAGCCGCGCGTCAGCAACTACTACGTCGTCTACCCCTACCTGAACAGCGAGGAAGGCTGGCGGAAGTTCATCCCCGGCTGGGAGACGGCGTCGGAGGGCTTCGCCTGACGCGGCGACCGCCGGCGGCCTGCCACTGACCCGGCTTTGCCGCCGCCGGCTCGACGTGCGCGTGCCCCGCGTCTCACCACGCATCCATGCACGACGACATGACGCAGTGCGTATGTGTGGCGCCGCCTCGCGCCGGCCACTCGCGCCACCGCTGGCTAGCCGCCGACCATCGCGCGCAGCGCCGCCGCCTCCGCCGCCGTTGCCGGCCGCGGCCTGCTCTCCGACGCATCGAGCGTCACCGGCACGACGTCGTACGAGGTCACGCCGAGTCCCTTCGTCAGCGTCAGCTTGAGGACCATCGACACGCGCGGCTGCGGGATGTTCGCCAGGTCGAGGTTGTCGAGCGCGAAGACGAAGTTTCCCAGCCCCCAGGCGATGATCTGGCGCCCGCGCCTCTCGATCGGCTGCGGCACATGGGCGTGGGCGCCGATGTATGCGTCGGCGCCCGCTGCCAGCGCCGCTTCCGCGAGCGCTCGCTGCGTCGCGTTCGGCGCCCAACGGTATTCGTCGCCCGCATGTACGGCGACGACGACGAAGTCCGCCAGCCGGCGCGCCGCGGCGACGTCGGCGGCGATCCCGTCCGCTGCGCCGATCGCCACCCCGGGCGAATCGGCGCCCGCCCGCCACTCGCCGATCGTGAAGCCGCCGGCCTCATCGGGCGTCGTCACGTAGCCGAGGATCGCCACGCGCAGCCCGCGCACCTCGACGACCGCCGGCTGCCGCGCAGCGCGCGCGTTGGCGCCGGCGCCGGTGTGGAGCACTCCCACAGCATCGAGCGCGGCGACCGTGTCGAGCAGGCCCGTCGCGCCGTAGTCCATCACATGGTTGTTGGCGATGGTGACGACGCCGACGCGGCCGGCGTTGAGGGCGCCGGCGAACCGCGGCGGCGTGCGAAAGTTGTATCCCTTCGCCCACGGCGTCCCGCCGTCCGTCAGCGGCCCCTCGAGGTTCGCGAGGTTCACATCGCCATCGATCAGCGGCGCCACGAGCGCGAACGGGTAGGCGGCGCCATACGCCTGCATCGTGTCGACGACGCCGCGCGCCAGGCTCACGTCGCCGACGGCGTCGAGCGTGACTGAAGGCGCCGCTGGCGATGGCGCGGTCGCCTGCGCCGTCGAGGCGCTGGCGGCCCCTTCGGTGCGTGCGGTCGAAGCCGCGTCCGGCGCGCCCGCGCGAGAGGCGCATCCCGACGCCACGAGCACGAGCAGCAGCGCGACCAGCGCTGCGACGAAGGCGCGTCGCCCGGCGGCGGTGATGCCACCGCCCTCCCGTCGCATCTGCATGGGCGGATTCTACGAGAACTTCGCCACCCGTGCCGAGAGGATGTTCGGCAACGTCGCCAACTCCGCCGCCTGCTCCGGCGAGATCGGATCATCGATCCCGACCGCCATCAGCGCCTGCCCGCGCACCGCCGTCCGGCCGACGCGCATGAAGCTGATGTTGATGTCGTGCTTCCCCAGGAACGTGCCCACGACGCCGATCGACCCCGGGCGGTCCTGGTTCTCGCACAGCAGCAGCCAGCCGTCGCCCGGCGGGATGTCGACCCAGAAGTCATTGATCGCGACGATGTGCGGCCCGTCGTGCGCGATCGTCCCCGTGACGTCCGTATCACCGGCGCTCGTGTGCAGGTGGACGCGGATCAGGTTCGCGTACACGTCCTCGCCCGGACCCTTTCGCTCGACGATCTTGACGCCGCGGTTCTCCGCGACGATGTTCGCGTTGACGATCGTCACGTTCTCTTCCGTCACCGGCCCCAGGAGCCCCTTGATCACCGCCGCCTTCAGCGCCGCCGTATCGTGGTTGGCGATGTCGCCCAGGTACTCGATCTCGATGTTCCCCATCTGCCCCGCCGCCAGCTGTGTCGCCAGCGACGCCGCCTTCTCGGCCACCGGGATGTACGGCGCCAGCACGCTCATCGTCTCTGCGGCGATCATCGGCGCGTTCACCGCGTACTGCGCCGGCTCCCCGCGCAGGATCGCCAGGATCTGCCCGGCGACGTCGACCGCGACGCGCTCCTGCGCCTCGGTGGTGGAGGCGCCGAGGTGCGGCGTCACGATGATCCGGTCGTTGTGCAGCACCGCCGCCGACATCTCCGGCGGCTCCTGCGGGAAGACGTCGACGGCGGCGCCGGCCATCCGGCCCTCGTCGACCGCCCGCACGAGCGCGTCGAGGTCGACCAGGTCGCCGCGCGCGGTGTTGATCAGGCGCAGCGACGGCCGCACGCGGCGCAACTCCGCTTCGCCGATGAGGTGGCGTGTCTGCGCCGTCAGCACCGTGTGGAGCGTCAGGAAGTCCGCCCGCGTCAGCACGTCGTCGAGCGAGGCCGCCAGCTCGACGCCCAGCACGCTCGCCCGGTCGGGTGACACGAACGGGTCGTACGCGACGACCGTCATGTCCAGTCCCTTCGCCCGCCGCGCCACCTCCGAGCCCACCTGACCGAGCCCCACGACGCCCAGCGTCTTCCCACGCACCTCGACGCCGACGAACTTCGAGCGCTTCCACTCGCCCGCCTTCAGGGACTCGTTCGCCTCGGGAATGTGTCGCGCCAGCGCCAGCATCAGGCCGATCGCGTGCTCGGCGGCGGAAATGGTGTTGCCGAGCGGCGCGTTCACGACGATGACGCCGCGCTCCGTCGCCGCGTTGAGATCGATGTTGTCGACGCCGACGCCCGCCCGCCCGACCGCCTGGAGCTGCCGGGCGGCGGCGAAGACCTCGGCCGTCACCTTCGTCTCGCTGCGGACGACGAGCGCGTGGTAGGGCGGGATCGCCGCGATCAGCTCCTCGCGCGAGAGTCCCGTGCGGACGTCCACCTCGGCGCCCTGCCGGAGCAGCGCGACGCCATCTTCGGCGATCGGGTCGGACACCAGGATGCGCTTCGTCATCGGTTGTTCCACGGAAGCTCCCTCGTCGGCGCGCCCGTCGTCGGGCGGTACGCAGAAGGGGCAGCCCGCGCGGGCCGCCCCTCATCTCGATCGTTCGAATCCGGCCCGATTATCGTGCGCTGGCGCCCACTCCCGACGGCGAGAAGCCGGCCCGCGGCAACGCCATCTTCAACGCGTCGAGGCACGCCTGGATGTCGGCCTCCTTCACGTAGCCGAGGTGGCCGATGCGGAAGATCTTGCCCGTCAGCTCGCCCTGACCGCCGGCCAGCACCGTGTGGTACTCCGTCCGCATCATCTTGTTCAGCGCGGCGCCGTCTACCCCCTCCGGCACCCACACCGCCGTCACGGTGTTCGACGCCACCTGCTCGTCGGCGAGCAGCCTCAGCCCGAGCGCCCGCACGCCGTCGCGCGTCAGCTGACCGAGGCGCGCGTGACGGGCGTGGATGTTCTCCAGCCCCTCGGCCAGCAGCGTGCGCAGCGCGACGTCCATCGCGAAGTAGACGCTGACCGCCGGCGTCCACGGCGTCTGCCCCTTCTCGAGGTAGCTCTTCGCCTTCTTGTAGTCGAAGTAGTAGCGCGGGATCTTCGCGGTCTCGGCGGCATCCCAGGCGCGCTTGCTGACGGCGACCATGGCCATGCCCGGCGGCACCATCCAGCCCTTCTGCGAGCCGGTGAACACGACGTCGAGATCCCAGGTGTCGATCGGCAGCGGCACGGAGCCGAGGCTGCTGATCGCGTCGACGAGGATGAGGATGTCCGGGCGCACCTCGCGGACCGCCTGCGCGATCTCCCCGAGCGGGTTCGTGACGCCGGTCGAGGTCTCGTTGTGCGTCACCATGACCGCCTTGTAGCTGCTGTCGCCCCGCAGCGCCTCCGCCACCTTCGCCGGATCCGCCGCCGTCCCCTTGGCGAACGCGAGCATCTCGACGCCGACGCCGTAGGTGCGGGCGATGTCGGCGAAGCGCTCGCCGAAGTTGCCGATCGACACGCAGAGCGCCCGGTCGCCCGGCGAGAGCGTGTTGACGACGGCCGACTCGAGCGCCCCCGTGCCCGCCGATGTCAGCGTCAGCACGTCATTCTTCGTCTCGAACAGCTGCTTCAGCCCGTCGCTGATGCGACCGACGATCTCCGCGAACTCGGGGCCGCGGTGGTTGATCATCTGCCGCGACATGGCCTGCAGGACATCGTCCGGGCAGGGCGTCGGCCCGGGGATACGGAGGTTGACGGACACAGGGCGCTCCTCTCGGGCTCGGGCCGCCGGCCGCTGCGCGCGGCCGATTGTGCCCGCCCTCACATAGTACGCCCATGATACGAGCGGCGCCGCGGCCGGGCAAGAATCGCGGCAGATCAGATGAGGCGCCCCATCGAGCGCCTCATCACAGAGTGTGCACCGGAGTCGCGGTCTCAGCAGGTGCTCGCGCCGGCCGTCCCGGCCTTGATGCAGTTCGACGCACCATCGAAGGCGCCGATGATCGAGCCGCGGAACGCGATCACGGCGAGCGTCGTGATGGCGACGGCGATGACGCTGACGATCAGCCCGTACTCGGCCAGCGTCTGCCCGCGCTCGTCGCCGGCGGCCGTCTGCCACGCCACGAGAATCTTCAGTGCGAGGTGTACGAGCATGGACTCTGCTCCCTTGAGACATGCCTCGAGATGTGAGGGAGGACGCCCACGCGGGCGCCCTCCCTGCCACGCGAACCGTTAGCCGCAGCTACGCACCACAGCCCGTGTTGCCGGACGCCGTGCTGATGCAGTTCGACGCGCTGTTGAAGGCGCCGATGATCGCGTTCCGGAAGATGACGCCGGCGCCAACGACGACGGCGACCGCGATCACCGCCATGATCAGGCCGTACTCGGCCAGCGTCTGGCCCTTCTCGTCCTGGAACTTGGCCTCGATCGCCTGCCCGATGCTCTGCAGGGCGACCACGAGGCGCAGACTCAGCTCGTTCAGCATACGATTTCCCCCTTCAGGAAGAACGTGAATGCCCGACCGAGGGCGATCGGGTCGCTGTGCCGATCATCCGCGCCACGACGGGTGGTGCGGAAGGCGCCCGGCCCCCGGACTGCGGGCGCTTGACTCACCGGCTGCCGCTGCGCCTCGTCCGTCGCTTGGACTGCACGCCTCGGGTCAGCTGCCTGTCACAGACAATTTCGGCGCCTAAGGGAACACCTGTAGGGGTTTCTTGAACGAAATTTAGGGGTTCGTTTACATCTGTGCCCATGCAGTGGGCAACGCGCTGATCGCCCCGGCGTTCAACGCACTCGCGAACCACTCCGACCGACGGGGATCCCGGCGATCCGGGGCGCGATCGCTTTGCCACCAGCATCCACTCACGGTGTGCGTGCTTCGTCCGCGCTGAAGCATTCCAACCGCGGCAGCGCGCGGTCAGCCGCGCCACTCATCCGGTCGCCATTCCGCGCCGATACTCACGGGGAGACGATTACTCATGCAACTTCGCGCCGTTTCCGCACGTCCGCGGCCACGCCTTCGCGCCGTCGAGGCGGGAGAGGCCGAGGAATCTGGCTCGCTCTCGCGCACCGCCTACGTCACGTCGCTGACAGCGGCGTTCGGCGTCGGCATCCTCATCCGCGCGGTTGTCGTGCTCTCTTCGGGCTTCCCCGTCAACGACGGCGGCATGTTTTACGCGATGGTGCGGGACATCCAGGCCGCCGGCTACCGGATCCCGGCGTTCTCGTCCTACAACCAAATGCGCATCCCGTTCTTCTACCCGCCGCTCGGCTTCTATCTCGCGGCCGCCATCAACGACCTGACGCCGCTCGGCCTGATCACGATCTTCCGCGTCGTCCCGCTCGCGCTGAGCATCCTCATCCCGTTCGCGTTCTTCCTGCTGGCCCGCGACCTGCTCGAATCGCGCCTGGCGCAGGTCCTCGCCGTCGCCTTCTTCGGCCTTCTGCCGCCGTCGTACACCTGGATGGTGATGGGCGGCGGCTTGACGCGCGCGCCCGGCTTCCTGCTGTCGATCCTCACGATCTGGGCCCTGCGACGGATGTACGTCGCGCCGTCGCCGCGTCGCGTCGCGCTGGCGTCCGTGCTCGCGGCGCTGACGCTGCTCACGCACGTCGAGATGGCGTGGCTCGCGGGCGTCATCGGTACCGTCCTGTTCATCGCGCACGGTCGGAATCGTGCCGGCGTGATCAATTCCCTCTTCGTGCTTCTGGCGACGATCGGTCTGAGCGCGCCGTGGTGGGTCGTCGTGATTCGCCAGGACGGCCTCTCGCCGCTGCTCGCCGCGATCGGCTCCGCCGATTCGTCGCTGGCGCGGCCGTTCGTGGCCCTCGCCATCTTCAGCGCTTCCGTCCAACCGCTGTTCGACGTGACAGGGGCGCTGGCGCTCGTCGGACTGATCGCCTGCATGCGCAAGCGCGCATACCTCCTGCCCGCCTGGCTGCTGGCGATCGTGCTCCTCGATCAGCGCACCTTTCTGACCGGCATAGCGATCGCCGTCGCTCTGCTCGCCGCCATCGGGCTCACCGATGTCCTCCTGCCGTTCGTGCGCACGTCGGTTCCATGGGGGGAGGACGTCCCGGACCAGGCGCTGGCAGCGGCGCCGTCGCCGGCGCGCTGGCTACCGGCGGTCGTGATCGGCCTGGCGCTCCTCTATCCATTCCTCGGCGCGATCAACAGCACGAAGGCGTTGCGCGGCATGTCGCCCGCAGAGGAGAGTGCCATGGCCTGGGTCGCTTCCAACACACCCGTCTCGAGCCGATTCGTCGTCGTCAGTGATCTGGCGTGGCCTGTCAACCGCGACGCCGAATGGTTCCCGGTGATCGCCGGGCGACGCAACGTCGGGACGGTGCAGGGCTCGGAGTGGCTCCCTGACCGCAGCTTTGGCCAGCGCCGGGTCGATGACGTGGCGCTTCGCGCCTGCGCGCAGAGCGACGGGGCATGTCTGACCGACTGGGCGCGCAGTACCGGCAACAGCTTCGAGTATGCATACATCGCCACCGGGAGCGGCAATCTCGACGGCGGCGCGACGTGCTGCGCGAACCTCGTCAGCTCACTGAAGTCCAGCGGCGACTATCGCCTCGTGTACGACGGATCGGGCGCGGTCATCTTCCAGCGGCTGCGGTAGTCCGATGCAACTGCGCCAACCCGCCGCTTCTGCACCCGAACCGCCGAAGCTGCGGCTCGTCCGTCCTTCGGCGAAGCGCGCGCGCGGCGTGCCGGTCGTCTTCGTGCAGCTGGCGATGATCTTCGCCGTGCTCGCCGCGATGCCGCTGGTGAAGCCCGTCGACAACGACTTTTGGTGGCATCTGCGCACCGGCGACCTGATCCTCCACGGCGGCATCCCCCGCACGGACCCGTTCTCGTGGTCGAAGGCGGGCCAGCCGTGGGTCGCCCACGAGTGGCTCTCCGAGGCGATCATCTACGTCGTCCAGACGCTCTTCGGCTACGCCGGCAACGTGGCGCTCTTCTCCGCCGTCCTCGTCAGTGCGATGGTCATCATGTTCCGGCTGGGCCGGGCGGCGGGCGCCGGCACGAAGCCGCTCGTCGCCCTGACGCTGCTCTCCGCGCTCGTGCTGGGCCTCTTCGTGACGCCGCGGCCGCAGCTGTTCACGTTCCTCCTCTTCGCCGTGTTCGTCTCGCTCATCGCCGGCGAGGAAGAGTCGCCGAGCCGGCGCGTCTGGCTCCTGCCGCCGCTGATGGCGCTCTGGGCGAACCTCCACCTCGGCTTCACGTACGGCCTGGCGGTGGTCGGCTGCTGGCTGGCCGCGCGCATCTACGAACGCCTGCGCGGCCACGACGTGGACGTGCGGACGCCGGCGCTGGTGCTGCTCGCGTGCGCCGGCGCGGCGAGCCTGAACCCGCACGGACCGGCGCTGCTGTGGTTCCCGCTGCGCTACGTCTTCAACAACTCGACGACGGCCTCATACGTCGCCGAGTGGCACCGGCCGGGCATCGGCAATCCGTTCCACACGGCGATCTTCGTCTCCGCCGCGCTGCTCGTCGCGGCGCTGCTGTCGCGCACGCGGCCGCGTCCGTTCCTGCTGCTCGTGACGCTGCTCTTCGTTGTGCTCAGCATGCAGGCGCTGCGCAACGCCGCCTTCGCCGCGCTGTTGCTGACGCCGGTCGTCGGCGGCACGATGGCCCGCCGCTGGCGCGTCGCCCGCGCCGGCGCCGACTCCGCGCTCCGCATGTCGCCGGTCACCGCGGTCGCGCTGCCGATGCTCACCGTCGCGCTGGTGATCCCGGTCGTCGCCAACATCAGCGGCGTCGTCGGCGTCATCTCGCCGCCGCAGGCCGGCTATCCGCAGGCGGCCGTCGCCTACGTGCGGGCGCACGACGCCGGGAGGCGCCTGCTGAACGAGTACGGCGTCGGCGGCTACGAGATCGCGCAGCTCTACCCGGGCACGAAGGTCTTCATCGATGGCCGTTCGGAGTTCTACGGCGACGCGTTCCTGCGCGACTATCTGACGCTCACCAACGCCCGCCCCGGCTGGCGAACGCTGCTCGCGAAGTACGACCCGCAGGTGATCCTGCTGCCGCCGAAGACGCCGCTCGTCGAGCGGTTGCGCAGCGACGCCGGCTGGCGGGTCGCCTTCACCAGCGCCGATGCTGTCGTCCTCGAGCAGCTCGCCCCGGCGGCCTCCGCACGCTGACGGGAGCGGCACATGCGCAACGCGGACGCCTGGCGAGGCGTGGATCGGCCGGGCAGCGGCGGCGTCATCGCCCGCGCAGCTCGTTCTCGACGTGGTCGAGCAGGTCGCGCGCGTCGCCGTCGAGCTTGCCCTCTGGTTGCAGGGCGAGGCAGCGGCGGAACGCCTCGGCAGCGCGCTGGTAGAGCGCGCTCGGATCGAGCTCCGACGCCGCGCCGCGGCGCGAGAGCTCGTGCGCAACGAACTCGCTGCACCAGCCGAGCGAGTACCACAAGCCGGCGTCGTCGGCACGCGCTCGCACCGCGCGCTCGATGCAGTCGAGGCCCTCGCTGTAGGCGCGCCGCCGCGTGACGAGCAGCATGCCGAGCTGTTCGAGCGCGTCCGGGCGCTCCGGGTCGAGCGCCAGCGCCCGGCGGGTGAGGTCGATGCTGGCCGCGACATCGTGCGCCGCCTGCCGCTCGCGGGCCTGCGCGAGCAGCGCCTCGACATCGTCGCCGGGCGTCATCGATGTTGCTCCGGCCGGTCGGCCGGCGGCGATGCGACGGGGCGAGCGCGGAGCGGCGGGCCGAAGAACGGCCGCATGCCGATGAGCTGTCGCACCAGGAAGATCGCCGCCAGCACGAGGTACATCGCGGAGAAGACGTTGATCGGCACGGCGGAGCGCGGCGTCAGGAACTGCAGGAGGAAGAGCACGAGGAGCGCCAACCCTTCGATCAACGACATGCGCAGGTTGATCAGGAGGATGACGGCGAGCAGGCTCTGCGCCGCGGTCAGCAGTACCTCCTCGGTCTGGCGCGTGTCGGTCGGCAGCGGGTTGAAGCTTCCGCTGGAGATGGCGTAGGCGAGCGGCAGGCAGCCGATCAGGAGCGTCCACTGGTTGACCTTCGACGAGACGAGGGCGCCCAGCGCGGCGTCGGCACGCAGCCGCCAGGCGAGCAGGCCGGCGACGAGGAACTCCGGGAACTCCGATGCCAGCGGCGCCAACCACTGCACGAGCTGAAACTCGTCGATGCCGAACTTCGCGCCGGTCGCGATCAGCCCCTCGGCGAAGGGCTCGGCGGCGATGACGATCGCCAGCGCCGAATAGAGGAACATCGCGAGGACGGCGAGGCGGCGTTTCAGTTTCGGCAAGTTGG
This sequence comes from Dehalococcoidia bacterium, assembly GCA_015478665.1. Lineage (GTDB taxonomy): Bacteria > Chloroflexota > Dehalococcoidia > DSTF01 > JACRBR01 > JADMII01. The sequence continues at coordinate 47,286 of JADMII010000003.1, forward strand.
CGATCGTCTCGGCCGGACCGACGAGGTCCGACTCCTCCTCGACCTCGCCGCGCGATGCCAGCACGACGTACGCGCCGAATAGTCCGATGAGGAACGCCGCATCGAGCAGGGTGATGCCGCCGCGCAGGGGGATGACGAACGAGTACACGGTGGCGATGGCGAGGATGCCGACCTCGGTGCGGTGCGATTCGGCGAGGGCGAGCACGTTCGACCGCGTCCTCAACCAGAAAATCCCGACGACCATCGACCAGCCGAGCCCGACGAGCAGGCGGTTGCCGCCGGTCATGTTCGCCGTCGCGAACGCGGCGTAGGAGGGGTCCTTGCCGGCCTTCCAGGCGAAGAGCACGTCGACGGCGTACTCCGGCAGCACGGCGACGAGCGCCAGTCCGGCGAGCGCCAGCGTGCGCGGGATGTCGCGCTCGGCGGCTTCGGCGGACCACGTCAGGAGGAACGCCGCCGAGACGATCGCCAGACCAAAGAGCGCCGTCTCGACCGGCACCGCCGCCTCGAACACGCCGAGGCGCACGGCGACGGCCGGCCAGGCGAGGGCGGCCATGATCATCGGCCAACGCCAACGCCGGAGAATCCGCTCCATCGTCAATCCCTTCGAGAATAAAGAAGACCTTTGATGACCGAATGTCATCAAAGGTCTCACTGCCCCGTCGCGCGGGTTGTCCGGCCGGGCGCGTGTATGGCGTGCGCCGGGTCTGGCGTTCCGGACTGCCCGCGGGCACGCGGGCCAGTTACTCCCCTTTGGGCGTCTGCACGCTAACGCGCCATCGTCCGCGAGTCAACTCGTGCCGTCATCCGGCGCGGGCGCGACGGCCGCAGGACTCATGCTCGACCTCGTCGACGAGCTCGGCATCGCAGTACTCCTCGCGCGATTCGCCGTCGTCCGGCAGGCGCAGGCCGAGCCGGAAGAGGTCGTCGGATGTCATCGGCTCGCCGCAGGCGCGGCAGACGAACATCGGCCGGCCGGAGCGGTCGAGCAGGGGTTGCGGAGCGTTCATGAGCATCTCTTCGGTCGGGCGGTGGTCGGGTGCTCGGTGGGCCCGAACAGAGCGGCCTTCTGCGAGATCAAACGGCGGCGGCGGCGGCGCGTCACAGGAGCGGGAGAGTGCAGACGTCAACTCGACATAATCAACCACTGATCCGTGAGTGGTCTGGTTGCTCGCGGCACGGCGACCGTCGCGCGCGGCCCCTGTCCGAGTGCGAGAGAAGCGAAGCTCCACGACGGAGCTCGCCGTTCGGGACGCGGAGGGCGGCGGGCGATTCGACGGCCCATCACAGCCGGGCGGCGCGACGACCGATACTGGATGCAGGGGAGAGTCAGGCCCTGAGGTGGTGTCCGCATACCCAGTGTGGTTGCCGGCGATGAACGGTTCGGCAGCGGTCGTCAACCTCCGCGGGAAATGCCGACCGCGAATGGGACGTTGTCTGCAGTAGGGTCGGCGGGATCAGGGGACAAGCATGAGCGACCGAGACTACTACGAAGTCCTGGGGCTGACGCCGCGCGCCGATGGCACGATGGTCGACCAGGCGTACTGGCATCTCGCGCGGAAGTACCAGGCTCTGTCAACCACCAACGCGCGTGGCCGACGACTGCTCGACGAGCTGAACGAGGCGTACGGCGTGCTCGGCAACGCGCGGCTCCGGCGCGAGTACGACGCCTTCCGCGACGACGTGCTCGTCGGCGGCGGCGTGATCGGGCCCGTGCGGTCGAAGCCGAAGCCGCGGTCGCGGTCGAGCGATCGGCCGTCGCCGGCGAGCGGGGCGGTGCGGACCCTCGCACGCCTCCGCGTCGGCGCGATGTTGGCGCTGGCCGGCGTCGGCGGCATCGCCGCGGCGGTCGTTCTGGGACGCCCGGCAGTCGGCGAGGCGGCGCTGGCTGCGGTGGCGGCGATCGCGGCGTTCGTCTTGCTGCGGAACCGCGTCCACATCGCGATGCCGGCGCTGTCGATGCCCGGGTTGCCTTCGCTTTCCATGCCCTCGATGCCGCAGGTCTCGATGCCGGAGATGAAGGCGCCCAACCTGAACCTCGCGCAGGTGGGCGAGGCGTTCGCGCGCACGGGGCAAGACGAGCCGCTGGACGCCGACGAGCTGCACGCGTCGACGGCGGCGGTGATCGCCCGTTGGCGCACGCGCATGGGCCTGACGACGCCACTGCGCGACCTGTCGGCCGTCGATGCGCCGTCCGATACGACGCCGAGCACCGCCCTGGTCGAGATCGTCGAGTCAGAGCGCGAGCTGGAAGAGACGGAGAGTGAGCCGCTGCGGGCCGTCATCGACATCCTGCGTGGCGCACACCGGAACGCAGGCGGCGTCGGCGCGAGCCGGGGTGAGCGCGCCGACGACTGACGCGGGCCGCGCGGGCAGATCGGGGAAACCCCGATGCCTCGTCGCAGCCGTGCCGGCCGCGGCGACCGGCTTCGATGCGCGCGTCCGGGTGCCGCGCGCGCCGCGAGCGGTCGGGCCGATGTCGATCCGATGGCTCTTCGGGCGGCTGATGTCGCGGCAGCGGCGGCCCGATGCCCCGGATCGCAAGTTCGCACTATAACTGTTATGTAAGGGCGCGGCAGATTCAATGCGAACAGCCGGTTCCGAACGTCGGGACGAACAGTGCCCGTCAGCGTTCGTCCGACCAATCACGCTTGCAGATCCGGCCGCCGCAGCAGCCGCCGACCCGCCCAGTGCACACGACCGCGCACCGTGAAGCGCACCCGACCACGACGCGAGGACGAGGGTCACGCTCCTTTGGTCCCGTGGCGGTTGATGTCTGCCGCATGGCGCGATTCCACCGCTGGCACCGTTCGCACAGGCGCGATCCCGGCTCGCACGGGTCCGGCGAGCCGGCGATACGTATCAAGAGGTAGCCATCAGGCACCGATATTCCATGCAGTGCATCCCGGTCATCCGGACGCGCGTTCCGGGCTGCGTGCCGGAGATGGCGCAGTCCGGCACGGGACGGCGTAGCCGCGAGCGAGGACCAGCACAGGCCGATGGCAGACCAGACAGTCGAAAGCGTGATGAACGCGGGCGCGGCGGGCGCCGACCGGAACGCGTCGCGGCCGTCGTCGCTGCTGGTGCAGGTCTCGGGCGTGCTGCTCGTGCTGGTGACGCTGAGCCTGGCGATCGTGTCGCCGATGATTATGTCTCGTCCGTCATCGACCGCCATCGACATCGTCATGGTGCTGCTCATGGCGGCGTACAGCATCTTCCTCTCGGCGCACTCGCGGAGCACGCACGTCACCCTCGAGCGGGCGTACTCGGCGCATCTCGAGGAGCTGAGCCAGCGGCTGCGTAACATGGCCTATCGCGACGTGCTGACCGGGCTCTTCAACCATCGCTACTTCTACGAGCAGCTCTCGCACGAGGTCGAGCGCTCGGTGCGCTACAACCAGCCGCTGACGCTGCTGCTGATGGACATGGACAACTTCAAGAAGATCAACGACACCTACGGCCATATGGCAGGCGACAAGTTTCTGGGCATGGTCGGCCAGGCGATCGGCCGCCAGATCCGCTCGTCAGACATCGGCGCGCGCTACGGCGGCGACGAGTTCGTCGTGATCCTGCCGAACACGACGCCGGACGAGGCGCGGCACACGGCGGAGAAGCTGGAAGCAGCGGTAGCCGCGACGGCGGCGCTGACAGCGATGGACGTATCGCTGAAGCTCGGCATGTCCGTCGGGGTCGCCACCTGCCCCGACGACTCGCGCTCGCCGGGCGAGCTGCTGCAGATCGCCGATTCACGGCTGTACGAGGTGAAGGCGGCGCGGCCGAATGCCCCGCGGACGCCGCCGCGGGGCCGCGTCGCCTGAGCGCTGCCTGTCTGGTTCGCCGAATTCGACGATGCTAGACTGATCGAGCGATACGGGACGTGTACACCGCCCCGCCGGCGGCTCGCCCAAGGATCTGCATGCTCAAGGCCGCCCGCTGGACCGTCGTCGGTCTCCTCGCCGTCTCCGTCCTCGTCCTCGTCTTCGCCATCGGCTACGTCCGCGGCGATGCCGGCGGCGATGGCTCTCCACCGGCGAACGCCGCCTCGGCGAGCGCAGCGACCGACTTTTCGAACCTCAACCAGATCATTCAGATCCTGCAATCGCGGTACGTCGACCAAGGCAAGCTGGACCGCCAGACGCTGTACCAGGCGGCGATCAACGGCATGCTGCAGACGCTGTCGGACAGCGGCGTGTTTTATGTCGACCCGAACACCGTGAAGACGACTGTCGGGCCGAGCGGCACCTTCGACGGCATCGGCGCCACCGTGTCGTCCCAGAGCAACCAGATCGTCATCGTCGCGCCGATCGCCGGCAGCCCCGCCGAGCGCGCGGGCATCAAGCCCGGCGACATCATCGAGGCGGTCGACGGCGAATCGACGGCCGGCTGGACGCAGGAGAAGGCGGTGCTGAAGATCCGCGGCCCGCGCGGGACGAAGGTGCAGCTCAAGGTCAAGCACGTCGACGGCCGCGAGGAGACGCTGCAGATCGAGCGGGGAGCGATCAAGGTGGCGAGCGTGAACACGCAGCCGCCGGGTGGCGTGCTCAAGGACGGCGCCGGGGACACGATTACGGACATCGGCTACATCCAGATCCGCGAGTTCACGGAGACCACGGACAATGAGATGCAGACCGCGCTCAAGGACGTCGTGTCGACCGGCAAGAAGGGCCTCATCCTGGATCTCCGGAACAACCCGGGCGGCCTGCTGCGGACGACGCGGGACGTCGCGGACGAGTTCTTGAACAACGGCACGATCCTCACGGAACAGGAGCGCGATGGATCGAAGACGACGTACACGGCGACGCCGGGCGGCGCGGCGACGGACATTCCGGTTGTGATCATCCTCAATCGCTTCAGCGCCAGCGGCTCCGAAGTGCTCTCGGCAGCGCTGCACGATAACGGGCGGGCGACGATCGTCGGCGAGAAGTCATTCGGCAAGGGCACGGTCAATGTCTCGAACAACCTGAAGGACGGCGGGCAGCTGTATGTGAGCATCGCGAAGTGGCTGACGCCGAAGGGCAAGCAGATCGACGAGGTCGGCATCACGCCGGACGTGCCGGTCGCGCTCTCCAACGACGACATCGACCAGCAGCGCGACGTGCAACTGTTCAAGGCGATCGACATCCTGCGCGGGACCAACGTGGCGCCGGTGGCGACGCCGAGCGCGTCGACCGTCGGCACGCCCGCCGCCGCTACGACGGCGGCGGCAGGTTCGACGCCCGCGGCGGCGCCGACGGCGGGCGGCTGAGGCGCCGCTCCTCCACGTTGTGGCCCGGGGTGGGGGTGGCGCCGACGAGCGCTGCGTGTTCCCGGCCTCGCCCTTCTGCGCAGCGTCGCTGTGTATTCTTCGGCGCAGGGCGCGGATGTCTCGCCCGTCGCGCGATGATGTGACCAACGACGGCGCGCCGTGATGCGAGGCGCACCAGCACGTCGCCGTGCTCGTCGAGCCACGGTGGACTGCACGACGTACGGAGCGCGCGCAGGGGCGCGCGCAGGGGCGCGCGAGCGCGGACAGCAAGGGCGTTCGATGGCCGAGATCAAGCAGGTTGCGAGCAATCGCAAGGCGTTCCACGACTACGACGTCCTGGAGCGGCTCGAGGCGGGCATCAGCCTCACCGGGACGGAGATCAAGTCGCTGCGGGCGGGCGGCGCCCACGTCCGCGAGGCGCATGTGCGGCCGCTCGACGGCGAGATGTGGCTGTACGGGGCGCACATCGCTCCGTATGCGGCGGGAAGCTATCAGAACCACGAGCCTGCGAGGCCGCGCCGCCTGCTGATGCACAAGGCGCAGATCCGGGAGTGGAGCGCCGCGATCGCCGAGCGGGGGCTGACGATCGTGCCGCTCAGCCTGTACCTCAAGGACGGCACGGCGAAGGTGGAGCTGGGGCTGGCGCGCGGTCGTCGCGCCTACGACAAGCGTCAGGCGATCGCGAAGCGTGATGCGGAGCGGGAGGTGCAACGAGCGCTGCGGGAGCGCAACCGGTAGGCGCTCCGACTCAAGGCGCGGGGCGCGTGCCGGTTCGCCAGGACAGCGTTGGTCGGCAGCTGCTGCGCACGCCCGGTCGGCGCGCGGTTCGGTCCACACGTTGTGCCATCCCGCCAGGCGGCGGTGTCTGTTCTGGACCGGCGCGGGCGGGATGGCTCCGGGCGTTCGCGGCGGCGGGCACTGAAGAGAGCTTCGTTATGTCATGTATTCCCTACCGTGCCGGCGCGGCGACGATCGCGGTAGCACGAGCGGAGCGGCAGGACGGCGTGATTCGGTACAATGCGTATGGTCGGACGGCCGCCTTGTGGGGACGAAAGGGCTCGACAGGGGGCGGCGGATCTGAGTTGCAGGCGGAGGACGGTCATCACCCTCCTAAATCCGGTGGCCACCAATAAACGGCGACTCTCAACTCGCCCTCGCTGCCTAGGCAGTGACGTTCACTCCCGACCTCACCCCGACGGGTGGGAGTTGAGCGACGATTAGCCGGGGTGCTGTGCTCCTGACGCCGATGGGGAGCGCCCAAGATCATCGAGCTGGCTCCGGGCGGCCGGGCCCGCAGCGGGTGCGCGGAGCGAGATCAAGCTGACGGGATAAGCCTGTAGCAGACTCAGGGCGTCTTCTGCCTGGACGGGGAGTTCGATTCTCCCCCGTCTCCACCACCACCGCGCCACGAGGGCGCCGGCCGCCGGCACGCGGCGGCGCGGCTGGGGCCGCCGACGCGTCTACCCATACACACACGGGTGATGCCCCTTTGGCTTGACCGCGTCAGCGCCGCGGCGTGAGGTCGAAGCGGTCGAGCATCATCACCTTGTCCCAGGCGGCGACGAAGTCGCGCACAAACCGCTCCTGCGCGTCGGCATATGCGTAGACCTCAGCGCGGGCCCGCAGCTCGGAGTTCGCGCCGAACACGAGGTCGACGGCCGTGCCGGTCCACTTCCATTCGCCGGTCGCGCGATCGTGGCCGTCGTACAGGTTCAGTGACGAGCCCGACGGCTTCCACTCCGTGCGCATGTCGAGCAGGTTCACAAAAAAGTCGTTCGTCAGGGTTTCCGGACGCCCGGTAAAGACGCCGTGCCGGGACTGGTCGGAGTTGGCGCCCAGCACCCGCATGCCGCCGATCAGCACGGTCATCTCGGCGACGGTGAGGTCGAGCATGAACGCCCGGTCGAGCAGCGCGTGCTCCGGGGCGAGCGACTCGCCGGCCTGGAAGTAGTTGCGGAAGCCATCGTGGTTCGGCTCGAGGACGGCGAACGATTCGACGTCCGTCTGCTCCTGAGATGCGTCGGTACGACCCGGCGCAAAGGGGACGGCGATGCTGTGGCCGGCCTTCTTCGCCGCTTCCTCGACGGCAGCGCAGCCGCCAAGGACGATGAGGTCGGCGAGCGAGACCTTCTTGCCGCCGCCCTGCGCGCCGTTGAAGTCGCGCTGGATTTGCTCCAGCGTCCGCAGGACCATCGCCAGCTGGGCAGGGTTGTTGACCGGCCAATCCTTCTGCGGCGCGAGGCGAAGGCGCGCGCCGTTGGCGCCGCCGCGCTTGTCGGTGCCGCGGAAGCTCGCGGCCGCTGCCCAGGCGGTGAACACCAATTGGGAGATCAAGAGCCCGGAGCCGAGGAGCTTCACCTTGAGCCCGGCGATGTCGCGTTCGTCGATCAGCTCGTGGTCGACGGGTGGCACGGGATCCTGCCAGAGCTGCGGCTCCGGGATCCACGGGCCGAGGTAGCGGCTCACGGGGCCCATGTCGCGGTGCAGCAGCTTGTACCACGCCTTCGCGAAGGCGTCGGCCAGCTCGTCGGGGTGCTCGTAGAAGCGCTTCGAGATCGGGCCGTAGGTGGGGTCGAGCTTGAGCGCCAGGTCTGTCGTCAGCATCATCGGCGCGTGGCGCTTCGACGGGTCGTGCGCATCGGGCACGGTGCCCTGCGCCTCGGGGTTCGTCGGCGTCCACTGCCAGGCGCCGGCGGGGCTCTTGGTCAGCTCCCAGTCGTAGCGGAAGAGGTTCTCGAGGAAGCCGTTGTCCCAGTGCGTCGGCTCGTTGGTCCAGGCGCCCTCGAGGCCGCTGGTGATCGTGTCGTCGCCCGTGCCGCTGCCGAAGTCGTTCTTCCAGCCGAGCCCCTGCTGCTCGAGGGGCGCGGCCTCCGGCTCGGGGCCGACGTGGCCGGCGGGCGCGGCGCCGTGGGTCTTGCCGAAGGTGTGGCCGCCGACGATCAGGGCGAGCGTCTCTTCGTCGTTCATCGCCATGCGCCGGAAGGTCTCGCGGATGTCCCGCGCGGCGGTGAGCGGATCGGGGACGCCGTTCGGGCCTTCGGGGTTGACGTAGATCAGACCCATCTGGACGGCGCCGAACGGCCCCTGCAGCTGGCGGTCGCCGCTGTAGCGCTCGTCGCCGAGCCAACTGTCCTCCGGCCCCCAGAAGATCTCGTCGGTCTGAAAGATGTCCTCGCGTCCGAAGCCGAAGCCGAAGGTTTTGAACCCCATCGACTCCAGGGCGACGTTGCCGGTGAAGACGATGAGGTCAGCCCACGACAGCGCCCGGCCGTACTTCTGCTTGACCGGCCAGAGCAAGCGCCGCGCCTTGTCGAGGCTGGCGTTGTCCGGCCAGCTGTTGAGCGGGGCGAAGCGCTGCGCGCCGCTGCCGCCGCCACCGCGGCCATCGGCGATGCGATAGGTGCCGGCGGCGTGCCAGGCCATCCGGATGAAGAGCGGGCCGTAGTGGCCGTAGTCGGCGGGCCACCAGTCCTGCGACGTCGTCATGACCTCGATGAGGTCGCGCTTCAGGGCGTCGAGGTCGAGGGTCTTGAACGCCTCGGCGTAGTCGAAGTCCTCCTCGACCCGGTTGAGCGCGTGGCGCCGCAGGATCGAGAGGTCCAGCTGATTCGGCCACCAGTCCTGGTTCGTGCGCGGCCGGGTACGCTTTGGGGTCGGCGAGTCGATCGCCGGGTTCTCGCTTTCGCTGCCGCCTTGAGGCATCTTGGTACCTTTCCTCCGTCGTCATCTGTGCTCGTATTGTGTCGCCGGAGCGGACGCGCCGCCGGCTGGCGGGCGCCGTACGGTCGATGTCTGAGGCCGATCGCGCTTCCGGATGGACTCACACCCGTCGGATGCGGGACGAACGTCCGCCCGGAAGTCGCTCCACGTTCAGACTAGGATCGTCCTGAACCCACGGTCAAGGCGCATCGTGCTTTCGGTTCGTCGAGCCGGCACGCAGTTCCGCGCGCTGCCGAGCGGCCGGACGACACTGGCGAGTCACGCTGCGTATTGGCGGCGAAGGCGCTGGCGCCTACGATGCCGGTATCGTCTGATCGGCAGCCGGTCGGGCTGCGTACCACTACTGGAAGCAGGATGAACAGCACCGACTACGCGATCCCCACGGAAGCGGCGGAACGGCTCGATGCGCTGGTGACGCGCATCGAGGCGCGGCCGGGCGACATGATCCGGGCGCACGAGTTCGCGTCGATGCAGGACCGGCTCAATGTGCGGGCGGTGATCGAGACGCTGCCGGAGGGGCTCTCGGAGGACGACTTCGCGGGCGTCCTGAAGCTTGCGCTGCTCACCGAGTGCGCGACGGAGACCTACGGCGATGCCTTCCGTGAGCGCGCGGTGCGCTACGACGCATCGTGGCTCGGCCGCTTCAACGACCGCGTCTGGGTGCCGGACGAGTTGACGCATCACACGCCGTACCGGTCGATGCTGCTGAGTATGGGGTTGAGCGACGCCGAGCTCGACCGCGAGATCCGGGACGTCCGGCAGGCGAACTACATCCACGACGGCGGCGACACGCCGGTGCATGTGACCACCTTCGGCATCGTGCAGGAGTATCTGACGGACAACTGGCACGGGCTGATCGCGGGGTTGCTGCGGAAGGCGGCGCCGGAAGCCGCGTACATGGCGACGCGCGTGAAGCGCCGGGAGACGCTGCACACGGTGTGGTACCGCGACATGGTGGCGCTGCAGGTCGAGGCGAATCCGCTCCTGCTGCCGCACGTCGCCGAGGCGTTGCTCGGTTTCCAGATGCCGGGGAATCAGCTGGCGCCGCAATGGCAGTCGCAGGTATCGCGCTGGATGCCGTACATGGGCGCGGATTTCGAGCGGATCGCGCGCGACCTGGTGCGGCTCCTCCACACGGCGCTGGGGGATGCGGCGACGACGGGCAGGCTGCTCGTCGAGCTCGCGGCGGCGAAGGGATTCCGTGTCGGGCCGGTATCGCCGCGGGTGCTCCAGGCGGCCGCGAACCGCCTGGGCGGCCCGGGCTTCGGGCTGCTCGGCGAGGCGCTGCTCGAGCGCGTCGGGCTGGCCTACATGTTCCGGCAGCCGGCGGGGGCGACGGACCGCGCGTTCCGGCCGTACGGCGGCGTCTACGAACGCGTGCGCGCGATGCTCCGCAGCTGGGTCTCGCAGCAGATCGACTTCCGCCTGGGCGTCGGGCCTCCGGCCGATGCGCCCGTCAGCGCCTGACGGTATGGCCGATCAGCCACTCATAGGCCGGACGCGGCAGAGCGGTCACGATCTTCAGCGGCCAGGAGAGGCGGCGCGGGAAGTGGATCTCGGCATCGCCCCGAAGCAGGCCGTGGACGATGCGGCGCGCTGCCTCGTCGGCCGGCATGATGAACGGCATCGGGAAGTCGTTGTGAGCGGTGAGAGCCGTGCGGACGAAGCCGGGGTTGACGGTCGTGACGCCGATGTGAAAGCGCGCGAGGTCGATGCGCAGCGACTGCAGCAGGTAGTTGGCGGCGGCTTTCGTCGTACCGTAGGCCTCGGCGCGGGGCAGGGCGCCGTAGCCGCTGATGCTGGCGAGGCCGACGATCTCTCCCTGGCGCCGCGTGATCATGTGCGGCAGCACAACGGCGACCGCGCGCAACAGGCCGTTCAGGTTGGTGTCGACGGTCTGCTCGAACGCCGCGACGTCGATCTGTGTGACATCGACCGGATCCCAGAAGCCGGCGCTGTAGATGAGCACATCGATCGGGCCGAAGTCGCTGGTGACCGACTGCGAAGCCGCGGCGAGCGACGCCTCGTCCCGGGCGTCGGCGGCGTGCGCGATGACCCGCCCGAGGCTGGCGTAGCGCGCGGCGACGACGTGCAGCTCCGCATCGTTGCGCGAGCTGATGGCGACGCGTGCGCCTTCGTTCAGGAGCCGCGGGACGAGCGCGCGGCCGATGCCGCCGCTGCCGCCGATGAGCCAGATCGTGCGTCCCTTCAGTTCCATGTTCGGCGTCCTGGACTACGGTTCGCATGAGGATCGCAGTCATCGGCGCCGGCGTCTCGGGGCTGACGGCGGCGTACCTGCTGGGGCGCGCGCATCACGTCGAGCTGTTCGAGCGCAACGGCTATGCCGGCGGACACGCGCATTCCGTCGGCGTGGCCGGGCGATGCGGCTCGGTCGCGCTGGACACGGGCTTCCTCGTCTATAACGAGCGGACGTATCCGGGGTTCACGCGCTTGCTGCGCGAGCTGGGCGTGGCGACGCAGGCCAGCGACATGTCGCTGGGCGTGCGCTGCGACGCCTGTGACATCGAATACAGCAGCCGCGGCTTGCGCGGCATGCTGGCGCAGGGGTGGCGGGCGATGCGTCCGGGATCGATCGCGCTGGGGTACGACATCCTCCGCTTCTACCGTGACGCGCGGCGCACGCTGCGGGATGGCGGCGCCGGCGACGAGACGCTGGGGCAGTTTCTGCGCCATCGCCGCTACGGCGGCGCGTTCGTCCGGCACTTCATTATGCCGCTTGCCGCCGCCGTCTGGTCGACGCCAACGGCCGACGTCGACCAGTTTCCGGCGCAGTACTTCCTTCGGTTTCTGCTGAACCACGGCATCATCGGCGTGCAGCCGGCGTTCGTCTGGCGCACCGTGCGCGGCGGCTCGCGCGTGTACGTCGATGCGCTGCTGCGGCAGGCGCGATGCCGCGTCATGCTCGACGCGCCGGTCCGGGCGGTACGCCGGTGCCGCGGCGGCGTGGCCGTCGTGCTCGACGGCGACGACGCACGCTCGTTCGACCGCGTGGTCCTCGCCTGCCACGCGGACGAGGCGCTCGCGGTGCTCGCCGACGACGCGGACGCCGGCGAGCGAGCGGCGCTGGCGGGCTTCGAGTACACGAGCAATCCGGTCGTGCTGCACACGGACGCGCGGCTGCTGCCGCGGCGAGCCGCCGCGCGCGCGTCCTGGAACTACCGGACGGCTGACTGCCGGCGTCCGGCAGCGCTGGGGATGACGTTTCACCTGAACCGGCTGCAGGCGCTCGATGAGCCACAGGAGTACTGCGTATCGTTGAACACGGCGGGCTGCGTGCGGCCGGAGCGGGTGATCGCCGAAATGACGTACGCGCATCCGCGCTACACGTTCGGGACGCTGGCGGCGCAGCGGGCGGTCGAGGCGCTGCAGGGCACGCGGAACACGTACTATGCAGGCGCGCACCTGGGCTACGGGTTCCACGAGGACGGACTGCAGTCGGCGGTGCGCGTCGCCGGCACGCTGGGGGTGCGATGGTAGCGGCGTCTTCGCAGGCTGGCGCGGCGCGGCGTTCGTCGCTGTACGTCGGCACGCTATGGCACGAGCGCCGGGGCGCGCGGGCGTACCGGTTTGAGTACGGCGTGTACTATCTCTGCCTCGACCTCGACGACCTGCCTGGCGTCGACCGCCGCTGTCGCCTGCTGTCGTACGAGCGGCCGAACCTGCTCTCGCTGCGTGACGCCGACCATGCGGTGACGCCGGGGCTGGGGCTGGCGGCAAGCGTGCGCGAGCGCCTGATCGCGCGCGGCGTGGAGTTGCGGGAGGCGCGCGTCTCGCTGCTGACGAACGCGCGGGTCTTCGGCTACGTCTTCAACCCGGTGAGCTTCATCCTCGTGCGGGGCGGCGACGCGCGGCTGCGGCACGTCGTCGCAGAGGTACACAACACGCACGGCGAGTGCCATCTCTACGACCTGGAGCGAGAGGGTGACGATGATGACAGCGTCTACCGCGCGCAGGCGAAGAAGGAGTTCTATGTGTCGCCGTTCATCGAGATGGACGCGCGCTACGAGTTCTCGTTCCGCGAGAGCGAGGGCCGGATGGCCGTCCGCATCGACGAGTATCATGCCGGCGAGCTGCAGTTTCGCGCGGCGCTCTCACTCGCGCAACGCCCGCTCGACGACCGCCATCTGCTCGGCGCGCTGGTGCGCTACCCGCTGATGACGCTGCAGACGATCGCGCTGATCCATTGGAACGGCCTGAAGTTGTGGCTGCGCGGCGAGCCGTATCGCAAGCACGCGCCGAAGACGCGAGCGGGCCGGTGACGACGAGCGAGCTGGCGGCGCGAGCGGCCGCCGCGCTGGCACGCGAGCTGGCGCTGCGACTCGCCCCGCGCATCGCCGTCGGCGAGCTGGTGGTGGAGCTGCCGGACGGCAGCGAGCGTGGCTACGGGACGCCGGGCGCCGGGCCACGCGCGCGGCTGCGCATCCGCGACGAGCGCTTCTTCCTGCGGCTGCTGAGCGGGGGCGAGATCGGCTTCGGCGAGGCATACACCGACGGGCTCTGCGACACGGACGACCTCGTGGCGCTGCTCGAACTGGCGATCGCGAACCGGGCGGCGATGACGAGCGGCGCCCGCTGGCTGGGCGCAATTGGCCGCCTGCGCGACGTGCGGCAGCACCGCCGGCGCCGCAACACGAAGGCGAACGCGCGCCGGAATATTGCCGGGCACTACGACCTGAGCAACGACTTCTTCGCGCTCTGGCTCGACGAGACGATGACGTACTCCTGCGCGGTCTTCGGCGACGACGGCGAGTCGCTGGCGGACGCGCAGCGGAACAAGTACGAGGCGATCGCCCGTCGCGCCGGGATCCGGCGGGGTGACCACGTGCTGGAGATCGGCAGCGGCTGGGGCGGCTTCGCCATCTACGCGGCGCAGGCGTACGGCTGCCGGGTGACGTCGATCACGATCTCGAGGGAGCAGCACGCGCTGGCGCGCGAGCGGGTCGAGGCCGCCGGCCTGTCTCAGATCGTCGACATGCGGCTGTCTGATTATCGTGAGCTGCGCGGCCAGTATGACCGCATCGTATCGATCGAGATGTTCGAGGCCGTGGGGGCGGAGTACTTCTCGACGTTCTTCGAGGCCTGCGAGCGCCTGCTGGCGCCCGGCGGACGGATGGCGATGCAGGTGATCACGGTGCCCGACCGTTCGTTCCTGGCGCTGCGCGACGGCGTCAACTGGATGCAGAAGCACATCTTCCCCGGCGGCATGCTGCCGTCGCTGGCGGCGCTCGAAGCGGCGCTGGCGACGACGCAGCTGCGCATCGTCGAGGTGGCGGACATCGGCGCGCACTATGCCGAGACGCTGCGGCGCTGGCGCGCGGCGTTCCGGGCGCAGCTGCCGGCGGTGCGTGCGCTCGGCTTCGACGAGCGATTCACCCGCATGTGGGAGTACTACCTGGCGGCGTGCGAGGCGGGGTTTCGGACGCGGAACACGTCGGACGTGCAGATCGTGTTCGAGGGTGCGCCTGCCGCTGCGCCGGGCGTCACACTTACGCCGCCTGCGCGCCGCCCGTCTCCAGCGACGCGATGAGCGCTTCGACGCAACGCGCATCAAGCTGGCGGCCGCTGACGCGCCGCAGCTCGGCGATCGCCGCCGCGCTGTCGGCAGCGGCGCGATATGGCCGCGCCGACGTGATGGCATCGTAGGTATCGGCGACGGCGATGATGCGGGCGAACAGCGGGATCTGGTTCCCGACGAGGCCGTCCGGGTAACCGCTGCCATCGAGCCGCTCGTGGTGGGCGCGGATGACGGGCGCAAGCTCGGCGAGGGCGGCGACGCGCTCGGCGATCGCGAATCCGCGTGGGGCATGACGCTTGATCTCGGTGAATTCGGCCTCGCTGAGCTTACCCGGCTTGAGCAGGATGGCGTCGGGCACGCCGATCTTGCCGACGTCGTGCATCTGCCCGGCGAGCGCGACGGCGCGCAGATCCGTCGGCGAGAGGCCGAGGCGGCGGCCGATGGCGTAGGCGTAGGAGCTGACGCGCCGCACATGGCCGAGCGTCGCCCGATCCTTCGCCTCGATGGCGTCGACAAGCTCGACGACGTAGGCGTCCTGGCCGCGGTCGAGCTGGGCCAGCGCCTCGCGGAGGGACAGCGCATCGCCGATGGCGCTGAGGCTGCCGGCGCGAGCGGCTTCGACGGCCCAGCCGGCGAAGAGCACGACGAAGGCCGCGAAGTAGAGGGCGTGGTACATCCACCACGACACCCGGAACTCGCCGGCGTTCCAGAACATGGCGATCTGCGTTTCGAGGAGGAGCGCGACCGTGCCCACCATCGCCGCCTGCGAGGGCAGGCGAGCGAAGCTGTAGGCCTGGCCGTAGCGCCAGATGGCGAAGGCGAGCATCACCGTGAGCACGACGCTCGACAGGTCGCGGAGCGGCGCGTTCCCGGTCGGCACCCACGCGAGCCAGCCGGGCGTCGTGAGGCTGAGGATGACGTAGGTCGCCAGCGCCACCGCGGTGGCGCTGGCGAGCGCGAGGCCGCGGCGGGCGACGAACGCTTCGACGGCATGCGGCATCTCGAGCGCGCTCAGGGTGACGAAGGTGGAGGCGACGGCGATCGTCGCCCACGCGGAGACGCGGATCAGCGAGAGGTAGTACTCATTCTGGACGTAGCTGGGCGTATTGAGGCCGTGGATGAGAAAGATCGCCGCGATCGAGAGGAACGCCAGCGCCAGGAAGAGCAGGCGCGTCTCGCGGATGGAGCGGGCGGCGACGATGACGACGACGGTCGCGAGCGCTGCCGCGATCGAGGTCGACGTCGTCGTCCAGAAGTGGAACGAGAGCGACGCGTACGATGTATCGAGCGAGGGCACGACACGGAGCAGTGCGAACAGCAGCATCGGCGCCAGGAGCACAGCCGTGCCGGCGACGATGCGTGGACTGCGTGCGGACATCCGTCACCTCCGGCGCGCCCAGGCTCGCCCGCCAAACGCGCTGTCCAGGAAGTATCGACCAGAACCCGTCCGTGCTTTGCGGCGCTGGAGGGGCGCCACTGGCGCCGGATGCCCGCATAGCGAGATTCAGCGCGGCTCGCCACGCCTTGGTGCGCGCGCCCGTGAGTTCGAACCGCCTGCCTCAGGCGCCGTGCGCCCGGCCGGTCAGTCGTTCGTTGCGGGTGTGATTAGGTTAACGCTGTCGGCGGTTGGCTCCTCGATCGCTTCGACGCGCTCAGGACGGAGCCCCGCGTTCACCGCGCGGTGCTGGAGCCGGTGTCCTTGCGGCCGATGGATCCGCTCCCGGACGACGAGGCGCCTGGCGACGACGAACTCCTCCTCCAGGATGGAGCGGGAGACCGACCCGTCGGGCAGTGTCTCGACCTCTCCCGAATCGTGCTCAACCGCGGGCGGCGGCGTGCTCCGTCGTCTGCGCCTCTTCCTCTGGCGTGCTGCGTAGGTGACACGTGATGCGGGCGTGGCGAAGACGAAGCGGGTGAGAGGACGTTCGTCCTCCCACCCGGCTCCAACGGCGAGAGGGCGCCGGACCGGCGCCAACTCTATCGCCGGTTGAACCCGTCGTCCGTGGAGTCGCCAGCTTCGACGCGCTCCTTGCGGAGATCGCCGCTCACCGTCTCCCACCGCGTCTCTTCGGCCCTGCCCAGAGCGACCTCCTCCTTCGCCGGCGCCGCCGTTTCGATGACGGGCTCTTCGTCGGTCACCGATACGGAGTGATCGCCAAGTCCCTCATCCGGCCGCAGCGGGCGGTCGACGGGCGTGCGCTCGACATCCTGGCTCGCCGGCTGCGTCTCGACGAACTTGCGCACTCTGACGCGGCCGGCGGGCACGTCGCGCTTGCCGACGTGCATCTCCTCTTCGGAGCGCGTCATCGTCGCGTGTTCCGGTCCGGACGTCGATGCCGGCGCGGCAGTCGAGGCGGCCGCGCCGGCGGCGTAGCTCGTCGATGAGTCGATACCGTAGTAGCGCGAGAGCTCGGACTCCTGGTCGGCGCTGATGTCCTCGTCGTCGGCGATGCCGGGGGCGCCGTTCACCATGTCCTTCTCGTACGGCACGGCGAGCCCATCGTCGCGGATCGATGCCTGTGCGAGCGGCACGATTGCATGCTTCATGCCGAGGAAGCCGGTGCCCAGCCCGAGCCATTCGGGCTCGCGCGAGCGATCGTCGATGTAGATGTCTTCGATGGAGCCGATCGTGTCGCCGCTGCTGTCGTATACGGGCTTGCCGCGCATCTCCAGTAGCTTCTCGACGGAAAGTCCCAGTGCCATGGTGGCGCCTCCTGCTTGATCTCTTCGGCGCGCAGTTTCACTGTCGCAGATCCGGCGTAGCGACGAGATTACACGACGGCCCGGAGCGTGACTGCGGTCAGGCAGTTGCCGCCCCTGCTTCTTCGCGCCGGCGACGAGTGGCAGCGTCGAGGGAGGGCGATCAAGCGTGCTGCGAGCCAGTCCGGGGAGCTGGCGCGCTGGTTGGGCCGCCATCGCGCGTAGCGGCGGCCGAGGCTACCCTGCCCGGGTGAGCGATCGAAGCTACGGTGGATGGGCGGATCGCGGTCGAACAGCCGGACGTGCCGGCGTGACGGGCGCGCAGTCTATCGCCGCTACGGCGACGAAGTGGGCGAGTACGGCGAGCGCGTCGGCGCGAAGCTCCTCTGGCGCCGGCGCGTGGACTGTGATCGACGAGGAGGCGGACCGCCGGGACGCGGTGATCCTCGCCGGGTGCCCGTCGCGGAAGTCGTTCATCGAGATGACCTCGACGGAGTCGTACGGCGCGACGTCGAAGCACCGGACGTCGGTGCTGACCGACGGGTCGCGATGACGGAGCAGTATCGGGCGCCGGCGATCCAGGAGTAGCGGCGAATGGGACGCAAGATCCTCTTCATCACAACGGACCAGATGCGCTACGACTCGCTCGGCTGCAACGGCGGTCAGGTGGCGCGGACGCCGGTCGCCGATGGGCTGGCGGCGACGGGGATCAACTATCGACGGGCGAACAACCAGAACGTCGTCTGCATGCCGGCGCGGTCGAGCATGATCACGGGACAGTACGTGCGGACGCACGGCGTCGTCGCGAACGGCGTGCCGCTGCCGGCCGATGCGCCGAGCGCGGCGGCGTACCTGCACGAGCAGGCGGGCTACCGGACGGCGCTGCTCGGGAAGGCGCACTTCGAGCCGGCGTTCGATGCGATGGGGAAGTGGCAGGAGAACCGCCTCGCGCGCGAAGGGTCGACGGGGCCGTATCGCGGCTTCGAGCACATGGAGCTGGCGATGCACGGCCCGCAGCAGGCGTGGCACTACGGGAAGTGGCTGCACGAGAACCACCCGGGCTACGTGACGGGCTTCTACCAGCTGTTCACGGCGAAGGGGATGAACGACGAAGGCGGCGGCGACACGGGTGCGCCGGAGGTGAAGTTCAACCCGCTGCCGCGCGAGTACTACCACACCGACTGGGTGGCCGACCGCACGATCGCCTACCTCGACACGCTGGCGGCGGACGAGGACTGGTTCGTCTGGATGAGCTTCCCGGATCCGCACCATCCGTGGGACCCACCGAAGTCGGAGCTGGCGCGCGTGCGCTGGCAGGACCTCGAGCTGCCGGCGGGGCACCCGGGGAGCGTCGAGAAGTGCACCGCGATCCTGGCGCAGAAGCCGGCGCACTGGCTGGCGTACTACGAAGGGCGCTATCGGAACTTCGAGGGCGGGCCCGTGAAGTTCGTGCCCAAGCTGATGACGCACGACCAGGTGCGCGAAGTGAACGCCATGACGCACATCCAGAACGAGCTCATCGACGAGGCGTGCGGGCGCGTGATCCGGCGCTTGGGGGAGCGCGGCTGGGGCGACGACACGGATATCTTCTTCACGACGGACCACGGCGAGCTGCAGGGGGACTTCGGGCTGCTGTTCAAGGGGCCGTACCACTGCGACGCGCTGATGCGCATCCCGCTGATCTGGCGGCCGGCGCTTTCGGCTGGCATCGCGCCGGCGGAGGTGACGGCGCCCGTCGGGCAGGTGGACCTGGCGCCGACGTTCTGTGAGGTGCCGGGCGTGCCGGCGGCCCCGTGGATGCAGGGGGCGCCGCTGCCGAAGGCCGGGCACGGCGGTGGCCACGAGCGGATGATCACGGAATGGGACAGCCAGTTCCCGGGCATGGGTATGCACCTCCGCACGATCCATCGCGATGGCTTCACCTGCACCGTCTACGAGCCGAGCACGCGCACCGACACCGGGTTCGAGGCGAACCTCGACCCGCGGCTGCGGCCGATGGTGGGGAATCCGCGCACGGATATCCTCTACGACGGGAGCGAGGGCGAGCTGTACGACCACGCGCAAGACCCCCACCAGTGGCGGAACCTCTGGTCGGATCCGGCGTACGCCAGGCTGCGGGCGGAGCTCGTCGACGACCTGTACGCGCACCTGCCGCCGTCACGCGAGCCGGCTCTGGCGGTGGAGGCGCCGACGTAGGGCTCACCCACGCAGGCTTGCGCATGCAGGCGCCGGGCTTCCGGGGAGACGCTTCGCGGGAGCGCCGCTCCAGCGGCTCCCCGCCCTTGTCGGTCGCTTGTGGCGCGCTGTGTGCCCTACGGGTTATCGATGATGTCCCGCAGGGAAGCGTTCACGTACGGCTCGTGGCCGGGGAAGGTCGCGAGCTCGAGCGTGCGCAGGAGCTTGCGGAGCTGGGCCTGGCGCAGCTCGCGCAGGCTGGCCTTCCCCCGCTCGACCGTATCGCCGAGCGCGAGGATGAACGCCTCCCGCAGCGGCTTGTCGCGCCGCATGTCGGCCGCCAGCATGATCTCGCCGCGGTCGAGCCAGGCGCGCACGTTCCGGCGCTTCTGCTCGTCGCCGGTCAGCAGGTAGTGCTTGAGGTGCTCGATGCCGTAGGAGAGGTGGCGGCGGAGGTCGTTCGCCGTGTTCTCGAAGAGCTGACGGTCGGCCTGCGAACGGCCGATCCGGTCGCCCATCTCGCAGAGCGCGAGCAGGAACGAGGTGCGGATGATGTTCGTGTAGACCACGAGTTCGGTGAACTTGAACGACGCGTAGACAGCGCGGTTGAAGAAGCCGGGCGATTCGACGCCGAGGCCGCCGCCGTTGGCGAGCGCGCGCTTGCGGAACGCCTCGACGTGGCGTGCCTGGTCGAACGCCTGCGTCGCCAGGTAGAGCTTGACCTCGTGGTAGCCGTAGGAGATGTCCTTCAGGCGGCCCATCATGACGGCGTTCGAGTTGTACTGCTGCTCGGAGATGTTCGAGACGATCTGGTCGATCGCCGCCTCGATATGGCCGGCGAGCGGCTCGATCGTGCTCCAGGAGATCTGCGTCGCGGGCTTCCACTGCTCGCGGATGGCGAGCTCGTAGAGGTCGGCGGAGTTCTCCGCCCAGACCTCGGCCTTGTCGTAGATCGTGTAGGGCGCGGGCAGGCCGCGATCCTTCGCCGGGTAGGAGCCGCGTGGTGTGTCGTTCTCGTACGGCCAGTGGTCGGGCGCGTAGGCGTACTCGCCGGCGTCGGCGAGGCGCAGGGTGAAGCCTTCAGCGCCGATCTTCGGCTTTGGCGGGCGCGCGGTCGGCACCTTCGCCCAGCTCATGTCGAGCTGCGGCGGCGCCGGGATGCCAGGAATCTGCGGCGGCGCCGCCTGAAGGTCTTCCTGCGTGTCGGTCTCGGCCATGCTGTCCTGCTCGTTTCCAGGTATCCGTGCCGCCGCCGCTCTTGCCGACGACGATCCCACTCACGACGCGCGATGTCCGCCAGGCGGCCGCGCGTGATCCTGCGTTCGACCCGCGTCCCTAGTTCCGCGCCGGGTCGAGGAGCGCGAGCATCATCGGCGCAATCTTCTGGCGGCGGTCGCCGAGGCCGACGACCTCGAGACGGTGCATGTACTCGTTCACCTGGCGCTTGCGGATGGCGAGGAGCTTCATGTAGCCCTCGCGCAGCTGCGTCTCGCTGGTGCCGCCGCCGAGCAGGATGGCGAGCGCCTCGCCCGTCTGGCCGCCGCCGGTCAGGCCGGCCTGCGCCGAGCCCGCGCCGAGCTGGCCTTCCATACGGTCGAGGTAGGTGTGGATCTCCTCGCGGCGCTCGGGCTGCGTCTCGACGACGTACTTCATGTGCATGACGCCGAAGGCGACATGACGGCTCTCGTCCTGCGCGGCGAGGCGGAACATGCGCTTGTCGACCTCGCTCTGGGCGAACATCTCGCCCATGCGGAAGAGCGACTGCACGAAGCCTTCGCCGACGAGATGCAGGGTGGACGCCATCTCCGTGAAGTCCTGCGCGGTGAGCAGGCCGATCGCGCCGGGTCCGGCCTGCAGCAGGCCGATGCCGTTGGCGAGCGCGCGCTTGCGGAAGACGTCGAGGTGGCGCGCCTCATCCATGATCTGCGATGCGAGGAAGAGGCCGATCTCGAAGAACTCGCCGCTGATGTTCGGGGCGTATTTGCCGGGCACGTCGCCGGCGATGAACTCGACTTGGGTGAGGAAGGTGCAGAGCTGCGACATCGCCAACTCGAGCTCTTCGGGCAGCTCCGGCATCTCCGCCCAGGGCACATCGGTGGCGCTGCTCCACTGGCGCTGCACCGCCTCTTCGTAGAGGAGCATCGCCGACGCGGACCACGACGCGGACTTCGAGCCCCAGAGCATCTGCGAGCGCTGCGCATCGGTGCGTGGCGCCGCGCCGCGCAGGCGGCCGGTGTTGTTGTCGGTGCTCGACGGGATGTCGCCGTAGGAGGAGGTGGCGATGTCTTCGAGCGTCAGGCCGCGTTTGCCGGGTGCGACGCGGAGGCCGCGCTCGGCGAGCGGCTGGTCGAGCCAGGAGAGGTCGAGGTCTTCGCCGCCCGGCTCCCGGCGCAGTTGTTCGAGGATGTCCGGACTGGTCGTCATCGCTGCCTCCTGTTGGCCTTGCGCATCATCGTGCACCGGCCGCTTCGCCCGTACGCCACGCACCTTAGCGAGCGCTCAGGTTGCGAGCGCTTCACCATACACCCTGCCGGCCGTTCGAATCCACACCCCGCCAGCCGCTCTTCGGCGACCGCCGTCAAATCGACCGGATGCTGGCGGGCGCCGCTGCGGCGTGGGTCCGTAGTAGACTGGCGTCCGACAGCGGGCGGAGGAGGCCAATGGGCGGGCAGGCAAGCCGAAGCTGGGCAGCCACCGCCATCGCTGCGGTGGCGGTGCTGGCGGCCGCCGCGTGCAGCGGCGGCTCGAAGAAGGCAGCGCCGCCGACGCCGCGGCTGCCGGCAGTGACCTACACGAGGACAGCGTGCGCCATCCCGACGCCGAGCGGGCAGCCAGTCGACGGCATGCAGTGCGGCACGCTCACCGTGCCGGAAGACCGCACGAAGTCCGGGCCGCGCACCGTCCAGCTGGCGGTGGCGGTGCTGAAGTCGACGAGCGCCTCGCCGGCGCCGGATCCGATGCTGTACCTGAGCGGCGGGCCCGGGCAGCCTAACCTCAGCAATAACATGCAGGCGTTCAGCCGCGCATTCGCGGCGCCGGTGCAGTCGAAGCGCGACCTGGTGTTCTTCGACCAGCGCGGCACCGGCGCGTCGCGACCGTCCCTCGCCTGCCCGGAGGTGAATACGGCATTCCGGGCGGCGCTGGCCGCGGACATCCGCGGCGAGGCGCAGTCGACGGGCGCGGCGGCGGCGCTGCGTGCCTGCCGCGACCGGCTGGCACGGGACGGCGTGGATTTCGCCGCGTACAGCAGCGCCGAGAGCGCGGCGGACATCGCCGACCTGATGCAGGCGCTCGGCTACCGTCAGTACAACATCTACGGCCTATCGTACGGCACGCGCCTGGCGCTCGAGACCATGCGCAACCGGCCACAGCGCATCCGCAGCGTGATCCTCGACTCGACGCTGCCGCCGCAGGCGCCGGCCGAAGCGGCGGCGGCAGCGAACTTCGAGCGCGCGCTCAAGACGCTCGTCGCCGGCTGCAGGGCGGAGCCGGCGTGCGCCGCAGCGTACCCGACGCTGGAGACGATGTACTACGACCTCGTCGCGCAGGCGAACGCGTCGCCGTTCACGGTCGAGCCGGCAGACCCGGCGACGGGCGGGACGTCGAAGGTCGTCGTCAACGGCGACCGCATCCTCGCCGGGACGTGGCAGGCGCTGTACGATACGCGGCTGCTGCCGCTGCTGCCGTTCGCCGCGAAGTCCATCGCCGGTGGCAACACGGCGCTGCTGACGTCGCTGGCAGCGCAGGTCGCCTTCACCAACAGCGACTTGGCGCAGGCGATGACGACGGCGGTGAACTGCAACGACTCGACGATGTCGCTGACGCCCGGGGTCGTCGCTTCGGCGACGAATGGCGTACGGCAGGAGATCCTCGACGCGCGCATCGGCTTCACGACGAGCGATGACCTGAAGCGGGCGCAGGACCTCTGCCGGGCGTACGGCATCACGAAGGCGGACCCTGCGGAGACGCAGCCGGTGACGAGCTCCATACCGACGCTCGTGCTGGCGGGCGAGTACGACCCGATCACGCCGCCATCGTGGGGCCGGCTGGCGGCGAAGACGCTCTCGCGCAGCTACTTCTTCGAGTTTCCCGGATCCGGTCATGCCGAGCTGTTCGGCCGGCACGACTGCGCGATCGCGCTCGCGGCGTCATTCCTCGACGATCCCTCGCAGGCCCCGGACGCATCGTGCGTGAAGGCGCTGGCGGAGCCGGCGTTCCTCGCGCCGTAACCGGCATGAGCGAAGCGCGCGGTACAATGCGCCACTACACTCACCCAGGGAGCAGCGATGCCCGAGATCCACGTCCGTCTATTCGCCGGCCTGCACGACCTCGTCGGCCGGCGCGAGCTGGTGTTGTCGATGCCGGACGGCGCGACGATCGGCCAGCTGCGCGACCGGCTCGGCGAGGAGTACCCGATCGTGCAGCCGCTGCTGTCGACGCTCGTCTGCGCCGTCGACGAGGAGTACGTCGCGCCGGAACATGTGCTGCGCGACGGCGAGGACGTGGCGTTGATCCCGCCGATCAGCGGCGGCTCGTGATGTTCGCGATCACCCGTGAGCCGCTCGACCCGCGCCCTCTCGTCGATGCCGTGCGGCGCGACGAGAGCGGCGCCGTGGCGCTCTTCTACGGCGTCGTGCGCAACGAGAACATGGGCCGCAGCGTGCGCTACCTGGAGTACGACGCCTACGAGGCGATGGCGCTGAAGAAGATGCGCGAGGTGGCGGACGAGGTGTGCGCGAAGTATCCGCTGACGGGCATCGGCGTGCTGCACCGCATCGGCCGGCTGGAGATCGGCGAGACGAGCCTGCTGGTGGCCGTGTCGTCGCCGCACCGGAAGGAAGCGTTCGAGGCCTGTCACGAGGCCGTCGACCGGGTCAAGCAGACGGTGCCCGTGTGGAAGAAGGAAGTGTGGGACGACGGCTCTCAGTGGATCGAAGGGTACGTGCCGGAAGTGCGGCAGTGAAGGGCACGACGGACGACCGCGACTGACGACAAACCGCAGAGAACAGACGACAGCGGGTGCTGCAGCAAACAGCAACAGGCGCGCCGCCACTGCCCGCCAAGGTAGGGGGAGGCGTCGTCGCCCGACGAACCGACGGCGCCCGGGCTCCCATCTCCACAGCGTGAAGAGGAAACGGGGCAGACGCTCTCGCTCCCTCGACACTCGACCAGCCCAAGCGCCCCACTCCCCTTCAGGAGAGGGGGTGAGCGCCGTCCCCCTCCCGCAGGGTGCGGCAACGCTGTTCGGCTAGCTGGCGACGGTCGCGTGCTCCTGCTCGAAGCAGCTGCTGCAGTACACCGGCCGGTCGAGGCGCGGGACGAATGGGACGGTCGCGGTGCCGCCACAGCCTGCGCAGGTGACCGACGTCAACTCGCGGGAGCCCGAGCCGCGGTCACGGCGACGGTTGGCGCGGCAGCTCGGGCAGCGCTGCGGCTCGTTGAGCAGCCCCTTCTCCAGGTAGAAGCCCTGCTCACCGGCCGTGAACACGAATGGGCCGGAGCAGTCGCGGCAGGTCAACGTCTTGTCTTCGAATGCCACCTCATCCTCCTTGAGACAGGTAGTGAATAGAGCGCGTAGGGTTGCGCCGCCACGGCGCCTAATGTAGGTGAGTCCAATTCTTCCAGTCAAGCGATCCGGGCGAAAATGCGCGCATTGCGCCCGTAACATGTCAACTGCAAGCTCAGACGGGCGCTGAGGGCCGCTGTCCGGACCGCTGCACGCCTGAACGCGAGAGCCGCGCTCGGTCGAGGCCGCGTCGCGCGGCAGCGGCGTCATCTGCCAGTGGCGACGTGAGCCCACGCTCGACCGTTCGGCTCGGTGGCCTTGGCGAAGCTGCAGGCGGGCGGCCCGTCGCCCGCGTCGAGCGGCCGGCGACGGCGCCCGGGCGGCTGCATCGCCAACGCGTCCGTTACCCTGACCCATGCGCATCGACATCGTGACGCTCTTCCCGGAGATGTTCGCCGGTCCCTTCGACGCCAGCATCGTCGCGCGGGCGCGCGCGTCCGGTGCGGTCGAGGTGGCGCTCCACGACCCGCGGGCCTACACGACCGACCGCCACCACGTGGTCGACGACTACGCGTACGGCGGCGGGCCCGGGATGGTGATGAAACCGGAGCCGCTCTTCGACTGTGTGGACGCCGTGCAGGCGATGGACCAGCCGCCCGGACGCGTCGTTCTGCTGACGCCGCAGGGACGGATGCTGACGCACGCCGTCGTCCGGGAGCTGGCCGCGGAGCCGCGGCTGGTGGTCATCTGCGGTCACTACGAAGGCGTCGACGAGCGGGTGCGCAGCGCGCTCGCCGACGACGAGATTAGCATCGGCGACTACGTGCTGTCCGGCGGCGAACCGGCGGCGATCGTGCTGGTGGACGCGGCGGTGCGGCACCAGCCGGGCGTGCTGGGCTCGCAGGCATCGCTCGAAGAGGAGTCGCACGCGCAGGGGCTGCTGGAGTATCCGCAGTACACGCGGCCGGCTGAATATCGCGGCCTGGCCGTGCCGGAGGTGCTGCTCTCCGGCGACCACGCGGCGGTCGCGCGCTGGCGGCGACGGCAGAGCATCGAGCGCACGGCGGCGCGCCGGCCGGACCTGCTCGCGCGGGCGGCGCTGACGGCGGCGGAGCGGTGGCTGCTCGCAGCAGCGGCGGGAGCTTCGCGCGAAGTGTCTCTTGCCGAAGTGACGGTGACCACACCGGACCTCGAGCGATCGGTCATGTTCTACGCGGCGATCTTGGGCGACGCGGGCGACCGGCTTTCTGCGGATCGGCACGAGTTCCGACTGCAGCCGCTCGTGCTGGCGATCATCCGGTCGAAGCCAGAGCGGCCGCCGGCTGTGGAGGCGGACGCGGACGACGAGAGGATGACGTTCGCCGTCGACGACGCGCGGGCGGCGCAGGTGCGCGTGCGTGCGGCAGGGGCGCTGTGGGTCGAGCGCCGCGTGCACAGACGCGCAGGCGCGCGGTCGTTCTTCGCGCGCGACCCCGATGGGAACGTGCTGTGCTTCGCCGAAGAGGAGCCTCCATGACGCATCCGGCGCTGCGGCGGCGGCGTTCGCGCTGCCCCGCGCGCAGGCGACGTGTCGGCGGGAGTGGGGTCCTCGGCGGCACTCGCGCCCGCCGGCCGCCGCCCGGGCGTGGCCGTAGCGCGATCGTGCCTGCGTGATCGTCGATTCGGTCATCTCCGCCGCTCACGGCTGGATACGCGCGCCGTCGCGCAGACGGGAGCTTCCGTCGCCGATTCTCGCTTCGTTCCTCCGGAGGCGATGGTATGGCGTCGCAACGGATGTCTGTCAGGTAGACGACAGACTGTAGACGGCAGACAGCCTACGCTCGTGCCGTGCTTCATGGAGCCCCAGGGTCATTCGGCAACCGCGTCCTGGACTCGGTGTCGCCTTCGGCTCTCGAAGGCGTCGCGCCGTACCTCGAAGAACTGATCCTGCCCCGCCGCGAGCAGCTTGTGCGTCCGTACGAGAGGACGGATCAGATCTACTTCCCACTCTCTGCCGTCGTCTCGTGGATCAGCGCGCTGCCGAGCGGCGCCACGATCGAGGTGGCGACCATCGGCAACGAAGGGGTGGTGGGCGCATCGGCGCTGCGCGGCGAGCGGCGCTCGCCGTTCCTCGTGATGAACCAGGTTGCGGGGGCGGCGCTGCGGATGCCACTGGGGCTCTTCGAGCAGGCGCTCGAGACGAGCGCCGAACTGCGCGGCGTGATCGCGCGCTACGTCTCGGCGTTCATCGTGCAGCTCGGACAGTCGGGCGCGTGCAACGGGTTGCACAGCGTGACGGCGCGCTGCGCGCGCTGGCTGCTGATGACGCAGGATCGCGTCGCCAAGCCCGACTTCGGCATGACGCACGAGCTGCTGGCGGAGATGCTCGGCGTGGCGCGCCCGACGGTGACGGAGGCGCTCGGCGAGCTGCAGGCGCGCGGCGCCATCCAGTCGATCTGGGGCCAGATCCGCATCCTCGACCGCGGCGCGCTCGAAGGCGCGGCATGCGAGTGCTACGGCATTATCAGTTCGGCGTATCGCGACGCGCGTATGCCGCCGGAGGGGTGATCGCGCGGGAGGGAGCGGGGTAGGGGAGCAGGAACCGCGGAGCGCCGCGCTTCCCGGGCTACTCGACGAAGGCCAGCACTTCCTCTTCCGCCAGCGGGCCGCGGGCGACTTCCAGCTCGCCCCAGTTCTTGCCCGTCTTGACATCGATCACCAGCGGCACGACGAGGTCGAGCGACTGCGGCATGATGCGCAGGCACATCTCGCGCACGTCGTCGAGCTCCGAGCGCGGGCCTTCGAAGATCAGCTCGTCGTGTACCTGCAGGATCATCCGGCTCCGCATGCCGCGTTCGCTGATCTCTTCGTCGATGCGGTTCATCGCCACCTTGATGATGTCGCTGGCGGTGCCCTGGACCGGCATGTTGATCGCCATGCGCTCCCCCGACGAGCGCACCTGGAAGTTCGACGAGCGGATCTCCGGGATGTAGCGGCGGCGGCCCATCAGCGTCTCCGCGTAGCCGAGTCGACGGCAGCTCTCGATGGCGCCGTCGCGCCAGCCGCGGACGCTGGCGTAGCGCTCGAAGTAGCGGCGGATGAACTCCGCCGCCTCCTCGCGCGAGATGCGCTCCTTCGTCGAGAGGCCGTACTCGCTCAGCCCGTAGAGCACGCCGAAGTTGAAGACCTTGGCGCGGCGCCGCTGCTCCGCGCTGACGTCGTCGAGCGCGACGGCGAAGACGTTCGAGGCGGTGGCGGCGTGGATGTCGGTGTCGCTGCGGAAGGCCTCGATCAGCGCCGGGTCCTGGCTCAGGTGCGCCATGATGCGCAGCTCGACCTGCGAGTAATCGGCGGCGAGCAGCATCGGGTCGTCGCCGATGTCGCGGGCGATGAAGGCGCGGCGGATGGCATTGCCGTAGCCCGTGCGCACGGGGATGTTCTGGAGGTTGGGGTCGTTCGAAGAGAGGCGGCCTGTCGCCGCGGTCGTCTGGTTGAAGGTGGTGTGGATGCGGTGCGTCTTCGGGTTGACGAGCGCCGGCAGGGCATCGACGTATGTCCCCTTGAGCTTGGCGACCGCGCGATGGCGAAGGATCAGGCCGATGACGGGGTGCGCCTCGCGCAGCTGCTCCATCGATACGGCGTCGGTGGTGTAGCCGAGCTTGGTCTTGCGCGTCTTCGGGAGGCCGATCTCGCCGAAGAGCACCTGCGAGAGCTGCTGCGGCGAGCCGATGTTGAACTCGTGGCCGACGGAGGCGTAGATCTCGCGCTCGATCGTCTCGAGCTCGTCCTGCATCTCGCGCGACATCGCGACGAGGATCGACTGGTCGACGGCGACACCGGTGCCCTCCATGCGCGCGAGCACGGCCATCAACGGCATCTCGACGTCGTCGAACAGCGGCCAGAGGTTGCGTTGCCTGAGCTCGGCGGCGAGGACGTCGGCGGCCTGCAACTGCGCGTCACCGTGCGCGCAGCAGTAGTCGCAGGCGGTGTCGAGGGCAACGGCCGACATGGTGATCTGGTTCTTGCCGGCCCTGCCGATGAGGTCGATCAGCAGTGGGATCTGCATGTGCAGGCGGTCGAAGGCGAGCGTCTGCACCGACATGTTCTGCTCGCCGAGGAGGTACGCGGCGATCATCGTATCGAAGCGCATGCCGCGCATCTCGACGCCGTGGTTGGCGAGCACCAGCGCATCGAAGTGGCCGTTGTGCGTGACCTTGGTCAACGCCGCGTCTTCGAGCAGCGGGCGCAGCGCATCGAGCACGGAGTCCGCGGCCAATTGGTCGCCGTCTTCGAGTGAGAGCTGGTGGCCGACGGGGATGTACGCCGCTTCACCGGGCTTCGTCGCGACGGCGATGCCGACGAGCAGGCCGCGCATACCGTTGGCGTCGCTGTTCTCGACGTGCACGGCGATGCGGCCCGAAGCGCGCGCTTCGTTGACGAGCGCGTCGAGCGACGTCCGGTCGCGGATCGTGCGATAGTGGCGGGCGGCAGCGACAGCCGTACGCTTCGCCTCGTGCTGCGCCTCACCGAGCTGATCGGGGATGCGCGGAATCAGGCTGCGGAACTCGAGCTCGTGGAACAGCGTCTCGACGCGCTCACGGTCGAAGTTCTGGAGGCGGCAGGCTTCGAGGTCGAGCTGCGTCGGCGCGGCGCGCTCGATCGTCGCCATGTCCTTGCTGACGCGGGCCTGCTGCTCGTGCTCGCGCAGATTGGCGCGGAGCTTCTCCGGCGTCACCTCGTCGATGCGGTCGTAGATCGCCTCGACGCTGCCGAACTGCTGGAGCAGCCTGGTGGCGGTCTTCTCGCCGATGCCCGGGACGCCGGCGATGTTGTCGGAGGTGTCGCCCTTGAGGCCCTTGTAGTCGGGGATCTGCGCCGGTTCGAGGCCGTAGCGCTCGCGGACGCCGGCCTCGTCGTACGTGACAGCGGGCGCGGCCTTGATGTAGGGACGGTACATGAAGACCTGGACGCCGGGCTCGACGAGCTGCAGCAGGTCGCTGTCGAGCGTGGCCACGTAGGTGTCGACGCCCTGCGCGCGCGCCTGGCGGGCGAGCGTGCCGAGCACGTCGTCGGCCTCGAAGCCGGGCTCCTCGAACACGGGCATCTTGAAGGCGTCGAGCACCTCGCGGATGCGCGCCGCCTGGCGCTTGAGGTCGTCGGGCATGGCGGCGCGCGTGGCCTTGTACGTGGCGTCTTTCTCGTGCCGGAAGGTCTTCGCCGGCGCGTCGAGGGCGACGGCGAGGTGCGTCGGTTGCAGGCGGTCGAGGACGCTGAGGAGCGTGCTGGTGAAGCCGTAGACGGCGGTCGTGATCTCGCCGGTGCGCTTGACGGAGAACTCGACGGGCGCGCTGTTCCTGCTGCCCTGGAAGACCATGAAGGAGCGATAGATCAGGCTATGGCCGTCGACGAGGACGAGCCGCGGCGCGGCGGCGGTGGGCTGCTTCGATCGTTTGGCGGGCACGCTGTGATTATAGGCCGTGAGGCGTGCGTGATGGGCGTGAGAGGTGGGAGGTGAAGCTCGTTGTGTGAGGGAGCGCCGATCAGCCGGGACGAAGCAGGCCGGAATCTGGCTCGAGCCTCAGCCTCCGGCCTCCGCCCTCCAGCAGCAGCGTCCACCCTCGGCACCGCCCCAACCGGCCTCTGACCTCCCGCGCCCAACTGCCGGCCGTGCGGCACGTCAACTACCGAAGGGCGATGATGGCGGCGGCAAGGAGGATCGCTTCGGCGCTGATCGCAGCGAGGAGGAGGACGTAGCCCACCATGCGCTCCCAGGAGTGGGCGACGAAGCCGACCGCGAGGTTCATCAGCAGCAGGATGATGCCCGCCGCGGGCAGCTTCAGCAACTCGCTCTTCGAGCCGATGCGGGTGACGCCGCTCAGCTGCGGAAACGGCAGGGCGACGCTCGCGGGCAGGTGCGGGTACTGGCGGTAGATGTAGGCGAACATGGCGAAGAACGTCGCGAAGGCGGCGAGCGCCAGCATCTGGGCGGCACGGTCCTCCCAGAACGGCTGCGCCGCGAGGTAGAGGCGGTCGGGAGCCTGCGGCACGGCGACGAGCGAGCCGAGCCGCTGCTGCGCCTGCACGGCCTCGGCGAAGGCGACGTCGTCTTCGACGCTGATGCCGTATGAGCCGCCGGACGTGACGACGTACAGCAGATCCTCCGGCGAGCGGTGGGTCGAGTAGACGAGGGTCTCGCCGATCCCCCCTTCGACGTCGGCGCGGCCGACGTGGTGCCCGAGCCAGCTGACGCCCGAGACGTGCGGCGGCGGCAGCTCGCGGCCCGGCACGAGGCGCTCGATTTGGGGCATCGGCACGAGCTGCCTGACGTCGCCCCAGACGATGGTGAGGACGTTGCGGTCGAGGACATAGCGCATGGTGCTGAGGCTGTACGTCCAGTAGGCGAAGAGGACGCCGATGAAGAAGAAGATCGTCGCGGTGACGTAGAGCGGGACGGAGCTCAGCGCCACGTCCTGCGTCGCGCCGCGCACCGAGAGCGCTGCGGTGAGGGCGAAGCACCAGGCGGCGATGCCGCCGCCGAACAGCGAGCCAATGGTGCGCGGTGGCCGGAACTCCATCAGGCGTTCATCTTGGCGGCGTTGGCCGCGGGCGCCGCCTCGCCGGCCGGTTTGACTGCGACGACCCAGTCCGCGTACTTCTGGTTGCGGCCGCGCAGCACGTCGAAGAAGAGCGCCTGCAGCTTCTTCGTCACCGGCCCGAGGGCGCCGCTGCCGACGCGACGGCGATCGACTTCGATCACCGGCGAGATGTGGGCGGCGGTGCCCGTGAGGAAGCACTCGTCGGCGACGTACAGCTCGCTGCGGTCGATCGTGCGCTCGATCACTTCGAGGCCGAGCTCGTCCTGCGCCAGTTGCATGACGGAGGCGAGGGTGATGCCTTCGAGCACGTTGTCGCTGCGTTCCGGTGTGATCAGGCGGTGGTGGCGGAGGATGACGACGTTCTCGCCCGAGCCTTCGGAGACGTGGCCGTCGTCGCTGAGCATGATCGCCTCGTCGAAGCCGTTCTCCATCGCCTCGGTCTTGGCCAGCGCGGAGTTGACGTAGAGGCCGTTGACCTTGGCGCGCGCCGGGATGGACGTATCGGGGACGCGCCGCCAGGACGATGTCTGGCAGCGGATGCCGGCCTCGACGTCGAGGTAGTTGCCGAAGGGCAGGACGAACATCAGGTAGTCGTCGGCGACATCGTGCAGGCGCGGGCCGATGACCTCGCCGCTCTTGTAGGCGATCGGGCGGATGTAGACGTCCTCGCGGAAGCCGCAGCGCCTGACCACCTGCTCGCAGATGTCGACGAGCTCATCGACGTCCTGCGGCAGGGCGATCTTCATAATCTGGGCGGACATCTTGATGCGCTCGAAGTGCTCGCGCGGGCGGAAGAGGAGGATCTCGTCGCGCTCCTCGCTCCAGTTCCCGCGGATGCCCTCGAAGACGGCGGTGCCATAGAGGAAGGCGTGCGTCATGACGGGCAGGCGAGCCTCAACGAGCGGGACGATGCGCTTCTCGAAGTAGGCGTAGCTTGTCGGCATGGCGGCTCCTCTCGGCCGGGGATGACGATTATAGGCTGCGACCGCCGGGGCGAACAAGGATCATTCCGGTGATCAATTCGGTTCATCGACTCAAGGGACGACCCGGGCACGACGATACGCAAGGAGATGGGGCGATGACTGGCGGGACGGATGGACGACTTGGCGCCAACGGCCAACCGCTGGCTCGCGCGGATCGCCTGCGCGATCGGCGCTGCCGTGACGACGCTGCTGATCGGCGCCGCGCACGGCCTCCTGCGTGCGGAAGCGCATGCGGCGAGCGTGCTGCCGACGGTCGCTGCGGGCAGCATCGAGAACTGGCTGATCCCCGGGCATCATGATGCGGCGTACTGGCTGCAGCGGCTCGTGCCGGCGGGCGTCGGCACGGCGCCGGCCGTCGGGCTCTGGTGGTCGTTCTTCTACGTGCCGCCGCTGCTGGCGGCCTTGGCCCTCGCGACGCTCGGTCCGCGACAGTGCCTGCGGCTGCTGTTCCTGTACGCGGCGGTGCTGTTCGCGGCCGATGCCATCTTCGCGCTGCTGCCGACGATGCCGCCATGGATGGCGGACGGCACGCCGCGGTTGATCACGCAATCGGCAGGGAGCCTCACGCGCTTCGATACCAACCCGACGGCGGCGTTCCCGAGCCTGCACGTCGCGGTGCCGACCGTGATGGCGATCTGGTACTGCCGCCACGAGCAGCGATGGTGCAAGGTGCTGGGCGCGCTCCTGCTGCTGCGCGCCGCCCTCGTCTTCTGGGCCGTGGTCTATACGGGGGAGCACTACCTGCTCGACGGGGTCGGCGGGTTCTCGCTGGCCTGGAGCGTGTACTGGCTCGCGGATCGTCTGGGCTTGGCGCAGGACCGCCGGCCGGCGGCGGCGCGCGGGTCGCCAGTCAGCGAAGGCGCACCAGTCATCGACGGCGCCGAGGAGTGGGAGGCGCAGCGCGCCGTGGCGTAGCCCGCCGTTGCTCGCCTGTCCCGACGGCGGTATCGTCGCGGCATCAGGCCGAGGAGGGCTGCGATGACGGACGCGACGACGCGCATCGGCAACGTGACGATCACGGCGCTCGTGGACACGCGCACGAAGGGGCCGTGCACGTTGTTGTTCCCCGGCGTGCCGGCCGAGGCGTGGGAGGCGCACCGGGCGCACCTCATCGACGACCCGCCGAACGTCCCCATCACGATCACCAGCTACCTCGTGCGCTCGTCGGGGAAGACGGTGCTCGTCGACACGGGCATCGGCGCGAAGGACCGGTCGCTGGCGCGCAACGGCCGGCTGCCGGAAGCGCTGACCGAAGCGGGCGTGCGGCCGGACGAGATCGATATCGTCCTGGCGACGCACATGCACATCGACCACGTCGGCTGGCACACGACCGCAGTCGGGGAAGCGTTCCTGCCGACGTTCCCCAAGGCGCGGCACGTGTTCCATCGCCGGGAGTGGGAGCACTGGACGCCGACCGATGTGGCGCACGCGCCGGGGAACGAGCACATCGTCGACTGCGTGCTGCCGCTCGAGGAGACGGCGGCGATCGAGCTCGTCGACGGTGAGCAGGCGCTGACGGACGAACTGACGCTGCTGCCGACGCCGGGCCACACCCCCGGGCACGTCGCCGTCGCGATCGCGTCGGCCGGCGAGGCGGGCGTGATCATCGGGGACGTCTGCCATCATCCGGCGCAGATGGTGGAGACGGGGTGGACGCCGCTGTTCGACGCGAACCCCCTGCTGGCGAGCGGGAGCCGCGCCGCGCTGATGCAGAAGATCGAGGACGAGCGCCTGCTCGTGGCGGCGGGTCACTTCGCCCATCCAGGGTTCGGGCGGCTGGTGCGGGTCGACGGCCGGCGGAGCTGGCGCGCGCTGTAGCGCCGATGCGGCCGGGCGCGCTCAGCGCCTGCCATTCGTGCGCCGCGGCGACAGCTCGCCGCGGCGAATGTCCGCCGGGATCGGCTCGTCGTCGTCATCGGCGGCGCCGTGTCGGATGCGGATGAACTGCTTCTGCAACTCGGCGAGCTGCGCGTCGGAGAGCTCTTCGAGGCCGACGAGGCCGGTGCGGGCGCCCTTCACGCCGCGCAGCAACTCATCGAGCTTGAGGTTGAACGACTTGGCGTCACGGTTCTGCGTGTTCTGGATGAGAAACACCATGAGGAACGTGACGATCGTCGTGCCGGTGTTGATGACGAGCTGCCAGGCGTTCGAAAAGCCGAACAGCGGACCGATCAGCGCCCAGACGATGATCACCGTGACCGCGGTCAGGAAGGCCCAAGCGGAACCGACGACCTGTGCGGTCAGGTGCGCGAACCGCCGAAAGTGATCTTGCATGGCGTACTATTGTCCGCTTCACATGCGCGGCCGCTGACGCCGACGGCCAACCGCCTATCGGACGCGTGACAGTCCGCCGCACCCCTTCTGGGCATCGTCGAAGATGGAGGTCGCGCCAGAACGCCGAGACGCGGGTGATTCGCTGCGGTCGCGGCCGGTCGCCTTAGCGCCGTTCGATGAGCTGCAACGAGACGCCGTTGCTGGCGGTGCGGTGAACGCGGGCGATCCGCGTGCCGGCCCAGACGCCGGGCTCGGCGTCCGAGACGGGCACGCGCTTCGAGCGCAGGTGGCTGACGGCGGCATCGAGGTCGTCGACCTCGACGGAGATCGAGAACATCCCGGCGCCGCGCCCGGAGATCGCCCGGGCGACGCGATGGTCATCGGAGAGCGGCTGCACGAGCTCGATGAAGCAGTTGCCGGCCGGGATGTCGGCGATGCGCATGTGCGTGCCGGCCGGCTCCTGGACGGAGCGCGTGCCGAGGCCGAGGACATCGCGCCAGCGGGCGGCGGTGGCATCGACGTCGGCGGTCGACAGGACGACGTGGTCGAGGGCACGCAGGGTGAACGCGCGACGCTCAGGCGCGTTGTCGAACGCCGCGCCCTGCGGCAGGCGCGACTCCTCGCGGAAGGACTGCGCTGTATGCTCGATGAGCAGCAGCGCGAGGCCGTGCGTGTGCGGTCCCTTCACCGTAGCGACGAGCGTCCCCGGCTTGATGCCGGCACGCGGGCCCGAGACGTCGACGCCGGCGCGATTGAGGCGGGCGACGGTGGCGCTGAGGTCGTCGACGCCGAATGCCGCGCCCCAGAGGCGGTCCGGCTTGCCGATGCCTTCCTTCGCCTGCTGGGCGCCGCCGCTGATCTCGACCGTGATGTCTTCGAGGCGGAAGAAGAGGATGCGCGTGTTACGCTCCGGGAACGTGCGGTCGAGCGCCAGGCGGACGCCGAGCACGTCCTCCCAGAGCTGCCGCGCCGCTTCCATGTCCGCCGACAACACGACGATGTGGTCGAGCCGTCGGACGGCTTCGCCGGCGCCGGCGGCCGCGACGAGCGGCGCGGGCGGCAGCGCATCGGCGGGCGAGTGGTGCTGGATGAAGAAGAGCCGCGCGCCGTGGGACGAGGCGACGCGCACCTGCGCGTTCCGCCAGGCACGGTGTGCCTGCGTCATCTCGTCGACGCCACTGCCGTCCGCCGGGTCGAGCACATCGAGGCCGCGTTCGCGCATGAGGCGCGCGGTGTGGTCGACGTCGTCGACGCCGAGCGCGACCGCGTACAGGCCTTCGCCGTTCTCGTCGAGGAAACGGGCGAGCTCGCCGGCCCAGCGGGCGTTCTTCTTGCCGCCGGCGTTGAGGGCGAGCAGCTCGATGTACGTGTTGTCGATGCGGAAGAGCGTGTTGGCGGTGCCGTACGTCGGGTGCGCGCCGCGCCACGAAGGCGAGCGGCCGAGCAGCGCCGTGTAGTCCCGGGTCGCCGCATCGAGGTCGCGGACGGCGATGACGAGGTGGTCGAGGCGCATGCTCAGGCGTCCTCCGCTGCAGGCTCGGTTGCGATCGGGGCGCAGAGCTCGACGAGCGTGCCGTCCAGCGCGCTCGGGTGGAGGAAGCAGATGCGCCCGGCGAGGCCGATGCGCGGCTCCTGGTCGACGAGCTCGACCTGCGCCGCCTTGAGGTCGCGCAGGTCGCCGTCGATGTCGCTGACCTGGAAGCAGACGTGGTGCAGGCCTTCGCCGCGACGGTCGAGGTAGCGGGCGACGCCCGTATCGGCGCGCACGGGCTGCAGCAGTTCGATCTCACTGTCGCCGAGCGTGAGCAGCGCGGCGCGGACGCCCTGATCGTCGATGGTCTCGAGCTTGTGCACGTCGAGGCCGAGCGTGTCGCGGTAGAAGGCGAGCGCCTGGTCGATGTCGCGGACGACGACGCCCACGTGGTGCAGCTTTTCGATCACGGCGTCCCTCGCACGTAGCATCCACCCGGTCTGCGGCACTGTAGCGGAGGGATGGCCCGGGCGGAACCGCTACCGCCCTCAGCCGCTGGTGTTTTCTACGAGGAGAGGGATGTGGCGTGCGGCAGACGTTCGTGCGCCACCCGCCGCCGGCCGGTCGCTTCTCTGGTTGGGGAGCGGAGGCCGCATGCCGGCATCCGTCAGGCGGAAGCGGCGATCCGTGCGGCGTACTCCCGGATCGCCGGGATGTGCTCGCGGTAGTGGCCGTAGCCGCTGGTCTCGATGAGCCGGTTCGCGGTCTTGTTGTCGCCGAAGCGGTCTTCAGGGAGCGCGCGGGCAGCGCGAGCGTAGTCGGCGAAGGATTGCCGTAGCATCGCGACGACGGTTGGCGCGCTCTGCGCCTCCATCGCGCTGGCGAACTTCGCGTTCCAGGCGTCCGCATCGCTGTAATCGACGCCTTCCGGCGTCGGGCGCTCGCCGCGCGCCATGCGCTGGAGAGCGCCGGTCATCTCGCGCTGCCAGCCGGCGAGGTGGGCGAGGATGTCCTTCACGCTCCACGAGCCGTAGAAGGGCGCGGTCATCGCCCTGTCGTCGAGCTGCTCGAACGAGGCGATCAGCTCCTGGAAGCCCTGCTCGAGTTCGCGCATCGTCGCTTGCTTGTCCATACGGGCCTCCGGTCGCCCCTCGCCGGCGCATCACGCCGCGCGTCTCTCCTGTCGTGGAATGCGAGTATATCCCCTGGCGCGACGTGGCGGTGCTCAGCCGCTGGCGAGCCGAACGCGGGTGTTGTGCCGGAACCTGTGTGCGGCCTGTACACTCAGAAGGCGGGCGATTAGCTCAGTTGGTCAGAGCGTCTCGCTTACACCGAGAAGGCCGCAGGTTCGAGCCCTGCATCGCCCACCAGCTCCGGTTCCTGCGGATCCCCGCCGGCAGTTCGCCCGCCCCCGCGCGTGCGGCGCAGCCGACGAGGCGGCCTCCCGTCCGGCTGCGAGCTCCCGGCGCGTTGAGGGCCGCAGCTCCACAATCGCCGCTCACCGTTCGGCGCGGGCGTCCCTGCGTCACCGGACGATGTTTCACATGGCGCATATCTTCTGCACAGCGCTGCCCGCCGCGCCGCTCCAGAGCGGGTGGAACGGCGATCCGGAGGGATGGCCGCAGACGGCGATGCTACGATGGCGCGTGGGCGCCGACGCCGGCGGCGAGATCTGGGCACCGGAGCACCGGCGGTCGTACGGAGGCGTGGCGATGGCAACGATTCTCGAACGTTATGTGGAGTTACACCCCGCCTCGCAGCAGCTGCACGGACGCGCCAGGCGCGTCTTCCCGGATGGCGTCACGCACGACATGCGCTACGTCCAGCCCTTCCCCATCGCCGTCGAGCGCGCCGCCGGCAGCCGCAAGTGGGACATCGACGGCCACGAGATCGTCGACTTCGTCATGGGCCACGGCGCGCTCCTCCTCGGCCATGCGCATCCGGCGGTGACCGAAGCCGTGGCGGCGCAGCTGGCGCGCGGCACCCACTACGGCGCGTCCCACGAGCTCGAGGTGCGCTGGGGCGAGCTCGTGCAGCGCGTCGTGCCGTCCGTCGAGCATCTGCGCTTCACGTCGTCGGGCACGGAAGCGACGATGATGGCGCTGCGGCTGGCACGCGCGCACACCGGGCGTGAGAAGGTCCTGCGGCTGCGCGACCACTTCCACGGCTGGAACGACAGCGTCACCGGCCAGCCGCCGGCCGAGGAGACGCTGCCACGCTCGCCCGGCCTGCCGCACGGCATCCTCGACGCGTCGATCGTCGTGCCGCAGAACGACATCGCCGCCCTCGACCGCACGATGCGCGAGAGCGGCGGCGAGATCGCGGCGATGATCTTCGAGGCGACGGGCCTCCACTGGGGCACGGAACCGATCGCGGTCACGTACGTGCGCCGGGCGCGCGAGCTGACGCGCGAGCATGGCGTCGTGCTGATTTTCGACGAGGTGATCACCGGCTTTCGCGTGGCGGCCGGCGGCGCCCAGGCCGCCTACGGGATCACGCCCGACATGACGACGATGGCGAAGATCGTCGCCGGCGGCCTGCCCGGCGGCTGCGTCGGCGGCCAGGCCCGGATCGTCGACCGGATCGCGATGCGGCAGGACGCAAGCGAGCGCATCGCCCATCCCGGCACCTTCAACGCCAACCCGCTCTCGGCTGCCGCCGGCTCTGCCTGCCTCGCCGTCATCGAGAACGGCGTGCCGCAGCAGCAGGCGTCGGCCACGGCGCGGACGCTGGCGCAGCGCCTGAACGCAGTGTTTCGTGAGGAAGGCGTCGCCGGCGCCGTCTACGGCCAGGCGTCGATGCTGCACATCGCGCTCGGGCTGCGGGAGCAGCCGGACGACGGCTACGGCTGGGGCTGGCACGCGATGCCGCAGCGGCCGCCGGCCGTCCCGGGAAGGGCGGCGTCGGCGCTGCGTCGCGGCATGCTCAACGAGGGCGTCGACCTGATGGCGTCCGGCATGATGGTATCGGCCGTGCACACGGAGGCGGACGTCGACCGCACGGAGGAGGCGCTGCGGCGCACGCTGCGGGCGATGCGGGCGGAGCGGCTGATCGACAATGGTGTCGCGTGATGCTGCGCTGAGGGCGGAAGACGGCGAGCGCGGCGATGGAGCCGTGAGCCCGGGTTGCCCATCAGGGCCGGATGATCGACGCCGCGCCAGCTAATCGAAGGTCCAGCGGGTGGCGGTCTGCGTGAACTGTGATTCGCTGTCCGACGTCTCGATGAAGGCGAAGGCGACGCGCGGGCGGGCGACGAAGAACGCCTCATCCTCGGCCGTGTTCCAGTCATACTTCGCGTTGTAGGCGGCGATGACGCGGCGCGCGACGGCGCGGTCATCGAGCGCGGTGACGCTGGCTTCGACGATGATCGCGTTCCGCGGGTCGTCGGCGGTGACGACGATGCGTGGATTTACGGCGAAGTTGCGCGCCTTGCGTGACGTCGGCGAGGTGCTGAAGTAGAAGCGGTCTTCGAGCCAGACTCCCCACACCGGCATGACGTGGGGCGCCGCCCGCGGCGTGACGCTGGCGAGCATGTAGTTGCGCGTGCGCGCGAGCCGCTCGACGGCGAAGGCCCAGGGGAGCAGGCCGGCGCCCTCGTCGGCGGGCAGGACGCCGTATCCGGGCATGTGCGGCCGTGACGTCTCCATGTCTGGCCTCCGGCGGATCCGTTGAACACGCCGGGGCGGCGCCCCCCGGCGCGTCGACTTCACTTCGCTCATCCCTCCGGGAAGGTAACGAGCGACGTCGTGCTCTCGATGCCGGGAATCGTGCGGATCTTGTCGCTGAGGATCGGCGGCACGTCGGCGAGCGACGACACCTGGAGCTCGATCACGATGTCGTACGGCCCCATCACTTCGTGGAGTTCGTTGACGCCCGGGATCTCGCTGATCGCCGCCACGACGCTCTTCGTGGCGCCCGGATTGGTGACGACGAGGACGTAGGCCTTGATCATCGACGTGACGCCTCCCTCCTATCGAACCTCTGTATCGACTCTTGTCGAAGCTGCGTGTGCGTCCGATACTCAACGGCGTACGAGGCGCGGCCGCGGCGACGTGACGGCGGCGAGCGGCGCGGTTGCGCTCTTCGTACCCGGTTTCGGGCGTGGGCGTCAATCCGCGGCGTATGAAGAGTGCGTTTCCTGGCCGGATTCGCCGCGGACGGGACGGTGCGTTACCATGAATGTGCCGGGCGGGCACCGGCCCCGGAGAAAGCGCCGCGCAGACGTTGATGGCGCGGCAGAGGCAACGTTGGTCGAAGAGATCTTCCAGACCGACCCCATCAGCTCGCTAGGGCTGCCACCCCCTATCTCAATCGGACGTGATGCCAGCGTCGGCGCCGCCCTCGCTGCCGTGCAGCAGCATGGGATGAACTACGTGCTGATCGTCGACGACAGCGGCCGGGCGGCCGGCATCATGAGCGAGCGCGACGTGCTGATGAAGGTCGTCGCACGAGACGTGAAGTACGACGAAGGGGTCGATCTGTACATGTCGGCGATCGAGGAGACGCTGACGCCGAAGGACCCGATCGGCGCCGCGATTCAGATCATGAACCGCGGCGGCGAGCGCACTATCCCGATCGTCGATGCGTCGGGCAGGGCGGTGGCCGTCCTGAGGACGCTCGACATCATCCACTTCCTGGCGGAGACGTTCCCCGCGCAGGTGCTGAACCTGCCGCCGCGGCCCCACCAGATGATCCCGGAGCCGGAGGGCGCATAGTGACCACACTGACGAAGGAATCGCAAGGGCCGGAGCACCCGGAGCTGCTGGAGCTGGACCGCGTCACGATCCGCTTCGCCGGCGACTCCGGCGACGGCATGCAGCTGGCGGGCACGCAGTTCACCAAGACGTCGGCGGTGGTGGGCAACGACATCAGCACGTTCCCGGACATCCCGGCCGAAATCCGGGCGCCGCAGGGCTCGCTGCCGGGCGTCAGCGGCTTCCAGGTGAGCTTCGCGAGCACGGAGATTTATACACCGGGCGACGCGCCCGACGTGCTCGTCGCGATGAACCCGGCCGCGTTGAAGACGAACCTCGCCGATCTGCCGCGCGGCGGCATCCTCGTCGTGAACGAGGATGAGTTCACCGAGACGAACCTGCGGAAGGCGACCTACGCATCGAACCCGCTCGAGGATGGCAGTCTGCGGTCGTACCGGACGTTCCGCGTGCCGATTTCGACGCTGAACGCGCGGGCGCTGGAAGACAGCGGCCTGACGGCCGTGCAGGTCGACCGCTGCAAGAACATGTTCGCGCTCGGGCTGATGTTCTGGCTCTACAGCCGGCCGCTCGATACGACGGTGCACTGGATCACCGAGAAGTTCGGGAAGAATCCGGGGGTCGCGGCGGCGAACATCAAGACACTGAAGGCGGGCTACGCCTTCGGCGAGACGACGGAGATGTTCGCCACGCACTACCATGTGCCGAAGGCGAAGCAGAAGCCGGGGCTCTACCGCAACATCACCGGCAACGAGGCGACGGCGCTGGGCTTCGTGACGGCATCGAAGCTGGCGGGGCGGCAACTGTTCTACGGCAGCTATCCGATCACGCCGGCGAGCGACGTGCTGCACGAGCTGGCGCGCTTCAAGAACTTCGGGGTGAAGACGTTCCAGGCGGAGGACGAGATCGCCGCCGTCGGCGCGGCGATCGGCGCCTCGTTCGGCGGGTCGCTGGGGCTCACGGGGACGAGTGGCCCCGGGCTGGCGCTGAAGAGCGAGGCGATCGGCCTCGCGGTCATGCTGGAGCTGCCGCTCGTCGTGATGGACGTCCAGCGCGCCGGCCCGAGCACCGGCATGCCGACGAAGACGGAGCAGGGCGACCTGCTCCAGTGCATGTTCGGGCGCAACGGCGAATCGCCGGTGGCGGTGGTGGCGCCGGCGACCTCGTCGGACTGCTTCAACATGGCGATCGAGGCCTGGCGCATCGCGATCAAGTACCGGACGCCGGTGGTCTTCCTTTCGGACGGCTACCTGGGAATGGGCTCGGAGCCGTGGCTCGTCCCGGACTACGACAGCCTGCCGAAGATCCCGGTGGTGTTCGCCAGCGACCCGGCGACGTACAAGCCGTACGCGCGCGACCCGGAGACGCTGGCGCCGCCGTGGGCGATCCCGGGGACGCCAGACCTCGAGCACCGCGTCGGCGGCCTCGAGAAGGCGGACATCACCGGCAACGTGAGCTACGACCCGGCGAACCACGACAAGATGGTGCACCTCCGCGCGGAGAAGGTCGCGCGCATCGCCCAGGACATCCCCGAGCTCGTGGTCGACGGCGACGAGCGCGGTGGGCTGCTCGTGCTGGGCTGGGGCAGCACCTACGGCGTAATCATGACGGCGGTGCAGCGGGCGCGCGCGCAGGGGAAGCGCGTATCGATGGCGCACCTCCGGTACCTGAACCCGTTCCCGCGCAACCTCGGCGAGGTGCTGACGCGCTACGACAAGGTGCTGATCCCGGAGATCAACCTCGGCCAGTTGCGGTTGCTGGTGCGGGGCACATTCCTCGTCGATGCGGTGGGGTTCAACAAGGTCGCGGGCCGGCCGTTCACGATCCGCGATATCGAGGAGCGAATCGGCGAGCTGGCGTAGCGCATGGATTCGGAACCGCGGATGACGCAGACGGACGCAGATGCAGGGCGGTGAGCCTCGCGTCCAGGTATGAGGCGGGGCGAGACGAAGGGACGAGGCAGATGGTAACGGCGAACGGAGACAAGAAGGACGGCGTGCAGGTGCTGAGCCGCAAGGACTTCGTGTCCGACCAGGAGGTGCGCTGGTGCCCGGGGTGCGGTGACTACTCGATTCTCGCGCAGACGCAGAAGGTGATGCCCGAACTCGGCATCCCGCGCGAGAACATCGTTTTCATCTCCGGCATCGGCTGCTCGAGCCGGCTGCCGTACTACATGGACACCTACGGCATGCACAGCATCCACGGGCGGGCGCCGACGATCGCCAGCGGCCTCAAGGCGTCGCGGCCGGAGCTGAGCGTGTGGGTGGTGACCGGCGACGGCGACGCCCTGAGCATCGGCGGCAACCACCTGCTGCACGTGCTGCGACGGAACATCGACCTGCAGATTATCCTGCACAACAACCAGATCTATGGGCTGACGAAGGGTCAGTATTCGCCGACCTCGGAGCTCGGCAAGCGCACGAAGTCGTCGCCGGTCGGGACGATCGACGCGCCGCTGCACCCGCTGACGGTGGCGCTCGGTGCGGAAGCGACCTTCGTCGCGCGGACGGTCGACGTCGACCCGCACCACATGGTGGGGGTGCTGGAGCGCGCCTACCAGCACCACGGGTCGGCGTTCTGCGAGGTCTACCAGAACTGCAACATCTACAACGACGGAGCCTTCGCCGACTTCACGGCGAAGGAGGTGCGCGCGGACCGCATGCTCTTCCTTGAGCACGGCAAGCCGATGATCTTCGGCAAGGAGCGGAACAAGGGCATCCGCATCAACGGCCTCCAGCCCGAGGTCGTCGAGATCGGGGTCGACGGGATCACCGAGGCAGACCTGCTCGTCCACGACGAGACGCGGCCGGACCCGACGATCGCCTTCATGCTGAGCCGGATGAGCTACCCTGACTTTCCGGTGCCGATCGGCGTCATCCGGGCGGTCCAGCGGCCGACGTACGACGACCTGATGACGGCGCAGATCGAGCACGCGGTGGCGGTCGAGGGCGAAGGCGACCTGCGGACGCTGT
Source organism: Dehalococcoidia bacterium (assembly GCA_015478665.1). GTDB lineage: Bacteria > Chloroflexota > Dehalococcoidia > DSTF01 > JACRBR01 > JADMII01. Next base: position 91,155 of record JADMII010000003.1, read on the forward strand.
TCACCGAAGGCGACACGTGGGTCGTCGAGTGACGCCCACCCGAGGCGCATGCCTGGCTGCGCGGGGCAATCGATGACGTGTTCTCCGGCGCGGCGACAGCAAACGGCACACAGCAAACAGCAAGTGCTGCCCGCAGCAAGCCTGGAGCGGAACAACGATGATCTGTCCTGAGTGCAGGCACGACAACATCGAGGGCGTGGATCACTGCGAGAACTGCGGGCACGACCTGCGGAATCTCGATCTGCCGGACGCCGCGGCGGCGCAGCGCGGGCGAGAGTTCATCTACGAACGCCTGGCCGACGTGCCGGCGAAGACGCCCGTGAAGGTGCAGACGCCGGATCCGGTCGGGCTCGCCGTGCGACTGATGCAAACCCAGGAAGCGGAGTGCGTGCTGGTGATGAACGGTGCGCGCCTGGCGGGCATCATCACCGCGTGGGACATCCTGCACAAGGTGGCGGGATCGAACGAAGACCTGAACGCCGTGACCTGCGGTCAGGTGATGACGGCGGACCCGGTGTTCCTGCGCGACGACGACGACATCGCCGTCGCCGTGAACAAGATGGCGGTCGGCGGCTTCCGGCACATCCCGCTGCTCCAGGGCGGGACGCCGACGGCCGTCGTCAGCATCTCCGACGTGTTCGCACGCATCTCACCGCACCTCGTGTAAACGCGCGTCTCCCTCGCGTGTGGCGCCTTCCCGGTAGACGAGCGGCTGCTCGATAGCCCGAGGAGCGCAGTCTACAGCAGGCAACGTGTTTGAGTGCGCGCCGCCGCGATCCGGGCCGGTGGTGAGGTAGAAGGCCGCGGACCAGAGGCCGCCGGCGCGGCGGTGGCGGCCGGCGGGCTCCGATCGCCGCGACGGCTGCGGCGATGCCGACGGACGCCGCGTTGCGCGCGGGGTGTCGGCGGGTGGCTGCGCGGCGACGGACGCAACACGGCGCTTCGGCAGGGCGTCGGAGGAACGCGGAGCGATGCGCAGCGGCGGCGGGAGCGGCGGGCCAACAACGGCCAGCCGCGTCGCGGGGGCCGGCGGCGCTTCCGTCGGCGGCGCCTGTGCACTCAGCACCGCCGCTTCATCGAGCAGCTGATCGGCATCCGGACCGTCGTCGTCGCGGTCAAGGTCGTCGCCACCAGGTTCGACGGCAGACGCTTGCGTCGTCGCTTGAGCGGCGACGAGAGCGCCGGACATGTCGACGAACGCGGTGACGAGGTCCGGGTCGAAGGCCCGCGAGGCTTCGGCGGCGAGCTGGGCAACGGCATCCTCGTGTGAAAGCGCGGCGCGGTGGGCGGCGCGCGAGCGCAGGGTGACGTAGGCATCGGCGATGGCGATGATGCGGGCGAACGGCGCGACGGCGATGCGCGCGCGGGCGCCAGCCCCGGCACCGTCCCAGCGCTCGTGGTGCTGCGCGATCCCGTCGAGAGTGGTATCGGGCAGCGCCGCATCGCGCAGGATGCGTACGCCGTACTCGGGATGGCGTGCGACCTGGTGCCGCCACTCGCGCTCCTCGAGACGGCGCGGCTCATCGATGAGGAAGCGGCGGAGCGCTGCATAGCCGATGTCCATCAGGGCGGCGGCAATGGCGAGCGGGCGCACTTCGGACCGGGGCAGGCCGGCCGCCTGGGCGATGATGATGCAGAGCTCCATTGTCTTGATCGGGTGCACGTACTCGTGGCCGAGCTGGCTTTCGGCGCCGGCGATGTCGACGGGGGCATTCGGCGAGTCGTAGGCGCGGTCGACGAGCGCGTCGACCGCGGCGAGGAGCGGACGCACGGCGTCGCGGCGGAGGGGCTGATCGAGGTCCGGGTGCGTCCGGATGACGTCTTCGAGGGCGCGCATGGCCATGGCTTCCTGGAGCGGCGGGAAGCGCAGAGCTGGCGTCGCTTCGGGCATGCGGGCGTGCGTGGCATCACGAGGCATCGTCGGCTCCCGGGACCTCTCGCCGCGATGAACCGTATTTGGCGCCGTCGGCGCCGACGTGTTCGTCGCCTCGGCGGTCTTGGGCTCTGATATCAATATCGGACGGAAGCGCCAATCGCGCAGACATGGGGGAAACCGCAGGGGGACGCAGTCGAGGGGTGATGGAGGTCAGACGCCGGGAACCGGCCTTGCGGGCCGCGTTCGCCTCTTGCGATCCGCTATGATCGCCGTAGTCCAACATGCGGCGCCGGCGACGCCGGACAAGCGGGGAGAGGTGCGATGACGGTACGCGGCTACGTGCTCATCGAGGCGGAGGTCGGCAAGGCGCGCGCCGTCGGCGAGGCGGTGCAGGAGCTGGCGCACCACGATGCCCGCGTCGTCGCCGTCGACACCGTGACGGGCCCCTTCGACGTCATCGTCCGGCTCGAAGCCGACGACCTCGACAAGCTCGGCAACGCGATCACCGAGGGCATCCAGCGCGTGGAAGGCGTCCAGCGCACGACGACCTGCCTGGCGGTGAAGCTCGGCTGACGCCGAGAGCAGACAAACAGACAACGGCCCAACAGAAGCGCGTTATCCGAACGCTGTCGTCTGTTGTCTGTCGTCGGTAGGTGTTGTGTTGTCTGGCGCGAAGCAGATCAAGACGCGCACACGACAGCGCCCGTTAGCCGCCCGAGCCCTGGAGCACGAAGCTCTGCCCCTGGTTGTTGACGTACTGCAGCAGCCGGCGGTCGGGCGTCGTTGCGAACCAGGCCTGCTGCCGGCTGCGCTCCGAGGCGACCTCGACGCGCCAGGCGTTGAACGTGCCCGCAGGCACCGTCACCTTCTCCTGGCCGGTCACCGTCAGCGTCACCAGGTGCGTGTCGCGGCGGCCGGCGGTGACCGTCGTGTACGTCACCTGCGCGCCCTTCCTGAAGTCGATCGTCCTCCAGATGAAGAGCGACTCGTCGTTGTCGTACGAGTGGTCGGGCAGGCACAACGGATTGCTGCGCACGCTGTCCGGCTTCGCCGCGCCGGGCGGGCTAAAGACCGACTGCTTGATCTTCGCCTGGCGCTTCGACGAGCACTGGTCGGCGCTCACGTCCGTGTACGTCACCTCGAGCAGCGTCTTCTGCTTGCTGTCGATGATCGTGCGCGTCGCGCTCTTCGGCTTCAGCGTCGACGCATCGGCCGTGATGACGGAGATGTCGCTGTTGACTCCGCTCGGCGCCTTCGTCGCCTGCGTCAGCACGAAGCCGGCCTCCGTGCGCTCGATGGAGAGCGTCGTTGTGCCCTGGACGGTGTTGTTCTGCTTGAGCTCGTAGGCCAGCGATTCGGGCGCCGACCACGGGACGCCGGTGACGATGTCCATCGTCGTCACCGTGGGCGCCTTCGCGTTGCAGGACGCCGTCAGCACGAGGCCGCCGACGAGGAGCACGAAGACGACCACGCCCAGCGCCACGACGGGCCATCTCTTCATACCCGTGACGCCGCGAGATCCCGCACGCGCGCCAGCACGTCGTCGATGTCGGCGCGGTCGATGCCATCGTGCGTGACCATGCGCATGGTGCGCTCGCCGTACACCGACGCGAGCACGCCGGCGGCCTGCAGCGCGCGGGCGAACTCCTGCCAGTCGCCGCGCACGCGGAAGATGACGATGTTCGTCTCGATGCGCAGCGGGTCGAGCTCGACCATCGGCAGCTGCGCCAGGCCGCGCGCGAGCTGGCGCGCGTGCTCGTGATCCTCTGCCAGGCGCCCCACCATGTGTTCGAGCGCGTAGACGCCGGCCGCGGCGATCACGCCCGCCTGCCGCATGCCGCCGCCGAGCATCTTCCGCACCTTGCGCGCGCGCGCAATGAAGCCGGCGTCGCCACACAGCACCGAGCCGACGGGCGCGCCCAGCCCCTTCGAGAGGCAGAAGCCGATGCTGTCGGCAGGCGCAGCAAGCGTCGCCACCGGCAGGCCCTGTGCGACGGCGGCGTTGAAGATGCGCGCGCCATCGATGTGGACGCGGACGCCGCGCTCGTGCGCGAGGGCGGCCAGCTCCTCGACGTGCTCCTGGGCGATGACGGCGCCGCCGCAGCGGTTCTGCGTATTCTCGAGGCAGAGCAGCGCCGTGCGGGGGAAGTGGACGTTCTCGCCGCGGATCAACGACCGCACCTCTGCGGGGTCGAAGCGGCCGCGGGCGTCGTTCGTCGCGGCGCGCAGTTGCACGCCGGCGACCGCGGCGGCGCTCGCGACCTCGTAGTGCAGGATGTGCGACTCGCCGCCGACGATCGCTTCGTCGCCGCGGTCGCAGTGCGTCATGATGGCGACGAGGTTCGACATCGTGCCGCTGGTCACGAAGAGGGCCGCTTCCTTGCCCGTGCGCTCAGCCGCCGTCTCCTCGAGCTGGATGACGGTTGGGTCTTCGCCCAGCACGTCGTCGCCGACGGGCGCCTCGGCGATCGCACGACGCATCGCCTCGGAGGGCAGCGTGACCGTGTCCGAACGCAGGTCGATGACGCGCCGCTCAGGCATGATCGGCCTGCCACAGCGTCTGGAACCCCTCGGCGCCGCGGATCGCCGCGATCTCGACGAGCCGCTCCTCCTCGACGATCTCGGCGAACGCCGCATCGCAGTGACCGGCGGTGCCCGACCAGCCGAGCGCGACGAGCCGGCGCGCCAGGTGATCCCAGATTCCACAGGTGGCCATCGAGCGGCAGTGGCGCGGCCAGTGGAAGGTGAGGATGCGGTCCGGCACGTGGAAGCGCGGCCGCAGCACCTTGAGGCTGCGAAAGCGCTCTTCGGCCGATGCCGCCGCCGGCACGACCTTGATCATTGGCCCTTCGTCGTCGCTCGTGCGGGCGTCGACGAGCAGGCGGCGACTGGTGATCGAGAATCGGATCACGAGGACATCGGCGGCGTCGATCACGCGGCGGATCTCATCGAGGTCGATCCCGAAGTCAGCATTCACGTGGGTCATTGTCGCAAGGCAGATTCGGGCGGGCAAGCATGGCGCAGGCGGCCGGCGTGACGACGGACCCTGAGCGCCGATGGAGCGCGGCCGCGCCCGAATCGGCAGCCGCCAGGCGCCAGTTGGCTGCCCGCCCTCCTCAGATCCCAGTCCAGGCGGCCCAGTACAGGGGGCGCGCACCTGAAAGGTTGACCCGCGCCGTGCCGATATTGAGCTTAGACATCCCAGCCCGCCGGTTTCATGCGCTCCAGGGGTATGCGTGGTCAGCGAGAGTCATCCTTCCGGCCGTCCTGTCCTTACGCTCGATGAACTCGCCCGGCCACTCACTCACCGGCCGGAGCGGCTGCATGCGCTCACGGCGTCGGAGCTCGCCGTCGCCTTCAGCCTGGGCCTTGACCTGGCCGAAGGGAAGGCGGTGGGGCACGCCCAGCGCGTCTGTTACATCGCCACGCTCCTCGCCGACGCCCTGGCGCTCGATGCGCCAGCCCGCAACGCCGTCTACTTCGGCGCCCTCCTGCACGACGTCGGCGTCACCCTGGCCGCGTCAGATATCTGCCGCGTCGCGGGCATCGACGAGGACACGATCTTCGGCCCGGCGCCGCTGAAGTCCGTCGAGGAGCTGCGCGCCGACCTCACCTTCGCCGACCTCTCGGCCGTCGTCGATGCGGTGCAGCAACACAGCCTGCTCGGTGCCGAGACGCTGCGGGCGCTCGATCTGCCCGACGAGGTCGCGGCCGGGGTCGCCGCCCACCACGAGCGATGGGACGGCTTCGGCTTCCCGGCCGGCACGGCGGGCGAGGCGATCCCGCTCGAAGCCCGCGTCATCGCCGTCGCCGACACGGCAGAGTCGCTGATCGCCGCCGAATCGAGCTCGCTCGCCGCTCGTCGCCGACTCGCCCCGGCGATCGGCCGCTACGTCGCCGTGACGCTCGACCCGGCAGTCGTCGCCCGGCTGCTCGAGCTCGGCCAGTCGGACGAGTTCTGGCTGGGGCTCTATGCCGAAGACATGCCGGACACCCTCCACAGCTTGCGACCGCCGGCAGACTCCCGCAAGAGCCGCAAGCGCGTGCTGCGCTTCGCCGAGGTCTTCGCCGACATCGCCGACGCCAAGGGCGGGCACACCGTCGGCCACTCCCGGCGCACGGCGGACGGCGCACAGAAGCTGGCGGAGGCGCTCGCGCTCGATGCCGGGCACGTCGAGATGATCCGCATCGCCGCGCTGCTGCATGACATCGGCCTGCTCGGCGTGCCGGCGCGGATCATGTCGAAGCCGGACATCCTTTCGGTCACGGAGATGCAGGTGATGCGCCAGCACCCGGCAAACTCCGAGATGGTGCTGCAGGCGCTCAACGGCTTCGAGGAGATCGCCTTCTGGGTCGCCCGTCACCACGAGCGGCCCGACGGGAAGGGCTATCCCGAGATGCTCACAGGCGATGAGTTGCCGCTCGAATCGCGCATCCTCGCCGTCGCCGACGTCTACTCCGCGCTGACCGCCGAACGCGCGCATCGCGGCGCGCTCCTCCCGGCCGACGCGACGCGGATCCTGCTCGGCGCCGCCGGCACGCAGCTCGACCCGGAGCTCGTGCGGACGTTCATCGCCGCGCTGTAGTCAGCGCCGCACGGCTGTCGCCGACCGCGCTGCAGACGGAAGTCTGCCGGCGCTCCCGCCGGCGTGACGCCGCTTGACAGGCTGCTGTACGATCATCATCTACAGGCATACGACGCGAGGTGCACAGATGGCCACCTACATCATGCTCAGCACGCTGACCGACGAAGGGCGCAAGACGCTCAAGGAACGCCCGGAGCGCCTCCAGGAGGTGAACCGCGAGCTCGAGGCGATGGGGGCGCGCGTCACGCAGCAGTTCGCCGTGCTCGGCGGCTACGACTTCGTGAACATCATCGACGCGCCCGACAACGAGACGGTCGCCCGCATCTCCGTCGAGCTCGGCGCCCGCGGCACGGTGCAGTTGACGACGCTGGCCGCGATCCCGGTCGAAGCCTTCACACAGATGCTGAAGTCGCGCTGAGGGGCGGATCGTGGCGACCTACGTCGTCCTCACGAAGCTCACCAGCGCCGGACGCAAGTCGGTCAACGAGGACCCCGGCCGGCTCGCCGTCGTCCGCGCCCAGGCGGAGCGCTGCGGCGTGCAGGTGCGGCAGCAGTACGCGACGCTCGGCGCCTACGACTTCGTCACCGTCATCGAGGCGCCGGACAACGCCGCCGTCAGCCGCGTATCGGCGGAGATCAGCGCCATCGGCACGACCGTGCTGGCGGCGCTCCCGGCGATCGGCCTGCAGCGCTTCACCGAGCTGCTGCAGATCCAGCCCTATCGGACGGAGCCGCATCGGTGGCAGACGGCGCCGTGGGCGCGGCTGCTGCGGCGGGCCGGCCGCTACTTCGTCTCGACGCGCTACGTGCGGCGCTACTGCCGCCCGTTCGAGATCGAGGGCGGCGAGCAGCTTCGGGACTTCCGCGGCCCGGCGATCGTCATCGCCAACCACAGCTCGCACTTCGATACGCCGGCGGTGCTCTCGGCGCTGCCGGAGCGGATCACGGGGAAGATCCTCATCGCGGCGGCGGCGGACAAGTTCTACGCCAGCCGCAAGAAGCGCACCTGGTGGTACTCGCTCTTTCACGGCACGTTCCCCGTCGCGCGCGGCGGCGGCACGAAGCAGCTCGAGTATCCGCTGTCGCTGCTTCGCGGCGGCTGGTCGATCCTCATCTACCCGGAGGGCGGCCGCTCCCGCTCCGGCCAGGTGCAGCGCTTCCGCCACGGCGTCGCCATCATGGCGATGCGGGCGCGCTGCCCGGTTATCCCGGTGTACATCGAGGGCCTGCGCGACGTCATGCCGAAGGGGCAGCGCACGCCACGGCCGGCGGCCGTCAGCGCCCGCATCGGCCCGCCGGTCTCGCTCGCAGGGGTCGCGTCGATCCCGGAAGGGACGGCGCTGCTCGAGAACGCCCTGCGCACGCTCGCCGGCCTGCCGCCGCATCACGCCGCCGCCCCGTCGGCGGAGCCGGCGCTGGCGTCAGGCGGGTAGCGCGACGACTGCCGGCACCTGCGTCGGGCGCCGGCGAGCGACGAGGCGTGCGCCTTACGCGACAAGCGTGGGAGCCGGGACGAGCCCTCCTCGCACCACCGACCTCACTGCCATCCCTTGCGCGCGCCCGTGACCATCTCCAGCGGACCTGCCGGCCAGTTGTAGCCGAGGCGCATCACGGTGTTGATGTCCTCCGCCGATGCGACACCCTCATCGAGCACCTTCCGCGCCTCCGCCACCATCGCGAAGTAGATGCGGTTGCCGACGAAGCCGTACTTCCCCGGCGCGTCCTTCACGCGCGCGGTCGTCTTCCCGAGCCTCTCGCCCAGCGCTTCCATCGTCGCGACCGTCTCGGCCGACGTCTCCGGCGCGTAGATCACCTCGACGATCTTCATGATGAAGGCGGGGCTGAACCAGTGGAACCCGACGAATCGGTCCTTGCGAGCGACGGCGCGGTTGAGGTCCGAGATGGCGAACCCCGAGGTGTTCGAGGCGAAGATCGCCTCCTTCTTCACGATGTCATCAAGTTCGGCGAAGACGCCCTTCTTGAGGTCCAGGTTCTCCGGGACGGCCTCCACGATCAGGTCGCATTCGCGCAGGTCGGCGACGTCCCTCGTGAACGAGAAGCGCGCGACTGTGGCCTCGTAGTCCGCCGGCGACATCTTGCCGCGCTCGACGGACCCCTTGAGTCCGAAGCGGCCGTCCACCATCGACTGCCGCGTCTTCTCGATCAGGTCGTCGTTCAGGTCGCGGACGATCGTGGTGAAGCCATGGGCCGCGAACGTCTGCGCGATGCCGCCGCCCATGACGCCGCCGCCCATGACGCCGACCAGCCTGATGTCATCGATGCCCATCTCGTCCGCCCTCCTGAATGCGACCTGTTGATGTGAGGATCGTAGGAGAGGCGAATTGGTGTGTCCACTGCGGCGCTGACGGTCGATGGCCGGTGCGGACGCTCGTCGGCGCCATGGCGCGCGTACTGCGACTCGTGGCTGGCCGATAGAGTGGTGGCATGGACGCGGAGACGGTACGCGCAATCTGTCGGCTGTTCGACCTCGGCGAGCCGGCGGGCGCCGCGTCGCCGGTGGAGGGCGGGCTGACGCACCGGATGTGGCGCATCGCCACGACGCGCGCCGCCTTCGCCGTGAAGGAGCTCAACCGCGACTTCGAGAACGCCGATTACGTCGGCTCTTGCGAGCGCGCCTTCGTGTTCGAGCAGGCGGCATACCGCGCCGGCCTGCCGATGCCGCGTCCCGTGCCCGTCGCCGCCAGCGGCCGCTGCCTCGCCGAGCTACCGTCGACGGGCCCGCGGCCGATGACCGTGCGCGCGCACGCCTGGGTCGAAGGGGAGCCGTTGGACAACAGCCGCGTCTACCCGCCCGGGGATGCCGCGCAGGTCGCCGTCATCCTGGCGCGCATCCACGCCCTCGGGATGACGGCCGACGGAGCACGCGCCGGGCTGCGCGCCTTCGGCGAAGCCGACTGGCGGGCGCACCTCGCGCGCGCAGACGAGCGCGGCGAGGAGTGGGCGCCGCTGCTCCGCTCGCTGCTGCCGGTGCTGCGCGAGCTTGAAGCGTACGTCGCGTCCGCCTGCGAGCGTTCATCCGGGCCTACCGCCGGGCCGGCCCGGACATGCGGTTTCAGCCCGGAGACTTGGCCCAGCTCGTCTCGCGGCAGCTCGTGTGGTTCAACTTCAACGTCCGGCGCGCGCTGGGCGAGCGGGCGCGGGACGACGTCGATCGCGCGGCCGGCGCCGAGGCGATCCACGCCAACGCCCGGCAGCTGCCGCGCTTCCTCCGCTCGCTCGATGCGTGGCTCTCCGTGCTGCAAGCCTGAGCCAGGCGCGAGCCGCAATCAACCCGATGAGCGGGCGTGCGACCGGGCGCCCTGTCGCACGATCGCCCCGCCCACGCCGCCGCCTACTGCCAGCTGAGCATGAGCTGGTAGAGCCGGAACAGCAGCTTCGTGCTGTCGACGGCGATGATCTCCGGCCGCTGGTCGAGCTTCGGCTGCACGTGCTGGAAGAGGCGCAGCTCGTCGAAATAGACGTTCTTCCGGCCGGCGACGGCCGCCTTCAGCTCGCGGGACTGGGTGTACGGCACGTAGGGATCGGCGCGGTCGTGGAGGATGAACAACTGCGCCTTCACGTTGGCGATGCTCGTCCGGGGCGAGAGGTAGTTCATGGCTGCCACGGCATCGGGCGGCAGGCGGTCGATCAGCGCCTGCACCGCCGCCGGGTCGCGGTTTGCCAGGAAGTCGTACGAGCCGCGCCCGAACGGGCTGAGCGTCGCCAGTTCGGCCGGCGCCTCGGGCTTGTCGTCGATGAACATCGCCGTCAGCAGGTCGCGGTCGGCGGGGTTGTCCAGCCCGTCGATGAGCTGTTGCGCCATCACCTTCTCCGCGTGCACCTGGGGCGTCCACGGCTCGTTCACGCCCTGCGATACGATGCGATGCGTGGCGATGGCGCCGAACGTCGCGAGCGCGTCGAAGTAACCTCCGAACGACACCACCTGCTGCACGTCTGCGGCGATGCGCGGGTCGCCTGCCGCGACGAGCGCGAGCGAGCCGCCGACGCTGGCGCCGAAGAAGCCGACTCGCTTCGGGTCGACCTGCGGCTGGCGCTGCACGTACTGGAACTCCGCGACCAGCGCATCGATCTCCTCCGGCTCGATGCGGTTGGCGTCGAGGCGATCGGAGAAGGGCACCAGCATGACGACGCCGGAGCGCGCAGCGTCCTCGGCGATGCGGACGAGCCGCGGGTCATCGAGCGGCAGCGGTGGCGCGCCCATCGAGAACACCACCGCCTGGCGCTTCGTCCCGTGCGCCGGGATGTAGAGGTCGGCCTCGATCGCCCGCGGACCGTTACGGCTCTCGTACGAGATCGTCACGCGCTGACGTCGCGGCGGCTCGGAGATGAGCTCGACCGGCCGCACCGGCATCGGTACCTGGAGCACCATATCGGGCAGGTAGATCGCCGCTTCGACAGCGACGCGGCCGCGTTCGGTCCGGGCAATCAGCAGCGGCAGGCCGATGAGCACCGCCAGAGCGGCGAGCAGCGGCCAGGCGCGGATGACGACGCGGCGCAGCCAGCGGGAGACGGGAACCATGCCGGGGATCAGTCTACAGCGAGCGAAGGCGAAAGCGGACCGCACCGGCGGGCGTCATGGGCGGAGGGAGAGCCCGGCTGGAGCGCGGGCGAAGCGCGGATGGCGCAGATGGACGCCGATCACGGTGTGATGGAGGTCGAAGGCCGGAGGTCGTGCGGAGACGCAGGCGTCCTGTCATCCTTCAGCGCAGCGAAGGATCGCGTCGGCGAACAGAGCAGCGCGTATACGGGGGAAACCGCACATGACGCAGAGGGCGCAGTGGCGTCGGTGAGGCAGCGATGATCCGGCAGGCAGCCGCGCCCGCGCGGTGGTCGCTCGACGAGGCGATGGCGGCGCTACAGGCGCTCGCCGATCCGGCGGCCCGCGAGACGATGGCGCGGTTCGCCATCGTCACCGAGCGCGCGTTGGGCGTCAGCGTGCCGAAGCAGCGGGCGCTGGCGAAGCGCATCGGCCGCGACCATCGGCTCGCGGCCGAGCTCTGGGCGACGGGAGTGCACGAGGCGCGGACACTCGCCGCCCTCATCGACGAGCCGTCGCGCGTCACGCGGGCGCAGATGCGACGCTGGGTGCGGGACCTCGACTCATGGGACGTCTGCGACGGCTGCTGCATGGACCTGTTCGACAAGACGCCGTACGCCATCGAGTGCGCGCTGGCCTGGGCGGGACGCCGCGAAGAGTACGTAAAGCGTGCCGGATTCGTGCTGATGGCGGCGCTGGCGGCGCACGACAAGGCCGCAGATGACGGCGTGTTCCTCGCGTTCCTGCTGCTGATCCGCCGCGAGGCGGGCGACGAGCGGAATTTCGTCAAGAAAGCCGTGAACTGGGCGCTGCGGCAGATCGGCAAACGCAACTTCCGGCTGCGCCAGGCGGCGATCGACACGGCGATCGGCATCCGCGCCGATGGCTCGCGCAGCGGCCGCTGGATCGCCGCGGACGCGCTGCGGGAGCTGCAGAGCGCATCGGTCGAGCGCCGGCAGCGCGCGCGGGGCAGGTGATCCGGGTAGAGGCAGATGGCGCAGATGCGGGAGGTCGGAGGCGCTCGCAGACGAGGATGCGTCTGCGCCTGTCCTCGTGGAGGAATGGGAAGGTTCGCTCCCACGGCGTGCGCGAGGGCAGGCGTGGCACGGGGCTGATGAACATCGCGACTGCGGACAGGTTACGCGGCACCGCGCCGTCTCACGGCGGTGGAGGGCCTGCGACGCAGCGAATCTCAAAGCAGCGGAACCCGATGCGGGTGTTCGGGAGCGCACGCTCGCCGTTCCTACGGACGCCGGTGCGCGCGGCTGCATCACCAGCGCCTGCGCTGGTCGCCGGCCCGGCTCGTCGAGCGCGGTGCCTACGCCGGGGAGAGCTCGAGGACGGTGCGCGCCACCTCGCCGGCCTTCATCGCCCGGAATGCGTCGTTGACGTCTTCGAGCGGACCCTTCCGGGTGATCATCTCATCGAGCTTCAGGCGCCCGTCCATGTAGAAGTCGACGTAGCGCGGCATGTCGACGCGAAAGCGGTTCGAGCCCATCGTGCAGCCCTGCAGCCGCTTCTCCGACAGCAGCGATGGGCCGTCGATCTCTACCTTCTGGCCGACCGGGATCATGCCGATGATCGTCGCCGTGCCGCCCGGCGCCAGGGCGTCGAACGCCTGCGCGGCGACCTTCGCGTTGCCGATCGCCTCGAACGAGTATTCGACGCCGCCATCGGTGATCTCGCGGATCGCCTGCACGGCGTCGTGCGAGGAGGCGTCGACGACGTGGGTGGCGCCGAGCTGCTTCGCCGTCGCGAGCTTGTTCTCCACGGTATCGACGGCGATCACCTTGCCGGCGCCGGCGATGCGCGCGCCCTGGATCGCCGCGAGTCCGACACCGCCGGCGCCGAAGACGGCGACCGTCGAGCCCGCCGGCACCCGGGCGGTGTTGAGCACGGCGCCGACGCCCGTCGTCACGCCGCAGCCGATGAGCGCGGCGCGGTCGAGCGGCATATCCTCGCGGATGCGGACGATGGCGTGCTCGTGCAGGAGCATGCGCTCCGCGTAGCTGGAGATGTTCAGGAACTGATGGACGGGCGAGCCACCCTGCGAGAGACGGGGAGCTTCGCCGGGGCCGCGGCGCAGCTCCGGGTTGCGGCAGAGGTGCGTGCGCCCCGTGACGCACATATCGCAGTGGCCGCAGAAGACGGACAGGCAGGCGATGACGTGGTCGCCGGGCTTCACGTACGTCACCTGGTCGCCGACCTCCTCGACGACGCCGGCGGCCTCGTGCCCCAGCACCGCTGGCGCCGGATAGGGGTAGAGGCCATCGACGAAGTGCAGGTCGCTGTGGCAGACGCCGCTGGCGACGGTGCGGACGAGCACCTCGCGCGGGCCGGGCTTGTCCACGTCAACCTGCTCGATCGTCAGCGGCTCGTGCGGGCCGTGAAAGATGGCTGCCTTCATCGGGGATCCTCCTGTCCATGCGGCCGGCGGCGTGCATGATCGTACGAGGGGCGGACGGCTGGAGCAACCGAGCGCGTGGCGCCGCTGGCAGCGACCGCCACGTCGGGAGCGACGACGTCATCATCGCGGCATGGAAAGCCCGGCGAGCGAGCGATCACGCGCTCGCACTCGCGATTCGCAGCACGATCCCGACGAGCGCTGGCGCGCCAGCCGCCGCCGGCAGCTTCGTGCCTGCAGCAGCATGCCGGCCCCCGGCCAGCGCGGCGCGCCGACGCCGGCCTCGCTCAGCCCGCGGCTTCGATGCGGCGCTCGGCGATGTCGGCGTACTCCGCGACGCTCTCGACGAGCAGCCAGCGGCGGCCGTGCTTCGCCGCTGCGACGGCGAGCGTGCCGGCGCCGCCGAACGGGTCGAGCAGCAGCTCGCCAGGGTTGGACGCCAGCTGCACCGCTCGCTCGATCAGCGCCAGCGGCTTCTGCGACGGATGCTTCCCCTCGCTGCGCTCGCGCTTCGCCGTCACCGGGAACTCCCAGAGGTTCCGCATCTGCTTGCCGCCGTTCATCTCCTTCGCATGCCAATAGTTGAACGTCCAGCGGGTCGCCTTCGCCGGTGTCTCGTTGACCGCCCAGATGATCTGCTCCGTGCTCTCCGTCAGCGTCCGCGCGGTGATGTTCGGCTGTGCGTTCGGCTTGAACCAGACGACCGAATTGAGGATGCGGCGCTTGAGGACATGCTGCAGGATGAAGCCGAGCTGGTAGATGTTATGGTAGGTGCCGAAGACGAGGATGTTGCCGTTCGGCTTGACGAGGCGCGAGACCTCGCTGAGCCAGCGGACGTTGAACTCGTAGAACTCGTCCGCTGTGAAGGCGTCCCAGCCCTCCTCCATCGTCACGTGCGACGAGAAGGCCCAGCCGAGTCCCGCCTTCGCCTTGCGTCCGCTCCCCGAGCCGATATTGAACGGCGGGTCGACGATGCAGTGGTCGATGCAGCCGCTCGGCCAGGTCGCCATGATCTGGAGGCAATCGCCGCGCAGCACCTGCGCGACGGGCGGCTCCGGATCGAGACGGCGCGGCGGCCGCGGGCGTTCGGGCTGGCGGCGGCGACTGGAAGAGCGTGTCGTCATAGCGCCATTAGATCGGATTCGCGGATCGGCGGGCATCGGGGAACCCCCGCGGTTTCCGGGGCGCGCCGGGCCTTCGATAGAATAGCGCCGTGAACACGCAGCCGAAGTCGCTCCAGGAGTTCATCGCCGCCCTCCGCGAGGGGCTGGTATGCGACCGCTGCGGCCGCTACGTCGGCAGCCTGGCGGCGAAGCGCTACCTGCCGCCGCAGTATCCGGTCGCCCTCGATCGTATCGCCGAGGCGGACGAGGCCGAGGCGCTGGTCGGCTTCGAATGGCACATGCTCGGCCGGCTGCGCGAGGGCAACTTCGTCATCCGGCACCCGCAGATCGATGGCCGCTGCGTCAGTTGGCGCGAGTGGCTCGCGACCGACGACGACGAGGGGGACGACGAGGCCGTCGAGGGCTGACCGCCCGGGCGCTCTAGGCCGCTTCGATGTCAGCGATCCGCGGCCCGCGACCGGTGAGCCTGTTCACGCGAACCAGGCTGACGAACGAGCGCACAAGATACGGGTCGAACTGCGCGCCGGCGTGCCGCTCGATCTCCTCGATCGCCAACTCCTCGGCGCGCGCCCGGCGGTACGGCGTCTCCATCAGCATCGCGGCGAAGGCATCGGCGATGGCCATGATGCGCGCCGGCAGCGGGATCTTCGCTTCCCGCAGCCCCTTCGGGTAGCCTTCGCCGTCCCAGCGCTCGTGATGGAAGAGCACGACTTCGAGCACCACCTGCGACATCCAGCGCGGGCTCACCCGGAACACATCCCAGTCGCGGAGGATGTCGTAGCCGGTGTTGACGTGGCTGCGCAGCACCATCGTCTCAGCTGCCGAGAGCGGTCCCTGCTTGAGCAGGATGTTCTCCGGGACGGAGATCTTGCCGAGATCGTAGACATGGCCGGCGATCCAGAGCGCGGCGATCGTATCGAACGGGAGGTCCTGGCGGTTGGCGAGCTGGATCGCGTACTCGCTCGCCAGGCCGGCGTGGTGGCCGGAGTAGTTGTCGCGGCTGTCCAGGCGCTCCCGCCACGAGGTCAGCAGGCCCTCGACGTGGTTCCAGGTATCCTGCGGCCAGAGCGAGATCAGCAGGTCGACGATGGAGTTCATCTCGAGGACGGACACGGACATCCTCCCGGGTTTTTTGGCCGCAACGTGCCGAAGTATCGGCACGATACAGTCGTACCGACACGGATGTGCAGCCGCCCAGGACAAACTCGCGCGAATCCGCAACGATCTGGCTTCCAGAGGCATAGAACGCACGGGAAGAGACGTGTAGAATGTCATCGGAGAGGCGTATGAACGCATCGGAAGGCACGGATCACGCTCCGGCGGCTGCTGCGCGGGCGCGAGAGGTGCGGATGGGGGAGCCGGAGTGCCCCCGGTGCCACAAGAACTTCACGGCGAGCTACTGGAGCGGGGACGTGCTCGTGCAGGCGCGCTGCCTCAGTTGCGACCTGAAGTGGCCCCTGCCAGACGTCGTCTGAGCCCGCCTCCGGCATCGGCACACGCCCGCGAGCGCCTGTGGCCGCTGCCTGCTCTGTCAATCAGGTGACTCATGGTAAAGCAACGAGACAAGGTCGAAGAACGCAACATCGGCGTCAATCGAGAAGAGGAGCGTCCGCTGCCTGAACCTGCCCGCACCCGCGTCACTACCGTCAAGCCGACCCTGGCCGAGGAGTCGATCGGCGAAACGCCGGATTCCGTCGAGCTCTATCTCAATGAGATCGCTCGTTACAAGCTGCTGCGGCCCGACGAAGAGGTCACCCTCGCCAAGGAGATCGAGAACGGCCGCATCCTCGAGGAGATCGGCTACGCGCTGACGGAGGAGTTGCCGTCGCTGCCCACCACCGAGCAGATCAGCGCCCGCCTGTTGCGCGAGGTGATCGAGGCGCTCTCGATGGTGCGGCGGTCGCGAGCGCTGAAGGGTTTCCCGACGCGCGGCGACCTCGTCGACCAGCTGTTCTTCCCGGCGCTCAAGGACGGCATCCAGGACCGCCTCGACGAGCAGATGGAAGAGCAGATCGCGACGGCGACCAAGCGCAACGTGGCGCAGGTGCGGCCGATGCTGATCACGCTCGCCGTCGCCCAGCGGATCTTCCCCCCGGAGTCGCACCCGGCCCTGAGCAGCGCCCTCGCCGGCCAGCAGCACGAACCGCGGGGCAGCGCCGACCGGAAGCCGGAGCCGCCGACGGGCCGCGTCACCAAGAAGGCGCAGCGCGAGTACGAGGAGGCGCTGCAGGCGTACAAGGACGCCGAGGCAGCGGCGCGGAAGGCCGCGCGCGAGGCCGCGGCCGCACTGCGGGCGCTGACGCCGTATGTCGAGACGGGGCGGCAGGTCGCGCAGCGCGCCGAAGAGCACATGGTGAATGCGAACCTGCGCCTGGTCGTCAGCGTGGCGAAGAAGTACGCCGGCCGCGGCATGCCGCTGATGGACCTGATCCAGGAGGGGAACGGCGGCCTGATGCGGGCCGTCGAGAAGTTCGAGCACCGCCGCGGCTTCCGCTTCAGCACCTATGCGACGTGGTGGATCCGGCAGGCCGTCGGCCGCGCCATCGCCGACAAGGGCCGGACGATCCGCCTTCCCATCCACATCACCGAGCTGATCTCGAAGTACTCCCAGGCGCGCGAGCGGCTCTTCCAGCGCCTCGGCCGAGAGCCGCGGACGTCCGAGCTCTCGAAGCTGATGGGGATGCCGCCGGACAAGGTGCGGGAGGCGGCCCGCGCGCTGCGGCAGTCGGTCGTGTCGCTCGAGACGCCGGTGGGCGAGGAAGAGGAGGGCACGCTCGGCAGCGTGCTCGAGGACGTGATGGCGCCATCGCCGGAAGAAGAGGCGTCGCGGCAACTCTTGCGCGAGCGGGTGCGCTCCGCGCTCGATGTACTGACGCCGCGCGAGCGCACGGTGATCGAGCTGCGCTTCGGGATCAAGGACGGCCGTCCGCGCACGCTGGACATCGTCGGCAACGAGCTGGGTGTGACGCGGGAGCGCGCGCGCCAGATCGAGGCGCAGGCGCTCGAGAAGCTGCGGCGGTCGAACGGCAACCTGCGCGGCGAGGGCGAATTCTGAGCTGAGCCGACGGGAAGCCGATGGCGGCGCTCAGAAGCAGCCGGCTGGCCATCCACAGCCAACCTGCCCATCACTGCTCGCCGCGCTGCGTGCCCGATTCTGCGTCGCGGATCTGAAGGGATGAGCTCGGCGCTCAGTTCTCGCGCGTCGCCGCACCGGCTCCGGCCTCCGTCATCACGCCGCCAGCGGCCGCAGCGTCCTCGAACACGAGCCGGTGGGCGCCGATCTGGATCTCGTCGCCGGACTCCAGCGTCACCCAATCGGCGATGACGCCGCCGACGAGCGTCTTGCGCCGGATGCCGCCGGTGTGATGGAGGAGGTAGCGGCCGTCGCGTAGCCAGATGCGCGCGTGCTCGCTGGCCACACCGTCGCCGTCGAGCAGGATCGTCGCCCTGCGCGATGAGCCGATGACGGCCGGACCGCCGCGCAGCTCGAACACGCGACGGTCGCTCGCGGGCGCGCGCTCGACGAGGCGGCCGCTGCCGGCCGTAGCCGCCGGGTCGGCCGGCGCGAGCAGCGTGCCCGGCGCGACCGGCAGCGCCTCGTCGGACTGGCGGCCCGCCTCCCGTTCGCGCCGCCGTTGGGCGCGGGCGGCGTGGGCGCGGCGGCCGAGCAGCACGGCGCCTCCGGCGAGCAGCGCCAGCACCACCAGCACGCCGATGACGGCGAGGAGCGTCGAGCTGCCGCCGGCCGCGGGCTGCGCGGGCGGCGGCGGTGCCGCCGTGGCCGCCGGCGCCACGATGGGCGGCGCCGTGCCGCGCGTGAAGCTCGCCGTGGCGGCGACGGTCGTGCCGGCGACGGAGGCGACGACGCGCAGGGCCGCCGGCCTGCCGTCGGCCGCCTGCTGCGCCGTCAGGTTCAGCACGTACTGCCCGCGCAGGAGGCGGCCGATGCCGGCGTAGACGTCGCTCACGTTCGTCGTGTTGGCGGCGCTGTACTGCCCCTGGCTCGCCTGCGACAGCGACTGGAGGAACGCCACATCGGGCTGGTCGCCGAAGCCGATGGTGAACACCGGCACGCCGGCCCGGCGGACGGCATCGAGGGCGCCGGCGGCGGTCGCCGGCGACGTCGCGGAATCGTTCTGGCCGTCGGTGAGCAGGACGATCGCCTCGCGGGGCGCCGGCGAGCTGCGCGCGGAGAACACCGCCGCCTGCACCGCCTCGTAGAGGACCGTCGAGCCGCCCGCCTGCAGCGACTGGATCGCTGCCGCGAGCGCCGCGTGGTCGGAGCTGAAGCCTGCGACGACGGGGCGGGCGGCGTCGGAGAAGGCGATCAGCGTCGCGTCGTCGTTGGCGCCGAGGGCGTCGACGAAGGCGATCGCCGCCTGCTTCGCGCGGTCGAGCGGCGCGCCGGCCATGCTGCCGGAGGTATCGATCGCCAGCACGACGCTCAGGCGCAGGTTCGCATCCTGCACGCGTTCGACGCCGACGACGGAGACGGGCGCCGAGCCGTCGCTGGCGCTGAACTGCTGCGTCTGCAGGCCGGGCACGGGCACGCCGCTGGCATCGAGCACCGTGACGACGGCGCGAAGCCGCGGGTAGGCGCTGGCGTCGATCTGGGTGACGGCGAGCGAGGGCGCCGGCTGCTGCGCGCGCGTCGGCAGCGGTCCGAAGCCGAGGGCGAGGAGCAGCGCCGCGACGAGCGTGGCGACGGCCATGCGGCGGCAGCCCCATGCTGCGGATGTGCGAAGACGCTCCGGTCGCATGTCATCGATCCTGTCGTGCGGCGGCCGTATGCGAGTAGAAGAATGAGCGCGGCGGCCGGCGTTGTCAACGGCCGCGGGCGTCAACCTTCATGATGGGGTCGACGAAGCGTCGGGCGAGCGCTCAGCGGGCCGGCGAGGGGCGGCTGTAGCGGATCAGCGACTCCTGGACGACCGATGCGATGCGCGTGCCGTCCTGCCGGTACATCTGCCCGAAGATCAGTGCCCGCGCGGCGTGCGCGATGGGACTCTCGCTCGTGTAGAGCACCCAGCCATCGAAGCGCGGCGGGCGATGGAACCAGATCGCGTGATCGAGGCTCGCCGAAGCCCAGCTGCCGGGCTGCCACGCCTCTTCCGTGGCGCCGGGCGGCGGCAGATGCGCGGTCGCGATGAGCCCCATGTCGCTGGCGAAGGTGAGCAGCCCGGCGTGCAGCACCGGATCTTCGGGGAGCACGCCCCGCGCGCCGACCCAGACGCGCCGGCGCGGGATATCACCCGGCGGCGGCTGCACGCGGTCGATGCTGCGGACGTCGACCGGGCTGTCGCGGTGGAAGCGCTCGATCTCGGTCGCCCGGCCGCCTGGCGCTTCGGGTCCGAAGGTCCACGCCGGCAGATCGTCGGGCGGCGGGACGGTGGGCGCGGGGGCGCCGCGGCTGGCGCCGGGCTCCGGCTTCGCGAAGCTGCACGAGAGGTTGAAGATCGCCTCGCCCGCCTGGTAGGCGACGACATCGCGCGTCGTGAACGTGCGGCCGTCGCGGATACGCTGGACGACATAGCGGATCGGCGTGCCGTAGCGGCCGGGTCGGAGGAAGTAGGCGTGCAGCGAGTGCAGCGCCGCATCGCCGGCTTCGACCGTGCGGCAGGCGGCGACGACGGACTGCGCCGCCACGAGCCCGCCGAAGAGCCGGTACTGCCCCTCGCCCGTCTCGCCGACGAAGAGGTCGCGGTCGAGCTGGTCGAGCGCGAGCAGCCGCAGCAGCCGGTCGAGCGCGCGTTGCGACGAAGCGTCGGTCATCGCTTCGAGTGTAGGCGGTAGCGGGGGGAAGCGGCAGGCGACGGCCGGCGGATCAGGTGAACGGGATGTAGCTGGCGAGGTAGACCAGGAGCATGCCGCGGACGATTTTCCCGAAAACGGCCGGGATGATGTAGCGCCGAAAGCCCATACGCGTCGTGCCGGCGGTGAGGCCGGCGACCTCGAAGATCGGGTTCGGGACTGCCGAGAGCACGAAGATCGTGATCATGCCCCAGCGTTGCATCAGGTGCGCGATGAGCCGGCCGATCCAGATCGCCGCATGCCGGAACCAGGGCGGCCCGGGGAGTTGCTTCCCCCGCGCGGCGCGCTGACCGGCGATGCCGGTGTAGTAGACCGATGTCTCGCCCAGGCCCATGCCCAGCCCGCCGCTGACGCCGACGAGCCACGGCATCGACGAGCGCGCCGCCTGGCTGAGGATCACCGCCTGTCCGAGCGGCGACAGGCCGGGGATCGGCACGACCGGGAAGTTCGCCAGGAAGTTCACCAGGAACACGCCGGCGAACGAGAAGCCCTGCAGCTCCTGGCTGAAGCCGGGAAACGCGACCAGGACGATCCCCGGCGGCAGCGTGACGACGAGGATGCCGACGATGACGAGCCAACGGCCCTTCGGATGCGCCTCGATCCAGTCGCCGGCCTGCCGCGTCTTGCGGTCGAGAAACGAGCCGTCGCCGTTCACGGCGGACGGCGGCAACTCGCGCGCCAGCTTGCTGCCGTTCGCGAGGCTGCTCGGCGAGGGTGCGCGCTCCGCCACGAAGGACTCCCGGGCCGTGGCGGACGCGCCGAAGCACGCCGCACGGGACATCCCAGCGTAACCAGCGCGTCATCGCGGCGACGTTGCGTCGGGCCGCGGCGACGTAAATCCCGCGCGGGCAAGCGGTTGAGCGGTGTGCCGGCCGCCCGCGGAGAGCATGGCGGACAGAGGCGGCGGGCAGTGGAGAGAACCGGACTCGCGGGTGACCTCGTCCAGAAACATCCCGCTCCAGCAGCGGGTTGCCCGGGAATCGCAACGATGCGACACTCCGCTGTGCGGGCGGCGTCTACATTGCGAGTGGGTCTGGCTTCGTCGCCCGGTGGGGGCCGACGACATGGGAAGACGTACGGAAGCGCGTCCTGGCCGCCAATCCCGCAGTTGCGGCTGGAGCATGACCCCCGGGATCGCGCTTCGCCGTGATCCAGGAGGTGATCTCGGCGCGGACTGCGCTGCACTGTAGGCGAACGGACGTTGCCCGTCGCATGGGCGTCCGCCCAAACGTGATCAGCCGCCTCGAGTTGGCGGAACATCGTCCGCGATCATTGCGTACGCGCACGCGCTCGGCCTGGAGCTGCGGGCGTCAAGCGGCGCCGGCACGCGCCGCCGCACGAACGATCGCCCGCCAGAATTCCAGGCTGGCAATGTCGCGCAGTTGGAGAGGGACAGACAGTCATGGCTGACTTCGGCCTCAATGAAGAAGAGCGGATGGTGCAGCAGCTCGCGCACGACTTCGCGCTGAAGGAGATCCGACCCCGCGCCGCCTACTACGACGAGCGCGAGGAGCTGCCGCGCGAGATCATCGCCCGGGCCAGCGAGGTCGGGCTGGCATCGGGCATCTTCGGCGGCGCGGGCGGTCTTTCGAGCGTGCTCATCGCCGAGGAGCTGGCGTGGGGCTGCGCCGGCATCGCGCTCGCGATCGCCGCCAGTGGGCTCGCAGGCGCGGCGATTATGGGCATCGGCACGCCGGAGCAGCAGGCGAAGTTCCTGCCGATGGCGATGAGCGCCGATGGCAACGTCCGTCTCGGCGCGATGGGCCTGACGGAACCGGAGGCCGGCTCGGACGTCCAGGCGATCGCCACGACAGCGACGCGCGACGGCGACGAGTACATCCTCAACGGCACGAAGCGCTTCATCACCAACGGCGGCATCGCCGACGTGCACGTGATCTTCGCCACGGAAGACCGCAGCAAGGGCTGGGGCGGGCTCGCTGCCTTCGTCGTCGAACAGGGCACGCCCGGGCTGAGCGAGGGCACGGTCTGGAAGAAGATGGGCATCCGGGCGTCGCATACGGCCGACGTGATCCTCGAGGACTGCCGGATCCCGGCGGAGAACCGCCTCGGGCCGCCGCCGCGCGCCGCCAGCGAGGGCGGGGCGCCGGCGGTGCCGGGCGCGCTCGGCGCGCTGAAGATGCTCGAACGCACGCGGCCGTCGATCGGCGCCTTCTCGCTGGGCATCGCGCGCGCGGCGCTCGAGTACGCGACGGAGTACGCGAAGGAGCGCAGGCAGTTCGGCAAGCCGCTGATCGCGCAGGAGGGAGTCGCCTTCAAGCTGGCCGACATGGCGATGGCCTACGACTCGGCGAAGCTGCTGGTGCATCGCGCCGCCTGGATGGCGGCGACGGGGCAGCCGCTCTTGCGCGCCGAAGGCTCGATGGCCAAGTGCTACGCGTCGGACGCCGCGATGCGGATCACGATCGATGCCGTGCAGATCTGCGGCGGCTACGGCTACATGCGCGAGTTCCCGGTCGAGAAGTGGGTGCGTGACGCGAAGATCTTCCAGATCTTCGAGGGCACCAACGAGATCCAGCGACTGGTGATCAGCCGGGCGCTGGCTGGACGATAGGCGGGTGCGACGGACGGCGGGCGCGGCTGCGAGCGACGCGAGGCCGGATGTTGGATGCCGGCTGTTGGGTCGCGTGACGGCTCTCGCTCCTCGGTGACGTCGCAGGCCACGCGAAAGCCGTAGTCGTTGTAGCGGAACGTCGGCACGAGACTGCTGCGGGCGGCGTTGCGGCAGATCTTCACGTGGTGCCGCCAGGCGCCGCCGCGGGAGGCGCGTCGCGTGCCGTTCGCCGGACCGCGAGGGTCACATTCCGGCGAATCGGCGTAGTACGTGGCCCCGTACCAGTCCGCGCACCATTCGTGGATGTTGTACGCGAGATCGACGAGGCCGTAGCCGTTGGCGCGCGACAGGCCGACGGCGAACGGCGCATCCTGCGGGAACACGCCCTCGCGCGCGCCTGTCCGCGAGGCATCGACGATCGATGGCGAGGCATCGCCGAACAGGCCGCCGTCGTCGCCGGCTTCGCCCCACGGATACGCGCGACCTTCGATGCCACCGCGCATCGCCTTCTCGCGCTCGGCCTCCGTCGGCAGGCGGAAGCCGCGACCCGTCGTCGCGCGCAGCCAGGCGCAGTAGGCGACGGCGTCGTCCCAGCTGACGCCGATCACCGGCTGCCCGGGCGCGTTGAACGCAGCGTCATCCCGGAACCGCGGCGGCTCGTGGCCGGTCGCGACGAGGAACAGGCGATACTCCCGGACCGTCACCGGCAGCCGCGCCAGCTCGAACGCGCTCACGTAGACGCGATGCCGCGGCCGCTCGTCCGGGCGGCCGGCGTCGTCGCCCATCATGAAGGCGCCCGCCGGAATGGGGATCAGGTCGTGCGCCGCCGGCGGCGGATCAGAGGTGGTTGTTCGCTCACGGCCGCGACGCATCGAAGGTAGTGTACCGTTCGGCTTCCGGATGGTTGACGGTGCGCGGTTGTCGCCGCGCATCATCCATGGCCTGAACGATCGAAGTCCGTGTCGTGAAGATCACCGAATCGACGCCAGCCGTTGGCGTCCACGTCCATCCAGGCTGCAACCTCGAACGTCCGCTCTCGGCACCATTGCCCGACAGCACATCGAACGTTGGCCGCGGCACGGCAGGCCACCACGCACGTGCCGCCACGCCTCTAGCGCCGCGGGAGGCGCATGGTGAAGCGCGCGCCGCGGCCCGGGCGGCTCTCGACGCCGACGCTGCCAGCGTGCGCGAGCACCGTGTGCTTGACGATCGCCAGGCCGAGGCCGACACCGCCGTCGCCCCGCCCGCGGTCCGCCTTGTAGAAGCGCTCGAAGACGCGGCCCCGCTCGCCCGGCGAGATGCCGACGCCGGTGTCCTCAACGCTGATGGCGATCGTGCCGTCGTCTGCCGGCGCCACGCCGGCGGTGACCGCGCCGCCCGACGGCGTGAAGCGAATCGCGTTCGCGATGAGGTTGCCGAGCGCGCGTTCGAGCCGCTCCGCGTCCCCGTACACCAGCAGCGGCGCATCCGGCAGGTCGGCGTGCAGCGCGAGGCCGGCGCGCGACGCCTGCTGCGCGAAGCGCCCGACCGCCCCCCGTACGAGCGCCCGCGCGTCCACTTCGGCGAAACTCATCGGCGCGGCGCCGGACTCGATGCGCGACAGCTCGAGCAGCTCCTCGACCATCTGCGACAGCCGGTCGGTCTCGTGCTGGATGTGGCCGAGAAACTCCCGCGCCGCGCGCGGCTCATCGAGCGCGCCCTCCTGCAGCGTCTCCGTCGCCGCGCGGATGCCGGCGAGCGGCGTGCGTAGCTCGTGCGAGACGTTGGTGATGAAGTCGCGGCGCATGCTGTCGAGGCGGCGCACTTCGGTCAGGTCGTGGAAGACGGCGAGCGCCGCCCACGCGCCGGCGCCTTCGATCGGCACGGCCGTCGCCTGCAGCCAGCGCTGCGCGGCGCCGTAGGGCACCACACGCACACTGCGCTCGCCGCGCGCGGCGGCTGCGATGACGACGTCGTTCAGGTCGTGGTCCCGCACGACCTCGATGAACGGCCGGCCGGCGCTCGCTGCCGGGCCGAACATCGCCCGCGCGCCGTCGTTCATGTAGACGATCGTGCCATCGGCGGCGACGGCGATGCTCGCGTCGGCGCCGGCGTTGAGCAGCGATTCGAGCTGCTGCCGCTGCTCGTCCAGCGACGTGACGTGCGCCTGGATGCGCGCGGCCGCCGAGTTGAGCGCCGCCGCCAGCGTCGCGAACTCGTCGTCGCGCACCTCCATCCGCGCGCCGAAGCGGCCGGCGGCGAGCGCATCGGCGGCGGCCTCGGCGTCCTCGATGCGGCGCGTCTCCGGCGAGACGGTGGCGGCGCTGAACGCGAGCAGCGCCGCGCTCGCGGCCACGAACGCGAGGACGAAGGCGAGGGCGTGCGCGTCGACATACAGCCACAGCGACAGTAGGACGAGGGCGAGCGCGAGGACCGCCGGCGCGGCCGCGCGCAGTGCGGCGGCGGCGGCGCGACCGCCTTTAGCGGCTGAACTTGTAGCCAACGCCGCGGACCGTCAGGAGGTGCGCAGGTCGCGCAGGATCGGACTCGAGCTTCTCGCGCAGCCAGCGCATGTGCACGTCGACGGTCCGGCTGCCGCCGAAGAAGTCGTAGCCCCAGACGCGCTGGAGGATCTGCTCGCGCGTGAACGCCTGTCCGGCGTGCTGCGCCAGGAAGGCCAGCAGCTCGAACTCCTTCGGCTTCAGCGCCACCGCCGCACCTTCGCGCGTGACGCTGTGGCCGCGCAGGTCGAGCTCGATCGCGCCGGCGATGACCCGGTCAGGCATCGGGCCGTCCGATGAGCGTGCGCGACGGAGCAGGGCGCGCACGCGCGCCACCAACTCGCGCATGCCGAACGGCTTCGTCAGGTAGTCGTCGGCGCCCAGCTCCAGGCCGACGACGCGGTCCACCTCTTCCGTCCGCGCCGTGAGCATCAGGATGGGCACGTCGGACTCGGCGCGCAGGCGGCGGCAGATCTCGAGTCCATCCATCTTCGGCAGCATCAGGTCGAGTACGATGAGGTCGGGGCGCTCGCGCCGCGCGGTCTGCAGGCCGGCGACGCCGTCGGTCGCCGCCAGCACGCCGAAGCCGTGCTTGCGCAGGTTGTACGACAGCGTCGCGACCAGGCTCGCCTCGTCCTCGATGACCAGCACCCGCTTCGTGGCGGCCGCGTCCGGGGCTGGCCGCGTGGTCGCGGCGTCGGCGTTCACGGCGCAGCCTCGCGCGTCGCTGCGAACGTCGTGGACGGGCGGTGCACGCGAGGCGCGCCAACAGGCCGGGCGCCGCCACCGGCCGGTGCCTGCGCTGCGCGGGGCGAGCGCCTAATAGCGTGAGACGTTGATCTCCTCCAGCACGCCGGTGACCATGAAGATCACGCGTTCGCAGATGTTCGTGACGCGGTCGGCGATGCGCTCGAGGTTGTGCGACGTCCAGATCAGGTACGTGATGCGCTGCACATCCTTCGGCTCATCGATCATCATGTGGATCAGCGCGTCGTAGGCCGAGTCGTACAGGCCGTCGACGACGTCATCTTCGTCGCAGATGGCGCGCGCGGCTTGCGCGTCGCGGTCGATGAAGGCGGTGATCGCCCGCTGCAGCATATCGCTCGCGCGCTCGCCCATCTCCCAGATCTGCCCGAGCTGCGCCGGCAGCGGCTCTTCGCCCAGCATCAGGTTGATGCGACCGATGCCCTCGGCGTGGTCCGCCATGCGCTCCAGCTCCGTGACGATGAAGAGGACCGCGACGAGCACGCGCAGGTCCGCGGCCATCGGCTGCTGCAGGGCGATCGTGTGGATGCACTTCTCCTCGATCTCATAGCGCTTCTTGTTGATCGCCAGGTCGTCTTCGATGACCGTGTTCGAAAGCGCGATGTCGCGCGTCCGCAACGATTCCACCGAGCGCTGGATCGCCTTCTCGACCATGCTGCTCAGGATGAGCACCTCGTCCTGCATCTCGCGGAGCTGCTTGTCGAACTGCTGTCGTGTCATCTCGCCCTGCCCTCGAATTCCCCTCGTCCCTATCCGAAGCGCCCCGTGATGTACTCCTCCGTCCGCGCGTCCGATGGCGTCGTGTACAGCACGTCGGTCAGGCCGAACTCCACCAGCCGCCCGATGCGCTCTTCGCCCGCGAGCATAAATGCAGTGTAATCCGAGACGCGGGCCGCTTGCTGCATGTTGTGGGTGACGATGACGATCGTCAGCTCCCGCGCCAGGTCCCGCATCAGATCCTCGATCTTCAGCGTGGCGATGGGGTCGAGCGCGCTGCACGGCTCGTCCATCAGCAGCACGTGCGGCTCGACGGCCAGGGCGCGGGCGATGCAGAGGCGCTGCTGCTGCCCGCCCGACAGCCCGACGGCCGAGGCGCCGAGCCGGTCGTCCACATCGTCCCAGAGCGCCGCCCGCCGCAGCGTGCTCTCGACGATCTCGTCGAGGCGGGCGCGCCGCTTCTGGCCGTGCTGCCGCGGGCCGTACGCGATGTTCTCGTAGATGCTCATCGGGAACGCGTTCGGCTTCTGGAAGACCATGCCGACGCGCCGTCGCAGCCGCACGATGTCGATGTTGCGACCAAGCACGTCGACGCCATCCATCTCGACGCGGCCTGTCGAGCGCGCGCTCGGGATCAGGTCGTTCATGCGGTTGAAGGCGCGCAGGAGCGTGCTCTTGCCGCAGCCGGAAGGCCCGATGATCGCGGTCACAGCGCGATCGTGGATGTCGATCGTCACGTCCTCGATCGCGCGCCTGTCGCCGTAGCTCACGCTCACATGCTCGGCGCGGATGCGGACGTCGGTGCTGACGGCGCCGGCAGCCGCGCCCCGCGCGCGCGGCCGCACGACCGGCGCGGCGACCTTCGGCGGCGTGCGGAGCGGCGAGTCTCCGGCCATCGCTACCCGAACCTCCCCGTTACGTACTCCTCCGTCCGCCGGTCGGCGGGGCCGGTGAAGACGGAGTCCGTCGCGTCAAACTCGATCAGCCGGCCGCCGTCGCGGTCTTCCGCCAGCATGAACGCGGTCTTGTCGGAGACGCGCGCCGCCTGGTGCATGTTGTGCGTGACGATCACGACCATGTACTCGCGCGCGAGCTCGCGCATGAGGTCCTCGACGCGGATCGTGGCGATCGGGTCGAGCGCGCTGCACGGCTCGTCCATGAGGATCACCTCCGGCTTCACGGCGATGCAGCGCGCGATGCAGAGCCGCTGCTGCTGACCGCCGGACAGCTCGATCGCCGGCGTCCGCAGCTTCGCGCCGACCTCATCCCAGAGGCCCGACTTCCGCAGCGACGATTCGATGACGTCGGACAGGACGCTGCCGCGCATGCCGAGCAGGCGCGGGCCGACGCCGACGTTATCCCAGATCGACATCGTCGGGAACGGATTGGGGCGCTGGAACACCATGCCGATGCGCTCTCGCACGACGGCGGCATCGACGCCCGCGGCATAGATGTCCTCGCCGTCGACGCGCACAGTGCCTTCGACGCGCGCGCCCTTCGCCACTTCGTGCATGCGGTTGATGCAGCGCAGCAGGGTCGACTTCCCGCAGCCCGACGGGCCGATGATGGCGGTGATCTGGCGCGCCGGGATCGTCAGCGACACGTCGCGCACGGCGGCTGTCGCGCCGTACCACGCGCTCAGGCGCTCGACCTCGACCGCCGCTTCCGGCGCCGACGGCGTGGCCGGAGATGGCGTCTGCGTCGCCCGGTCGCCGGCCATCATCGCCGCCCCCTGAGCAGGAGCAGGCGGCCGGAGACGCTGAGCACCAGCACGAACGCGACAAGGATGAACGAGGCCGCCCAAGCCTGCGCGTGCTGATATGCGAACGGCCCCGTCGCGTAGGTGAAGATGCGCAGCGGCAGCGCATCGATCGGCGAGGTGATGCTCGTGCTGCGGAAGTTGTTGCCGAGCGACGTGAAGAGCAGCGGCGCCGCCTCGCCCGCGGCGCGCGCCGACGCGAGGATGACGCCGGTCATGATGCCACTGCGCGCCGCCGGCACGACGATCGTCAGCACCGTCCGCCACTTCGGCACGCCGAGCGCGTACGAGGCCTCGCGCATCGTCTGCGGCACCAGCAGCAGCATCTCTTCCGTCACGCGCGAGATGATCGGCACCATGATCAACGCCAGGGCGAGGCCGCCGGCGAGCGCGCTGAACGTGCCCATCCGCAGCACGACTACGGTGTACACGAACAGGCCGATCGTGATCGACGGGATGCCGGCCAGGACGTCGACCAGGAAGCGCACGACGAAGCCGACGCGCCCGCGGCCGTACTCCGCCAGGTACACGCCGGTCGCGATGGCGAAGGGCAGCCCGATGGCCAGCGACAGCGCCATCAGGACGGCGGTGCCGACGATCGAGTTCTGGATGCCGCCGCCGGCGACGCCTGTCGGCCCCGGGTTCTGCGTGAACAGCTGCAGATTGAGCGCCGGCAGCCCCTTCAGGAGCAGGAAGATCAGGATCGCGAACAACGGCACGATGGCGCCGGCGCCGGCGCCGATGATGCCGGCGGTCGCCAGCGTATCGATGGCCTTCCGGCGGCGGCGGTTGCGGCTGCTCGTCGCGATCATTCGATCACCGTCGTGATCTGGCCCTTCGTCACGCGCCAGACGAGCAGGCGGGCGCCGGCGTTGACGAGCAGCGTGATGATCAGGAGCAGCAGGCCGATGTAGATCAGCGCCGCGACGTGCATGTCGTTCTCCGCCTCCCGGAACTGGTTGGCGATGACACTCGCCATCGTGTACGCGGGCGAGAAGATCGAATCCGGCACCTGCGTGCTGTTGCCGATCACCAGCGCCACCGCCAGCGTTTCGCCGATCGCCCGCGCCAGCCCCAGGATCGCGGCGCCGAGGATGCCCGAGCGGGCGTACGGGAGCACGGCAATACGAACCATCTCCCAGCGCGTAGCGCCGAGCGCCAGGATGCCTTCGCGCTGCGAGCGCGGCACGGCGCCGATGACGTCGCGGGAGATGGCGACGATCGTCGGCAAGATCATGATCGTGAGGATCAGCACCGCCTCGAAGACGCCGACGCCGAGCGCGGGGCCCTCGACCCACGGGAGCCAGCCGAACCAGCGGACGATGAACGGGCCGGCCGTGTGCTGGATCCACGGCCCCAGCACGAACACGCCCCAGAGGCCGTAGACGACGCTCGGGATCGCCGCCAGCAGCTCGACCGTATAGCTCACCGGCAGCCGCACACAGCGCGGCGCCACCTCGACGAGGAAGAGCGACGAGCCGACGCCGATGATCGTCCCGAGCACGAGCGCCAGCGACGACGTGACGAGCGTGCCGATGATGAACGGCGCCGCGCCGAACTGCTCACTCGGTGGGTTCCATGTCGTCGACGTGAGGAACCCCAGGCCGAATGCGTCGATCGCCGGCCAGGCCTGACGCGTCAGCTCATAGATCATCGCGATGATGACGACGAAGACGAAGAGCGCAGCACCGCCGACGATGCCGCGGAACAGCCACTCGCGCGGCTCGACGCCGGCCAGCACGCCGTCCGCCCGCTCGAAGTCCGGCCGCATCTCAGTCAGTTGCATCGATCACCCGCCGTTCGGGAACTTCCCACGTGCGACTTCCCAGCGTCCCTCTCTTCGCCCCACTTCGCACTCCTCAACGCCCGGCACGCAGCAGCGGCCGGCCGTCGTACGTGATCTGCGTCGCCAGCGTCTGCTCGACGGCGCGCACGACGTCGGCCGGCAGGGCGGCATAGTCGAGCTCCTGCGATGTCCTCTGGCCGTCGTGGATCGCCCACCAGAGGATGTCGACGAGCGCCTTCCCCTTCGATGCGTCGGACTGCTCGCGGTAGAGCAGGATCCAGGTGAACGTCGATATCGGGTAGGCGCCGCTGGTCCGGGAGTTGACGATGCTGACGCGATAGTCCGGCGGCAGTGTCACGCCCTGCGCCGCCAGCGACGCCGATTGCGTCGTCGGCGTGATGTACTCGCCGGAGGCATTCTTCAGCTGCGCTTTCGGCAGGTTGTTCTTGTCGGCGAAGATCAGCTCGACGTAGCCGATCGAGTTCGCGTTCTGCCGCACATACTGCGTAACGCCGTCGTTCCCCTGCCCGCCGATGCCCTTCGGCCACTGCGGATTCTTGCTCTTGCCCACGCCCTCGGCCCAATCGGCGCTCACCTTGCTGAGGTAGTCCGTGAACGTGTAGCTCGTGCCGCTCCCGTCCGATCGGTGGACGACGATGATGTCCGCGTCCGGGAGGCGGGCGCCGGCGTTCTGGGCGACGATCGCCGGGTCGCTCCACTTCGCGATCTTGCCGAGGTAGATGCCGGCGAGCGTCGGGCCATCGAGCTTGAGCGGCTGGCTGATGCCGTTGATGTTGTAGGTGACGACGACCGGCCCGATCGCCGTCGGGATGTGCTGGATGCCCGGCGCCTTCGCTACCTCACGGTCCGTCATCGGTGCGTCGGTGGCGCCGAAATCGATCGTCTTCCGGATGATGTTCTGGATGCCGCCGCCGGAACCGATCGCCTGGTAGTTGCTCCTGACGCCGGCAGCGACGCGCGCCCGGTAGTCGATGAACCAGCGCGTGTAGAGCGGCGCCGCGAACGTCGAGCCGGCGGCGGTGATCTGCGCCTCGTCCGAGCTGCCGACGTCCGGCGGGATGCCCGACACATCCACAGCGGGGACCGGCGAGCCGCTGGCGGTGACACTGGCGGTCCCTTCGGCGAGCAGCGGGCCTCGGGAGCCGCCGCAGGCGGCGAGCACAGCCGCGCCGACGAGCGCGAGCGCCAGACCGCAAGCGCCGCCGGCAGGACCGAAGCGTGGGTGGAATATCCGCATATTGCTCCCTTGATCATTGTGCGTGCCATCCGAAGCCGATGATAGAGCGACGACGTTAACGAGCGTTTAACGCGTGTGAACCCAGGATGAAGGATCCGGGCGGGTCGGGCGGGCGAAGCCGAACACATCGCCGTCGGCGCCGATGGCCTTCGACGCACGGGCGATCCCTCATCAGCGCCCCGGCGTGCGGGAGCTGCCGGGAGTAGGCCGTGAGCGGCCTCGGACGGTACGATGGCGGGAGACTGCGTGGACACAGGAGGTGGCAGCATGGGACGGGCGCGGATCGCGATCTTCTTCGGGCTGGTGGTCGCGTCGGCGTTGCTGTTATCGGCCTGCCCGAAGCCGAACGGCTACAAGGCGACGCCGGTCTTCCCCGGCATCCAGACGGATCAGATGACGGGCATGTTCCCGGTGCCCGGCGACGGCAACTTCGCGCTCATCCTCTCCAAGTCGGGCGTCATCTATCGCGCCAACCTCGACACGCCGAACGCCCAACCGACGACGTTTATGGACGTGCGCGACAAGCTGATCCAGAACCCCGGCGAGGAAGAGGGCCTGCTGGGCCTCGCCTTCGCCCCGGACTACGCGAGCAGCGGCAAGTTCTACATCGTCTACAGCGCCGGCAACCCGCGCCGCGACGTGCTGGCGCGGTTCGTCGCCAGTGGCGACCGCGCGGACCCGGGGTCAGAGCGCGTGCTGCTCGAGATCGGGGAGCCGTACAGCAACCACAACGGCGGCAACATCGTGTTCGGCCCGGACCGGTATCTGTACTTCGGCGTCGGCGATGGCGGCGGCGGTGGTGACACGATGGGCAACGGCCAGAACGTCAACACGCTGCTCGGGAAGATCCTCCGCATCGACGTCTCCGGCGCCGACTACACGATCCCGCCCGATAACCCCTTCGCGCGCGGTGGCGGCCGGCCAGAGATCTACGCCTGGGGCTTCCGCAACCCGTGGCGCTTTTCGTTCGACTCCAGGACCGGCCATCTGTGGGTCGCCGACGTCGGCCAGGACCTCTGGGAGGAGGTCGACCATGTCGAACGCGGGCAAAACTACGGCTGGAACATCATGGAAGGCGCCCACTGCTTCAACCCGTCGAGCGGCTGCAATATGAGCGGACTGGCGCTTCCCCGCGCCGAATACGGCCACGACGTCGGCTGCTCGATCACCGGCGGCTACGTCTACCGTGGGAAGGCGCTGCCGGAGATGGACGGCTGGTTCGTCTATTCCGACTTCTGCTCCGGCCGCGTGTGGGCGGTGAACACGACCGAGAACGCGAGCAAGCCGATCCAGCTGATGGACAGCGGCCAGCCCGTGTCGTCGTTCATGCAGGGAAAGGATGGCGAGCTCTACCTCGTCACCTTCGCCAACGCGATCTACAAGATCGAGCGCAAGTAGCAACAGGGATCCGCGCGTTGGCGGCGCGCGGCGCGCCCGCACGACGCGACGACAGGAGGCCGGCCGAGACGCCTCGGCCGGCTCTCTGCGTGTCTCGACCGGCGTCGGCGATTACGCCGGCACCGCAGCGGCGATGCTCGCGCCGTGTTGCTGCAGATGCCCGATCAGCACGTTCTCGATGATCTGCTCCGCCGTCATCTCCATGCCGAGCGGCAAGGTCGCCGTGCGCTGTAGCTCGTCGTCACTCAGGCCACGCACGACGGAGGCCGCCGGGCCGGTGGTCTCGCGGAGCGCCGCAAGCGTCTCTTCCTTCGAGCAGCCGGCGAACTGCCTGGCGTGGTCTGCGTTCATCTGGTGGAGCATGTCCACCGTGATGTCCGGCATGTCGCCTTTGCCGGCAGCCGCCGCGATCATCATCGCGATCGGCCCCGTGGAGGTGGCGGCATGGTGGGCGCACGCCGCCACCGTCCAGCCCTCTTCCTTCGTCTGCGCGCGCCACTCATCGTCGCTGAGCGCCTGAACCGTGGAGGCCATGTCGTCGCTCGCCTGCTCGAAGCGGGTCGCCATCTCCTCCGCCTTGCTGCTCATCGTCGGACCTTCCTTTCGGTTTGCTTACCGGTGGAGTCACATCATCTCGCCTCGGCGAGCGCGCGTCAACAGGAACACGCGCTGTTCATCGCGGTCACTCCCGGCGCGCGTTGGCAGAGATGGAAGCAACGCAGAGATGGTGCAGTGGCCGTGCAGAGGTGGTCGCTTCGGGCCGTAGCGCGGGCGCCTACGCCAGTAACGAAGTGCATCGCCTTCGCGTCGCCGGCCATGTCGCCGTTATGTCGCACACGCCGCGGCGAGGCTCCCCAGCGCCGTCAGCCGCCGACCGACCGTCAACACGTCGACGAATCCGTTCGTGCAGTAGCCGATCGAGATCCCCGTCTCCGGGTCACCCCAGGCGATCTGGCCGCCGGCGCCGCCGTGGCCGAACGCGCGTGGCGAGCACGTCCGCCCGAAGCCGCGCATGAACGCATTGCCGTCGCCGCCGGCGACGACGATGCTCAGCCCGCGGTTCGGGCTGATCCCCGTCACCTGCTCGACATGATGCGGCTTCGACCGCACGGTCGTCGCGAAGGCGATCGTCTCGGCCTTCATAATCCGCGTCCCGTCGGCCGTCACGCCGCCGTTGATCAGCGGCTGATAGAACAGCGCCAACGTTGCCGCCGATGCGGCGCCGCTCGCGCCCGGCGCGCCTTTCGCACGCTGCCATGGCCGGTTGAAGCGCTCGATGAACTCCGGCGTCACCTCGCCCCAGCCGCCCGGTGGCGCCACCTGCTCGCCGATGTGCACGACGTCGGCGACGCGCTGCTGCTGCTCCGGCGGACAGCCGATGTACAGCTCGCCGAGCTTCATCGGCCCTGTGATCCGGTCGCGGATGAACTGCTTCCACTCGGTGCCGGTGCGCCGCTCGATGAGTTCCGCCAGCACCCAGTGGGCCGACGTCGGGTGGTACTCGTATCGGCTGTCGGCGGGCCAGTTCAGGCGCCACTGCGAGAACGCGGCGAGCAGCGCCTCGCGGTCGCCCCAGTGCTCCGGTTTGAAGGGCGCGAGCGGGAAGCCGCCGGCGTGCAGCAGCAGCTGCTCGACGGTGATCACGTCTTTGCCGTTCGTGCCAAACTCGGGGATGATCTCGGCCACGCGCTCATCGAGCCGCAGGTCGCCGGACTCGAAGAGCAGCCACGCCGCCGACGCGACGACCGCCTTCGTGCAGGAGAAGATGTGGTACAACGTGTCGTCCGTCGCCGCTTGCTCGCCGCCACCCTGCACCGCCGAGCCGAAGCTGCGCATGCCGGCCAGCCGGCCGTGCCGTGCGATGGCGACCTGCGCGCTCGGCAGCACGCCGTCGTCGACGTCGCGTTTCGCCCGCGCGAACACGGCCTCCAGCCGCTCCGGCTCGATGCCGAGGTCTTCGGGCTTCGCGGTCACGCGCGTCGCGTCGATCATCTGTCCTCCCTGCACCTTCAGCCGCCGATGCCGCAGGGTACGCCTCGTGGCGCTTGTCCGCATCCGCGTGGCGTACCGGCCCGCCGCCGCAACGCCGCGCGCGGCTCATCGTATCGGCGGGCACAGGACGGGCGTGCGGAGGGGATGAGCGCGACGGCGCGCCGGTGATGAGCGCGGCCGCAGGCATCTGCCCGAAGGCGACGTGCAGGCAGGGCGTCTACGACTCGGACGGCGGTGGCGCAGCCGGTGCCGCAGCCGGCTCGCCTCCGGCCGGCGCCGGCGCGCCCTCCGGCGTCTCGGCGGCACCCTCCTCGGCAGCAGCGAGGCGTGGCGACGCGACGCGCGCGAGCACGACGTCGGGGTCGACCTGGATCGCTACTTTGGTCGCGTCGACTTCGAGGTCGCGGACGTGGAAGGACTGCTCGAGCTCGGTCAGGCCGCTCACGTCGACCTCGAACTGCGCCGGGATGTCGGCTGGCAGCGCCTCGACCGGCACGCGCTCGAGCGTCTGCAGCAGCACGCCGCCGAACGTCGACACTGCCGGCGAGCTGCCCGTCAGCACGACCGGCACATCCGCCTGGATCTTCTCCGTGAGCGAGATCTGGTAGAAGTCGATGTGCAGGATCTCGGTGCTGACGGCGTCACGCTCGACGCGCCGGATGACCACCGGCCGCGCCTTGCCCTCGCCCTCGACGCGCAGGTCGATGATCGCGTTCCGCGTCGACGTCCGGAGCAGGTGCGTCAGCGCGACCGTGTCCGCCTGCACGGCGGTGGATTCGATCTTGTGGCCGTAGATGTTCGCGGGCGTCACGCCGCTGCGGCGAAGTGCCTTGACCTTCTTGCCCAAGACGGTGCGCGGCGCGACCGCCAGTTCGTTGTTCGCCATGTCATCTCTCCCGGCGCCCGAGGCCAATGCTGCGCATGAGGATGACCCGCGCGTGCGGGTCACGGCTGGCAGCGTAACAAAGGCATCGAGTCAGTTCAAACGAGGGCGACCGGCCCGGATCCCACGCTCTGGCGGGAACACCGCCCGTTCAGCGATCCTGCAACGCGGCCACGCCGGGCAGCGTCCTGCCCTCGAGGAACTCGAGCGCGGCGCCGCCACCGGTCGAGACGTGCGAGTACGCGGGCGAAAGCCCGAGGTCGCTGACCAGCGCCACGGTCTCGCCGCCGCCGATGACCACGCTCGCCTGCGACTTCGCCAGGAAGCGCGCCAGCTCCCGCGAACCCTGCGCGAACGCCTCCCACTCGGCGACGCCGAGCGGCCCGTTCCAGACGATCGTCATCGCCGGCTGCAGCTTCGCCTCGTACGCCTGCACCGTCTGCGGCCCCACGTCGAGGATCATCCAGCCGTCCGGCACCGCCTCCAGCGCCACGATGCGCGACGCGGCGTCCCCGGCGAAGCGCTCCGCCACCACGGCATCGGTGGGCAGGCCGAGGTCGACCCCGCGCTCGGCGGCTTCGGCGACGATGGCGCGCGCCGCATCGAGCTGCCCGTCCTCGACGAGCGAGGCGCCGACTGCGACGCCGCCCGCCTTCAGGAACGTGCTCGCCATGCCGCCGCCGATGAGCAGCGTGTCGACGATCGAGAGCAGGTGGCGCAGCACGCCAATCTTCGAGCTGATCTTGGCGCCGCCGATGATCGCCGCCAGCGGACGCTCCGGTTCTGCGATGACGCGGCCGAGCTGGTCGACCTCCTTCTCCATGAGGAAGCCGGCGACCGCCGGCAGGAACTTCGCAACGCCGGCAGTGGAAGCGTGCGCCCGGTGCGCTGTGCCGAAGGCGTCGTTGACGTAGAGGTCGCCGAACGACGCCAGCTGCTCGGCGAGCTTCGGGTCGTCCTGCTCCTCGCCCGGCTCGAAGCGGACGTTCTCAAGCATCACGACGTCCCCGGGCTGCAGCGCCTCGACCGCCGCCCGCGCCGATGGCCCGACGACGTCGTCCGCGGCCTCCACGCGGGCGCCGAGCAGCTCGCCGAGCCGCGCCGCCACCGGCGCCAGGCGCAGCGCCGGCACGACCTGGCCGTCCGGCCGGCCCAGATGGGACATCAGCACGACGCGCGCGCCATGCTCACGCAGATACGCGATCGTCGGCAGCGCCGCCCGGATGCGCGTGTCGTCGAGGATTGCGCCGCTGCTCTTCTCGATGGGTACGTTGAAGTCCACGCGCACGAGCACGCGCTTCCCGGCGACCTCGACATCGCGCACGGTCTTCTTCGTCATGCGGAGGATGGTGCCATCTACGCGCGCTTGTCGCCATGCTCCGCGCGGTCATGGTCGGCCCGACGACACGGGCGCGTCCGGCTGACATCGACGCAGGGGCGAGCTCACACCGGGCGCTGCCGGTACTGCACCGCCTCGGCGAGGTGGTGCGACGCGATCACTTCCGCGTGGTCAAGGTCGGCGACGGTGCGCGCCAGCTTGAGGATGCGATGGAACGCCCGCGCGGACAACGACAGCTGCGCCATCGCCAGCCGTAGCAGTGACTGCGCCTGCTCGTCCATGCGCGTCTGGCAGTACTCCCGTACCTCCGTCGGCGACATCTCCGCGTTCGACAGCGTGTGGCCGCCGGAGAAGCGTGCGAGCTGCACGCGCCGGGCGTCCTCGACGCGCTGGCGGATCACGTATGACGGCTCACCGGATGTCTCGCCCGCCAGCTTCTCGTAGTCGACGCGCGGCACCTCGACGAAGATGTCGATGCGGTCGAGCAGCGGGCCGGAGATGCGCTTCTGGTAGCGCGTGACGGTCGACGCCGAGCACGAGCATTCTTTCGCGGCGTCGCCCGCGTAGCCGCAGGGGCACGGGTTCTGCGCGCAGACCAGCATGAAGTTCGCCGGATAGGTGACCGAGCCCTGGGCGCGCGAGATCGTGACGAGGCGGTCTTCGAGCGGCTGCCGCATCACCTCCAGCACCTGCTGGCCGAACTCCGGCAGCTCGTCGAGGAACAGCACGCCGCGGTGGCTCAGGCTGATCTCCCCCGGCCGCGGCGTCCGTCCACCGCCGACGAGGCCGGCGTGAGAGATCGTGTGGTGCGGCGCCCGGAACGGCCGCCGCGAGATCAGCGGCGTATCGCCGGGCAGCAGGCCGGCGACGGAGTAGATCTTCGTCACCTCCAGCATCTCGTCGGGCGTCATCTCCGCCAGGATGGAAGGCAGCGCGCGCGCCAGCAGCGTCTTGCCGCTGCCCGGTGGCCCGGAGAGCAGCACGTTGTGCCCGCCCGCCGCCGCCACCTCCAGCGCGCGCTTCACGTGCTCCTGCCCCTTCACGTCCGAGAAGTCGTTGCCCTCCCAGGCCGTGGTCGACCGCGTCACCCCCTGCGAGCGTGCCGGCGCGATCAGCTCGCTGCCCGTCAGGTGCCCGATGAGCGCGGTCAGCGTCTCGACGGGGATGATCATCATGTCCGGCAGCAGCGCCGCCTCCGCGGCATCCGCGGACGGCACGAAGGCCGTGCGGATGCCGCGCTCGCGCGCCAGCGCCACCATCGGCAGGATGCCCTGCGCGTGGCGCACGGTCCCGTCGAGCGAGAGCTCGCCAAGGAAGACGGCGTCGCTCACATCGGCGAGCGCCTGGCCCGCCGCCACCATGATGCCGACGGCGATCGGCAGGTCGTACGTCGGTCCTTCCTTCCGCAGATCGGCCGGCGCCAGGTTGACGACGATGCGGCCGTTGGGGAAGCGCAGACCGGAGTTCTTGATCGCCGATTCGACGCGGTCCTTCGCCTCCTTGACGGCGGCGTCCGGCAGGCCCACCATCGCCAGGCCGTTGAGGCCGCGGCGTGAGACATCGACCTCACACTCGACGATCTGCCCTTCGAGCCCGACGACGGCGCAGGAGAGGATCTTGGCGAGCGGCATGAGGCGAGTGTCGCATATAGAACATTTGTACGTCAAGCGCGCAGCTTGTCATCCGCGGCTGGCGTGCTGCGTTTGCCCCACAGCGAACGGGGAACGCCCATCGAGCGCCGGCTATCGCGCCGGCGGCGCCTGCCAGCACAGAGCGGTCAGCCGCGGCGTCGCGACCGGACTACGCCGCACGCCGGGCATGCTCCACGCCGTCGAGGAAGGTCCAGAGCGCATCGGCGCACTCCGTCGCCGAGCGCAGGACGGCCGCGCGGGTAGCGGGCGTGCTCGCGTGGCGCCGCACCATGTCGGCGCCGACCTGCGCATGGACTTCGTCCGCTTCGACGTGCACCGCGAAGAAGTGCAGCGTGCGCGAATCAGAGATGCCGAAGAACTGCTCGAGGCCGGCGATCTTGGTGCGCGCGACGTCCGGGACCTGTGACTCGTACACGTACAGCGCCGCGCACGCCTCCGCGAATGACCGCCGCGCCGTCACGTCGCGGTACAGATCGACGAGTGCGCGTGTTTCTGGCAGCGGCGGCGCCGTCTCGACGTCGCTCCGGGCAGCGCCGATGCCCTCGCCGAAGCGCAACCATAGTTCGGGGTGGTTCTCGTCGCCGCGCTCCTCCTCGATGAGGTTCTCCAGCAGCGCCTGGCGGTCGTGTTGGTCCGGGCACTGCGCGTGCGCGGCGCTCACGTACTGCGGAAAGGCCAGGACGTGATGGTAGTACTGCGCCGCGTAGAGCCGCAGATCTTCGAGGTTCAGTCCGCCGTGCTGCCACGCCTGATAGAAGGGATGCTCGAGCAGGCTGCGGGCGCGCACCAGCGCGCGGACCTCACCAAGGACGTCGTGAGTCGCATCCATTCGGCGCTCTCCTCCCCTGCCGGCCGGGTCGATACGTGGGTTGTACGTCGTGTGTGAACGTGGCGCCAGCTCTGACTACGATGGTTGTCCCGCCCGGCGCCAGAACCGGAGGTCACGTTCGCCGTTCCCGCTGCGATGCCGACGACTAGAGCACGCAGATCCGGGCAGATCTTTCGGATCATACCGCCCTCCGTCGTCCGGCGATTACACCCAGGTGCGCGCTCGTCCCGCCCCCGCCCGGCGGCTTCCGTCTCCGAACCGTCTTCGGTCGAGGGTGGGCACGAATTCTCTTCACCCGGCGAGTAGAGCCAATGCGATCCCTGCCCGAATTTCGGGTGGGCCGCAGCGTCGCGAACCGGCTGAGCCTTGCCCGCGCAAGCCTGGAAGAGCCGATCAGCCCTCGCTGCGATCCCTGACTGCTGCGTGGAGCGCGAAAGCAATCAGGGACAGCGGCACAAGGATCCAAAGCGACAGGAGGCCATAGCGGCGGAGCCCCGCAGAAGGATCCACGCCGGCCAGCTCAGACTCCAGCGCGCCTGGTCGACTCAGCACCACTGCGTACACGGCCAGCGGCGCGTAGTTGAGCCCGGCGCCGACGAGCCACAGCCCGAACATTCGCGTCGTCAGGCCGGAGGCTTGCGTCAATGCCCAGAGTCCTAACCCAACCATGCCAATGACACCGATGATGAACTCCGCGAGGATGATCCGCCGTCGCCGGGCAGAACCACTGGCGCCGTACATGTCGATGGCGGCGAGCCGCCGGACATTCACCAGCGACACGCTGGTGTTGCCGGAACCGGGTAGACGCCCTCGCTCGGCGTCCGGCCAACGGCGAGCGTCACAGCCGTGCGGCGCGCACAAGCCCGGACCAACGGGAAACTTCTGTTCGCCCGGATGACGGTTTGTGACATGCGAGTCTCGCTGCGACGTGCTGCAAGGCTTTGGGGAACATCATCGGGAACACACACCACGTTTGTGACCTGCGTCTCGCTGCAACGGTGGAGGCACCGTGCCGTGGCATCGTGATGGCACTCACATCGTCTATGGTAGCGGCGTGTATTGGATTCTGACCAGCGACCACGACGCTCGTCGGCATGCTGGCGAGGGGCACGCTCGCCGCTGCGACACAACAGGTCCCATGTCCTGTGCGGGATCGACGAGGGCCGCGGCGACGGCCAGAGCGCCCGGAATCTGGCCACGTTGCGGCATCTGGCGCTGAATCTGCTCCGCCGCGAGTCGGCCAAAGCCAGCAGCGCCAGCAAACGCTTCAAGTCAAGGCCGCTTGAACGACCAATGTCTCACCCGCCTCCTGTTACGATGGTTCCCCGCCGGCGTGGCAACCGTAGGCGTCGCGTTCGCCGTTCCCGCCGCGATGCCGACGACTACAGCAGGCAGCGTCCGAGCAGATTGAGGACGCACGGCGTCGCCGTGGCCGTCGGCGTGCGTGTCGGCGTACGGGTGGGAGTCGGCGTTGGCGTACGCGTCGGCGTCGGCGCCGGCGTACGGGTCGGGCTGGGCGTGTCGGGCGGCCGCGCGGTATCGGTCGGGCGCGCCGTGTCCGCCGGACGCGGCGTGTTGGTCGCAGCGGGGCCACCGCCCCTCGTCGGCGTCGCCGTGGCGCCCGCCGGCGGACGACCGACCGTCGGGCTGGCCGCCGCGCCGCTCGTGCGGGTTTCGCCCGGCCGGGGCGCCACCGGCGAGCCGCCGCTTCCGACCGTCGCGGATGCCATCGCGCCCGCGGCAGGCTGCGTCGCCGTCGCGGTGAGCGATCCCCGCCCCGGGGCGGCAGTCGCCGAAGCGCGCGGCGATCCCGGCGCGGCGGCGGCCTGGGTGCGGGCATCGGCGGCAGCGGCGGCGATCACCGCCGGCGAGAGCGGCGGCTGCAGCTGCTGGACCGGCTCCGCAGAATAATCCGCGCGCAGCGACGACGCCGTGGTCGTCTGCAAGCGGGCGATGTCAGGCCGGCGCAGCGCCAGCGTGGCGCCGCCGAACGCCGCCGCGAAGGCGGCCGCGACGACCGCGACGACGAGCGCTCCGCCGCCCAGCCGGCCCGCATTCATGCGGCGAGCGGACGCGGTGGGCCGTCGAAGCGGATGCCGGCCAGCTTGGCGTCGGTGCGCAGCCGTTCTTCCCAGCGCGGCAACGCGCGCTCGAGCGCGCTCACGGCGCCAGCGTCGACCGTGCCACCGCTGACTTCGCGCCGCAGGATCGCGAGCGCTTCCTCCGCCGTCATGCCGCGGCGATAGGGGCGGTCGGATGTCAGCGCGTCGTAGACGTCGGCGACCGTCGCGATGCGCGCCACGAGCCCAATCGCATCGCCGCTGAGGCCGGCCGGGTAGCCGCTGCCGTCGAGCTTCTCGTGGTGACCGCCGACGAACGCGATCACGTCCGGCGGCAGCTCGACCGGCGCCAGGATCTGCAGGCCGATGCGCGGGTGGCGCTCGATCTGCTCGCGCTCTTCCGGCGTCAGCTTCCCGTCCTTCAGCAGCACGGTGTCGCGCACGCCGATCTTGCCGATGTCGTGTAGATAGCCGCCGACCTCGAGGTCCTGCCGTTGCGCCGGCGTCACACCCAGCTCGCGCCCGAGTTCGACAGCGAGCTGCCCGACGCGCATCGAGTGCCCCATCGTGTACGGGTCGCGCGCGTCGATCGCCGAGGCCAGGGCGCCGACCGTCGCCAGGTGCTGGCGCTGCACGCGGTCGGTCATCGCGTCGAAGGCGCGGCCGAAGGCGCCGATCTCGTCGTCGCCGCGCACGCCGGAGCGCGCCGAGAGGTCGCCGGCGCCGACGGCGCGGGCCGCCGCGACGAGCCGGAAGACCGGCCTGGTGATCGTCCGGCTGACGAGCCAGCCGACCGCCAGCACGGCGACGGCCGCGCCGGCGAAGAGCAGGACCAGGTCGGCGCGCGTCGCCACGCCCGCGCTCAAGACGTACGACGACGGCAGCGCGACGGAGTACAGCCCGACCGGACGGCCGCGCACGCTGAGGCTGCTGTAGAGCAGGTCGAAGTTCCGCTGCGACAGCGTCTTGCCCTCGCGCACGGGCTCGTTGCCGGCCGCGGCGACCACGCGCGGCGCCGGCAGCAGGTCCGCCCGCAGGTCGCCGGTCTCCGGCGCCAGCGTCGATGCGAGCGGCGCGCCCTGCGGGTCGTAGATGCTGACGTCCGCGAGCGCCTGACCCTTCAGGTCGCCGACGAGCTGCACGAGCGGCGTGCCGACGAGGACGACGCCGACCAGCCCGCCATTGTCGAGGATCGGCCCGGCGGTGTAGAGCGCAGCGCCCTGCGCCGTCGGCTCGATGGCGGCGTACTTGTTGCCAACCGGGTCCGTCCGCCCCGCCAGCACCTGCTGCACGATCTGCCAGGAGGAGCGGTCACTGGCATCGCTGAGCGGCGCGTAGGTCAGCGATGGGTCGTCGACGAGGCGGGTGCCGTAGATGCGGCGGCCGCCGCGGTCGAGCACTTCGACGAGATGGGCGTGCGCGTTCGCCGCCAACGGCGCGGTCAACCGCTCGACCGCCGCTGCGTCGCCCCGGCGGACAGCGGCCGGTAGCCCGTCAGTGAAGGCGACCGCCCGCACCGTCTCCAGGTGCCGCGACTCCTGGCGGACGACGGCGTCGGCGGCGACCCGCGAGGCCTCGGCAAGCTGGTTGTCGAAGCGCTCTTCGAAGGAGCTGACGACGACCCGGGTAACGAGGTAGGCGCCGCCCGCTGCCAGCGCGAGCGTCAGCAGCGCGTAGGGCGCGATGATCCGCCAGCGGACGTGCCGCGCGGGGTAGAGGCAGATACCGGCGAGCCGGCTTCGCAACGATGGATACATTCTCAAGGAAGTATCGGATCGATTCAACACAACGCTGAGGGCCGCACTGGCGCCGGACGAGGCGGCGCCGACGCGGCGCCTCGGCCTTCGAGGGGATGCGCCGGAGACCGACGCTCCGGCGACCGGCACGGTCGAGCTTCGCGCCCGCCCGGCGGGGATTCGCCGAACCACCCGCTCGTTCGCCACCCTCACGGTCGCCGGCGCGCTGCCGATACTGATCGTGGGTGAGGGAATCAGGGTCGGGGTGATTCGTCGCGCCGCCGCACGCTCGCGCCGGCTCGACGCTCGCCCCACGAGCGCGCCGACACGGCTCGTCGCCGCCGGCCGCATCTTCGGAGGGCGAAGCCATGTTCAAGCACGTCCTGGTGACACTGGATGGGACGCCGCGCGGCGAATCGGTCATCCCCTACGCCGCCGACGTCGCCCGCTCGATGCACGCCGAGCTGACGCTCCTGCGCATCGTCGAGTCCGGCACGGCGGACTGGAGCGAGCGCGGCGCCATCGGCAAGGCCTCGGCCGACGCCACGATCCGCTCGCTGTTCATCGAGCAGGCGCAGACGTACCTCGACCGCGTCGCCGCGCAGCTCGCCACCGGCGGCGCGACGGCGCACACGCTGGTGCGGCACGGGCAGCCGGCGCGTCAGATCGTCGCCGCCGCGAAGGAGCTCGATGTGGACGCGATCGCCATGTCGACGCACTCGCGCCGCGGCATCAACCGGCTGATGTTCGGCAGCGTCGCGGAACAGGTGCTGCACGAGACGAGCCTGCCGGTGCTGCTGATCCGCGCATAGCGCGGAGCAAGAGCCCGGAACTCGGGACAATGCGTCGGCGCCGCCCCTCTACCGTCGGCAGGAGCCGCTGACGGCGGCCCGAGGATCGCGCCTCTTGCCGGTGCCTCGGCGTGCCGTCCGTGCGCCCGCGGTCAAGCGACGATCAGTGGAATACGCATCTCGTCCGGTGAGAGGCCGCCGTGGTTTCCGCGCAGCCGCTCCTCCGTCCCGTCGCGATACTCCAGCAGCGTGTCGTCGAGCGCGACCGCCTGCAGGTCGCCGAAGCGCTGGCGCACGTCGGAGGCGATGGCGTGCGGGCCGAAGAGCCGCAGATCCGCCGCCTCGTCGATCGTCAGCAGCGCGTAGTGCGCGCCGAACCGCGCCCGGAACTCGGCCGCGAAGGCGTCGCCTGCGCCCGGCTGCAGGTGGAAGCGCGGCGCTCTCCCGTCGCCGTCCGGCGGCGCGAGGAGCATCGCCATGAGCGGGTCGTCGCGGCGGAGCTCGACGACGCTCGCTGCGGGCGTCGCGATCTGCCCGTGGTCGGCGCTGATTACGAGGCGCGCCTC
Source organism: Dehalococcoidia bacterium (assembly GCA_015478665.1). Taxonomy (GTDB): domain Bacteria; phylum Chloroflexota; class Dehalococcoidia; order DSTF01; family JACRBR01; genus JADMII01. Next base: position 136,097 of record JADMII010000003.1, read on the forward strand.
CTCGGGCAGCGCCTCGGCGAGCCGCGCGAGCGCCGCGTCGACCCGCAGCAGCACGCGCCCCGGCCTCGCCGCAAACGGCCCGTGCTCGTGTTCGGCCGCGTCGAACTGGGGCAGGTAGAGGTACGTATACGTCGGCGGCGGCGCCCGACGCAGGCGCGCGACCACCACCGTGACCGCCGACCTGATCCCGTCGTAGCCGGCGCTGGCCGTGCCGCCCGTGCTGTATCGCGTATACGCGCTCCCGGCGATCTGCGCCGGAAACAATGACAGCACGTCGCGCGCGTATCGCGGTAGCAGCGCCGGCCGCAGGAAGACGTCGTCTGGCACGACGCCGAACTCCGTCAGCGGCCGCCGCGTGAAGCGCTCGATGAACGGCAGCACGGTCGCCGTCACTCCCTGCGCTGGCAGATACGACCACCAGCCGGCGACGCCGTGCTCCGCCGGCGAGAGGCCCGTCGCCAGCGACGTCAGCACCGGCGCCGTCGACGTCGGGAACAGCGCCCGCATCTCGAGCACGACGTGCGAGCGGAGGAAGCTCGCCGCCGGCAGCCGCTCGACGACCTTCATCCCCAGGCCGTCGACCAGCACGAAGACGATGTGCGCAGGATCTGGCGCCCGGCCTCCCCGGCGAGGCGAGGCGGCGCCGCGCGGGTAGGAGATCGCCTCGACGATCTGCTCCGCGGCCGCCGTCAGCTCGATCTCCGGCACGCCGCCGAGCGATGCCAGCGCCAGCGACAGGTCGAGCGAGTCCGGCGCGCCGGCGCCCGGGCGCAGCAGCCTGCCGGCGCCGAACGCGGCGAGCAGGCGCGCGACGTCGGCGCTCATCGAGTCGAGCCTACAGCAGGTCGCCCGTCGCCGTGCGCGTGCTGCCGTGTTCCCTGTAGGCGGCGATGACGTTACGGGCGATCGTCTGCTGGTGGACCTCGTCGGCGCCGTCGACGAGGCGCGCCGAGCGGGCGTTCCGCATCATTCGCTCGAGCGGGGTATCCGTCGAGTACCCGAGCGCGCCGTGCACCTGGATCGCCCGGTCGACGATGCGCCAGAGCATGTTGGCGACGTGGTGCTTCGCGAACGACACCTCCTGGCGGAACGGCAGGCCCTGTTCGATGCGATACGCCGCGTGCAGCACCATCAGCTTGCCCGTGTAGAGCTCCATCGCCGAGTCGGCCATCATCCACTGGATCGCCTGCTTGTCGGCGAGCAGCGAGCCGTGCGCCTCCCGCTTGAGCGCGCGGTCGACGAGCATCTCGAGGGCGATCTCCGCCTGGCCGATCCAGCGCATGCAGTGGGCGAGGCGCGCCGGCCCCAGGCGCGCCTGCCCCAGCAGGTGGCCGTGGCCGCGGGCGCCGAGCATGTTGGCGGCGGGCACGCGCAGGTCCGTGATGCGGATCTCGCAGTGGTTCCCCTGGCCCGCCATCGTGTCGATGTCGCGCACCAGCTCCCAGCCGGCGGCCGGCAGGTCGACGAGGAAGGCCGAGTTCCGCGCCTGCGGTGGGTCCGCTTCCGGGTCCGTGCGCGCGATGAGGATCGCGAAGCGCGCTCCCTTCGCGCCGGAGATGAACCACTTGTGGCCGTTGATCACCCAGTCATCGCCGTCTTTTACGGCCGTCGTCTGGATGCCCGTCGGGTCGGAGCCGGCGACCTCCGGCTCCGTCATCGCGAAGCACGACCGCGAGCGGCCTTCGGCGAGCGGGCGCAGGTACTTCTCTTTCTGCGCATCGTCCGCGTGATGCAGGAGCGTGTGCATGTTCCCTTCGTCCGGCGCCTGCGCGTTGAGGATGTGCGGGCCCATGCCCGTCCGCCCCGCTTCTGCCGAGACGAACGCCATCGCCACGGGACCAAGGCCCATGCCGTCCCACTCGATCGGCAGGTGCGGGTTCCACAGGCCCAGCTCGTGCGCGCGCTTGCGCAGGCCGCCGATCGCCGCGACGTACCCGTTGCGGTCAGCCTCGCCTTGGCGTAGCTTCTCTTCGGCGGGACGTACCTCTTCGTCCATGAACGCGCGGACGCGCCGGCGTACGTCCTCCACTTCGGGTGAGAGCGTGAAGTCGATGGGCATGCGTTCTCCTCCTGCCGTCGCGGCGGCCACTGACGTGCGAGCATTCTAGAGCGCGGCGCTGTTAGGCACAGCCCCGGTGAGCAGGGCAGCGGGAGACGGGCATGAACGACGCACCGCCGAAGGGCCTCGACCTCGAACGCCTGCTGCCGTGGTTTCGCGAGCACGTGGCGCCCGTAGAAGCGCTGCGGGCGGGGGTGATCGGCCACGGCCGCTCGAACATCACCTATCGCGTCTCGTCGGGCGATGCGTCGTGGGTGCTTCGGCGGCCGCCCCTATCGCACGTCATGCCCACGGCGCACGACATGAAGCGCGAGTTCCGGGTGATCTCGGCGCTCGCGCCCACCGGCGTGCCCGTCCCGGAAGCGATCGCCTTCTGCGACGACGTCGCCGTCAACGATGCCCCGTTCTACGTCATGGAGTACGTCGCCGGCATGGTGCCCAACGACGCCGCCACGGTCGCCCGCGCCTACGACACGGCGACGCTGCGCCGCATGTCCGAGGAGCTCGTCGACACGCTCGTGCTGCTGCACGCCACCGAGCCGGCGAGCGTCGGCCTCGCCGACTTCGGCAAGCCAGCGGGATTCGTAGAGCGCCAGGTGCGGCGCTTCTCCGGGCAGATCGAGCAACACCGCACCCGCGACGTGCCGGAGCTCCAGGAGCTGGCACGCCGGCTCGCCGCGTCGATCCCGCCGGAATCCGGCGCGTCGATCATCCACGGCGACTACCGCATCGACAACAGCGTCATCGGCGCCGACGGTCACATCGCCGCCGTGCTCGACTGGGAGATGGCGTCGCTCGGCGACCCGCTGACCGACGTCGGCCTACTGTACATGTACTGGGCGGCGGACGACGGCCCCGTCGGCACGCAGGGCATCTCCGGAAGCGTGACGGCGCTCGCTGGCTTCATGCGCCGCAACGAGGCGATGCAGCGCTACGCCGAGCGCAGCGGCCGCGACATCGGCCAGCTCGACTTCTACATCGTACTGGCGTACTTCAAGCTCGCGGTCATCGTCGAAGGCATCTACGCGCGCTTCCTCGAAGGCGGCACCGTCGGCAGCGGCTTCGAGGCGACCGGCGTGCAGGCGAAGAACCTCGCCCGCACGGGGCTGGCGGTCGCCGACGCGTCCCCGGTGGCGACGCTGCGCGGATAGCAGAGAGCCGCCACCGCTCCGCCGTCGGGCTGGCGGTGGCTGCGACGTCCGCTCGGGCACCGGTCGGCGCGGCCATCGGCAGCTTCGCCGGTGTGGCTATCCGGTGACCTCCAGCAGCGCGCGCAGGTCCTGCTTGGCGTCGAGGATGTCGGCCCAGATGTCGCCGTGCTCGCGCAGGCGCTCCGGCATCGTATCGAGATCGAAATCGGTCGGATATACGCGGCCGAGCTCCTGCCACGTCACCGGCGCCGAGACGGCGGCCGGCGGCGACGGGCGGGCGGAGTACTCCGAAGCCAGCGTCTTGCCGCGCGCGTTCTGGTTGTGGTCGAAGAAGATCTTGCCGGCGCGCTTCGGGACGGACCACTCCATCGTGACCGTCTTCGGGTGCTCCTGCATGAGGAAGCGGCCGACGGCCTCCGTCGCCGCCCGGATCTCGTCGTAGGTGTACTGCCGCAGCACCGGCACGAAGATGTGCAGGCCGGTCTTTCCCGTCGTCTTGACGAATGACGACAGCCGCAGCTGCTGGAGCAGGTCCTTGAGCGCGAAGGCCACCTCGCGCGTCTTCTCGAAGGCCTTGCGATTCAGAGCCGGCTCGTCGCCCTGCCGCTCGTCGCCGGCGTAGATGTACGGGTCGAGGTCGAAGACCATGAAGTCGGGATAGTTCAGGACGCTCCGCTCGATGTTCTCCTCCGAGCCGGAGAAGGTCGTGGGCCGGCCCGGCGCGTCCGGCTGCGGGTTCACGCGCGCCATCCACGGGTGCATCTCGATGTCCGCAAGCTGGGCGAGCCAGATCAAAGTCTCGATGTTGTTGACGAGGATGTACTCGCCGTCGGCATCGTTCTGGGCGGAGTACAGCATCGCCCGCTCGACTCGAAACTCTTTCGGGAACGCCTGCGGCCAGTGCTTCTGGTAGAAGTTCTTCGCGTCGATGCCGTTCGGGTAGCGGTTCAGCGTCAGCGGCCGGTCGCGCAGATGCGGGACGATGTACGGCGCCACCCGGGCGTAGTAGCGGATCAGCTCGCGCTTGGTCCGCGGCGGATGCTCCTTCGTCGCCGGCCAGAAGACCTTGTTGAGGTTCGTGAGCTTGATCCGCACGCCGCCGACATCGAGCGGGAACTCGTCCTTCGCATGCGCGTCGAGCTGCTCGACGACCGACGCGACGATCGCCGCGAGCGCGCTGCCGCTGTCCCGGGCGCGCGCAGGCTCGTCGGCGATCACATCGACGGCCTGCGGCGCCACCGGCTCGCGGCTGACGGTGCGCGGCTCGATGTCGTCGCGCAGTCCCTTGAACACCGGGGCGCGCAGGTTGTCATCGCGCGTCCACTGGCTGAAGCGCACGCGCGCGACCAGCTCGGGTTTCACCCAGAGGCAGCGGGCCGACTTGCCGCCGGACCAGCGGCCGCCGATGACGGTGGGTGGGTTCGAGAAGGGCGAGCGGTCCGTACGCAGGTTCTGCAGACGCGCGGCGAGCGCATCGAGCGTGCGGTCGGTGAAGCCGGAGCCGACGCTGGCGACGAAGCGCAGGTCGTCACCGGCGTAGCAGCCGACGAGGACGCCGCCGAACGTCTTCCGCCGCGCGCCCTCGCCTTCGGTGTAGCCGCCGATGACGAATTCCTGTTCGTTGGTGTCCTTCGCCTTCAGCCACGCCTGGCTGCGGACGCCCGCTTCGTACGTGCTCGTTCCGCGCTTGCCGACGGAGCCCTCGAAGCCGAGGTCGACGGCGGATGCGTACAGCGTCTTGCCGTCGTCCTCGACGTGGTCGACGTAGCGGACCCGGTCGTCGGTCGCGAGCATCTGGCGCAGCAGCGCCTTGCGTTCGACGCACGGCACGCCCGTCAGGTCGAAGCCATTCAGGTAGAGCAAGTCGAAGACGAAGAAGATCGCCGGCGTCTCGGAAGCCGCGCGCGCGACCTCTGCCGGCCGCGAGAGGTTGATGCGGGCCTGCAGGATCTGGAAGTCCGGCGCGCCATCCTCGTCGAGCGCGCAGATCTCGCCGTCGAACACCGCGGACTCGACGCGCTGGCGCTTCATCGCATCGACCGCCTCCGGGTACTGCACCGTCACGACGTTGCCGCGGCGGCTGCGCAGCTCCACCTTCCCGTCGCGCACGAACGCCAGGGTGCGCACGCCGTCGAGCTTCGGCTCGAAGATCCAGCCGGCGCGCGAGAACGGCTCGGCGACGAGCGTCGGCAGCATCGGCCGCAGCATCTTCGCGTCGGGAAACGGTGCCTCGCGGGCGTCCGGATGCGGCGCCGCGCCGTCGGCGCCCACCCGCGGCATGCGGCCCTCCTGGAGGTCGCGGATGCTGAGGCCGCTGATCACCGAGCGGTCTTCTTCGAGCACGTCGCGCGTCGACGCCTCGGCGTCGCGATGCTTGATCAGCAGCCACGCCTTGCCGTCGCTCTTGCGGGCGCCGCCCATGCGCACGAGCGTCCACGAGCCGTGCAGCTTCTTGCCGCGGAGCGTAAAGGAGAGCTTGCCGGCGGCGATGCCTTCGCCCATGCGACGATTGCCTTCGGCCTTGTCGCCCCACGAGTACTCGCCGCCTTCGTCCGGCGTGTACGTGCCATTGTCCCAGACGATCACTTCGCCGGCGCCGTAGTTCCCCTCCGGGATCACGCCCTCGAAGCCGCCGTAGTCGAACGGGTGGTCCTCGACGTGCGCCGCCATGCGCTTCATCCTCGTGTCGAGCGATGGCCCCTTCGGCACCGCCCACGACGCCAGGACGCCGTCGACCTCGAGCCGGAAATCCCAGTGCATGCGCGTCGCGCGGTGCTGCTGGACGACGAAGGTCAGGTCGACCGCATCGGCGGCTGCGCCCGATGACGGCTCGGGCGTGCGCTCGAAGTCCCGCTTCTGGCGATACTTGAGCAACGCATCGAGGTCGGGCGCCGGCTTCGGCTCGCGCCGGCCCTTGGGCGCTCGTGCTGCGGCGGTGCGCGGCTTCGACGGCATCCCTCATTGTGGGCGTCGTGGCGATGGCATGACAATCGCACGCACGTGGGGCACGGAGAGCATCGCGAACGGCGCTGACGTTGAATCCGGCGCGTGACGGGGTATACTCGAATCTCATCCGCTCTCGTCGGGCAGCCCAGGACTGGACAGGAGCCCTGCTTGACAACGACAGCGGCGTCGCAGGAGCGCGCACCGGGCGGGCCGCATGCACGCCCGGCGAGCGAAACGCGGCCGTCCCCACGAGGCGGCGACGGCGAGATGCCGCGCACGCTGAAGGCGACCGTCGCCGACTTGCTCGCAATGGGCGAGCTGCCGCGCGGCGCGCAGACACGACTCGCGCGTGAGTTCGGCGTCAGCCGGCAGCGCGTCTCGCAGATCGTCGCCGGTCAGCGGCGCGAGCACGCGGCCGACGACCGGGGTGCGGCGCGCGTCGCCGGACGCAGGCCGGTGCAGGAGGCCCGGCCCGCCAGGCCAGGGTCGCGCCGTGGGGCATCCTCGTGTGGCGCCGAGCGGCAAGGCGCGGGCGCCGACGATGACCCTCGTTTGGCGGCACGACGGGCGGCGTCGGCGGCGCGCGAGCGCAAGCGTGAAGCTTCGCGCCGCCGCTACGCAGAAGGCCGAAGCCGCGCCAACGGCGCATCGGCGCGCCTCGATCCGCGGCGGGCCGAGCTGCGGCGGCGGGTGAGCGCGCTGCCCGATGCCGGCATGGCGCGCGGTGGCGTCGCGGCTGAGTTGGCGGAGGAGTTCGACCTGCCGCGCGGCGCGGTCCAGACGATGATCCGCGCCGAGGCGCTCAAGCGCGAGCTCGCGCACTATCGCGCCGGCGAGGCTCCCGAGACGTCGGCGTCCGTACCGATCGCGCGGCTGCCTCCGCGGCAGCGCGCGGGGTCGCGCCGGGGCGGCGAGGCATCATCCGGCTCCGCTGGCGGCGGTTCAGGCGGCGAAGCGCTCGCGGAAGTCGAATTCGAAGCTGGCGTGGCCGCTCTCGCGCTCGATCGCGGCGATGGTGCCGTTGTTCCAGAGCCGCAGGAAGGCGTCGACCGAGTGCGGGCAGAGTGACTTGCCGCGCATCTGCAGCAGCTCGGCGAGCGCGCGCTCGGGCGGCCACGCGACCTTGTACGGGCGGTCGCTGGTCAGCGCATCGTACACATCGGCGACGGAGACGATGCGGGCGACGAGCGGGATCTCCTCGCCGGTGAGGCCGCGCGGATAGCCGCTGCCGTCCCAGCGCTCGTGGTGGTGCATCGCCACTTCCCGCGCGACGTCGTAGAAGGAACTGCTGCCGAGGAATTCGGCGCCGTACTCGGGGTGCCGCTTCATTACCTTCCACTCGTCGTCGCTCAGCTCGCCGGCCTTGATCAGGATCGAGTCCGGGATGCGCAGCTTGCCGAGGTCGTGGACGACTGCGCCGTAGCCGAGCTGCTCGAGATCCTCGCCCTGCAGCCCCATCTCGCTCGCGAGGGCGCCGCTGAAGGCGCGGATGCGGTGCAGGTGGCGGCCGGTGTACGGGTCGCGCGCCTCAGCGGCGTACGCCAGCCGCAGGATCGCCTCGAGGTGCGCTTCCTTGAGCTCGTCGTAAGAGTGCTTCAGCTCGACGTGCAGCGCCGCGATCTGCAGCGACGGCGCGATCTGCGACGCCACCGTGTGCATCATCGCGACGTCCTGCGCACCGAAGGCGTGCAACCGATAGCTCGCGAAGTAGAACACGCCCTTGAGCTCGCCCTGCCAGATGATCGGCACGAGGACGATGCTCTGGATGCCGTTGTCGCGGACAATATCGCGGTAGGCATCGACCACCAGCGGGCTATTGCCGGCATCATCGATGATCATCGGCTCGGTGAGCGCAGCGAGGAACCGCATCGTCTCGTCGTCCTTGAGGGCGGGCCGAAGCGATCGCCAAGCATCGATCGCCCGCTGGTGGTCTTCCGGCGTGACGCCATCGCGGAGGCGCGCGTAGACGTGGCGGCAGAACGGCTTCGCGTCCTCCGGATCCTCCGTGTCGATCGTCAGCGAATCGACCCCGAACGCCTCGCCGACCTCGCGCGCGACGGCGCCGAGGCGCTCCTCGAAGTCGTCGCCGCCGACGAGCAAGCCGCCGATGCCGGCGAGCCGCGCGAGCTGGTCGCCCTGGCGCCGCGCCCCCTCGTAGACGTCGCAGTTCTGCAGTGCCGCCTCGGCCAGCCGCGCGATCGCGTGGATCAACTCCGTGGGCGGCGGCGCCACTCGCGCGTGGTTGGCGCTGAGCGTCAGCATCCCCTCGCGGGCGCCCGCGAGATGCATGTTGACCATCCAGCGGCCGGGCTCGATCAGCGACCGGTAGCGCTCGCCGAGGCGCTCCGACGTGTGGGCGTCGTCGATGTAGGTCATCCCGGCGGCCAGGAGACCGCTGTGGTACACCTCGTCGCGCGTCATCGGCTGCGCCTTCTCGATCGGAAGGTATGCGTGCGCCTGCTCCTCATCTGCCAGGTAGTACGAGTGCACCCAGGCGTTGCCATCGGCGTCGAAGAGCCGGATCGCCGCCGCGTCGAGCTGCAGCGTCGCGCCGACCGCCCGCACGAGGTTGTCGAGCGTCTCCTGGGCGTCGAGCGAGCGCCCCATCGCCTCGCCGATGGCGAAGAAGACGTCCTGCGCGTGCCGCTCCGCCGTCCGCTCGCCCGCCTCGAGCGCGCGCGCCTTGGCGTCGTACAGGGCGATGTCGGCGGCGGCGATGAGCTGGTCTTCGTCATCGCCGTCCTGCGGGAACTGCGCCGTCCCGCAGGACGCGCCGACGCGCAGATGCTGGTTCTCGCGCGTCGCCATGATCGATGCGTCGGCGACAGCGGCGCGCACTTCCGCGCAGACCGCGGTGGCCTGCTCGCGCGTGGCGCCGGGGAGGACGATGGCGAACTCGTCGCCACCGAACCGCGCGACGACGCCGCGCGCGGCGATCGTCTCGCGCAGCGCGGCGGCGATCCGGCGCAGCACCGCGTCGCCGGCCAGGTGGCCGACGCGCTCGTTCATGCGCTTGAAGTCGTCGAGGTCGAGCAGCAGGAGGACGCACGTAGCGGCGTGCTCGCGCGCCGCTGCGATACTCTCACGCAGGCACCGGCGCAGCTCGTGGTACGTGTAGACGCCGGTGAGGTCGTCGTGGCGCCCCATGTGCTGGATCTGCGCGAAGTGCGCCCGGTCGCTCCGCTGCTGGGCGAGCGTCCGGAACGTCGCTGCGCCCATGCCGACGAGGAGCGCGACGAGCACGCCCACCGTGACCGCGAAGCCAACATCGCCGGAGTCCGCCTGGCCGAAGTCGCGCCAGAGCCAGAGGCCGGCCAAGGCGACGCCGGCAGCGACGATGGCGAGCGAGAGCCACGCGCGCAGATCGGGGGATCGCGAGACAGTGGGCACCGGAGGCAAGGGCTCAGCGAGGCTGCCAATCGACTCGGTCACAGCGGGATCGTTTCTACTCCGGTATATCTCCCCGATGCTTCTCGGCAGACAGCTTCCGAGGCTGCATACCCTGGAGTCGCGTTCCGCGGACCAAAACAGCATCAAGCGTGACCGAGCGCCACCGCGATCTGCAGGCGGAAGGCATCGCCGGCCAGCGTCCCGGCCGCCTCGATGCCGCCGCCTACGCCGGTGAAGCTGCCGCTGCCGCCGTCGATGTCGTAGCGCAGGACGAGTGTGTGGTCGGCTTCGTCGCTGGCGGGCGCTTCCCGGATGCCGCCCTCGTGGAGCGACGCGAAGATCTCGTCGCCGGCGGCGGCGGTCAGCGTTATGTCACCTTCGGACGGCCGCGCCGCCGGCCGTATGCTCCACGACAGTCCGGCCGTCAGCGTCCAGCCACCGTCCGCGCTTTCGCCTTCGAGCGTCACGATCTGCGTGCCATTGAGCAGCAGCTGCCGCTCGACGACGTCGCCGCTGACCTCGAATTCGAACGTCGGTGCGCTCATGGCGTCGCGGGCCTTGTCGACGGACGAAGCGGCGGGGCAGCGTCGGCCTCCCCGGTGCTCGCCTGCGTATGCGGCGCGCTACCCCTCGGCCCTGGCCTTCTTGATCGCCTCGATCACGGCCGGCAGCGCCACCTTGTAGTCGGCGACGATGCCGAAGCGCGCGGCCTTGAAGATGTTCGCGTCGGCGTCCTTGTTGATGGCGATGATGTTCCTGGCGCCGGAGCAGCCGGCCATGTGCTGGCTGGCGCCCGACACGGCGACCGCGATGTACATCGTCGGGCTGACGACCTTGCCGGTGAGGCCGACCTGCTCGGCGACCGGCCGCCAACCGAGGTCGGCGACGGCGCGGCTGCAGCCGACGGCGCCGCCGAGCATGTGCGCCAGTTCCTCGATGCCCTGGAAGCCTTCCGGGCCGCCGAGCCCGCGGCCGCCCGTGACAACGACGTCGGCGTCTTCGAGCCGTACGCCTTCGGCCGTGGCGACGGTGCGGTCCTTGACCGCCGTCCGCACCTCGCCGGGCTGGAAGTCGACGGTCACGACCTCGCCCGCTGCGCCTCCTGCCACCGGATCCTGCGACTTCGGCCGCACGGTGGCGATCGCCGGGGTGGCGGCGAAGCTGTTCACGGCGCGTGCGTTGCCGCCGTAGGCGGGGCGGGTTGTATGCAGCTTGCCGTCCTTCATCTCGAGTGCGACCGTGTCCATGGCGACGGCCGTATCGAGCTTGTATGCGAGCGCCGGCGCCAGATCGCGGCCGACGTTCGTCTGGCCGAGCAGGATCACCGCCGGATCGGCCTGCTTCGTGACGGCGAGCGCCGCCTGCGTATAGGCGTCATTCGTGTATTCGGCGAGCGCCGGCGCGTCGACGACGTACACCCTCTCGACGCCACTGATCTGCGACGCCGCCGCGGCGATGCCAGAACCGAGCAGCATCGCCGACACGGGGCCGGCGTTGAGGCGCTGCGCGGCGCCGACGAGCTCGGCCGTCATCGGCGTGATGCTGCCGTCGACGACGTCAGCGAGGATGAGGACTCGGTTTGCCATCGTGTGATGCTCCTGCCGTCCAGGCCACCGGCGCGAGCGCGGGCGGCGCGTTTCACCGGCTCATCGCCGCCACCGCGGTGCAGGCGGCGGCCTCGTTAGATGAGCTTCGCTTCCTTCAGCCGGCGCGCGAGGTTCGCCGCCTGCTCCTCCGGCGTGTCGCCCTCCATGATCTCGACCTTCGTCTCGGTGACCGGCACGTACAGCTGCTCGAGCGTCAGGCGCGGCGCCAGCGCCGCCGCGTCGAGGCCGACGTCCTGGGCGCCCCACTGGTTGACCTGCTTGCGCGCCGCCGCCATGATCTGCTGCAGCTTCGGGTAACGCGGCTCGCCAAGCTCGTTGCTGACCGTGACAACGGCCGGCAGCGACGCCTCGATCGTCTCGAAGGCGTCCGGCAGCACGCGCTCGACCCTCACCTTGCCATCGGTCACGCTCACCGACCGGGCGAAGGTGATCACCGGCGCGTCGAGCATCTCGGCGATCAGCGTGCCGGTGACGCCGAGGTCCCAGTCGACCGCCTGGCGGCCGGTGAGCACGAGGTCGACGTCGCCGAGCTTCTTGATCGCGGCGCTGAGGACCTTCGCCGTCCCCGTGCTGTCCAGCTCGTTGAAGGCGTCATCGACCAGCAGCACACCCTCGTCGCCGCCCATCGCCAGCCCGTGCTTGATGACGTCGCGGGCGCTCGCCGCGCCGAGGCTCATCACGGTGACCTTCGTGTCGGCGGCGGCGTCCTTGATGCGCATCGCCGCTTCGACGGCGATCGCGTCGAACTGGCTCGGCACGGGCGCGACGCCGGGCGGCGGCACGACCTTCTTCGCCGCTTCATCGACCTTGAAGCTCGCCGGCGGGATGTCCCAGTCCGGAACCTGCTTCACGCACACGACAATATGCAACGTCGTCCCTCCCTGTGGGCAGAATCTGCGCAACTCTCGACAGTCAGGGGAACGCCAGCAGGCGTGCAGCGGCGGCCGGCCCCTGAGGCCGATTCAGGGTAACGAGCGACGATGCTTGGGGCCAGAGGCAGCGCCGGCCGGCGGCGATCTGGCGCCGGCCGGCAGCTCTGACGTAACTCGCCGCACAGGAGGCAGGCTCGACGCCGCGCCCGGACCAGCGCCGCCGGCCACACCCCCGGGATGCGATGAAGTCTGTGTTACATCCACCCCGGTGTGCCGGCCTGCGCTGCTCTCAAAAAAACTGGTGAAGCCCGCAGGCCGGCATCCCGCCGTGCGCTACCTCGAGGCCGAGTGGTGCATGAGCGAGCGGCACGCCTACGGGCTCCTGGCGATGGACCGGATGAGCGCGCGCTACCGGAAGCACGCCCGTGATGACACGGAGCTGCGGCAACGGCTGCACGAGCTGGCGATGGAGCGGCCGCGCTTTGGCTACCGGCGGCTGTACGTGCTGCTCCGGCGGGAGGGGACGATGGTGAACCACAAGCGGGTCCAGCGGATCTACCGTGCGGAAGGGCTCTCGGTACGACGCAGGATGCGGAAACGTGCGGCGGGCGTGCGCGCGCAGACGTGGCAGCCGGCCCAGGCACCCGACGAGCGCTGGAGCCTCGACTTCGTCTCGGACGCGCTGTCCTGGGGGCGCAAGCTGCGGATGCTGACGGTGGTCGACACCTACACCCGTGAGTCGCTGGCGATCGAGGTCGACACGTCGCTCTCGGGTGGGCGGGTAGCGCGGGTGCTCGACCGGGTGATCGCCGAGCGCGGTGCGCAGCTGGAGGAGATCGTCAGGGACAACGGGCCGGAGCTGACGAGCCGGGCGCTCGCCGCCTGGGCCTACGGACGCGGCGTGCGGTTGCGCTTCACCGAGCCCGGGAAGCCGCAGCAGAACGGCTTCTGCGAGAGCTTCAACGGGCGGCTGCGGGACGAGTGCCTGAACCAGCACTGGTTCCTGAGCCTCGCCGATGCGCGGCAGACAGTCGAGGCGTCGCGGCTCGACTACAACACGGTGCGTCCTCACTCGTCGCTGGGAAACATGGCGCCGGTACAATTTCGGGAGAGCCGGCATCTCTAGTTTTCGGGGGTCAGGTCAGTGGTACAGTGCGGAGCAATGGTGCGGATGCGATTCACACCGAACGTGGTCTAGCAAACGGGGTCAGGTCACCGGCACGAACTGCTCCGGCGTCATCGGGACGAGCATCTCCGCTTGCTGGTAGCAGGGTGCTGAAAAAGTCCGTACAGGAGGGGATCGACGGCTGATCGTGCCCGGCGTAGGATGATCGCGGCGGGCGAAGAAGTCGACTGCATGATGCTCTAGCCAGGGGAACCCGCCGCCGCCTGTCACCACCCGCCAGTCACCAATCACCACACCGGTCGCCAGTCCCCACTCGCCACAAGCCGTCACCAGCTCGCCGGTTCAGAATTCGACGCTGAAGCGGGAGAAGCCGCGGCTCGCTTCGCTGAACGTGGAGTCAATGCGGTCGACGCGCGAGAACCGCGGCCCCTCCTGCAGCGCGTCGAGGAGGTTCTGCACGTCGGCGCGCTCGCCCTCGGCGACGACCTCGACCGTGCGCCCGTCCTCGTCGTTCCGGACGTAGCCGGTGAGGCCGCGCGCCGCTGCTTCCCGCCGCACGTACTCGCGGAAACCCACACCCTGCACGCGTCCGCAGACACGCGCGTGCAATCGTTGCATCGCCGCCTCGCCGGCCGCTCTGGCCACGGCTGAGTATACGGTGCGCCGGAGAGTGCGTGGTATGCTCGCGTGATGCGCATCGTCTTCCTCGGTTCGCCGCAGTTTGCGCTTCCGACGCTGCGGCGGCTCGTCGAGAGCGAGCACGAGGTCGTCGCTGTCTTCACCCAGCCCGATCGCCCCGTCGGCCGGGGACGCAAGACCTCGCCGCCGCCGGTGAAGACGCTCGCGCTCGAACGCGGCATCGACGTGCGGCAGCCGCGCTCGATAAGCAAGTCGGAGGTCGTCGCGGAGTTGCGGCGGCTGGCGCCGGACCTGGCGGTGATCGCCGCCTACGGACAGATCCTCAAGCAGCCGGTGCTCGACGTGCCGCCGCTCGGCGTCCTGAACGTCCACGCGTCGCTGCTGCCACGCTGGCGCGGCGCCGCGCCCGTCCCTGCGGCGATCCTCGCCGGCGACGCGGAGACGGGCGCGACGATCATGCAGGTGCGCCTCGCGCTCGATGCCGGCCCGCTGCTCGCGTCGGCGCGGCTGCCGATCGCCCCTGCGGACACGACCGGCACGCTGACGGAGCGCATCGCCCAGGCGGGCGCGGACCTGCTGATCGATGTGCTGCCGCGATACGCCGCCGGCCGGCTGACGCCGGTCGAGCAGGACGAGGCGCTGGCCACGTATGCGCCGCGGATCGAGAAGGCCGACGCCCGGCTGGACTGGGCGCGCGACGACGCCGCTACGGTGGCGCGCAAGGTGCGGGCGTACAACCCGTGGCCCGTCGCCTGCAGCACCATCGACGGCGAGCCGCTGCGCATCCTCGAATGCATCCCGATCACGCACCCCTTCGACGACGAGCCGGGGACGATCTTCGCGTTCGGCGGCGTCGGCGAGCCGCCGCTCTTCGGCGCCGGCTTCGGCGTCGTCGCGCGCGAGGGGCAGGTAGCCGTGATCGCCGTGCAGGCGCCCGGCGGCCGGGCGATGATGGCGGCGGCGTACCTCAACGGGCATGCGTCGATCATCGGCAAGCGCTTCGATGCGGCGGTAGGCGGCGAGCGCCCATAGCGGCGCGGGAGCTACGCCGGAGGGCGGCGACATCCGGGGATGTGTGGACAGCGCGGCGGCGGCGCCGAAGCCTCGGCGTGTCGTCGAGCCAACCCGCAGACCCGCGCGCTACGCCCGGACGCCGCCGGCGCGCGCGACTTCGGCCGACTCGATCATCCGCAGCGGGATGGCGTCGACGTAGCGGTCTTCGATGACGATATCGTCGGGCGCGACGTCCTTGCAGGCGTTGCAGCGGATGCACCTGACGTCATCGATCTGCCACTTTCCGCCGTGCTTCTCGAAGGCCTCGACGGGGCAGATCTTCGCCGCGTCGTCCACTGCGCGGCCCTGGTCGATGACGCGATAGCGGACCAGCGGCGCGCAGACCTTCGCCGGACAGCGGTGTTCGAGCACGTGCGCGCCGTATTCGGCGCGGAAGTGCTGCATCGTGTTGTTCATGATCGTCGGTGAGAGCTGGCCGTGGAAGCAGTTGGAGTTCTGGAACGATGCCGCCAGCGACTGCAGCCGGTCCGGGTCGTTGGCCTCGCCCTCGCCTCGCGATGTCCGGGCGAAGATCTCGACCATGCGCTGGTTGCCGATGCGGCAGGTGGTGCAGCGGGCGCAGGATTCGTCCTCGAGGAAGTGGGCGAACATGAGGTTCAGGTCGACGACGCACGCCCGATCATCGACGAAGACGATGCCGCCGCCCCCCATGCCGGCGCCCAGCGGCCGGAACGGCTCTGGCTCGAGCGGCAGGTCAAGGGCGACCTCGGCCGGCAGCATGCCGGAGAGCGGCCCGCCCTGCTGCATCGCCTTCAGCGCACGCCCGTGCGCGATGCCGCCGGCCGCCGCCAGCAGATCCCGCACCTTCGTGCCAAACGGCACTTCCAGGCAGCCGCCGCGCGCGACGTCGCCCGAGACCGTGAACATCTTCGTCCCGCGATTGGCCTCGCTGCCGACGCTGCTGTACGTTGCAGCGCCCAGCTTCAGCAGCGTCGTCACATCGGCGTACGTCTCGACGTTGTTGACGTTCGTCGGCCGGTCGAGCACGCCACTCTGAGCCGGGAACGGCGGCTTGATCTTCGGCATGCCGCGGCCGTCGTTCACCGATGCGATGAGGCCGGTCTCGTCGCCGCAGACGTACGAGCCGGCGCCGCGCACCACTTCGGCGTCGAACCTGACGCCGCTGCCCAGCGCGTCCTCGCCGAGGATGCCCCTCGCGCGCGCCTGATCGATCGCAGTGCGAACGCGCTCGATGGCGAGCGGGTACTCGTCGCGGATGTAGATCCAGCCGTAGGCGGCGCCCGTCGCGTAGGCACCGATGAGCATGCCTTCGAGCAGCCGGTGAGGGTCGCTCTCCATGACGACGCGGTTCACCCAAGCGCCGGGGTCGCCCTCGTCGGCGTTGCAGACCAGATACTTCGGCTCGGCCTTCGCGTCCTTCAGGAAGCCCCACTTCGTGCCGGTCGAAAAGAACGAGCCGGAGTGCCCGCGGAGCGTCGAGCCCTTGATCACCTCGATCAGCTGGTCGCGCTCCATCGCCCGCGCCTCCTCGAACGTCTTGTAGCCGTCGAGGGCGATGTAGTGGTCGATGTTCTCCGGGTCGATGACGCCGCAGTGCTCCATCATCCAACGCACCTGGATCTTCATCCACGGCAGATCGGCGAGCATCGGCACGCCGGCGACCGGCGGCCCGGCGACGACGCCGACGGCGAAGTCCGCCGCGACGCCGGCGAGCGCCGCCTGCGCGAAGGCATCCGCGCGGTCGCCGGTGACGTGACCGTAGAGGATGCGCTGGCCGTCGGGCTTCTGCACCTGCACGACGGGCTCCGCCCAAGCGATGCCGGTGTCGCCGGTCAGCATCACGTCGAAGCCGGCGCCCTCGCCGAGCTTGCGCAGCGCGTCGAAGGTGTGCGTGGCGCCGCCGGCGATCGACGATGTGTTGAGGGAGACGACGAAGAGCGGCCGCTGCGGCCGGGCGATCGGCGCCCAGACGGCATCGGCGGCGGCGCGCAGGTCTTCGTACGCGGACATCAGGCTTCGTCCTTCAGCTTCTGCACGAGGTCCGAGGTGGAAGCGGCAGTGAGCGGGCCGACGACCTCGCCGTTCACCCACACCTGCGGCGCGTACTCGCAGGTGCCGTTGCATTGTGCGAAGTGGAGCCCGAGCTTGTTGTCCCCGGTGTTCTCGCCAAATGTGATGCCGAGGCGGCTTTCGAGCATCCTCCGCACGCCCTCGCTGCCCTTCAGCCGGCAGGCAGGGCCGCTGCACCACCCGACGAGTGTCGCCGGCGACGGCGTCAGGCGGAACTCGCTGTAGAACGTCGCCGCGCCGTAAACCTTCGCCTCGCTGAGCCGCAGCTGCCGGGCGACGACGCGGAAGGCGATGCGCGGGATGTAGCCGTAGCGATGCTGCACGGCGTGCAGGGCGCCGAGCAGGTCGCCGTCCTGCGGCCGGAAGTCGCGGAGGAGGTGCTGGATCTCGAGCGTGGCTTCGTTGTCGACTGTCATTGTGCGCAGTTTCACTATAGGCGCGGCCGGGGACGGGTACAAGCGGACGACGGGATAGGGGACGAAGATGCCCGAAATGCGTGCGCTACCACGTCAAGTGCAGCGCACACGAGCTATCGGCGGTGGTGAGGGTCGCGGCCGGCGCGGCATCGTGCTGCGAATGAGTCGCCGGGCGCATGCGCGGCGCCCGGCGCGACCCCGCGCATCGCGCGCCGAGCGTGAGTCGCGGCGAAGCAAGCCCTGCCGCGCCGCGAGTGCAACTGCAGAGCGCGCCGAACCGTGCGACGGGCTGCTGCGCCATGCCGTCGCGTCCGGGGCGCTTGACAACCAGCGACGCGGTGAGATTACCATCGCTCGCGATGAGGCCTGCCAGAGCCGAGCCCCTCACGCCCGATATACTGCGACGCTTTCGACGCAAGCCGGCGCAGCGACGCCGCGATGTTCCCGTGAGGTGACGATGCCCGGCAGGATCGCCGGCTCTCTACGCCGCAACCACGCCCAGGAGCCAGACGGCGCGACCGGCTGCAGCGACGACCGGCCGACGGTACGCCATCACGCCGCGCGGCACCGTCGCCTGCGCGTCCCACCATGTCGATGAAGACCCGCACTCCACCGAGCCGCCGGGAGTACGAGGCCTACAAGGTGCGCTTCTGCAACTGGGGGCGTTGGGGACCGGATGACGAACTCGGGACACTGAACTTCATCACGGAAGACGTCCGTCGTGCCGCCGTCGCGCTCGTGCGGGACGGACGCACGGTCTCGCTCGCCCGGCCCCTGGCGACTGCGGGCGTCCTCGCCGGGGCGCGCAATCCGCGGCCGGCGACCCTCGAGCTACAGGTCGACGAACGCGGGAGCGGCGACGCGATCGGTGTCGCATATCACGGGTTCGCAAACACGCACATCGATGCTCTCTGCCACATCTTCGCCGACGGCGGACGCGCCTACAACGACCGGCCGGCGAGCGACGTCGGCGCGGACGGAGCGCGGTCGAACGCGATCGAAGGATGGCGTTCTGGCATCGTGACGCGCGGCGTGCTGTACGATGTGCCGCGCCATCGCGGCGTCGCGCACGTGTCCTTCGACGAACCGGTACACGGCTGGGAACTGGCCGATATCGCTGAGGCGGAACAGATCGCGCCGCGGGCGGGCGACGCGGTAATCGTGCGCGCGGGCAGCGATGCGTTCTGGGCGCGGCACCCCACGTTTGAGCCGCCGTGGCGCGCCCCGGGATTGCACGCCTCGGTGCTGGAGTTCCTGTACGACACCAACGCCGCCCTCCTCGGATGGGACCTCATGGAGGCGCCGGGACAGGACGAATATCGGGCGCCGGCATTGCCCATTCATTCGATCGCCATCCCGTACATGGGCCTCCCGCTGCTCGACAACACCGCACTGGAGGAACTCGCGGCGGCATGTTCGGACGCCGGACGCCGGGAGTTCCTCCTCATCGTCGCGCCGCTCGTCGTGATCGGCGGCACCGGGTCGTTGGTGAACCCGATCGCGATGCTGTAGCGCAGGTCGAGCGTGAGGGCGCCGGCGGGCGAAGGCGCATCGCGGTCGGCCGCCGGCGAACGAGTCGCGTGAAGGTTGATCGGACATGGAGGACGCCCATGCCGGGATCGAGCCGCATCGTCAGCAGGGCGAGCCGACACTCGGCTCCGAGGATGGCATAGCAGTAGTTGAGCAGAGCATTGGAGCCGGCAGCACGATACCGGCGCGGCGAATCCTGCCTACACCACCGCCCCCGGCGCCGCGTCCGCCGCCGGGCGGCGGGCGTGATCCTCGACGACCATCTGCGCCACCTCTTCGCCCATGCGAATGCTGTAGTTCTGGCCGCGGTCTTCGGGGTAGATCTGCGTCATGTTCTCCAGGTACAGGCCGGGCACCGGCGTCCGATGGTCCGGCTTCTTGTCCCGGTACTCGGTGGTGATGATCGGTTGGGCGTACGGCCCCTTGAACAGCCAGCGCTGGTTCACCCACTCCGACGAGAATTGCGGGTTGATCGTGCGTAGCGCCGGCTCGAAGAGCGCCCACAGCTCGTCCTCGCTCATCCCGAAGTACCGGTGATCCGGCTCCAGGTAGTTCGAGATGTAGAGGATGTGGTTGCCGCCGTAGTTCTCCGGCCCGACGAAGTTCGTGTGCTCGACGAGCGCCAGGAACGGCATGCTCTGGTCCGGGATGTTCATCCAGTAGATCGGCGAGAGCGAGTGCTGCATCGTCAGCACCATGCAGAGCGCGAACTGCCAGCCCACCGCGTCGAGCCGGCGATCGTAGTCCGGCGTCAGCGGCGGCGCCATCTGCTTGAAGATCGATGATGGCACCGCGGCGACCACCGCATCGGCCGCATGCCGTGTGCCATCGGGCAGCACGACGCCGGCGGCCCGGCCGTCCTCGGCGACGATCTGCCGCACCGGCGTGCCCGTGTGGACGTCGACGCCACCGTCGCGCAGGCGGCGCTCCAGCTCGTCGACGTACACCGCAAAGCTGCCCATCAGGTAGCCCAGCTGCTCCTTCTGCAGCGGTCCGCCCTTGCGCGAGGCGAAGCGCAGGTGGATCTTGCTCCAGAGCCACGCCATCGCCACCTTGTCGTACGCATCGCCGTACTTGCCGTGCAGCAGCGGCCCCCACACCTGCTCGAACACCTTCTTCGAGACGTTCTTCTCGATCCAGTCCTTCGCTGTGACGTGCTCGAACTCCTCCCAGTCGTCGCGCTTGCGGAGGTTCAGCCCCATCAACCCGAGCTTCACGCGGTCGATGAGCGGCAGCGGCGAGAAGCGCGCGAGGTCGAGCGGCGTCACGAAGGGGTAGATCGTGCCGTCCGTAAACCAGCCCACCTTCGAGTCGATCCAGCGCATGCGGTCGCCGAAGCCGAGCTCTTCGATCAGCGCGAGCACCGTGGTATCGGTCGAGAAGAGGTGGTGGTAGAAGGCTTCGAGGCGCGAGCCGCCGACATCGAACGTGCGCACGAGGCCGCCGAGGTACGGTGACGCCTCGAACAGCGCGACATCGTGGCCCTGCTGCATCAGCCGGTAGGAGGTCGTCATCCCCGCGACACCGCCGCCGATGACCGCGACCCTCACCTCGGGCCGGTCCCCTCGACGGCGGGCTGCGGCTGCATGACGACGCCCGCTGCCGCGTCTTCCCCGGCCACCGGCAGGCCCGCGGCCGCCGGCTCGTCCTCCACGCGGCCCTTCAGCATCTCGCTAAAGCTCAGGTCCATCGACCACATCAGCGCCAGGCCGATGATGACGACCGGGATGAGCAGCAGTGCGTGCAGGCCGATGGCGTAGGCCGCGGCGTCCTTCTGCACGCCCGACGCCGCCGTCCCGCTGAAGGCGATAATCGTCTTCGACACGACGAGCTCGAAGGCGCCGACGCCGCCCTGCGTCGCCACGATGGCAATCGCCAGGTTGGCGGCGGCCGTCATCAGCAGGAAGACGTCGAAGCCGGCGTCGAGGCCGAAGGCGCGACCGACGATGTAGTACATCGTCGCTTCGAGCAGCCAGGAGACGAGCGACATCACCCAGGCGACGCCGAGGTCGATCGGGCTGCGCAGCGCGTGCAGGCCCTCGAAGAAGGACAGCAGCAAGCCTTCGACGTGCGGCTTCACGCGCTCCGGAGCGAAGCGGTGCACCATGCGATGCAGCAGGCGGCGCCCGTTATCTGACAGCGCCAGGTAGAACAGGGCGCCGAGCGCGACGCCGAAGAGCGCCGCCATGACGACGCCGAGGCCGGCGAAGTTCAGGTTGCGGCCGAACACCGGGAAGTTCGCCTTGTCACCGGCGACGGCGGCGACGATCAACATCAGCGGGATGAGCGTGACGCCGTCGAACAGGCGGTCGACGGCGATCGTCCCGAGCGACGTCGTCTTGCTGATCCGCTCGCGCTGCCCGAGCACGTAGGCGCGTGCCAACTCGCCGGCCCGGGCCGGCAGGATGTTGTTCGCCATCAGGCCGATGATCACGACCGGATAGAGACGGCGGGTGCTGACCTTCTTCACCGGCCGCAGCAGGTACTGCCAGCGAACCGTCCGCACGAGCAGGCCGGCGAAGTAGACCGGCAGTGCCAGCAGCGCCAGACGCCAGTCCGCCTGCTCGAAGGCGCGCTTCATGTCCGGGAACTTGTCCCAGTTCTTCCAGACGAACCAGCCGACGAAGATGGCCGTGACGGCCATGCCAATCCAGAAACCGCGGCTCTTGAGCAAGACGGACTCCGGGGAGCACAGATTCTACGTCCGACAACGGGCGCCGGGGCGCGGCCGTCGCGCCAGCCCGCCTGTACTTATGTTCGGCACAGAGGCCGGAGCATTATAGGGCGAGCGCACCGGCACTCGCCAATTGCCCGTCTGTCAGCCACGCGGAAGCGGGAAGGTCGCGGTGAGGCCATGGCGTCGGGGCGCCGGGGCTGGGGCATGAGGCGTGGTGTCGGGGCGCCGGGACGTGGGACGTGAGACGGCGGCCGTGCTGCCTCGCGTTGTGACAGCACGACCACCCGTGTTCTTCCGAGTCCCCAGTCTCCAGTCCCGGCACCCGGCCCTACTTCACCACCTCCGCGAGCGGGATCTTGCGCACGACGCTGCCGGCGCCGTCGCTGACGTAGACGCTCGTGGCGTCCGTCGTGATGCCGACGGGGCGCGGCGTCGTGTTCCCCTCCGCCGGCAGCGCGTACGTGCCGGCGGGGTTACCGTTCGCCGCGAAGACGAGCACCTTGCCATTCGCCGGATCCGTCGCCAGCAGGCGGCCGTCCGGCAGCAGCGCCAGGTACGGCCGGTTGGTCACAGCGTTGCTGCCCCACGACGGCACCGGGATCGGCGCGCCGATCGGCGCGAAGTCCTTGTTCACGCGCACGATGCGCTTGTTCCAGTAGTCGGCGATGTAGACGTCGCCGTTGAGCGCGATGGCGAGTCCGACGGGCTCCTGGAGGTCGAGTGGCCCGGGCGTCCCGCCCTTCGTCGGGTCGAACTTCGTGCCCCACTTGTTCACGAACTTGCCGTCCTGCGTGTATTCGATGACGCGGCCGTTCCCGGTGTCCGTGATCAGCACGTGCCCATCGGGCGTCAGGGCGATGTCACGCGGTCCGAAGAGCTGGAACTCGTTGCAGTCGGGCACGGTCGTGCAGCCGGTGCCCCACGTCTGCACCTGCTTCAGATTGGCATCGAGCTTGATGATGTTCCAGTTGAAGGTGTCCGCGACGAACACCGTCCCGTCTGCCGCCACGGCGATCGACCATGGCTGCTTCAGGCTGGCGCCGCCCGCCTGCGCAAAGCCGCCGGCGGACGCCACGAACTTGCCGTCCTTGTCGTACTTGTCGATGCGGTCGTTACTCGTGTCGGCGACGTAGATGTTGCCCTGCGCGTCCGTCTCGACGCCGGACGGCTGGTTGAGCTGCCCCGGCGCGGAGCCCTGGCCGCCGATGACGAGCTGAGTGCCCTCGCGGCGCACCGTCGGGCCGACCGGCCGCGTGGGGATGACCTTCGCGTCCTTCGGAAAGAAGGCCATGCCATCGACCGTGCCCAGCGTATCGGGCGGCGTGCGGCGGATGAAGTAGTCCAGCCAGTACGAGAGCTGGCTCTTCGAGACCAGGGCGCGGAAGAAGTCGCGCGTCGAGTACGTGCCGTTGCTGCCGCGGTAGCTCTCCGGGAACCAGCGCCGGTGGTGGTACTGGATGCCGGGGTTGTACCCGTCGCCCAGGCTGAGGTTCGAGGCATTCTGACTGGCGACGAAGAGCACCGCGCCGGCGGGCGGCTGGTAGCCCTGCGTGATCGTCGTGTACTGCACGTTCTTGTAGTTGCGCAGGTACCACGCCCACGGCCATGTGAATCCATCGACGCTGTCGACGACGACCGGCTGGTTTACCCCTTTGCCGGTCTGGCGGCCATACGCGGCCAGCTTGTCGACGAGGATCGGGATGTCGCCCGACGTCTGCGTGTAGACGAGCAGCTCGACGGGCAGCGCCCCCTTGTCGTCCTGCGAGAGGCCCGGCGAGTAACCGGCGACCGATGCGCTGACATCGGCCTGGTCGAGCGAGGAGAGGACGCCGGCGCGGATCGTGAAGATCATCAGCGCGGCGATCAGCCCGACGAGCGCGACCTGCAGGCCCGTGCGGCGGCTGTACGAGCTGAAGGCCCAGAAGAACGCGACCGCCGCCACCGCCGCGAGGATCCATGCGCCCGTCGAAGCGAGCGTGAACGGCCCGACGATCACGAACACGAGCACGGACAGCGCCGTCGCGACGATCGCGTACAGGTACGGTGCGACGCGCTCGATCTTCGGCAGGTCGGCGCGCAAGTCAGAGGTCGAGAGCATGCGCCCGACGAAGAGGCCGGCGATGACGGCGAGCGGCAGGGCGATGTGCACGTTCAGCCACGGCATCTTCTCGCTGGCGACCGTCAGCGTCAGGCTCGTGACCACCGCCCAGAACATCAGGAAGCGCGGCAGCATCTCCATCTTGAACGTCATGATGGCGAGGAGGACGATGCCGAACGGCAGCCAGACGTGGAAGAGCGGCGCCTTCGAGATCAACGGACCCGGCGGCAGCAGCAGGAGCACGATGATGGCGACGAAGCCGCCGGCGATGATCAGCGCGTGGTCGAGGCGGCCGCGGATGGTGAAGTAGAACGCGGCGGCTGACGCGAGGATCAACGGGAGAAATTCGTAAACGGGGATCGTCATGAAGTAGTAGTACTCGGGCTGGTTGCCGCGAGCGACCGCCTGCTGGCTGATCCAGTAGTCGAACGAGCCCCAGACGACCGACATGAAGCCGGGGCCGTTGGAGAAGAAGGTCGTCGAAAGCACCACCACCGGCACCCAGAAGGCGGCGGCGGCGATCAGCCAGACCTTCGGCCGCCAGAGCATGCCGAGCGCGACCGCGAGGGCGATCAGGAAGACGATCGAGGCGATCGCGACCGACCACTCCTGCGACGCGGTGTGGGAGGCGCCATTGGCGCCGGCGCGGTTCTTCCATGCTTCGCCGAAACCGGGCAGGAACTGCACGCCGGCGGCGTACATCGGCGCCGAAAGCGTGCCGATGACGACGAGGAGGTTCGCTTCTGCCGGCATCTCGTCGAGGTCGTACATCGCCCGCTGCCTGGCGAGCAGCGGCCAGAACAGCGCCACGAGCCAGGCGACGGGCAGCAGTCCGATGAGCAGCGCGCTGTGCTGCACCTCGGACATCGGCCGCTTCGCGCGGATCTTGCCGGCGAGGTGCGTCGCGAACATGAAGTCGAGGAAGGCGAGGAAGGAGCCGGCCGTCATGTACGTCGTCTCCTTCGTGAGGAAGGACATCGAGACGAAGCCGGCCGTCAGGTAGAGGAACTTGTTCTCCTTCGTCGCGATGTAGCGCCACATGAAGATGACGATGCCGAAGGTCCAGAACGCGGTGTAGATGTCCTCGCGCGTGAAGCGGCTGTAGTACAGCAGGGTCGGCGAAAAGGCGAGGAAGATGGCCGTGGCGAGGGCGCCGATCGTCCCCAGCTGCTTCCGGAAGAGGAACGGCAGCAGCACCAGCCCGGTGCCCATAGTCGCCGCGAGGCTGCGGCCCTGGAAGTTGCCGTCCTGGAAGATGAACATCATCAGGCCGTTGCCAAGGAACTGGAACGGACCATGCATGAAGGGCACGTGCTTGTACGTCTCCGACTGGCCCTGCGAGCCGAAGCTGAACACGTACCGCAGCCCCTGCGTGAACTGGTAGCTGAAGAAGCCGTGCAGGCTCTCGTCGTGGTGATAGGCGCGGGCGCCCAGGTTCCAGAAGCGCATGACGGCGGCAATGGTGCCGACGAGCGCGTAGGCGGCGATCTCCCAGTAGCGCGTCGCCAGGGCGCTGATGCGTTCGCGCGCGGCTTCATTCGGCGCGAGCGCCTTCAACCGCTCGGCCGTCGTGCCGTAAGAGGGTTCCTGTGTGCTCATGGAGTCGTCTGTACCTCGCCCGTCGGAATTGTCGCCCGGTATATCGTAACCGCTCCGGATTGGAATGCCACCGGCATCGATGCGAACTTATCGACGCCCTGCCCGTACGCCGTGCGTTCGAGCTGGCCGACGTAGATGTAGGTGACGCCGTACTTTTTCACAATTGCTGCGACGCGCGCCATGTCCGTCGTCGTGTACAGTTCGTTCACGTCCTCGAACCGCCCGGCCCGCGCCTTTGCCGTGCCGCCGCGCCACTGGTCTTCGTGCCCCGCCCAGCCCAGGATCGTCGGGATGCCGGTCGCCCCGGAGACGCGGCTGGCGTAGCTGTAGTCGTCGCCGGTGCACTGCGCAAATGGTACGGGACAGACGCTCTCGGCGATCACCAGGCCCTGCCCCTGCGCCTGCTGCTTGAGGAAGTCGATGCCCGCGCGGTCGCTCGCGTCGTAGGCGACGAGGCCGTCGAGCGTGTCGACGGGCGTCGCGAGCTGGTCGCCCTCGTACTGGCGGATGCGGTCCATCGTGCCGCCCGCCGAATAGAGCCCGGCAGCGAGGATGAAGACGACGGCGATGGCGCCCCAGGCGTATCGGTAGGTGGCCGCGCGCGGCGACGACCAGCGCCAGCGCGTGACGATGTAGTACAGCGCAAAGCCGCCCGCCACGGCGAGCAGCAGCCACGCCTGGTAGTAGAGCTTGAAGACCGTGTTCATCCGCGAGTTGAAGACGTCGCCGACGTAGAAGAACTCCGTCCCCAGCACGAGCAGCAGCGCCGTCGCGATCAGGCCCAGGGTGAAGAGCGGGCCCTCACGCTCGCCTCGCTCCTCGCGCGACGTCGCTTCGAGCCAGAGCGCGAGCAGCGCCGCCGAGAGCACCGCCGCGAAGAACGCATCCGTCCACCAGGCGGAGCCGCGGTCGCCGATCTGCGTGAGGAGGCCCGGGGCGCCGTTGAGCTTGCTGCTTCCCACCGCCTTCTCGTAGCCGAACACCAGCACCCAGCCGACGACGACCACCACCGACGGCACGATGGCCACGACCACGCGCGGCAGTGTGATGCGCTCGCGCGCGGCGATCAGCCGGCTGCCGACGAACGGCAGCGTGATCGCGAAGAGCGGCGCCCAGAACAGGAACGCCTGCACCGGACGCGTCCCCGGCACCGTGACACTGCGATTCGATACGACGGCGCCGATGCCACTCGCCTGCGACGTGAAGCTGGCGTAGAACGGCAGGTAGAGCACGACCGCCGCGATCAGCAGCGGCAGCGCGAACGTCACGACCTGCACCAGCAGGTCGAGCGTCAGCGCGCGCACGCGTATGAAGTTGCTGAGCGCGGCGGCGGCGACCACGACGAAGGTCAGCGTCGCGATGTCCCAGGTGTTGAGGAACGCGAGGCCGCCGACGACGATCCCGGCGGCGACGAGCGCCAGCGGCCGCCGGATCCAAAACGTCACATCGAGCGGGTCCGGGCTGCGATAGAACGCCAGCGCGACGGCGACGGCGAGCAGCACGAACGGCAAGGCCATGACATGCGGGTGCAGGTCGCCGAGGATGAAGCTGAACATCGGGAACTCGGTGATCACGCGGCCGCCGCTCTGGTCGAGCGGGTAGATGCGCGAAGCGTTGAAGAAGCCGAAGAAGTTGCTCGGGTACCAGCTGTGACGGGGGATGCCCGTCGTCAGCCCCTGCACGTCCAGCCAGCGGAAGAAGCCGCGGCTGCCGATGCCGTACGCCGACATGAACTGGAGCACGCCGACGAGGTTGCCCATGATCACGAGCATCAGCCCCGCCGCCAGCCCGAAGGCGGGCGCGCGGACGCTCGCCCATGCGGAGGCGACGGATGGCCCCCGCACGCGCTTCCACGCGGACGCCAGGGACGCGCGCGCCTGCGGACTGAGCGGAATGCCGGCGGCGCCGGGAGCCGCCGCGCGCTGCGGCTTCGACGGCGACGGCGGCCGCATCGTGGCGGTCTCGGCGAATGCCTCGCGCGCGGCGCCCTGCGAGCGCTGGGCGACGAGCACGGGCGCCGGCATCGGCGGCGGCGCGGAGGCCGGCGGCAGCGGCGCATGGTCGCCGCTGTCGTCCGCCGCGAAGCCGTCTTCGGCACCCGGCGCATCGGGTTCTGCCGCGGCGCTCTCGTGCATGCGGATCAGGTTGTAGGCGAGACCGGCGGCGCCGACGAGCGCCAGCGCCGCCACCATGGCGAGGCCGAGGTTGTACGACACTTCGGTCGCCGTGCCCGCCATCCGCCCGACCATGGCGACGATCAGGTATCCGAAATAGTAGTAGGCGACCGTGCGGCCGGAGAGCCACGGGTCCTGCGGCGGGAAGTGCGCGGCACGCGTCGTCGCGTTGACCAGCATCAGGTCCATCGGCTGCTCGGTGCCGCCGATCGCCCCGACCTGCATGCGCAGCCAAACGGCGACGAGGAAGACGACCAGCAGCAGCGTTTCGACGGCGGCGATGTAGCGCCAGTGGGCGCGCAGCCAAGCCAGGGACTCGCCACGGCCGCCGTAGGCGAAGGCGCCAGCGATGATCGCCAGCACGAGGAGCGCGAAGACGATGCCTCCGGACGAGTTGGGGATGACGTGGAGGCTGTTCAGCAGCCAGAAGGCGTACCCAAGGAAGAGCAGCCCGAACGGCTTCGACAAGGTGTATCCCCTGTCCGGCAGGCGCCGAAAGAGGACGAGGCACAGCGGCAGCAGGATGCCGCCCGCGAGCTGGAGGATCAGCCACCAACGAAGCGCTTCGGTCATGCGTCCCTTAGCTTAACGCGCGTCAAGGAAGATCCTGTCAACAGGCCAGCCGGCCGACCGCCCGTGTGCAACGTTACGTAAAGTACCATACGCGGCCAGCGGCTTTCCGCATCGCTCCGGTCGGCGTCCGCGTCTTCGCGCACCGCCTCGCGTACGCTCGGCATGTGGTGCCCGGCCGTCGCCGCTACTCCCGGAAGAGCGCATCGACGAACTCGCCGGCATCGAACGGCGTCAGGTCTTCCGGTTGCTCGCCGGTGCCGATGAAGCGCACCGGGATCTCCAGCTGATCGGAGACGGCGAAGACGATGCCGCCCTTCGACGTGCCGTCGAGCTTCGTCAGGCAGAGCGCCGTAA
>JADMII010000004.1 GCA_015478665.1 Dehalococcoidia bacterium
AGAGGACAAAATCACAGAACAGTTAGTGAGGACAGAATCTCGGAACACCAACAGCGCCTGCCTGCCGTCCTTGCCCGTAACGATGCGCTGTCCTACATTGACGCTCGCTTTCGATTCCAGCAGCAGCGGCCACGGATGACTGTGCCAGCGCGCAGCGATCGTCCGCGGCGTGCATTCAAGGAGGCGTACAGTGGGTAACCGGCTCGAAGGGAAGGTCGCCATCGTCACCGGCGGCGGCCGTGGCATCGGCCGCGGCGAGGCGCTGGCGCTGGCGGCGGAAGGCGCGAAGGTCATCGTCAACGACTTCGGCGGCAGCGCCGCCGGCACGGGCGGCGAGCAGGGGCCGGCCGATGAGGTCGTCAGCGAGATCAAGAAGCTGGGCAGTGACGCCGCCGCGAACTACGACAACGTCGCCGACTTCGAGGCCGGCAATCGCATGGTGCAGCAGGCGCTCGACAGCTTCGGGCGGCTGGACATCGTCATCAACAACGCCGGCATCCTGCGCGACAAGATGGTGTTCAACATGTCGGAGGACGAGTGGGACGTCGTGCTCGCCGTCCACCTGAAGGGGCACTTCAACCTCAGCAAGCACGCCGCCGTGGTGTTCCGTCAGCAGCGAAGCGGCGTCTTCGTCAACACCGCGTCCGAATCCGGGCTCGGCAACCGCGGCCAGGCGAACTACGCCGCGGCGAAGGAAGGCATCATCGGCCTCACGCGCACGCTCGCCCGCGACCTCGGCGGCTACGGCGTGCGCGCGAACGCCATCCGCCCGCGCGCGGCGACGCGCTTGGTGATCAGCGACGAGATGAAGGCGGCGGCCGAGCGCGGTGGCGCGGCCGGCATGGGGATGGCCGGCCTCCAGGCGTTCGAGAGGGCCAACCCCGCAGACGCGGTGGCGCCGTTCGTCGTCTGGCTCTGCACCGACGCCGCGGCGAACGTGAACGGCCGCGACTTCCTCGTCAGCGGCTCGACGATCGGCCTCTTCAGCCTGCCGGAAGTCGTCGCCAAGGTCGACAACCCCGACGCCCACATGTGGACGCTCGATGAGCTAGACCGGCTGCTCCCCGAACAGGTGACGAGCGGCCTGCGCAACATGTGGCCGAAGAAGGAAGAGAAGCCCGCCACCGCGTAGGCGTGGTTCCACGCTTCGAACGGCATCGCGGCGCGCATGCCGCACGTGCGGCCCGCGGTCCAGGCGACAGTCGTTGCTGAAGCGCCGCACGTCGCGGTCGCGGTAGACCTTGGCCGCCAGCAGCGGCGGCTCGCCGTAGGAAGCCGCGGCAGAGGACACCGTGGCGTCCTTGCCGCGCTTGATGACGACCAATACCTCATCGAGGACAGGCTCTCGATCCGCTCGCCGGGCACGTCGAGCTGCTTCGGGGGCCTGTGCGTTCCTACGTCGTTGGCTCGCACGGGCTTCGCCTATCGTCGTCCAACTGTCGGTGACGTTCTGGTGATGCCCATGGTGCGGCCCTCCTCGGTACGCTCAGTCGCCGCACGCAGAAGAGCAGTGACGCGTCGCGCGGGCGCGACGCTCCAGGTCGCCAGCCAGCGCGGCGCCTACGCGCTCACCGACCGCGCCACCTACCTCGCCGAGCGCGACCTTGGACCTGTCGGTCGTGCACGAGAAGAGCCGGGCCTGCTCAACGTCTACCACGTCGTCGTCGTCAACCCGGCGAAGCATCCGGGCGTCAACGTCACCGCCGCGCTCGCCTGGGCGGCGTGGCTCGTACGCCCCGACGTGCAGGCGATGATCGGCAGCTTCGGCGTCGCGCGCTCCGGGCAGCCGCTGTTCGTGCCCGCCGCCGGCAAGCCGGAGTTGGCGGGGTGATGCGGGACGGGCCCTGACGGAGGTCGCGCTGGCGTCGTCGAGGCGGAGAGGAGAGTGCCCCTCCCCGCTGCGGTGGAGAAGGGAGATGCATCCGGGGCTGCGGCGCCCTCTGCGTCGCCGCTGTGGGAGCGCGCCGGGCACGAGGGGGTAACCTCGTGGTACCGCGCTCGCGTCCATTACCCGCCGGCGGCATTCCCCATCTGCATCGTGTGGCCGCGGTCAACGGCACGTGCAGCGAAACGAAGTCCGATAGGGGCAGCAAGTTGGTCGAAGCCAACGCGCTCGGCGGTCGCCGAGCGTGGCGCCGTGGACGTCGCGGCCCACCAGCAGGTCCGGCGACCAGGTGCGCCAGCGGCCGGCGCGCAGGTAGCGCTCCGCTTCGGGCAGCCGGCGGGCGCTGGCGAGGAGCAGGGCGAAGGCGAGGTCCGCGGTGGTCTCCGTGAGGACGCCCGGCGTGTGGCCGACGACGATGCCCCGCGCGGCCGCCGCCGCCACGTCGATGTGGTGTATCCCACGGCCATGGTGCTGATGACGCGCAGGCGCGGGGCGGCGCCCAGCAGCTGCGCATCGATGCGGTCCGTGAGCAGGCAGAGCAGGCCATCGGCATCTGAAACGGCGCGGCGGAGTGCATCCGCGGGCGGCGTGTCGCCGGGCCAGACGTCAACATCGCACCCGGCGTGGGCGAGCCTCTCGAGCGCCGGTCCGGGCAGTCGCCGGGTGACGAAGACGCGCATGGCGGCGGAACTACTGCGGCGGCGGCGGGGCGACATGCCACTCACCGCAGACCATCCGGGTTCCGCGTCCCCTGAACGCCGAACGCGTCCATTTCTTGAGAAAATTCACGCCGGTCGAAGGTGCCACGGTACTTGACAAACTCTACAGAGCAGTGCAGCATAAGCTCCCCGCATTGTACGCCTCGGTCCGATTTTCGGTGGCATCCCGCGGAGGATGCTGGCGTCGCTCAGGATTGATGGGGTCCCGCGAGCCGTCGCGTCTCCGAAGGAAAGGAGGCTCCGAGAGGCCATATCCCATCCGTCACTCAATCCCCTCAACACAAGGAGCATCACCATGCACACCAAGCGTTTCCTCTGGCTGGCTGTGGCGATTGCCATTGCCGCCTTCACGCTGGTCTCTGCCGCCTTTGGCCCGACCGAAGCGCGGGCACAGACCACGAATGCGACCTTCAACTACGGCGGCACCGCGAACGACACACAGACGCTCATCGACACGGGACTAGTGCTGGTCTCTGGCTGCAATAACATCACGGACGACCCGGTGACGTGTTTCCCGGACTTTTTCCCGGGCACGATGTGGTTCCGGGTCCGGGCGGGCGTGAAATCGACCGTCGTGACGACCCAGCCGGCGGATTACACGCTGGATACCCCCGACACGTTCCGGCAGGACACGACGGCGGGGTTCTCATCTACGCTCGTCCCCCAGGACGGGGCGGCAAAGGAAGTCAAGGTCACGACGACGCCGTTCGTGAACGTGGACGCGGCGTATGACGCGCCGTTCGCCAACTGCGCCGGCGGCTACCTGGCGATCCCCGACGTCGCCGCGCTCTCGGCGGCCGACACGAGCGGCTGCCTCAACCTTGTCTTGCACACAGGCGACGTCGACATCTCCACGTTCACGCTGTTGAACGAAGACACGACGCTCCCCTACACGGGAGACAGGAACCTTTCCAATACGGCAAGCTCATCGACCCTGGATGTGGGCGCTCTGGTGGGGCTTCCGGGCATTCTCGGCGTGAAACTCAACTTCACGACTGACCTCACGCTCACAGCCACGGACGGCTACCAGGCTCAGCGGGTGATCGCGAGCAGCAGCGCCCCGACCACACCGCTGGTGTCCGGGACGATCAGCTGGCCGAGCGCAGCGCCGGTGACCGACAATGTCGCTCTGCCCTGCACAGTGTCGGCCGGCGACGATTTGATCTACAGCCTCACCGACAATCACTGGGCCGGGACTGGCAAGGCAACGGG
The DNA here is from genome assembly GCA_015478665.1 of Dehalococcoidia bacterium. Classification (GTDB taxonomy): domain Bacteria; phylum Chloroflexota; class Dehalococcoidia; order DSTF01; family JACRBR01; genus JADMII01. The sequence continues at coordinate 3,817 of JADMII010000004.1, forward strand.
CACCGTCGGTGTCACGGCCGTGGCGTTGCCGGGACGCTGGACGTCGACCTTGCGACGTTCAACGTCCTCAGCGCGACGATCTTCGACGCCGCCGTGCGAGCGGATACGAGCGACTTCACGAAGACGCTCGGGACGGTGCAGGCCGAGAACAAACCTCCGGTGGTGACGCTGAATACGCCGTCGCCGTCGGTGGGGAGTGAAGGCTCCGCCGTGCAGTTCACTGCGGGCGCGACGGACAACTGCGACAGCGCCAGTCAGCTGAGCTTCGTCTGGCAGTTCAGCGACGGTGGGGTCGGGTACGGTCCGTCGGTCTACCACACGTTCGCGGACAACGGTACGTACAGCTACCGGGTCACCGTCTGTGACCGGGCGGGGAACTGCACGATTGCGGACTCGAACATCGTCGTGAACAACGTCGCACCGACGGTCGATGCCGGGCCGGACATGACCCGTCTCTGGGGTCTGCCGGTCGCCTTCCACGCAAACGGCGCGGATGCCGGCGCGGTCGATAACGGCAGTTTGCTCTACACGTGGGACTTCGGCGACCCGAACAGCCTCGTGGGCGCGGCGGGACAGGACGTCTCGCACGTGTACAGCATGCCTGGCACGTACAACGCCACGGTGACGGTGCGCGATAAGGACGGCGCCACAAGCTCAGACACCGTGCAGGTGACCGTGCCCAAGCGGGCGACGACGCTGACCTACACGGGGCCGGTGCAGTCGCTGCCGAACAGGCGGATAACGCTGACGGCGACGCTCACGGACAGTCTCGGTCAGCCTGTGGCCGGGGCGCTCATCACGTTCACTGTGGGCAGTCAGGTGACGACAGGGGTCACGAACGGCTCGGGCGTCGCCACGGCGAGCTTGGCGCTGAACCAGAAGAACGGCTCTTACTACCCGTTGAGCGCGAGCTTCGCGACCAACACGAAGTACCTCGGGAGCTCGGCCCTGCCCGGGCTTTTCAAGATCGGGAACAAGTAGGCGCAAGCCTCGCTTGTTGCGGAGTGGGAGAGGCCGCATCAGCGGCCTCTCCCCTTGTCCGGCGCGAGCGACTCTAGCGGAACATGTCCCGCTCCGCCGCCCGCAGCAACTCGCTCAGCGACGAGTCCGTCCTGTCGAACGAGACGCCGCGCACGATCGCCACCGGCACGCGGTCGAGCTTCCCCTGCACCAGCTCCGCCGCCGCCGCCAGCTCGTCGACAACGGCGATCTGCGTCACCCGCAGCTCGTAGCCGGCCGGGTCCAGCTGGCCGGCATAGTTGATGATCGGCGCGATGCCGGCGATGCCGATGGCGAAGTTCATGTGCCCCTCGCGCCAGGGCCGCCCGAACGTGTCCGAGATGATTACCGCCACGTCGAGGCCGAGCGACGCCCGCAGCCGCTCGCGGATCGCCCGCGCCGATGCATCGGGGTCGACCGGCAGCAGGCAGACGGTGCCGGTGCGCTCGACGTTCGATGCGTCGACGCCGGCGTTGGCGCAGATGAAGCCGTGATGCGTCTCGCAGATCATGACGCCGTGTCCCATGCGCACGATCTGCTTCGTCTCGCGCAGCACCACCTCGACCTGCCGCGCGTCCTTCTCGAAGTCGCGGGCGTACTGCTCGGCCCACGGCGACGGCGTCACGCTCGCCAGCTCGACGATGCGCCCTTCCGCCTTCGACACGACCTTCTGCGTCACGATGAGCGCGTCGCCGTCCTCGATCGTCGTCTCCTGCGCGCGCGCGGCAGCGACGATCATCGCGGGCAGGTCGTCGCCCGCGTGCAGCTCGGGCAGGCCGGTGATGCCGATGATGCGGACTTCGGCCGCGCTCACAGCTTGAGCCCGGTGATGCGCACGCCGGCGCGCGCCTTGTAGTTGCGGTTGACGCTGACCAGCAGCACGGTGATCGCCTCAACCAGCTGCGACGACGCCAGCGCGCCGCCGTCGATCCCCCGCACGCCCTCGATCTCGCCGGCCAGCGCCATCACGCGCTGCTTCGCCTCGTCGTCATCGGCGCAGACGACGACATCGGCGTCGACCGCGCGCTCGCCGAGCAGCTTCTTCGCGCTCAGGTTCTGGAACGCGCCGACGATGCGCGCGTCGGGCAGCAGCGCCTGCTGTTGCTGTGCGGCGGAACCCTCCGGCACAGCGAGCAGCGACGCGCGGCCTTCGGAAAACCCCATCGGTACGACCGTGCTCACGGCGATCTTGCGCGCCAGCACGTCGGCGAGCGGCGGCAGCGTGCCGGCGAGCGCGGCGTACGGCGTGGTGACGACCGTCAACTCGCCGTCACGCGCGGCATCGACGTTCGTCGCCGCCTCGAAGTGAAGCGTATCGTCCCTCGCCCGCAGCGCATCGGCCGCCGCCTGCGCCCGCTCGAGCGAGCGCGAGCCGATGATGCAGACGTGCCCGGCCCTCGCCAGCCGGTACGCCAGCCCCATCCCCTCGTCCCCGGTGCCGCCGATGAACGCGATCCTCATGCGACGGAAGCGCTCCGGCGCGCTCGCCGCGGGTGGTGGCGATGAGCGGCGGTGCGGCGGCGATCCTGGATCGTGGGGGTTGGATGTTGGAACACAGGCATGTCAACACTCCCGCCTTCGCTGGCTGTGGCCCGTCGTTTGGGTGGCTGCCGCCTGCTGCGTGCTCTTTGTTGTTTGTTGGCGGCTCGTTGCCCTGCCGGGCGCAGCCGCCTACCCCATCTCGCTGCCGCCGCTGACGTTGATTGACTCACCGGTGATGTTGTCCGCCTTGCAGAGGAAGACCACCGCCTGTCCCATGTCCGCCGCCGTCTGCGGCCGTCCGAGCGGTACCTCCGTCTCCGACATGCGCGTCCAGGCTTCCTCCTGCGAGCCGCCCGTCGCGGCCGCGACCGCCGGAAGCAGCACCTCGCGCCACATGGAGGTGTCGACCTCGCCGGGGCAGATCGCGTTCACCGTCACGTTGAACGCCGCCATCTCGTGCGCCAGCGACTGTGTGAAGCCCAGCACCGCCCACTTCGACGAGCAGTACGCCGAGACGCCGCCGCGGCCGGCCTTGCCGGCCATCGACGACAGATTGATGATCCGTCCCTGCCGCCGCTGCATCATGTGCCCGGCCACGGCCTTCGAGCAGAGGAACGTGCCCTTCACATTCACGTCGAGGATCAGGTCGAAGTCATCGGCGGCGAACATGAACACCGGCCCGACCTTGATCACACCGGCGTTGTTCACCAGCACGTCCACCTGGCCCCAGCGGTCGATCGTCGCCTGCACCATCGCCTGCGTCTGCGCTTCGTCACGCACGTCGACATCGACGCCGAAGGCGTCGCCGCCGAGGCGCCGGATGGCGTCGATCGTCTCCCGCCGGTCGGCGTCGGTCGCCGGCAGGTCGGCGATGGCGATGCGCGCGCCCTCCTTCGCCAGCTCGCAGGCGATGCCGCGCCCGATCCCGCGCGCGCCGCCGGTGACGATGGCAACGGCGTCCTGTAGCTGCATGGGATGCCTCCGAGGTTGCCTGCTGCATCGCTCCGGACGTGCCCGGTCAGGCTACAGCAAACGGGGAAGAGCAAACAGCGAGCGCGAAGGGCGAAGCAGCAGCGGGAAACGCGACAGCAAACAGCAAAGGGCAGACAGCAAAGCCCGCAGCCGAGCGTTCTCCTGAGCCGTCGATCGCGAGCCCGGCGGTGGCAGGATTGTAGGCGATCGTGGACAGCGAACAGCAAAGGGCAAACAGCGAAGGCCGCAGCCGCGCGCGGCGCTGAGCCGTCGCGGTGTGGGCACGGCTATGTGCCGGGGCTGCCGGACGTGCTTGCGTCGCGATCCGCGCCCGCCTACACTCACGTCGGCGGCGGGATCGGGTTGGAGGGCAACGCCCGGGTGTCCAGGCTACCGCATCCTTCGCTGACTACCGTGCTCCTCATCGCCGCGGCGATCGCGATCGGCTACCGCGCCGTCACCACCACGCGGTACTTCGTGCACAACTATCAGTTGCGCGGCCAGGAGGCCCAGCTCCGCGTCGAACTCCGCCAGCTCGACCAGGACCGCGCGCAACTCACCGCCGTCCGCGATTATCTGAACTCCGAGGCGTACGTCGAGCAGGTGGCGCGGACGACGCTCGGGCTCGTGCGCCCCGGCGACACGCTCGTCATCGTCACGCCGGCCGATACCGTGCCGCCGCCTACGCCCGGCCCGGCCGGCGAGACGACACCCGGCGAGCCGTGGTGGAAGGAGCTCTTCGTGCCGCCGACGCCCAGGCCAACGCCGCGGCCCTGACGCCGATGCCGGTACGCCTCGCTCAGCATCTCGTCAGCGCGGGGCGAGAGGCGCGCGATCTGCCGGCTGCGTGCGACCGGTGAGAGATCGACGGCGCGCCGCACCCGGCGCCATCGCCGGTCGGCGCCTCAATTCTTCGCGATGAAGTCGACGACGACGCGCGCCAGCTCTTCGCCGCGGTCTTCCTGCAGGAAGTGACCGCCGCCGGTGATCGTCGTGTGGGGCTGCCCCTGCGTTCCCGGCACAAGCTGCTGGAAGCGCCGGTCGGCGCCGCGCGTGATGGGGTCGCCGTCGCTGAAGGCGCAGAGGAACGGCTTCTCCCACGTCTTCCAGACCTCCCAGGCGCGCCGGTTCGCGTCCGATGCCGGGTCGTCGGGCCGTGTCGGCACGAGCAGCGGGAAGACGCGCGCGCCGGCCTTGTAGCTGTCGTCGGGGAACGGCGCGTCGTACGCGGCGATCACCTCCGGCGGCAGGTCGCTCGTGCAGCCGCCGTTGACGATGTTGCCGATCGGCAGCGAAGGCGCCTTCTGCGAGAACTCCTGCCAGCGCAGGAAGGCCTCGCCCGGCGGCGTATCGCCCGTCGGCAGGAAGGTGTTGGCCGCGACGATGCGTTCGAAGCGCTCCGGGTGCTCCGCCGCCACCCGCAGCCCGATCAGCCCGCCCCAGTCCTGGCAGACGAGCGTGACGCCGCTCAGGTCGATGCGCCCGAGGAACGTCGCCATCCAGTCGACGTGCGCCTGGTACGAGTAGTCGTCCTGGCGCGCGGGCTTGTCGCTGCGCCCGAACCCGACGAGATCCGGCGCGACGGCGCGCAGCCCCGCCGCCGTCAGTACGGGCACCATCTTCCGGTACAGGTACGCCCACGACGGCTCGCCGTGCAGCATCAGCACCGGCTGCCCGTCGCGCGGGCCCTCGTCGATGTAGTGCACGCGGACGCCACCGTCGAGCTCGACGTAGTGCGGCGCGAAATCGTAGCCCGGCAGGCCCGTGAACCGCTCGTCCGGCGTGCGCAGCAGTTGCATCGTTCGCTTCCTCCATCGCTGCGCCGACGCTCAGCATCGGCATGCAGATTGTTCGGGCATCGCCCCGGCAGGCGCAAGGCGAGCGGCACGCGGGGCTTGCGCGAACGCTCTTCCTGAAGCAGTGTGTTGTTGTGGCGTCGGTCACCGTCGCCGGCTGGCGCGGCGACCCCGGCGATGAGAGGAGCTTCTCCGTGACGCTGGTCGAATTCATCAAGGCCGAGCTCAAGCGCCTCCACGCGACGCTCGACGCGGCGACGGCGGGCCTGACGCCCGCGCAGTGGCACGCGATCCCAGGCAGCAGCCCGCGCGCCAACCACATCGCCTTCGAGGTCTGGCACTTCTACCGCACCGAAGACAACATCGTCCGGTTCATTCTTCAGGACCGCCGGCCCACGGTCTGGATGGAGGGCCGCTGGGCCGAACGCCTGGGCCTGCCGGCGGTCGCGCAGGGCACCGGCATGTCGCCCGCGGATGCGCAGGCGCTGTGCATCACGGATTTCGATGCCCTCCGCGGCTACATCGATGCCGTCCGCGCCAGCAGTGACGAGTACCTTTCGGCGCCCGACGCGTCGACCTTCGACCGCCTCGTGATGGTGAAACCGCTGGGAGAGATGCCGGCGGTCCGCGCGCTCGGGCAGGTCGTCGTCACGCACGGCTTCACACACCTCGGCGAGATCGATCTGATCCGCACGCTGCAGGAGCTGCCGACGTCGATCGGCATCTGAATCGCGAGCGCGAACCACGGGCGACCACGCGGATCGGCGCCAGCTGCCTTGAGACTGTCGCCGCCGGCGCGCGACAATGACGGCTCATCGACCCGGCAGCGAGGTTCATCGTGGACATTCAGCGTTACCCTCTGCCGGTCGCCCTCACGCTGCGGCTGCAGTCGCGCTCCGGCCGCGTCCACGTCGTCGCCGAGCCGCGCGACGACATCGAAGCGCAGGGCGAGCGGCTGCAGGCGAAGGAGGAGGACGGCGGCGCCACGCTGCACCTGCGCGCCGGCCGCGGCTCCGCGGCGCTCGTCGTACGCTGTCCCGCCGGTGCCGATGTCGTCGTCGGCACCCACTCCGGCGACGTGCGGCTCGAAGGCGAGTTCGGCGACGTCTCGATCACGACGATGAGCGGCAGGATCGAGCTCGAGGCGGCCGACCAGGCGGACCTCCGCACGATGTCCGCCGACATCACCCTCGGCGCCTGCCGCGTGTCGCGCGCGAGCACGATCAGCGGCGCCATCCGCGGCGGCCGCGCCGGGAGCGCCGTCGCCAGCAGCATGTCCGGCTCGATCAGCTTCGAGCACGTGCGCGGCGCATTTCGCGCACGCAGCGTCGCAGGGTCGGTCGAGGCCAGCTGCGACGGCGAGGGCGCGATCGCCGTGAAGACGGTATCGGGCACGGTGCGCATTGCGCTGCCCGCCGGCACGCGCGTTGAAGCATGCTGCAGGACGATGAGCGGACACGTCGAGTGCGGCTTCCCCGCCGGCGGCGACCTCCGCGTCGACGCGATGTCCGTCTCGGGCTCGATCGAGGTGGTGCCGACATGACGGCGGCGGCGCCGGCCAGCGCGGGGACGATCCGCGGCACCGTGATGTTCACCGACATCGTCGGCTTCACCGAGTTCACGGCGCTGCGCGGCGACGCCGAAGCGCTCGCCGTGCTCTCGGTGCAGGAGCGCATCGTCCGCGACGTGCTTCGTGGCGACGCGCGCATCGTCAAGGAGCTGGGCGATGGCATCATGCTCTGGTTCCAGGACGCCTGCGCGGCGATCGAGGCCGGGCTCTGCATGCAGGAGCGCTTCGAGGAGGAAGCGCAGCGCCGGGACGTGCCGCTCTGGGTGCGCATCGGCATGCACGCGGGCCAGCAGACGCGCCGCGGCAGCGACCTCGTCGGCCATGACGTCAATCTCGCCTCGCGCATCGTCGGCCTCGCCGGGTCCGGCGAGGTGATCGTCTCGGAGGCCACGGTGCAGGCGATCACGTCGATCCCCGATGACCTCTGCTTCGAGCAGCTGGGCCCGGCGGTGATGAAGGGCATCCCCACGCCGGTGAACCTCTTCCGCGCCGAACGCCAGTAGGTCGGGTCGGCCGCGCTCGCGCCCGGACCGGATCAGTCGCCGATCCCGCACTGTTGCACGTCGAACGGCGCCACGCCGATGGCGCCGCGGCTCTGCGTGCACGAGCGCGACGCCAGGTCGACGATCAGGTTGCCGGTGCTGTCGACGCGCGTCGCGTAGCGGTCGAGGTTCACCCCAGGGTAGCCGGCGCCGAAGGCGAACCTGCCGTCGGCGAGCCAGACCGTGCGCGCCTGCGAGCCGCACTCCTCGACGAAGGCGCCGCTGAAGCCGGGCAACTGCGGCACCGAACCCAACGCCGGTGACGTCGTGTCGTAGCGCACCCGGCAGTTGCCGCGCAGCTCCTGTTGGCGCGGCGACTTGTCGTAGACCGCGACGAAGCGCCCGTCCTGCAGCCTCGTGATGAAGATGTGCTCGGACTCGACGGGGATCACGACTCCCACCGGGTACTCGTTCGCCGGGCCGGCGTCGTAGCTGGTGGCGGGCGCCTTCGTGCCCTGGTCGAACGCGAAGCCGATGCCGATGACGATCGCCGTCACGACGGCGGCAGCGATCACCACCTTGAGCAGACAGCCGGAGAGCCGCGACCGGTGCCGCACATGCGCGCCGATGCTCTCCTCACTCATCGGCCCGCCCCGCGCACACCCGCTCCGCGAGCAACGCCTCCAGCCGCAGCCCCTGCTCCAGCGGCAGGTCTGCGCCGCGACGCAGCGCCTCCTTCGCCGCCCGCAGGGCCGCCTGGGGCTGCCGCGCCAGCCGCAGCGCTACCGCGCCAGCCTCGGCGTCGAGGCGCTCCGCCGGCACGACCCGGTTCACGAGCCCGATCGCCCGCGCGCGGGCAGCGTCGACCGGCTCGCCGGCCAGCACCATCTCGCGGGCGATGCCCGGCGGCACCGTGCGCGGCAACAGCTGCGTGCCGCCCGCCGACGGGATGTAGCCGAGCGTCACCTCCGGCAGTGCGAACGTGGCATCGTCCGATGCGATGCGCAGGTCGCAGCAGAGCGCCATCTCGCAGCCCGCGCCGTAGGCGAAGCCGCGGATGGCGGCGACGAGCGGCTTCGTCAGCGACAGCATCAGCCCCCAGACGTCGCGATCGTGCCGCGCGCGCCGCGCTCCGGCATACGACGGCGCCGTGCCGAAGTCGCTGATGTCGGCGCCGGCCGAGAACGCGCGTTCGCCGGCGCCCCGCAGTATCGCCACCCGCACCTCCGGGTCGTCGCGGACGGCGAGCAGCGCCTCCCAGAGCGCATCACGCATCGCCAGATTCAGCGCGTTCAGCACCTGCGGCCGCTGGAGCGTGATCCGCGCCACCCCGTCGCCAGACTTCTCGAAGCGCAGCGGCGCATCATCGGAGGTTTCCACGATCTCAGGCTACCTGTTCGGCGCCGAACTCTGGAAGCAATGCGTTCCGATGCGGGTCGAGAGGGCAGGTTGGAGCCCCCATGACGCTGCGGTGGAGAGTGATCGGACGGGCTGCCCTCCGCCACGCGTCTTCGTGTGCGGTGGAGATGGGAGATGGGCGCTCGATCCCGGGCCGGAACGCGAAGCGCCGCGATACGCTCGCGCGCGAACGCCGCCCGAGCACGGGCCGCTGCGCGAGGCGGCAGTCCCCGGTACCCGGTAACGGAAACCAGCGACCGGCCCTCTAATACAGCACCAGGTTGTTGCGGTGCACCGCCTCCGCGCCGTACTCGTGGCCCAGCACGCCGGCGATGCGGTCGGAGCGCAGGCCACGGATCTCGCTCAGCTCGCGGTCGTCGTAGTTCGTGATGCCGCAGGCGATCGCCTTGCCCTCCGGCCGGGCGATGTTCACGGTATCGCCGCGCCGAAACGGGCCCCGCACTTCCCGCACGCCCGCCGGCAGCAGGCTGCGGCCGTGCTCCAGCAGCGCGCGCGCGGCGCCCTCGTCGATGACGATGCAGCCCTTCGTGGCCAGTCCGGAGAGCATCCAGCGCTTCCGACTCTCGATCCGGCTGCCGCGCGCCGGCAGCATCGTGCCGACGTGCTCGCCGGTGGCGATGCGGTAGAGCGCATCGGGCGCGTGGCCGTCAGCGATGAAGACGTCGGAGCCGCTGCCGGTCGCCAGCTTCGCCGCCTGGAGCTTCGTCACCATGCCCCCCGTGCCGCGGCCGGTGTCGCTGACGCCGGCGCTGGCGTCGACCTCGCGCGTGATCTTCTCGACGCGCGGGATCAGCACCGCCCGCTGGTCGCGGCGCGGGTCGGCGGTGTAGAGCCCGTCGATGTCCGTCAGCATCACCAGCACGTCGGCATCGATGAGGTTCGCGATCAGCGCCGACAGGTTGTCGTTGTCGCCGATCTTCGCGTCGGCGATCTCGTCGATCGCCACCGCGTCGTTCTCGTTGACGATCGGCGCGACGCGCAGTTCGAGCAGGCCGAGGAGGGTATTGCGCGCGTTGAGGTAGCCCGCCCGGTCATGCAGGTCGCGCTTGCTCACCAGCGTCTGCGCCGCGACGTGCCCGTGTGCGGCGAACAGCGCATCGTACGCCTGCATCAGCCGCGGCTGTCCGACCGCCGCGAGCACCTGCCGAAACGGGATGTCGCGCCGCTCGCGCACGCCCGCCAGCCGTTCGCGCCCCGCCGCGATCGCACCCGACGTGACCAGCACGATGTCGCGCCCGTCGTCGATCAGCCGGACCACCTGGTCGACCAGCGTGGCCATCACCGCCGCATCGATCCGGTCGCTGCCGGCGGTGAGCAGGTTCGTGCCGACCTTCGCGACGATGCGGCTGTAGCCGGCGCGGCCGTTGCGGTGCCGGGATGCGCTGCGATCCTTCACGCGGCGATTATATCGGCGGTGGGCGATGGCCGCGGCGGCAGCGCGCTGGGCAAACCACCCGGCCAGCGTCCGGCGATCACCTCACATCTGCGGCGGCGACGGCACCGGCGCTCAGCCGCCGGCCCGCGATGCCGTCATTCGGCCGCCGCTGGTCGAGGCCGCCGGCGGGATGCCGCTCGTGCTCCATTCGAGCAGCATCGCGCCCCACGCCAGGCCGCCGCCGAAGCCGCACAGCGCGACCCGCGCCCCCTCGCGCAGCCGCCCCTGCTCTGCCGCCTCGCACAGCGCCATCGGGATCGATGCCGACGAGGTGTTGCCGTATTTCTGGATGTTCACCATCGCCTGCTCCGGTCGCAGGCCCAGCGCCTTGGCGACGCCCTGGATGATGCGCAGATTCGCCTGGTGCGGCACCAGCAGGTCGATCTCGTCGGGCCCGAGGCGCGCCCCGGACAGCGTCTCGCGCAGCGCCTCGGTCATCGCCTGGACGGCGAATTTGAAGATCGCCGGGCCGTCCATCTGGATGTAGCAGTCGAGCGGCCCGTTGCCTTCCGCGTCGCGCGCGCCGCAGAGGCCCGAGGCGAAGAGCTGATCGCGGCGCGCTCCGTCGCTGCGGAGCACGAAGCCGAGCGGGCCACCGAACTCTGCCGCCTCCAGCACGAGCGCGCCGGCGCCGTCGCCGAAGAGCACGCAGGTGCCGCGGTCCTGCCAGTTGACGATGCGCGACAGCACTTCGGCGCCGATGACGAGGATGCGCCGCGCGCTGCCGGCGCCGATGAACTGCGTGCCGGTGGCCAGCGCAGAGACGAAGCCCATGCAGGCGGCGTTGACATCGAAGGCGCCCGCGCGGCTGGCGCCGAGGCCGTCCTGCACGAGCGAGGCCACCGACGGGAAGAGGCCGTCCGGCGTCGTCGTGGCGGCGATGATCAGATCCAGCTCCGCGGCGTCGATCGCCGCCCGCTCGAGCGCGACCCGCGCCGCCGCGAGCGCCAGCGTGCTCGTCGTCTCGCCCGGCGCGGCGATGTGGCGCTCTTCGATGCCCGTGCGGTCGATGATCCACTGGTCGGAGGTCTCGACCATGCGCTCGAGGTCGGCGTTGGTGAGGATGTGTTCCGGGACGTAGCGGCCGAGGCCGGCGACGCGGCAGTGGATCAACGGGCGCTCCAATCGAGCCCAGGCGGGCCGGTGCGAGTATACCGAACCGGGGACTCGGGACCGGTGACTGATGACCGGGGGCTGGTGACTTGGTCGCCAGTGGATGGTGGCCGGGGGCTGATGACTGATGGCCAGCGGCTTGGTGACTGGTGGCCCGGCGCTGGCTCCAGTTTGCTGGCTGGGGACCGGGGATTGGGCCGCGATCCGACGCGTGCGCAAGGCGGTACGATGGCGCATGCCTGAGCCCTACGTCCGCTACGTCCGCACGAGCGATGGTGTCAGCATCGCCTGCTCGGTGGCGGGCGATGGTCTGCCGTTCGTCGCGCCGCCGCCGGCGATGCCTTGGGGCCACATCCAGCTCGGGCGCGCGCTCCGCGAATGGCGCGACTGGAGCGACCGCATCGCCGACCGCATGCGGTTGGTGCGCGACGACGGGCGCGGCGCCGGCCGGTCGGAGCGCGAGATCGACGACGTCTCGCTCGAAGCGAACGTGCGCGACCTGGAGGCCGTCGTCGACGGCCTGGCGCTCGAGCGGATCGCGCTGTTCGGTTGTTACTTCGCGAGCCCCGTGGCGATCGCCTACGCCGAGCGCCATCCCGAGCGCGCGTCGCACCTCGTGCTCTGGTGCGGCTTCGCGTCGACGGCGGAGGCGCGTGGCGACGGGCAGCGCGCCGCCGCGCTGCGGCAGCTCGTCGACTGACTACGGGCTCTTCACCGAGACGCTCTCGCACGAGGTCTTCGGCTGGACGGAGGGCCAGCCCGCGAAGACATCGACGTGAGCGCGGCGCTGGGACAGATCGCAGCGCCGACGCCCGGACAGCACCTGCTCGCCCGGCCTGACATCCGGCGCGGAGAGAGCGCGCCGGTAGGCTTCAGCCGTCGCTTCCTTCGCGGAACGCGCGTCGGCGGCCGTCCTCGGCGCCGTGCGGGCGCGCAAGACCGGCGCCTGGCACTCAGGCTGCTGACAGCCGCTGTCATCGCGACACGCCGGCGCGTTGATCGCGCATGCGCCCCGGTCGTACACTGAAGCGAACCTTTGTTTCGATTGGCATCAAGCGCGCGCAGCGAGGCACACAGGAGTGTCCGCGTTGCCGGCGCGTCGAAAGGGCACCGGCTCGTGCTGCCCCGGCGTTTCCATCCCGTGATCCGCGCCTGGTTCGAAGGGCGTTTCGAGGCGCCGACGGACGCCCAGTTGCGCGGCTGGGCGGCGATCGGCGAAGGGCGCGACACGCTCGTCGCCGCGCCGACAGGCTCCGGCAAGACGCTTGCGGCCTTCCTCTCCAGCATCGACTCGCTCCTCCGGCGCGGCCTCGAAGGCGACCTGCCGGACGGCATCGACGTCGTCTACGTGTCGCCGCTGAAGGCCTTAAGCAGCGACATCCAGCGCAACCTCGAGACGCCGCTCGCCGAGATCGGCGAGCTCGCCCGCTCGATGGGCATCGAGCCGCCGCGCATCCGCACGGCGCTTCGCACCGGCGATACGACGCCGGCGGCGCGGGCCGCCATCCTGCGCGACGTGCCGCACGTGCTGATCACGACGCCGGAATCGCTCTACCTCATGCTGACGGCGGAGCGGACACGCGCCTTGCTGCGCGGCGTACGGACGGTGATCGTCGATGAGCTGCACGCGCTGGTGCGCGACAAGCGCGGCAGCCACCTGGCGCTGTCGCTCGCCCGCCTCGACGCGCTCTGCCTCGAAGGTGCGCCTCCCGGCCGCCGGCGCCCGGTGCGCGTCGGCCTCTCGGCGACCGTGCACCCGGTCGAGGATGCGGCGCGCTTCCTCGTCGGCACGCAGCGCGTCGATGACGCCGGCCGGCCGCGCTGCACGGTCGTGGACGTCGGACATCGACGGGAGCTGGACGTCGCCATCGAGGTGCCGCCGGGCGACCTCCAGGCCGTGATGTCCGCGGAGCAGTGGTCCGACGTCTACGACCGACTCGCCGCGCTGATCGCGGCCGAACGCACCACGCTCGTATTCACCAACACCCGGCGGATGGCCGAGCGCGTCGCCCATCACCTCGCCGAGCGCATCGGCCCGGAGCACGTCGGCGCACATCACGGCAGCCTCTCGAAGGAGCGCCGGCTGCGGCTCGAGCAGCGGCTGAAGGACGGCGAGATGCGCGCCATCGTCGCCACGGCGTCGCTTGAGCTGGGAATCGACGTCGGCAGCGTCGACCTCGTCTGCCAGATCGGCTCGCCGCGCGCGGTCACGACGTTCCTGCAGCGCATCGGCCGCAGCGGCCATGCGGTCGGCCGGACGTCGCGCGGCCGCCTCTTCGCGACCAGCCGCGACGAGCTGGTCGAGTGCGCCGCGGTCGTCCGCGCGGTGCATGCGGGCACGCTCGACCGCACGTTCCCGCCGGTCGCGCCGCTCGACATCCTCGCCCAGCAGATCGTCGCCGAATGCGCGACGCGCGCATGGTCGGAGGACGCGCTGTTCGCCATGGTGCGCGAGGCCGAGCCGTACGCGACCCTCTCGCGCGCGGACTTCGACGACGTGCTGGAGATGTTGAGCGAAGGCCCGGCGCCGCGGCTCGGACGCGGCCGCGCGCTGCTGCACCGCGACCGTATCGCGCGCACGCTGCGCGGGCGGCGGGCAGCGCGGCTGACGTCGCTGACGAACGGCGGCGCCATCCCGGAAGTCGCCGACTTCCGCGTGCTGCTCGACCCCGACGACACGTTCATCGGCACCGTGAACGAGGACTGGGCGATCGAAAGCATGGCCGGCGACATCTTCCTCCTCGGCTCGCACTCCTGGCGCATCCGCCGCGTCGACTCGAACCGCGGCGTCGTGCGCGTCGAGGACGCGCAGGGCCGGCCGCCGAGCCTGCCGTTCTGGCTCGGCGAGGCGCCGTCCCGGACGTGGGAGCTCTCGGAGGAGGTGTCGCAGCTGCGCCAGGCCGTCGTCGCCCGCCTCGACAGCGTCGGCGGCGAAGCGACCGCCCGCTGGCTGACCGAGGCGTGTGCGGTCGATGCCGCCGCCGCGGCGCAGATCGTCGGCTACCTGGCGGCGCAGCGCGGCGCCCTCGGCGTCGTGCCGTCCCAGGATGACGTCGTGTTCGAGCGCTTCTTCGACGACGCCGGCGGCATGCAGATGGTCGTGCACGCGCCGTTCGGCGGCCGCGTCAACCGCGCCTTCGGGCTGGCGCTGCGCAAGCGCTTCTGCGTCAACTTCGGCTTCGAGCTGCAGGCGGCCGCCACCGACGACGCGATCGTCCTCTCGCTCGGGCCGCAGCACAGCTTTCCGCTCGAAGACGCGTTCTCGTTTGTGCGCGCCGACAACGTGCGGCAGGCCGTCGAGCAGTCGATCCTCTACACGCCGCTCTTCCCGGTGCGCTTCCGCTGGAACGCCCAGCGCGCGCTCGCCGCGCCGCGCAGCCGCGGCGGCAAGAAGGTGCCGCCGCAGATCCAGCGCATGATCTCTGATGACCTGCTCGCCGCCGTCTTCCCGCAGCAGGTCGGCTGCCAGGAGAACGTGACCGGCCCGCTCGAGATCCCCGACCACCCGCTGACCCGCCAGACGGTGCGCGATTGCCTGTACGAGGCCATGGATATCGAGCGGCTGGAGGCCATCCTTCAGCGCATCGAGGCGGGCGAGATCCGCCTCCACGCCCGCGACACGACCGAGCCGTCGCCGTTCGCGCACGAGGTGCTGAACGCCCGTCCCTACGCCTACCTCGACGACGCGCCGCTCGAGGAGCGACGCACGCGCGCCGTCTCGCTGCGCCGCGTGCTGCCCGAAGATGCGCGCGACCTCGGCGCGCTCGATCCGGCGGCAATCGAGCGGGTGCGCGTCGAGGCGCGGCCCGCCCCGCGCGACGCCGACGAGCTGCACGACCTGCTGCTCTCGCTCGTCGCCGTCCCCGCCGGCCTGGAGCCGGCCTGGCAGGCCTGGGCCGATGCGCTCATCGCCGCCGGACGCGCATCGACGGCGCAGGTCGACGCACACGGCTTCTGGTTCGCCACCGAACAGCTGCGCCTGATCGAGGCGCTGCATCCGGCCGCCCGCATCGCGACGGCCGTCGTCGTGCCGCCGAGCCTCCTCGCAACCGCGGTCGACCGCGACGTCGCGCTGCTGGCGGCGGCGCGCGGCCACAGCGAGTACCTCGGCCCGTTCACCATCGACCAGCTGGCGGCGCTGCTGCGCGCGGGCGTCGGCGAGACGGCGTCCGCCATCGCGCGACTCGAGGGCGACGGCACGCTGCTGCGCGGGCGCTTCACCCCCGGCCTCGGCGCGGAGGAGTTCTGTGACCGTCGGCTGCTCGCCCGCATCCATCGCTACACGCTGGACCAGCTGCGCAAGGAGATCGAGCCGGTCAGCGCGCAGGACTTCATGCGCTATCTGCTCGAGCGGCAGCACGTCGCCGGCGGGCGCCGCCTCGAAGGCAAGCGCGGCGTCCTGGAGGCGATTGCGCAGCTGCAGGGGTTCGAGGTCGCCGCGTCGGCGTGGGAGCGTGACGTCCTGCCCCTGCGCGTCGCCAACTATGACCCGCGCTGGCTCGATGAGCTCTGCCTTGCCGGCGACGTCGTCTGGGCGCGCCTTTCGCTGCGGAAGCCGGCAGCCGCCGGCACGCGCGCAGCTACGCCATCGCGGGCGACGCCGATCGCGCTCGTGCTGCGCCACGACCTCGCCTGGCTCCTGGAGGCCGTGCGCGGCGAGGCGCAGCCGGAGACGCCGGACGCGGGCGCCGCATCGGCGGCGTTCGACGCCCTGCGCGAGCACGGCGCGCTCTTTTTCGCCGACCTGAGCGCCGCGACGCGCGAGCTGCCGGCGCGGCTCGAGGAGGCGCTGTGGGAGCTCGTATCGCGCGGCCTCGCCACCGGCGACGGGTTCGAGGCGCTGCGCCAGATCATGGCGCCGAAGGGATCCGCGCGCGCGCGGGCCGCGCGTCGCCATGCCCGGCGCCGGTCGCTTCGCTCGACCGGCCGCGGCGCGTCGCCGTCCGGGCGATGGTCGCTCGTGCAGCGGTTCCACGCCGATGCGTCGCCGGTCGACGAGCTGGCGGAGCGGGTGGCGCTGCAGCTGCTCGCCCGCTACGGCGTCGTCTTCCGCGACCTCGTCGCCCGCGAGAACTTCGCCGTGCCGTGGCGCGAGATCGTGCGCGCGCTGCGTCGCATGGAGGCGCGCGGGACGGTGCGCGGCGGCCGCTTCGTGTCCGGATTCATCGGCGAGCAGTACGGGCTGCCGGAAGCGGTCGACTCCCTCCGACGGGTCCGCCGGCAGGAGCGGATGGCGGAGGTCGTGCGGATCAACGCCACGGACCCGCTGAACCTCGCCGGGATCACCACGCCGGGTCCGCGCGTCGCCGCGCTGCCGCGGAACGCGCTGGTGCTGCGCGACGGCGTGCCGGTCTCGGTCGAGGAGGGCCGCCGCGTGACGACGCGCGCCGAGGCGACGCCGGCCATCGTGTGAGCCCGAACGGCGTCCGTCAGGCGCTCAGGCGCCGTGTGACGCCGACTCTGCATGTTGAGTGAGCAGCGCCGCATAGCATGACAAGCCCTCACCATCATCGAAGACCCCGCGTTGCACGCGAGGCGCCGGCGCAGTTGCGCGATGGCCACGTCCCGTTCACGCCCGGCGCCTTCGGGCGCCCGCAAGGCGACGCAGCCTACCGATGCGCCGGCGGCCACGCGCCGCACTTTCCGGCGCGCGCGTCACAGCGTCACGGCGATGTCCGTGCCCCACCGATGCCGGGCGCCGACGTCAGATCCCGCCGCCCTCGAGCTCCGCCGCCGCCGATGGCGCGTACGCTGCCGCGGGCGCCGGCAGCGGCTCGCCGGCGAGCAGCGCGCGGATCGCCGGCAGCGCCGCGCGCGCGGCCGCCGCGCCGGCCTCCAGGCACTGCATCATGCGGAACGGCGAGTTGCTCCGGCGCGAGATCAGCGGCCGCAGCACCAGGTTCGCCGTGCGGCCCGGGACGGTCTCGCGCGCCATCGCCTCGATCGTGAACGGCAGTCCGGCCAGCGTGCGCCGGTTGCCGACGCCGGAGAGCCGTCGCGCCATCCATGAGGCCGGCCGGCGCAGTGGCTCCGGCAGCGTGTAGGGGTCGCCCAACTCCACCGCGACGATGACATCGGCGCCAATCTGCAGCGCCGCATCGACCGGCGCCGCATCCCAGAAGCCGCCGTCGAGCAGGTAGCGGCCCTGGTGCGCCACGGGCCGCGCGAGGAAGGGGATCGCGATGCTCGCCTCGAGCGCATCGATCACCGGACCGTGGTCGATGACGACCGGACAGTGGCGGACGATGTCCGAGGCGGTGGCGGCGAACGGCGTCGCCAGCGATTCGATCTGCAGCCCGGCGAGCGCGTCGTAGAACCGGCGCGCGAGGCGGTTCGGATGGCGGATGCGGAGGCGATGCTGGAAGAAGCGGAGGACGTCGCGGTGCGGGCACTCGCGGATCCCCGCTTCGATGAAGGCCGGCGTGTAGCCGGCCGCGTAGGCTGCGCCGTAGAGGGCGCCGATGCTCGTGCCGGCGATGGCATCGATGCGGATGCCGGCGTCATCGAGCTCGCGCAGAACGCCGACGTGGGCCGCGCCCTTCGTGCCGCCGGCGCCCAGCGCCAGCCCGAGCTTCAACTCCCTCATCTTCAACCCCCCGCGGGAACCCGACGTTGCCTCATTGCATTGTGACAGATGGTCGCGCGCGTGTTGCGTTCGCATGACACAGATCCAACGCGCGGCACGTCATCCTGCGACAGTTTCGGGCGACGATCAACCGACGGACGGGCTGCGACGTCAAGCATGCGTGCGACAGGCGACCGCCTATCGATGTAGCGGCCCTCAGCCGGGCTTGAACGCCGGCGCGCCATCGTCCGCCGGCGCCACCTCGACGTACTCCGCGCCGGCGTACTCGGCGATGCGCCGCGAGATGGCGTTCAGCTCGTCCTTGACGAAGCCCGCCGACGCGACCATCACGCGTCCCGGCGGCTCGACGAGGTAGAGCGTCGGCGTCGATGGCGGGTCGTACGCCCGCGAGACGGCGAGCGCCGGCGCATCGACGAGCACCGTCGGCCGGAAGTCGTGCCGCCGCACGAAGCCGGCCGCGGCGGCTGCTCCCTCCTGGCAGATCGCCCAGAACGACCAAGTGAGGTTCTCGTAGGCATCGTAGAGCCGGTTGAAGTAGGGGGCGGCGAGCGCGCACGCCGGGCACTCCGTCTGCCAGAAGGCGAGCAGCACCGGCCCCTTGCCCAGCCCCTCGTGCAGCGCGTAGTCCAGTCCGTCGAGGCCCGACAGCGTGAAGTCCGGCGCGCGATCGTCCATCACCCGTCAGTGTATGTGCGTGAGGCGCGCGCCGACAGCGAACCCGGTCGATGGCGATGGCGGAGCACGGAGGTCGCCGTCGGGAGGCGGGGCGACCTGCCAGCCTGGCACTCTGAAGCGACGCGAAGGGTCGCGTCGCGCGGGCGCCGCGGTCCTGCTGGCTCGGTCCCGGGCGCAGTCGAGGCGTCGATGGCGCTGCAGGCGCGCGTGCGGGATCGTTCGCTGGCGCTCGAGCGCCGGCGAAGCGTCCCGTCGCCGGTGTGCCTACGTGGAACGCCCGTATGTACACCCGCTAGCGGCCGTACGGCATTCGATCTAAGCTCGCCGACGTGAGCGCCTTCGACACCGCCTACACGCTGCTCCGCAAGGGCAACGCCTTCGAGGACTTCGAGGTGGGCCAGATGTTCGCGCATCACTGGGGACGCACGCTGAACGAGGGCGACAACAGCCTCTTCACCGCGCTGACGCTCGCCTACAACCCCCTCTACTTCAACGAGACGTACGCGCGCGCCGCCGGCCATCCCGGCGTCGTGCTCAACCCGATGCTCGTGCTCTGCACGGTCGTCGGGCTCTCCGTCGAGGACCTGAGCGAGGCCGGCGGTCCGTTCCTGGGCATCGACGCGCTGACGTTCCATCGCCCCGCGTATCCGGGCGACACGTTGAGCGCGCGCAGTATGGTCGTCGGGAAGCGGGCGTCGGAGAGCCGGCCCGGCTTCGGCGTCGTCACCTGGCACAGCGAAGGCCGCAACCAGCGCGACGAGCTCGTCGTGGACTACCGCCGCAGCAACCTCGTCGTCATGGGCGAGCGGCGGCGGGAACGCGACGGATGAGCGGCGCGAACCCGTACCTTACCGACGTTCGCCTGGCGCTGCAGGCGACGGCGCGCCGCTTCGCCCTCGACGAAGTGCTGCCACTCGCCAATGAGCTCGACCGCCAGAAGAAGGACATCCCGCGCGACTTCCTCCGCCGCATCGGCGAGATGGGGTACTTCGGCATCATGATCGGGCGCGAATACGGCGGTATGGGCCTCGGCGTCTTCGAGTACGCGCTGATCACGGAGGAGCTGGCGCGCGCCTGGATGAGCGTCGCCAGCATCATCGCGCGCGGCAACGGCATGGGCACGCAGGCGCGCGACCGGCAGCGCCGCGCGGAACTGCTGCGCCGCAGCGCCCGCGGCGACTGGATCGGCGCCGCCGCACTTTCGGAACCCGGCGCCGGCTCCGACCTGGCAAACGTGCAGTGCCGCGCTGTCCGCGACCGCGACGGGTACGTGATCACGGGCGAGAAGCGCTGGTGCGGCAACGCACTGGCCGCAGACTTCATCTCGCTGCTGGCGCGCACGTCGGAGCCGGGCGCCGGCGAGAGCCGCGGCCGCGGGCTGGAGACGTTCCTCATCGAGAAGCCGCGCGACGCCTTCCCTGCGGGGCTGACGGGCACGCCGATCGACAAGATCGGGTATCACGGCATCACAACGTTTCACCTCGTCTTCGACCATCTGCGTGTGCCGGCAGACGCGATGCTCGGCCGCCGCGAGCCGGCGATGCGCGCAGAGGCGGCGAGCGCTGGCGGGGCAGCGGCGCCGGCGCGCGAGGACGGGCGCGCCTTCAATGCGACGCTGCACGGCCTCAACGTCGCCCGCGTGCACACCGCCGCGCGCGCCATCGGCCTCGCGCGCGGCGCGCTCGAGGATTCGCTCGCCTACGCGCAGGAGCGGGTGCAGTTCGGGCGGCCGATCGGCGAGTTCCAGGCCGTGCGCTTCAAGCTGGCCGACATGGCGACGCAGATCGAGGCGGCGCGGGCGCTGATCTACAGCGTGGCGCAACGCTGCGACGGCGGCGAGCCGATCGAGAAGGAAGCGGCGATGGTGAAGCTCTTCGCGACGGAGATGGCCGAGCGCATCACGGGGGACGCGATCCAGGTACACGGCGGCAACGGCTACACCACCGAGCGAGCGGTCGAGCGCTACTGGCGTGACGCCCGGCTGACGACGATCTTCGAAGGCACATCGGAGATCCAGCGCGTGATCATCAGCGACCGGCTGCTGGGACGCGCGCGATGACATGCGAACAGGCGACTCGGCCACACGTCGTCGGACAGCCCCCTCCGTTGTCTGGTGCCTGCTCTCTGTCCTCCCGCGACGCGAACCGGCGTCCGCTGCATGGAGAGGCGTCGCCAGCACCACCGCACCGCGAGTACACGCCACCGGCAAACAGCGACGGGGCGGGTCGATGAACGCGCACTCGGCGGCGGCGCCGCAATTCTTCGAAGACTTCACCCCCGGCGACCGCTACCGGCACGCCCGCGGCACGACGGTGGGTGAACCCGAGAATCAGCTGCTGACGAAGCTCGTCATGAACACCGCGCAGGCGCACTTCAACGAGCACGCGATGACGGCCGGTCCGTACGGGAGGCGCCTCGTCTTCGGCCTGATCACCGGCTCGATCGTCATCGGCCTGGCGACGCAGGACACCGCGTCGCAGGCGATCGCCGAGCTCGCGCTGGACCGCCTGCGCTTCACCGCGCCCGTCTTCCACGGCGATACCCTGTACGCCTACACGGACGTGCTCGACGCATCGGACGCCGGCCGCGACGACGCCGGCATCGTGCGCTTCCGCCATATCGGCGTGAAGCCGGAGGGCGAGCAGATGGTCGTCGTCTTCGAGTGCGAGCGGAGCGTGCTGGTGCGTCGCCGGGAACGACGGGCGTGATGATCGAGAAGCGCAGCGGCCCGCTGTCCGACGTGCGCGTCGTCGACCTGACGCAGGCGCTCGCCGGCCCCTTCTGCACGATGCTGCTCGCCGACCTGGGCGCCGATGTGATCAAGGTCGAACCGCCGCGCGGCGACATGACGCGCGCGATGCCGCCGTGGCCGGGAGAGACCGCGCCGAAGACCTACGGCGGCTACTTCGGCAGCGTCAACCGCAATAAGCGCAGCATCATCCTCGACCTGCGCAAGGAGGACGACCGCGAGACGCTCTTCCGCCTCGTCGAGACGGCCGATGCCTTCACCGAGAACTCGAAGGTCGGCGTCATGGACCGCCTGGGCGTTGGCTACGAGACGCTGCGCGCGCGCAACACGCGCATCGTCTACGCCGCCGTCCGCGGCTTCGGCGACCCGCGCACCGGCGCCAGCCCCTACGCCGAGTGGCCGGCGTTCGACATCATCGCCCAGTCGATGGGCGGCATGGTGGGCATCACCGGTGCGAAGGGGCAGCCCGGTGTGCCGGCCGGCGCCAGCGTCGGCGATCTGTTCCCCGGCACACTGGCGGCGCTCGGCGTCGTCGCGGCGGTGCATCACGCGCGCAACAGCGGCGAGGGCCAGTTCCTCGATGTCTCGATGTACGACGCCATCCTCGCCCTGTGCGAGAACATGGTCTATCACTACGCCTATCACCGCCGCACGCTCGACCCGCGCGGCAACGGCCACGCCGCCCTCTCGCCGTTCGATGTCTATCCCACCGCCGATGGCGCCATCGCCGTCGCCGCACCGACGCCCAAGCACTGGGCGCTGCTCTGCGCGATCATCGACCGCGTCGACCTCATCGACGACGAACGCACGTACGACAACATCGCCCGCCTGAGGCACCGCGATCTCGTCGACGACGCCGTCTCGGCGTGGACGCGCGGACGGACGAAGGCGCAGATCGTCGAAGAGCTCGGCGGCCGCGTGCCCGTCGGGCCCGTGAACGTCGCGCCGGACATCTTCGCCGACCGGCACGTCGCGGCGCGCGACATGCTCGTGGCGGTGGATCACCCCGAGCGCGACGAGCCGGTGCTGATGCCAAACTCGCCGATTAAGCTCACCGCCACCCCTTCGGGCATCTACCGGCCGCCGCCGCTCCTCGGTCAGCACACCGACGAAGTCCTCCGCGAGCTCGGGCTGCCGCCGCGCGGCTAGCGCGCTCGGGCCGGCAGGCGGCGTGGAAGGTAACGCCGGCGCCTTGACACTCGCATCTCCGGACTGTGATCTGTAGGCATGGTCACACTGCAGATCAACGGACAGACGCGCGACGCGCCGGATGCCGCCCGCAACCTGCTCAGCTACATCCGCTTCGACGCCCGCCTCACCGGCACGAAGTACGGCTGCGGCGAAGGGCTGTGCGGGGCCTGCACCGTGCTCGTCGATGGCCAGCCGCTGCGTGCGTGCACGACGACCGTTGGCGCCGTCGCCGGCGGCGCCATCACGACGGTCGAAGGCTTGGCGCGCGATGGCGTGCTGCATCCGGTGCAGCAGGCGTTCGTCGAGGAGTCGGCGATGCAGTGCGGCTACTGCATCCCCGGCTTCATCATGACCTCCGTGGCGCTGCTGGGCCGCGAGCAGCGGCCGACGCGCGGGCAGATCCGCGAGGCGCTCTCGCTCAACATGTGCCGCTGCGGCACCTACCAGCGCATCCTCGACGCCGTCGAGAAGGCGGCGCAGGCGACGGAAGGCGCCGCGCGATGAGCGACCGCAACGCCGCCACGGCCGCCGGCCTGCGCATCACGGGCGACGTCCACACGGGCCCGCCACCGGCGCGTACGAGCTACGCCCGCGCCGCCTACGCCAACACGGCGCCGGACGCGACGAAGGCGACGTGGCTCGTCGTGCACGCCGACGGCACGGCGACCGCCTACGCCGGCAAGGTCGAGTACGGCCAAGGCATCCGTACCGGCCTGGCGATCGAGGTGGCCGACGAGCTACGGCTGCCCGTCGCCGCCGTCGAAGTCGTGCTCGGCGATACGGAGCTGGTGCCCTGGGACATGGGCACGTTCGGCAGCCAGTCGACGGCGCGCGTCGGGCTGCAGCTGCGGAAGGCCGCCGCCACCGCCCGCGAGGCGCTGCTCGAGCTGGCGGCGGACCGCTTCGACCTGCCGGCGGGCGGCCTGCGCGCCGAGGCCGGCCGCGTGAAGGCCGATGGCGACGGCGGCCGCAGCG
This sequence comes from Dehalococcoidia bacterium, assembly GCA_015478665.1. Lineage (GTDB taxonomy): Bacteria > Chloroflexota > Dehalococcoidia > DSTF01 > JACRBR01 > JADMII01. The sequence continues at coordinate 27,261 of JADMII010000004.1, forward strand.
CCACGTACGCGGAGCTGCTCGCCGGCCAGAGCGTCGAGCGCGAGCTGGCCGATGACGTCGCGCTGATGCCGCCCGCCGGCTTCACGCAGATGGCGCGGCCACAGCGTCGCATCGATGCCGACGCGCGCGTCACCGGCGCCGCCGTCTACGCCCGGGATGTGATGGTCGACGGCATGCTCTTCGCCGCCGTGCTCCGCTGGCCGGCGGCCGGCGCCCGCCTCCGCGACGTCGACACCAGCACGGCCGAGCGCATGCCCGGCGTCGCGCGCGTCGTCCGCGACGGACACCTCGTCGGCGTCCTCGCCGACAGCGACGAGCATGCGGCGGCCGGCGTGGCGGTGCTGCGGGCGCAGTGGGACGAGCCCGGCGAGTCACCGGCGACGCCGGTCGACCTGCCGGCGCTCCTCGTCGAGAGCGGCCGCGACCCCTACGTGACGCAGGAAGCCGGCGCCCCGGAGGACGCCTTCCGGGGCGCGGCCGGCGTGCTGGAGGCCACGTACTTCATCCCCTACGTCTCGAACGCGCCGATGGAGCCGCGTGCCGCCGTCGCGCGCTGGGACGGCGACCGTCTGACGGTATGGGCCGGCACGCAGCGGCCATTCGGCATCCGCAGCGAGCTGGCGCAGCGCTTCGGGATCGAGGAGTCGGCGGTGCGCGTCATCGCGCCGGAGATCGGCGGCGGCTTCGGCAGCAAGAGCCCCTACCCGGTCGCGCACGAGGCGGCGCGGCTGGCACGCATCGCCGGCTGTCCGGTGCGCGTCGCCTACACGCGCGCCGAGGACATGGCGTACGCCACGTTTCGGCCGGCGGCGCTGATCACCATCAAGAGCGGCTTCATGTCCGACGGCAAGCTCGTCGCCTGGCGGTTCGAGGGCTATCACGCCGGCGACCGGCCGTTCCTCGGCCGACGCGGCTCCGAGACGCCGTACGACGTGCCGCACGTGAAGGTCACCACCTACACCTCCGACAGCCCGCTGCCGACCGGCTCGTACCGTTCGCTGGGCGCCGCCGTCAACCACTTCGCCCGCGAGTCGCACATGGACGAGATCGCCGCGGCGGTGGGTATCGACACCGTCGAGCTGCGGCTGCGCAACCTCTCGGACGCGCGCTTCCGCCGCGTGCTGGAGCGCGCCGCGGCGGCCCACGGCTGGAGCGCGGAGGCGCCGCCTTCGAAGCGCGGCCAAGGCGTCGCCATCGGCATCGACGTCGGCAGCTACTGCGCGACCGTCGCGCAGCTCGACGTGCAGGGCAGCGAGGTGCGCGTCGAGCGCGTCACGGCGGCGCTCGACTGTGGGCTGACGGTGAACCCGGACGGCGCCCGCAACCAGGTCGAAGGCTCGGTCGTCATGGGCATGGGGACGGCGCTCTACGAGGCGATCGATTTCCGCGGCGGCCGCGTGCTGAACGCCGGCTTCACGCGCTACCGGGTGCCGCGGAGCAGCGATGCGCCGGCGGTCCAGGTGGAGCTCGTCGGCGACGACGACACGCCGTCGACGGGCGCCGGCGAGCCCGGCATCGTGCCCATCGCCGCGGCCATCGCCAACGCCGTCTTCGACCGCACCGGCACGCGCCTGCGCGAGCTGCCGCTCCAACGCGTGCTGCGCTAGCCAGCCGCGCGCGCTGTACCCCTGCCAGCGCTGAGCCGGTGCAAGCCATATCGCCGGCCCGCCGCCGCCCGCCGGCGACGCTGCGGCCCGGCGAATCCGCTACGCTGATCCCGTGATCACGACGGACCTCCTCGACGAGATGGCGCGGCTGCTCGCGGCCGGGCGGCCGTTCGCGCTGGGCACGCTCATCGACACGCGCGGTTCGACGCCGCAGAAGGCCGGCGCGCGCCTGCTCGTGCGCGCGGACGGCAGCACACTGGGAACGCTCGGCGGCGGCTGCGTCGAGGCGGAGGCCTGGCAGGCAGCGTCGGAGGCGCTCGCGTCGGACACGGCGCGCGTGCTCGACTTCGAGTTGACCGAGGACATCGCCGTCGACTACGGGCTGGCCTGCGGCGGCAACGAACGCATCTTCGTCGCGCCCGTACGGGGAACGACGGCGCCAGCGCTGGTCGCGGCGCTGCGGGAGGGCGCGCGCAGGCGACGGCGCGGCGCGCTCGTGACCGTGATCTCGCCGGCGGACTCACTGCGCGCCGGCGAGATGCTCGCCGTCTGGGACGACGGGACGACGCAGGGCGCGGCCATCGTCGCCGGAGATGACGCGCTGGCCGCAGCGCGCGCCGTCATCGACGCGCCGCGGCCGCAGACGCACGTCATGCGCCTGCCCGATGGCGCCGAGCTGTTCGTCGAGCCGCTGGCGCCGCCGACCGAGGTGATCGTCGTCGGCGGCGGACACGTCGGGCGCGCCGTCGCCTCGGCGGCGAAGTTCCTCGGCCACGCCGTCGCCGTCATCGACGACCGCTCCGACTTCGCCAGCCGCGAGCGCTTCCCGGACGCCGACGCGCTCGTCGTCGGCGATGTCGAGCAGGAGCTGCTCGCCTACCCCGCGACGTCGAGCAGCGCGATCGTCATCGTCACGCGTGGGCACAAGTGGGATTACCAGGCGCTCTCCGCCGGCGCCCGCTCGCCGGCGTTCTACGTCGGCCTCATGGGCAGCCGGCGCAAGGTGGCGCTGATCTACCGGCAGCTGATGATCGACGGCGTTCCCGAGTGGCGGCTGCGGCAGGTGCATGCGCCGATCGGCCTCGACATCGGCGCCGTCACGCCCGAGGAGATCGGCATCAGCATCATCGCCGAGGTGACGCAGGCGCGCCGCGGCGGCACCGGCGCCCCGCTCACGGTCGATGCGCGGATCGTCGAGCGGCAGCACGCGCACGCCCAACCGCGCACGGGCGGAGCCTGACGCCGTGGCGCCGCCGGACATCGAAGCGCACCACGGCGTGCGCGGCAGGCCGTCGGTCTCGGCGATCCTGCTCGCCGCCGGCCGCTCCCGGCGCATGGGGATGCAGAAGGCGCTCCTGCCGTGGGGAGAAGCGACGCTGCTCGACTACCAGCTCCACCAGCTCGCCGCGGTCGATGCCGTCACCGAGATCGTCGTCGTCACCGGCTACAACGCCGAGGCGCTGATGCCGCGCATCGACGGCGCTGCGAAGGCGCGTACGGCACACAACGCGGCCTTCGACGACGGCAAGGCCGGCTCCGTCCGGACGGGCGCCTCCGCCGTCGATGCGCGTGCCTGGGCGGTGCTGCTGCTCGCCGTCGACCAGCCGCGCCCGGCGGCGCTCCTGCGGACGCTCGTGGAAGCGCACGCGCGCGGCGCATCGATTACGGCGCCGGCGTGCGAAGGACGGCGCGGCCACCCGCTGATGTTCGATGCAGCGCTGCTGCCGGAGCTGCGCGCGGTCGACGAGGCGTCGCTGGGCGTACGCGCCGTGCTCGAGCGCCACGCGGCCGCGGTCCGCGACGTCACCATCGATGACCCGGCGGCGCTCGTCGACATCAACACGCCCGAGGACGCGGTACGCGCGCGCGAGCTCCCGGTGTTCGCGGCGGCGTCGGCTGAGGGCGGCCGTCGCGTGGTGCGTGGGTAGCAGTTCTCGTTCGCACGGTGGTGCTATACTCCGGCGCGAGATGAAGCCCGAAGGACATCGCTGGTTCGCCGCTACCTACGCGCTGCAGACGCGCTTCACCGAGCGCGGGCGCATGCTCGAGGCGCGTCGGCGGCTGCTCGCCGGCCTGCGCGGCGACGTGCTCGAGATCGGCGCCGGCACCGGAGCCAACTTCGCGCACTACCCGCCCGAAGCGCGCGTCATCGCCATCGAGCCTGACCCGCACATGCTGCGGCGCGCGCAGGCGACGCTCGCCGCGCTCCCCGCGCGCAACATCGATGTGCGCCTCGCGCCGGCGGAGCACCTGCCCTTCGACGACGCCTCGTTCGATGCGGCGGTGACGACGCTGGTGCTGTGCAGCGTCGGCGACCTCGCGCAGTCGCTCGCCGAACTGCGGCGCGTGCTGCGGCCCGGCGGCGAGCTGCGCTTCATGGAGCACGTGCGCGGCGAAGGCGCGCTGGTCCGCGTACAGTCGCTCGCGCAGCCGGTCTGGGGCTGGTGCGCCGCCGGCTGCCACCTCGATCGCCGGATCGAAGACGCGCTGCGGGCCGCGGGCTTCGAGATCAGCTCGCTCAAGCACAGCAAGCTCGCGCCGTGGCTGCCGATGATTCGCGGCGTCGCCACCGCGCCTTCGCCGGCCGCGGCGGACGCAACCCCGCCGGGCGGATGAGCATCGACGTCGTCGTCGCCCGCACGCCAGAAGAGCGTGATGCCGCCTTCCGGGTGCGGATCGCCGCCTTCGTCGTCGAGCAGCGCATCCCGCGCGCCGAGGAGCTTGACGCGCTGGATGCCACCGCGACGCACGCCGTCGGCTACGTCGACGGCAAGCCGGTCGCCGCCGGCCGCCTCGTGCTCGATGGCATGCAGGCGAAGATCGGGCGCATGGCGGTACTCAAGGAGCATCGTGGCCGCGGCTACGGCACCGCGATCCTCGCTGCGCTCGAGCGGGAGGCGCGGGCGCGCGGTCTGCGCCGCTGTCGGCTCAGCGCGCAGGTGCACGCCGCCGGGTTCTACGAGCGCGCCGGCTATACGCGCCTCGGCGATGTCTACGACGAGGTCGGCATTCCCCACGTGGGGATGGAGAAGGCGCTGTAGCCGCGCCGGCGCGAACGGCGGGCGACGTCGGCGCAGGTCGTCGCGCGCCGCGTCTCCTCCGCGCGCCGATGCGGCCCGCCGCCGCCGCCGATCTTCATTCCGTCGTGTCGCGGCACTATACTCAGGCCACGCACAGGGCGGCGAAGCGCGGAAGGCAGGTGGTGTGTGACGGAAGGACATCCCGGACCGCTCGCGGGCGTGCGCGTCCTCGAGTTCTCGGAGATCATCGCGGCGCCGTTCGGCGGCACGCTGCTGTCCGATATGGGCGCCGAGATCATCAAGGTGGAGCCGCCGGCGGGCGACCCATGGCGTGGCTTCCAGCCGCTTGGCCTGCGCGAGGGCCGCGGCTACATCTCCCTCAACCGCGGCAAGCGCGGCATCGCCCTCGACCTGAACCTGCCCGAAGCGCGCGAGATCGTGCAGCAGCTGGCCAAGGAGATGGACGTCGTCATCGTCAACTACCGTCCTGACGTCTCGGCGAAGCTCGGCATCGACTACGCGACGCTCGCGGCCCTCAACCCGCGCCTCATCTACTGCGACAACACCGCCTTCGGCCGACGCGGCCCGTACGCGCACCGTCCCGGCTACGATCTCATCGCGCAGGCCGTCACGGGGCTGATGTCCGTCGAGGGGCGGCAGAAGGAGGGCGTGCCGCTGGTCAACGCGCTGCCTTCGGCGGACATCTCGACCGGCGTCGCCATCGCCTGGGGCGTCTGCGCCGCGCTGTACGCCCGCGAGCGCAGCGGCCGCGGCCAGCGCATCGACACGACTCTGATGTCGAGCGCGCTGGCGATCCAGGGCACGCGCTTCATGTCGATCGATGCGACCGACCTGGAGCGCCGGGAGCAGGCGCTGGAGAAGATCCACGAGCTGCGCCAGCACGGCGGCAGCTACCAGGAACAACTCGACGTCATCCTCGGCGTCCGGCCCGTCGTCGGCAACATCTACTATCGCGTCTACAAGACGGCCGATGGCTTCATCGCAGTCGGCTGCCTGAGCACGCCGCTGCGGCTGAAGCTGCTCGGCGCCATCGACATGCATGACTGGCGCATCGGCCTGCCGCCGAGCGAGGTCGACGCCGCCGACCCGGAGGTGCAGCAGCGCGCCGAAGCGCTCGTGCAGCAGGCGGAGGCGATCTTCGCGGCGAAGACGACGGAAGAGTGGCTGCCGATCCTCGACCGGGCCGGCGTGCCCGCCGGACCGCTGCGCTTCACGGAGGAGCTGCTGGACGATGAGCAGGTGCTCGAGAACAACTACGTCGTCGAGGTCGACCACCCGCTGATGGGCCCGGTGCGGATGGCGGGGCCGATGATCCAGATGAGCGAGACGCCGCTGCGCGTGCAGGGTCCCTCGCCGACGCTCGGGCAGCACACGGACGACGTGCTCCATGAGCTGGGCTACGACGACGGGCGCATCGCCGGCCTGCGTGCTCGCGGCGTGCTCGGCGCGCTGCCCGGATAGCCGCTGCCGGCGAGGCACGAAGCGCGGAGGCCCGCCGCTGTTGCTCTCTTCGACGGTGGGATCATCGCCCGCCCGGTGCGCCCGGTGCGCCCCGTGCGCCGTCAGGCGATCGCCGGAGCGACTCGCGCGTGTTCCCCGATGTGGCCCGCAGCCGCGGCGCCGATGCACCGTGAGAAGGTGCGCGCGGCCGGCGGCGCTTCGAGGGGGAGCAGCATGGACCAGACATCGTCAACCGACACCGCCGCGGCGGCCGAGGGTGCGTCGGCGTCGCTGCCGGCGCCGCAGCCGATCCCTTCGCCCGAGCGCGAATCGCAGCGGTTGCGGACGACCGCCGTCGCCTGCGCGCTCGTGCTGCTCCTCACCATCGGCTGGCTCTACCCGTCACACTGGGGCATCGTGCCGTTCGTCGGGCTCTTCCTGCTCCTGCTGCTCGCCGTCACCGGCGGCACGCTGGCCTTCATCTGTGGGCAGATGGTTGTCGATGAGCCGGCGTCAGAGATCCTCAACGTGCTGTTCGGCCAGCACCTGTCGGTCCGCAACCGCTCGCGCTTCATCAACCGGCTTCAGCACGAATGCGACGCCGCGGCGGCGGGGCGTCGCGGCCGCAACTTCTCCGTCGTGGTGCTGATGCTCGACGACGTCCACAGCGAGCCGGACCGTCTCGAACGGCTGGCACAGATGCGCGATTTGGTGCGGGAGCGCATCCGTTCGCGCGACGTGCTCGGCGACATCGGCAAGGATGAGCTCTGGCTCATCGCCCCCGGCGCCGGCGCGCTCGCTGCCGAAGCGCTCACCGCCCGCCTGACCGAGAGCCTGCGCGCCGCGGCGACGCCCGGCGCGCCGCCGGCGAAGGTCGGCTGGAGCACCTTCGGCGGCGACGCCGACAGCCCGCTGGCGCTGCTCGACGCCGCACGCGCGCGCGCTCTCGGCGACGCCGCTCGGCCCCACGCGGCCTGACGCGCGCCGATCATCACCGCGGCCCAACTCGTTACTCCGCGAGGCCGGCGGCTGGCGTTACCTGCCGAACGCGACACGATTGCCGCGCATATTGGTACGACGACGGACGGCAAGATCAACGGCCTCGACCTGGGCGAGCCGTGCCGCCGTCTTCCTCAGCTGCGTCGGCAACTGCGCCTCACGGCGTCTGAGAGCGTGCGTCGTCTCGCATGGCGCCGGCGCTCAGGCGGCCGTGTTCGGCAACTCTTCCCAGAAGAGGCGCAGGTCGTTCGCCGTGCGGACGCGGTTGCCGCCGTCGCGCTTGGCGAGGTACATCGCCTGGTCCGCCAGCTTCACCAGCACCGTGTACTCATCGGCATCGAAGGGGCAGGTGGCGACGCCGACGCTCAGGCCGACGTGCAGGTCATCGGGGAGCGTATCGTTGAGGCCACGCAGCGAATCGATGAGCTGCTGGGCGCGCTCGAAGGCGGTCTCGCGCGTGAGGTTCGGCAGGATGACGACGAACTCGTCGCCGCCGTACCGGCCGATGAACTCCGGCGCGCGCAGGCAGCGCTTCAACGCCGCGCCGGCCTGCTTGAGCACGCGGTCGCCGATGTCATGGCCGAGCTCATCGTTGATCCGCTTGAGCTTGTCCATGTCGCAGAAGAGCACGCTCAGGTAGCTGGCGCTGCTGCGCGACCGGCGCAGTTCGCGGTGCGCCTCCTTCTCGAAGTGGCCGCGGTTGAGCAGCCCGGTGAGCCGGTCGACGCGCGCCGCCCGCTCGGTGCGCGTCATCAGCTTCGTGTTCTCCGCGTGCAGCCGCTCGATGACCTCGATCTGCTTCGAGCGGTCCTCCTCCTCCCGCGCCAGGTTGCCGACGCCGACGGCGATGAAGAACAGGTACGAGAGCCGCAGCAGCAGCTGCCCGAAGGCGTCGGCTGAGGGCGCCGAGCCGGCGACGAAGACGAGCGCGTAGGTGCAGGCGTAGAGCAGGTAGCACATCAGCGCCTGCCGCAGCTGGAAGCGCATCGCGACGGCGACGATCGAGAGGAAGTACAGGAGGTAGAACGGGCTCGCGTCCGCGCCCGTCGCGGCGACCAACGCGGCGACGAAGATGGAATCGGCCGCTGCGGTGATAAAGCTCGTCTGGAAGAGACGCCAGCGCCGGTACGGCTGCAGCACGGCGACGGGCAGCGCGTAGATCCAGGCCAGCCCGGAGATCGTCCAGGCAGCGTCGAGACGGTAGCCGCGCGTGTCGAGGAAGACCGCCAGCGCGAGCGCGTTCACCGCGATCACGAGCACGCGCATGCGCGCGATCAGCGCCTCCATGCGCAGCGTCCGCTCGCTGTGCGCGGGTATGTCGAAGAGCCAAGCGAACGGCCTCCGTCCCGCCAGGGCTTCCGGTTCCGGCATGCGCGTCATCGGCGCGACCGTCTGGGCGCACCCCTCCAGAAGAATCATCGGCGGTGAAGCGGCGATCTGAGGCGCCGTTTTCGGCCCCGAAGTGGTGCCCGGATCACGGGCGCACGGCCGTCCCGCCGGGCGGCTCAGGGCGCCGGCGTAGGCGTCGGTGGGCCGCCGGGGGTCGGCAGCTGGATGACCGCCGTGCTGGACGGCGCGGGCGGCGGCGTCGGCACGATGACGCGCGTCGGTGTCGCCGGCGGACGCGTCGGCGCGGGCGGCGGCGTCGGGACCGCCGGCGGCGGCGTCGGCGTGTCGGCGGGCACGGAAGTCGGGCTCGTGCTGGGCGCGGGCGAAGGCGACGGCGCCGGCGTCGGCGTATCGACGGTGACGCCGGGAGAGGGCGTCCCGGCCGGTGTCCCGGCCTCTTCGGGAGTGCCGGTGGTGGTGGTCAGGGCCGCGGCACCGCCGCCACCGCCGCCGCCGATGCCGAAGGCGCCAACGGCGATGCCGCCGATGATGAAGGCGACGGCCAGCAGGCCGACGGCCGCAGCGGCGAACCAGATGATGCCGCGGTTGCCCTCGTCGCCGAACGCCGTGCCTCCGAGGCGGCCGCCGCCGCCATCGAAGCTGCCGTCGAGCGTGAGCGTCGTGGACCCGACGGGCGCCGGCGGCAGATCTCCGGCAGCAGCGCCGCCGCCGCCGAAGCGCAGGCCGGCGTCGGCGAGCGCGACCGCGTCGGTCGCGACGACCGCCGCCCAGCTGCCGACGAGCGCGCGCCACGTCTCGCCCTTCAGTACGAACGGCGGCTGCACCGGCGCCAGCCCGGCGATGATCTCGACTGGCCGTGCCGGCAGCGACCTGCTCGCCGTGCAGGCCTCGCATGACGCCGTGTGCGCCTCGATGGCCTGCCGCACGTCGTCGCTGTAGCGGGGGAAGCCGCTGTCGCTGACCACGGCGCGCAGCCGCTCGCAGCTCGCGCCGCCGCGGCGGGCGAGCACGTAGGTCAGCATCGCTTCATCGGCGGCGCGTTCGAGACGGTCGATCGCGGCGCGCGAGTTGCCCTTCGCGACGCCGAGGATCGCCGCGAGCGCCGGCGGCTCCAGGCGCTGGCGCAGGTGCAGATCCAGCGCGGCGTAGTCCTGGGCGCCGAGCGCGGTCGCCGCTTCCCACACGGTGCAGGCGAGCGCGTGGTCGCCCCCCGTCAGCGTCGGGTCGAGGAGGCGGCAGGGATCCGGCGCGTCGAAGCTGCCGAAGGCCTCTTCGTGCAGCGGCTGTGGCGCCTGCGACGCCGCTTCGCTGCGGGCGAGGGCGCGCTGCGCGGCCGCCAGCAGCACCCAGGCGCCGAAGTCGCCGCCGCGCCCGATGTGCGGCAGCGCGTCGCGGGCGGCCTCGAAGACGTCGCGGCTGATGACGCCGGCGGCGTCGGCATCGCGCAGCACCCGCCACGTGAAATCGTAGACGCGGCCGAAGTACAGGTCGTACAACTGCCCGAAGCTATCAAGGTCGCCGGCCGCCGCGCGCGCGGTGAGGAGCATCGTATCCATGCGTCTCCGGTGGCCCAGGCGGAGCGGGATCGTCGACCGCAGGGCGCACCGAAGATAGCACATGGTCTGCGCTTATGGTGAGCTGAAGACGGAGGAGACGGTGGCTCCGAGGCCCCACGTCAACCCGGTCAGGACCGCCGAACGAACGCCGCGAAGCCCCTCGCGGGCTACCAGCGCAGCCGCGGCTGGCGGGCGGCCGTCGCCTCGTCGAGACGCCGCAGCGGCGCCGTGTGCGGGGCGCTTCGCAGCAGCTCCGGCGCGTCGCTCGCCTCTCCGGCGATGCGCAGCATGGCGTCGCAGAATGCGTCGAGCGTCTCCTTCGTCTCGCTCTCCGTTGGCTCGACCATCATCGCCTCCTCGACGACGAGCGGGAAGTAGATCGTCGGCGGGTGGAAGCCGTAGTCGATCATCCGCTTGGCGATGTCGATCGTCTTGACGCCGGACTCGGCCTTCTGGCGGTTGCCGGAGAACAGCACCTCGTGCATCGGCGTGCGGTCGTGCGCCAGCTCGTAGGCGTCACGTAGTCGCGCCTGCACGTAGTTGGCGTTGAGGACCGCCGCCTCGCTGATCGCGCGCAGGCCGTCGGCGCCGAGGCTGCGGATGTAGGCGTAGGCGCGGACGAGCACGCCGAAGTTGCCGTGGAAGGCGCCCATGCGGCCGATCGTGCGCGGCGGGTCGGCGAGCCTGTACGTCGACGGTGCGCCCGAACGTGGAGGGTCGAGGATCGAACCGGCGGGGATGGAGTCGTGCGACCGAAGCTCCTCGGGCAGTCGGCCCTCGCTTCCCACATGCGACGGCTCATCATCCACGACCACGACCACGGGCGCTGGCAGGTACGGCCGCAAGTGCTCCTTCACCGCGATCGGTCCGGCGCCGGGCCCGCCGCCGCCGTGTGGCTGGCTGAAGGTCTTGTGCAGGTTGATGTGCATCACGTCAAAGCCGAGGTCGCCCGGCTTCACTTGGCCGAGCATGGCGTTGAGGTTCGCGCCGTCGCCGTACACCTGGGCTCCGTGCTCGTGCACCAGGCGCGCGATCTGGACGATGTTGCGGTCGAAGAGGCCGAGCGTGCTCGGCAGGGTGATCATCAGCGCCGCGACGGCGTGGCCGTGCGACTCGAGCGCCTCACGCAGCGCGTCGAGGTCCATGTCGCCATCGGGCCGCGAGCGGACGGCGACGACGTCGAATCCGGCCATCGATGCGGTCGCCGGGTTCGTGCCGTGCGCGGAGTCGGGGACGAGGACGCGCGTGCGCCGCTCGTCGCGGCTGGCGCGCGCATCGAGGTAGGCCTGGATGACGCGGATGCCGGCGAGCTCGCCCTGCGCGCCGGCCATCGGCGCCAGCGAGGCGCCGGCCATGCCGGTGATCTCCGCGAGCTGCTGCTGGAGGCCATGCATGACGGCGAGCGCGCCCTGCACGTCGGCAGCGGGCTGCATCGGGTGCGCCTCGGCGAAGCCGGGCAGCGCGGCGACGGCATCGTTGACCTTTGGGTTGAGCTTCATCGTGCACGAGCCCAGCGGGTACATCGTGGTATCGATCGACCAGTTGAGCTGTGACAGCCGCGTGAAGTGGCGGACGACGTCGAGCTGCGACAGCTCCGGCAGCCGGAGGTCGTCGCGCAGCAGCGCGGCGGGCGGCCCGTCGCCGACGGCGAGCACGTCGGACGGCGGCAGCGCGACACCGATGCGCCCCGGGCGCGAGAGCGCCATCGCATGCGGCTCGAGCGGCGCGCCGTAGTCACGCATCGCGCAGCGCCTCCACCAGGGCATCGATCTCGGCGCGGCTGTTCGTCTCCGTCACGCAGAGCAGCATCGCCGGCGTGCCGTCGCGGCCGGCGACGGCGCTCACGTCGTAGCCGCCGATGATGCCACGTGCGAGCAGGCGGCGGTTGAGGCGCGCGACCGGCTGCGGCGTGCGGACGACGAACTCGTGGAAGTACGGCTCGTCGTCCTCGACGACGAAGCCATCGAGCGCGGCGATGCGGCGGGCGGCCTCGTGCGCCTGCTCGTAGCACAGCTCGGCGACGCGGCGGAGGCCGCGCGCCCCGAGCGTCTCGAGGTAGACGGCCGTTGAGAGCGCCACCAGCTGCTGGCTCGTGCAGATGTTGCTGGTCGCCCGCTCGCGGCGGATGTGCTGCTCGCGCGTCTGCAGTGTCAGCACGTAGCCCGTGCGGCCTTCGAGGTCGACCGTCTCGCCGACGACGCGCCCGGGCATCTGCCGGATGTAGCGGTCGCGGCAGGCGAAGAGGCCGACATACGGGCCGCCGAAGGACAGCGGCACGCCGAGAGACTGCCCTTCGCCGACGACGACATCGGCGCCGTAGCGCGCGGGCGGCCGGAAGAGCCCGAGGCTCACCGGGTCGGCGGCGACGACGTAGAGGGCGCCGGCGTCGTGCGCGGCGTCGCCCCACGCCGCCGCATCGAGCGCCAGGCGGCCGAGGAAGTCCGGTTGCTGCACCGCGAGGCAGGCGTGCTCGTCGCTGACGGCGAAGGCGGCGTGCGGCTGCACGTCGACGGCGATGCCGCGGCCCGCAGCGTAGCCGCGGACGACGGCCAGCGCGTGCGGATGCACCCGGTCGGAGGCGGCGATGCGGCGGCGTCCGGTGACGGCGCAGGCCATCAGGCAGGCTTCCGCGAGCGCCGAGGCGCCGTCGTACATGCCGGCGTTCGCAACGTCCATGCCCGTCAGCTCACAGACCAGCGACTGGAACTCGAAGATCGTCTGCAGCGTGCCCTGGCTGACCTCCGGCTGATACGGCGTGTAGCTGGTGAGGAACTCACCGCGCATCACCAGCGCATCGACGAGCGCCGGCCGGAAGTGGCGATAGGCGCCGGCGCCGAGGAAGCAGGCGGAGCCCGCCGCCGTGCGGTTGCGGCCGGCCAGCGCGCGCATCTCGGCGACGAGCTCGAGCTCCGATAGCGCGTCGGGCAGATGCAGCTGCGGATGCCGGTAGGCGGCCGGGATGTCCTCGAACAGCGCATCGACGGACGGCGCCCCGACGACGGCGAGCATGGCGGCGCGGTCGTCGTCGGTCAGCGGCACGTAGGGATGCGGCGCGCCACCGTCGCCGCGCGCGCTCTCCGTGCCCACCCTGTCCAACTCCAGCGTCATCGTCCCGTCAGTCCTTCGCCGTGCGCGCGTGGTGCCGACCGTTGTGCATGATCGGCGCGGCACACGGCCTGTTTGCCCTCTGCCGTTGCTGTCTGCTCTCTGCCGTCGCGCCCTCTCTTGTCTGTTGTCTGCCGCTGTCGCAGCCCGCACGCTTCACGGCCCGATCGCCGCATCCTTTGCTTCGCTCGCGGTGAAGGCATCGTAGTCCGCCGCGGAAAGCAGCGTCTCGAGCTGCGACGGGTCGGCGAGCTTGATCTGCAGCAGCCAGCCGGCCTCGTGCGGGTCGCTGTTCACCAGCTCCGGCTTCTGCGCCAGTTCCTCGTTCGCCATCAGCACCTCGCCCGATGCCGGGGCGTACAACTCCGAGACCGCCTTCACGGACTCGATCTCGCCCATCTTCTCGAACTGCGTGATCGCCTTGCCGGCCTCCGGCAGGTCGACGTACACTACGTCGCCGAGCTGGTCCTGCGCGTAGTCGGTGATGCCGATGTACGCGGTATCGCCTTCCTGCTTCAGCCACTCGTGCTCCTTCGAGTAGCGCCGGTCAACAGGGCTTGGCATCGCTCATCCCTTCAACTTCCTGCGTGATCCCCCGCGCGCGTCGAGCGCTTCCGCCAGAACACCTCATTCCCACACCCGGGCCGCCGCCTCGCAGATCGTCGCCGAACCAACGCGGGTCACGCCGCCGGCGTCGCGGCTCCCGTCCCGCCACGCACGAATGGGCGCTTCACCACGACCATGGCGAGCGCGCGGCCGCGCACGTCGGCGGCGAGCGGCCTGCCCTCGGCGGCCAGTCCGCGCGGCACGTACGCCAAGGCGATGCTGACGCCGAGCGTCGGCGAATAGCCGCCGCTGGTGACGCGGCCGACGACCGCGCCGTCATCCAGCACGTCGTAGCCGTCGCGGACGACGCCACGATCCTTCGCGCGCAGGCAGACGAGCTTGCGTGCGGCGCCGTGCTGCTTGATCGCGGCGAGCGCGTCGCGGCCCGCGAAGTCCGCGCCGTCATCGAGGCTGACCACCCAGCCGAGGCCGGCCTCGTACGGGTCCGTGCTCTCGTCGATGTCGTTGCCCCACAGCGGCAGCGCCGCTTCGAGCCGGAGCGTGTCGCGCGCGCCGAGTCCGCATGGCTCGACGCCCTCCGCGACGAGTTGACGCCAGATCGCCCGGCCCGCGTCGGGCGCTGCCACCAGCTCGAAGCCGTCCTCGCCGGTGTAGCCCGTGCGCGAGACGAAGAGCTTGTGCCGCATGAACGGCAACTCCGTGCAGGCGCGCTTCTCCATCGCCGCGATCTCCGGGCCGATGGCGCGCGCCAGGAAGCCACTCGCCGCCGGGCCCTGCACCGCGAGCATGACGGTCTGCTCCTGCCGGTCGAGCAACTCCGCATCGGCGCCCGCGTCTGCGAGCGACCGGAGCCGCGCGGCATCGCCGGCGGCGTTGGCGGCGTTGCCGACGAAGAGGAAGCGCGTTCCGTCGAGCCGGTAGACGTACGGGTCGTCGATGATGCCGCCGCGCTCGTTGCAGAGCAGCGTGTAGTGGCCGCGGCCTTCGGCGAGCGACGACACGTCGTAGGTGACGGCGCGACGCAGGAGCTGCGCGGCGCCGTCACCGACGACGAAGAGGCGGCCCATGTGCGAGACGTCGAAGACCCCCGCGCGCTCGCGGACCGCGCGGTGCTCCTCGACGATACCGCGATACTGCACGGGCATCGCCCAACCGGCGAACGGCACGATGCGCGCGCCCTGCCGCTCGTGCAGGTCGAAGAGCGCGGTCTTCCGGAGAGCCGGGGCGTCGGTGCGGGACATCTCTCTGATTGTATCGAGAGGCGGGGCGTCGGGGCAGCTTTCGTCATGGCACATACGGCGGCTGATCCTCGACCGCGCGCAGGAGCCGTGCGGCGGTGCCCGGTAAGGCCGGGTCGGTCGGCGCGAAGGACCCGGTCGGGCGCACGGCGAGCGGGTGCTGAGAGAGCCGGTTTCGGACGCGTTATGGCTCGCAGTCGACCGGAATTCGAAGCTGACGGGACCGCTCGTCAGTCGCGCGCGCGGCGTTCTTCGTCACCCCGCTACGTCTTCTCGAACCGCGCGACGTCGAGGACGAAGACGATGGCGCCGCCGGTGCGCACCTCGATCGGCTCCTGGAGCACGGAGCCTTCGCCGAAGAACGGCAGCGTTTGCACCGGCACGTACTCGGTGCGCGCTGCCGCCTCGAGGCGCACCATGGCGATGATCTGGTCGACTTCGTTGGCTTCGACGCCAGAGAGGATCGTGGCGTTGCCCTTGCGCATGAAGCCGCCGGTGCTGCTGATCTTCGTCGCCGGGTAGCCCTGCTCGACGAGCTTCTTCGTCAGCTTCTCGGCGTCGGCATCGGAGGAGATGATGACGACCAGCTTGAGCGATCCGTCCTGCACGGTCGGCCCCCTTCACACTATCCCGCCGCGCGCATCGTAGGCGCGCCTGCGATCGGCTGTCAAACGGTGGGGAGCCGGATACGCGCCGCGGCGCCGGCGTGTCGCCGGGCGAAGATCCGCCGGCAGACGGCAAGCAGGCCGACAGCGAAGACGAAGAGCAGTGAATGGCTTCGCTATACTGCCGCGGCGAGTCGGCGGCGGCGGGTGCGTCGCGACAACGAGTCATCGCCCATCCAGGGCGGGAGGTTCACGTGACGGACACGACGAGCGGTGATGCCGCGCGCGCGACGGATTCGGCGGAGCGCGCTGGCGTCGATATGGAGACGCTGATCTCGCTCTGCAAGCGGCGCGGCTTCATCTTCCAGAGCAGCGAGATCTACGGCGGCCTGCAGGGCGCCTGGGACTACGGTCCGCTCGGCGTCGAGATGAAGCGCAACGTGAAGGACGCCTGGTGGCGCGCCAACGTGCGCGAGCGCGACGACATGGTCGGCCTCGATGCCGCCATTCTCATGCACCCGCAGGTATGGCGCGCGAGCGGTCACCTCGACACGTTCACGGACCCGATGGTGGACTGCCGCAACTGCCAGGCGCGCTTCCGCGCGGACGAGCTGCCGTCAGCCGGCGACGGCGTCTGTCCGAACTGCGGCGCGAAGGGCCAGTTCACCGAGCCCCGCATGTTCAACCTGATGCTGCGGACGTTCGTCGGCCCGGTGCAAGACGACGCGGCGACGGTGTACCTGCGTCCGGAGACGGCGGCCGGCATCTTCGTCAACTTCGAGAACGTGCTGACGACGACGCGGCGCAAGCTGCCGTTCGGCGTCGCGCAGATCGGCAAGTCGTTCCGCAACGAGATCACGCCGAAGAACTTCATCTTCCGCACGCGCGAGTTCGAGCAGATGGAGATCGAGTACTTCTGCCGTCCGGAGGAGTCCGCGCGCGTCCACGACGCGTGGATGCGCGACCGGATGGCCTGGTACGCGCGCTTCGGCATGCAGTCCGGCCGCCTGCGCCTCCGCGCGCACGAGCGGGAGGAGCTGTCGCACTACAGCAGCGCGACGTCGGACGTCGAGTACCTGTTTCCGATCGGCTGGGCGGAGCTCGAGGGCATCGCCAACCGCGGCAGCTTCGACCTGACGCAGCACTCGACCTACAGCGGCAAGGACCTGAACTACTACGACGACGACCGCAAGGAGCACGTCGTGCCGCACGTGATCGAGCCGTCGCTCGGCGTCGACCGCTGCATGTTGGCGTTCCTCGCCGATTCGTACGACGAGGAGGTCGACGAAAAGGGCGAGAAGCGCGTGGTGCTGCACCTCCACCCGGCCCTCGCGCCGATCAAGGTGGCGGTGCTGCCGCTGAGCCGCAACGAGAAGCTGACGCCGACGGCGCGCGACGTCTACGCGCGCGTCCGCTTGCACTGGATGACCCAGTACGACGACGCGCAGAGCATCGGCCGCCGCTACCGCCGGCAGGACGAGATCGGCACGCCGCTGTGTGTGACAGTGGACTTCCAGACGGTCGAGGAGGACCGGGCGGTGACGATCCGCGAGCGCGACAGCATGGCACAGGTGCGCGTGCCGATCGACGGCCTCGTCGACGCGCTGCGGGAGCGACTGGTCGACGTCGGGTGACCGCGCGCCCGCGGCGTGCGCCGGTGGTACGTCGGCATCGAGTCCTCCAACCGATGTGCGTCGCCGGCATGCAGGTTCCCCCGCGCGCACGCTCGCGGTCACATGCGAGGTGAGCGCTCAGCCGCCCGTCGCGCCCGATGCGACCGGCGGCCACGCTTCGCCCGCGGCCGTCATCTGGAAGCGCAGACGCTGTGCCGCCTCCGGCGTTCGCCCGTCGGCGATGAGTGCGAGGATCTGCCGCACCTCACGCCCGAGCGCGTCCGAGCGCGCGCCCAGCACGCCCTCCTGCCGCAGCAGCGCGCCGATGCCTGACCGCAGCTCGCTCAGTTCAGCCTGGAGCGCCTCGTACTCCGTTGTGCTCAATCCGTCCTCCTCCTCCCGCTCGTCGAAGTCCAGCGACACGCCACAGAGCCGCGTCGTGTCATGCCACTGCGTCATCGTCGCCCGGCTCCAACCGCCGTACGGCACGAACGGCGGTATGGGGTCGCCCTCCCGGCGCACGTAGCGCGCGTCCCACAGTGGCAGAGCCGCGAAGTCGCGCGCGTCGCCGGTGCTGCGCCGCCACCACGCGCGCGCCGTGTAGATGCCGCAGGCGATGCCCGCGCACGCCGCGACCGCTTCGGCGATCATCGCGACGGTCGTCGCCGGCGGCGGCTGCGGGACCGAGAGATACTGCTCGCAGTCGATCCACAGGCGCCGGACGGGCGTCCCGGCGATCGTGCCGCGCCCCGCGCGCACCTGCGCCGCGACCGGCCATTCGCCCGACGACCGCGGCCAGCGCAGGATGACGTACGCCTCCGTCCGCAAGCCGGCCGCCTCTGCCGCCGCGATCTGCCGGCGCGTGATCTCCGGCTCCTGCGTGCCGCAGATCAGCAGCTCGATGCCGGCGCGCTTCAGGCAGCTCGCCTGCTCCGCCGTGATCGTTCCGCTCCAGTTCGATACGTCGGCTGCCCGCATGCGTCCTCCTTCGGCAGCGACGGTAGCAGGGGCGGGCGTGTAGCTCACATCGCCCGATGACGCGGAAGACGCCCGCGAGCGGGACAGCGCGTCGGCGCGCCTTCCACCCGCCCGCGCGCCAGGTGATGCATCCGCGCGCGCGGGAGTGCTGCAATGGGCGCAGGGCGACCTGCTCGCCCGACGACCGGAATCACTGTTCGCATTCCTCCAATGTTCTTGTCAGACCCGCGGCGGCATCTGCTACCATGAGGCCGCGGTACCCCGCGGACGGCAGGGAAGCCCGTCCCGCTTCTCTCCTCACTGCCGTCGCCTGTCGTGTCCACGCGTCGCAATTTGGCAGGCACCCGGCATGCACCACGCCCCCTCCTCGATTCCCGATCGCTTCCGCCGCGAGCTGGATCTGCTCGAGGTGCGCGTCCATCGCATCGCCCGACGCGCCGGCACCGCACGCGATGCGGACGCACTGCGCCTGCTCCGCGCCGCGATCGCCGACCTCGACCAGCGGCTGCGCGATCTTCGCGACCGCTACGTCGAGGACGCGCGCCGCCGCACGGAGGCGGAAGAGGCGCTGCGCCGCGGTGAGTACGAATTCCAGCGCCTCCTCGACGAGCTGCCCTGCGCCGCCTGGCGCACCGACGCCGATGGCACCATCCGCTACGTCAACGGCCGTTGGCGCGAGTACGCCGGCTACGATGCGGCGCAGACGGCCGCGCGCTGGGATTCGATCATCCACGAAGACGACAAGGCGCGGACGGGGATCAGCTGGTTCGCGGCCAGAGCCGCCGGCGAGAGCTGGCAGGCGGAGCACCGCCTCCGTCGCCACGACGGCGTCTTTCGCTGGCACCTCACACGCGCCCATCCCGTCCGCGACGCGGGCGGTCGCATCAGCGAGTGGGTTGCCACATCGGCCGACATCCACGACCTCAAGGAGGACGACCTCCGCAATCAGCGCCTCTACGACGACGCCCGGCACGTCTCCGAACAGCTGGTCCGTACCGTCGAGACCAAGGACGAGTTCCTCGGCCTCATCTCCCACGAGCTGAAGACGCCGATCACGACGATCCTCGGCAATGCCGAAGTGCTGCTCCGCCGCCACGAGCAGCTCGACCCCGCAGCGCGGAGCGAAGCGCTCTCCGACATTCACCGGGACGCCTCGCGGCTGCACCGCATCGTCGAAGACTTGCTCTCGCTCGCGCGCATCGAAGGCGGGCAGCCGGCCGACGTGGAGCCGCTGCTGCTGGGACATGTGATCGCCCACGTCATTGCGGAGCACCAGCAGCGCTACCCGGCGCGCATCGTCGAGGCGGAGCTCGCTCCCGAGCCGCCGCCGGTGCTCGGCGCCCGCGGCTACGTCGAGCAGGTCGTGCGCAACCTACTCAGTACTGCGGAGAAGTACAGTCCGCCCGAGCTGCCGATCTCCGTCGTGCTCCGCTCCGCCGGTCGCGAGGTCGAGGTGATCATCGGCGACCGCGGCGGCGGAGCCGGGCGAGGCGGCGCGCATCTTCGAGCCGTTCGTCCGTCTGGCGAGGACGGCGCTCCAGGCCAGCGGCAGCGGCATCGGCCTCGCCGTCTGCAAGCGGCTGGTCGAAGCGCAGTCCGGGCGTATCCGGGCGCAGCCGCGCGCCGGCGGCGGCAGCGAGTTCTGCTTCGCCCTGCCGCTCGCCGAAGAGGCCGAGCCGGAGGTCGTCCAAGCGCCGGCGATCCGTGCGGCCGGCGCCCGACGCGCGCGCGTCACCGTCGCTGCGGTGGCTCGCTCGCGCGCTCGCTGGGTCGGGCGGGCGCCGGCGCGGCCTGATGCTGCCGCACGAAGAGGCCCTTCACGGCGCCGAGGAGTCGCGTCGCCAGTGGCGGCCCCGGCGGCCCGGGCGCGAACTCCGCCGCATAGTCGCCGCGTTCCAGCCGCGAGACCGTCGCCGACACTTCGGCGCCGATGAGGACGATGTTCGATGACAGGTACATGTAGAGGAGGAACAGCAGGATCGCCGCCAGCGAGCCGTACACCACATCGTAGTTGTTGAAGTTCGCCACGTAGATCGCGAAGGTGTTCTTCAGCACCTCGAACAGCAGCGTCGCGATCAGCGCGCCGGGCAGCGCCTCGAGCAGCGTCGGCCGCGCCGCCGGCACGATGCGGTACAGCGCCAGGAAGGCGGCGAACGAGACGAGCGCCGGTACGAGGATGAAGGCGACGTCCCAGAGCGGCGTGTATCCCGCCAGCGGCCCGAGGCGGTCCGCGCTCAACGATTGCACCGTCTTCACCAGACCGGTCAGCACCATCGAGCCGATGAGGAACAGCGCGATGCCGCCGACCTGCGCGATGTCCAGCAGCTTCCCCTGGAAGAAGGGCCGGTGCTCGTCGACGCGGAACACGGAGTTCAGCGATGACCGCAGCGCGCCGAACATCGTCGTCGACGTCCAGAGCGTGACCAGCAGCGAGAGCACGGCCGCCGGGCCGCTGATCTGCTTGACGTTGTTCAGGGTGTTCTCGACGGTCGTCCGGCCGTTCGCCTCGCTCAGCGGAAGCTGGTTCAGAATCTGGTCGATCACGTCCTTGCGGACGCTGGCGTTGTTCAGGACGAAGCCGAAGATCGAGAGCAGGAAGATGGCCAACGGGACGATGGAGAAGAGCGCGTAATACGAAACGGCAGCGGCCAGCCGCGAGCAGCGGTCATCGCGAAAGCCGAAGAAGGCGTGCCTGGCGACTACCCAAAGCCGTTTCAACGCCCTTCATTGTAGCCGCTGGCGCCGCCCGCCGGCCCGCCGGCACGCATCACGCCGCCTGCAGCCGCTCCTCGAGCAGCGCCAGCACCGCCGCTTCCTCCGGCCGAAGCTCCGGCAGCGACTCCCGCATCGCCGCCTCCGTGCACGAGCGCAGCGTCGCCAGCAGCGAGCCGTCGAGATAGGCATCGAGGATCGCCGGGTGGATGTAGCACTTCCGGCAGACGGCCGGCGTGTTTCCGAGCCGCCCCGCCACCGACTCGATCGCCCGCACGATATTGCGTTTCGCCTGCGCCTCGCTGTCGAAGGCCTCGAACTCCCGCAGGGCCAGCGCTGCGAGCACGGTGCCCGCCCAGGTGCGGAAGTCCTTCGCGGTGAACTCCTCGCCGCTGATCTCGCGCAGATACGCGTTCACATCGGCTGAGTCGATGTTGTGGCGCTCGCCCTCGTCATCGACGTACTGGAACAGCTCCTGGCCCGGCAGCTCCTGGCTGCGCTTGACGATCCGCGCCAGCCGCCGGTCGCGCACGCCGACGCTGTGCTCCTTGCCGCTCTTGCCCCGGAAGCGGAACCGCACCGTGCCGCCGGCAACCGCGGCGTGGCGGTCGCGCATCGTCGTCAGGCCGAACGACTGGTTGTCGCGCGCGTACTCCTCGTTGCCGACGCGGATCAGCGTCGCTTCCAGCAGCCGCACGACCGTCGCCAGCATCTTCTCGCGGGGCAGCCCGGGCAGCGCCAGGTCACGCTCCGTCGCCGCGCGAATGCGGGGCAGCGCCGCCGCGAACAGCAGCATGCGGCCGTACTTCGTCTCGTCCCGCACTTCGCGCCAGCGCCGATGATACCGGTACTGCTTGCGTCCCTTCGCATCCCGCGCAGTGACCTGTATGTGCCCATTCGGAGTCGGGCAGATCCAGACGTCCGTCCACGCCGGCGGGATGACCAGCGCCCGGATCCGCCGCAGCTCGTCTTCGTCCCGCAGCGGCGCGCCGTCCGGCCGGGCATAGCTGAAGCCGGCGCCGCAGTTCACGCGACGGATGCCCGGCATCTGGTCGCTGACGTAGCGCAGCCCGGCCGCCCTGGCCGTTGTCGGCGCGTCCAACTCCAGCGGCGCCGGCGGCGGCGACCGCTGGCCAGTGCGCCGTGCTGTGAGCCGTTGCCCGGGCCGCGTCTCGCGGACGATCGTGACCATGGGTTGATTTCCTGTTACGAATGTGTGAACTTTGCAATCGGACGGCGGCGGCCGCCCGGTCGTCCGAAGGATCGCTGAATCACGTGACGCCCGGCGCGTACCTGCGCGCGCCGGTCTTGCAAGTTGCTCACATCGCAGGCAAGTCAGGTCGGTCGGGTTATGATAGGCGGTATGACGATGAACCGTGACAACGGCGGCATCATCGGCGACGGCGACTACCGATCGCTCGCCGAGTTCCGGGTGCAGATCCGCCGCTACCTCCACTTCAGCGAGGACCTCGCGCGCCGCTCCGGCGTCGAGCCGGCGCAGTACCAGCTCATGCTCGCCGTCAAGGGCATGCCGGAAGGCCGCGTCCCGACGATCAGCTACCTGTGCGAGGCGCTCCAGATCCGGCACCACAGCGCGGTCGAGCTGGTGAACCGCACGGAGGCCCGCGGTTTCGTCGCCCGCTTCCGCGAGGCCGCCGACCGCCGCCTCGTCTTGGTGCGCCTCACGGACAGCGGCGAGCAGTTGCTCGCCGCCCTGGCGTCGCACCACCTCATGGAGCTGCGCACGGCTGGCCCGACGCTTGTGCACGCCCTCGAGTCGATCCTCGAGCGCCACCGGGTGTAGACCACGCGGACGGGGCGTCGTGCATGCACGACGCCCCGTCGGGCTTCCGCCATCCCGGCGCTGGACGCTACGGGCGCACGCCGATCAGCTTCGCCACCTTCAGCGTGTTGAAGAGCGCCGTCGCCACGTACCACTTGACGCGCGTCCGTGTCGCGTCCTTCGTCTCCAGGCTGCCGATCGTCTCGACCTGCAGGCCGCCCGGCGCCGTCAGCCCCGCCAGCGCGCCTTCGCCGAACTGCAGCGCGTACACCGTCGAGCAGTCTGCGCTCGTGCCGACGGTCTTCGCGTCGGAGATGTAGTCGGAGACGCCGATGGGGATGCCGTCGTAGAACTGCACCATCTGCCCGAAGGCGTCGCGCTCCGTCTGCAGAAACGAGTTCACCCCGCGCGCCAGGGTGTTCAGCGAGCGCCGCGTGCGCTTGCTCATCAGCAGCAGGTCCGGCGGCCCGCCCTTCACGAGGTCAATCAGCTCGTCGAACTTCGCCATCGTCGGCGTCGCGCCGTTCGCGCCCATCGTCGCGATCTGGCCGCCGGCGGTCATCTTGTCGATACCGTCGAACGACTTCGCGTCGACGGCGGCGTCGCCGTTGACGAACGTGTCCTCGAACTTCTGCCGCACCGCCTTGGCCTTCAGCCGGATCACCGCCGACTGCAGGTCCTGGATGTTGCTGCGCGTCGTCAGCAGGTAGTTGTCGATGTCCGCGTCGCCGCCGACGATCGTCAGGCTCGTCGTGATCTGCGTGAACGTGCTCGTGCTCTCGACCCACGTATCGCCGACGCTGAAGAATGATGCCGTCGCCGCCGCGTTCTCGCGGTTGTAGGTGAGCCCGTTGCCGGTGATCTCGATGAACGGCAGCGCCTGCAGGATCGGCGAATCCTGGATCACCGTCTCGATCACGCCCTGCACGACGACGTCGTTCGAGAGCTTCGCTGCTTCGGCCAGCGTCAATGTCATGGTCTGATCTCCTTGCTCCTGCACCGCATGCCGGGTGCCGGGTACCGGGTGCCGGGGTTGAGTGCCGCGAACCGGGACTGGCGCCCGGCGTCAGCTCCTGCGCTGCGCCAGGCCGTAGCGGATCTTCTCGTCCGGCGTCATCGCGCTGACGTCCGGCGCGCGTCGCACCGGCGCGCCCGCGGGCACGCCCGCCGCCCGCGCCCGCCGTGTGATCTGCGCCTCCACCTGCCCGACGATCTGGCGCGCCGCTTCGACCGCGCGGTCGACCGCCTCGATGCTGTCGCCGGCCACCAGCTCCGGCGGCAGCGACGGCTCCTCGCGCAGCACCAGCTCCCGGTAGCGGACCGCCGCCGCCCGCTCGCGCTCGCCCGCCGCCGCGAGCTCGTCCCGCAGCGCCGCCGCCTCGGTCGAGGCGTCCTGCGCGGCCCGCAGCTCCTCGCGCAGCGTTGCGCTCTCGGCGTACGCCTCCGCTGCGCGCGCCTCCGCGCGCGCGAACTCGGCCTGCAGCCATTCGACGCCGGTCGCAGCGGTGTCGTCAGCGTCGTCCGCCGCGCCGTCCGCCGACTCGTCGGCGGTGGGCTCGTTGCCTTCGCTGGCGGCGTCGTTTGCCGCCGCCGATGCGACGCCGGCGTCCGCCTCCGTCGTTTCGACGGCGGGGTCAACCGCGACCGCGCCATTGTCGTCCGCGGCCACGGTCGCGTCTTCCAGCCTCTGCGGTCCAGCCGCGCCCGACGCGTTCGCCTCCGCCGTCTGTCCTTGTGCGCCGTCGGCACGCACGCCGTCCTCCACGTCCACCTCCCTCCACTCGCGCTCGCCCACGATGGGCCGACGGTACGTCGGGGCGCCGCGCATCTCCAAGCGGACGACGGCACCAGAGTCCTCGATCGAGCTGTTCGGCGGGATGCCTTGCGGTTCGCTCGCCTGCGCGAGGGCTACAATGCTTCGGCGCTCGTCCGGGATCGCAGGGCTGGAGATCGCGGCACGCCGCCGCGCAGGCGAGCGGCCGGCGTCACCGACGGTGGCCGTCCGCATCAACGACGATAGCGGCCGGGCGAGGAGCAGCCGTCACCCAGGCGGTTCGCCCCTCCCGCAGCCTCCCACAGCGAGGTGCCTCCTGCGATGAACCTCTACCTCTACGATGGCGACGGCGGCCTCCGCGCCGTCAACGTGCCGGCCGCGCGGCCGCTGCGCTGGGCGGCGTGGCGCCCCGACGGCGCCTGGGCGATGCTCGCGGGCAACCGGGGCCTCGTGCTGCGGCTCGAACTGCGCGGCGTCGACGTGGCGTTCGCGCCGATGCCGACGGGAAGCACGCACAACCTGCGGGGGGTAGGCTGGGCTCCCGACGGCGAGCGCGCGCTGCTCGTCGGCAACCGCGGCGCCGTGCTGCTCTACGAGCGCGAGCGCTTCCGGGAGCTGGAATCGGCGACGGTCGAGAATCTGCGCCGCGTCGCCTGGGCGCCCGACGGCTCCTGCGCGCTGATCGCTGGCAACGCGGGCGTCGTCCTGCGCTTCGATGCTGCGGCGCGCACGCTACAGCCCGTCCCGGGAGACCGTGCCCACACGATGCGGTCGATCGCCTGGCGGCCCGATGGCGCCTACGCGCTCATCGGCGCCTACGCCAGCCGCTACGCGGGCTACCCGCGGCCGCATCTGCTGTATCGCTGCGATGGCCGCTATACGCAGGCGCTGCTCGCGACCGACGACGACGATGACGCCCTGGCGCTCGATTGGCGCCCCGGCGCGCGTCCCGCGCAGGCGCTCGCGCTCGTCGTCGCGTACCGCGAGGACCAGCGACCGACGAACAAGATCTTCCTCTACGACGGCGCCGGCTTCGACCGCCGGCCGATCGAGGCGCCGGCGACGCTGCTCGGCGCCGCCTGGGCGCCGGATGGCGCGCGCGCCCTCGTCTGCGGCGAGCGTGGCACGCTCCTGCTGCTGACCGATGCGGCGATCACGCCCGTCGCCTCAGCCACGCGAGACAACCTCATCGGCCCCTTCTGGCGCCCGGGCGTCGCTGCCGCGTCTGCGCTCCTGCTCAAGGGACCGGACGAGAAGGTGTTCACGGCGTAGCCGGGGAAGCCGAAGCGGCGGACGTCGGAGGCCGGCGCGCCTGCGGTCGGACGGTGGAGGTTGGAGGCCGGGGCTGTCCCGCGGAGGGACGCCCGTGTAGCCCACGCTGGCCCAGCCCTCCGGTCCGGTGGTGGCTTCAGGGTGACGATGCGCCGTCATCTCGTGTGTTGTTTGTGGCCGTTCGCGCTGATGCCGGGCGGCTGTCCGAGCCCGACAGCGCCGCAATCCTCCCGCGTTTCTCACCCGAACGCCGCGGCCAGCTCCGACGCCGCGCGCGCCGGCGCCGCCGCGCCGCACACGGCGCCGATCACCGCTGCGGCGTCCGCGCCCGCCGCGACCACATCCGTGATGTTCGACGCGTCGATGCCACCGATGGCGACGACGGGAACACGCACCGCCGCCCTCACGTCGCGCAGCCGCTCGAGGCTGGCGGGCCGCGTCACGTCCTTCGAGCGCGTGCGAAAAATGGCGCCGACGGCGACATAGTCGGCGCCTGCCGCCTCCGCCCGGCGCGCCTCGTCGGCGTCGTTCGTCGAGACGCCGACGATCAGCCCGCCCACGATCCGGCGCACTGCATCGACCGGCAGGTCATGCTGGCCCACGTGTACCCCGTCGGCGTCCGAGGCCAGCGCCAGGTCGGCGTGGTCGTTGACGATGAACGCGGCCGCCCGCTCCCGGCAGATCGCCGCGATCGCGCGGACGTCATCGAGCTGATCGCCCTTGTCGCGACGCTTGTCGCGCCACTGCAGCACCCGCGCCCCGCCCTGCAGCGCCGCCCGCGCGACCTCGACCGGATCCATCGCGCCGCAGGCGTCCGGGTCGACGATCACGTACAGTCCTGCGATCCGCCTCCGCTCCACGATCTCCTCCGTCCGGCAGATGCCGTGCCCGCAGCACGTACGCCGCGGGCCAGTCCATCGGTCCGCGGCCCGTCGTCGTCCGCCGTCATCCCGCGTCGCCGCTCAGGCTGCGCCCCTGAAGCTCCGCCGCCGCCTCCTGATCGAGCAGCCACGTGCAGTCGTCGTGCTGCTGCAGCCACGACGCGGGCACCTCTGCCTTCACCGGACCAACGACCGCCACGCGCACGATGGCGGCCTTCGCCCGGCCGCTCGCAAGCACGAGCAGCCGCCGCGCGCCGAGCAGGTCGGCGATGCCGAGCGTCAGCGCGCGTGCCGGCACCCGCTCGACGCCGCCGAAGTCTGCCGCGTGCGCCGCCCGCGACCCCGCCGCGAGCGTCACCACCCGCGCCCGCGAGTCACGCGCCGACCCCGGTTCGTTGAAGGCGATGTGCCCGTTCATGCCGATGCCCAGGATGCACAGGTCGAAGCCTCCCGCGCGCCGCAGCGCATCGGCGAACGCGGCGATGTGCGCCGCCGGATCGCGCGCGGCCGGGTTCGGGATCTGCAGGGCGCGCAGCGGCAGCCGCACGTGCGCTCGATAGAACACGCTGTTCGTCCCAGGCGCAGCTCGTGGCACGCCGGAGAACTCGTCGATCGCCCAGCCGACGGCCCGCGAGAGGTCGACCGCGCCGGCTTCGACGCGCCGCTGGAGCTCATCGTACAGGCCGATCGGCGTGTCGCCCGTCGGCAGCCCCAGCACCGCATCCGGCCGCTCGCGCAGCACGGCGGCGACCAGATCGGCGCCGGCGCAGGCGAGCGCGCCCGGGTCTGTCGCGATGCGGATGCGCATGGCTGCATCGTAACAGCGGCCGTGCCATCGTCGCCTCCGTCGCCGCCCCTCGATGGCGGTGAGCGCCGGCTCGATCACACGGGCCGCACGCCGATGCGCGCTGCTCCGCTTCGCCGCCGTGATGGAGCATCGGCTCGGAACAGGTTAGCGTGTGCTGCAGGCGATCGCGGCACAGGCGCACAGGAAAGATGGCATCGCCAGGAGGCTCCCATGCCGGAAGTGACGGCGGACGACGGCGTATCGATCCATTACGAGGCCGCAGGCAGCGGCCAGCCGGTGCTTCTGATCACCGGCGCCTTCAGCTCGCTCGAGGACTGGTACGAGTCTGGCGTCTTCGACGAGCTCGTGCGCGACCAGCGCGTCATCGCCCTGGACCTGCGCGGGCACGGCAAGAGCGGCAAGCCGCACGCCGCGGCGTCCTACGGCTGGCCCCGCAACGCCACCGACGCGCTCGCCGTCCTCGAAGCCGAAGGAGCGCGCGGTGCTGACGTCTACGGCTTTTCGATGGGCGGCCAAGTCGTCGTGGCGATGCTGCACGCCGATACCAGTCGCCTCCGCTCGCTCTGCGCGATGGGGGTCTACGTCCCGGGCGATGACTTCGAGCCGCCGGCGCAGCAGCTGCTCGACCGCGCCGCGTCGCTGCGCCGGCGCGGCCTGAGCGAGGAGGCGATGCAGACCGGCGAGCTCCAGATCCAGGACGTCCCGCCCGGCGCCTGGCTCGCGCGGGCCGTCGCGGGCGACGCCGAGGCGTACATCGCCGAGGCTGAGGGGCAGGCGCCGATGGACGACCAGCGGCTGCCAGCCGCAGGCCCGCCGATGCTCCTCGTCGCGGCCGAGGGCGACCCGTTCGCCGTCGCGCTCTGCCGTGACCTGCCGTCGCGTTATCCGTACGTGCGTTATCGCCAGCTCGATGGCGTCGGTCACTACGCCGGCATGGGCCGGCCGATGGTCGATGTGCTGCGCGAGTTCTGGGCGGCGCTGCCATCGTAGGTCGCCTCGCCGGCTCGCCATCAGCCGCGGGCGCGTCCCGCTTCGTCGCCGCACCCGCCTGCGCCTCCCTCTACACAACTGCCGCGGGCGGTGCGATACTACGCGCATGACCACGCAGACCGCTCCCGAGCGCGAGGACATCGCCGACGTCGTGCGCAAGGAGGTCGAGCGCACGCTCCAGCGCTCGGTGCGCGGCATCGATGTGCTGCTGAACCGCGACGAGCCGGACGTCGGCATGACGCCGAAGGACGTGATCTACAGCCGCGGCACAATGCGGCTGTACCACTATCGGCCGCTCTCCGACGAGGTCTACCGCGTCCCCGTCGTCCTCGTCATGTCGCTGATCAGCAAGCCATACATCCTTGACCTGACGCCCGGCGTCAGCTTCGTCGAGTTTCTGCTGCGCAGCGGCTTCGACGTCTTCATGATCGACTGGGGCGTGCCCCGGCCCGAGGACACGCGGCTGCGGCTCGAAGACTACACGCAAGACTTCATCCCGGCCTGCGTCGAGAAGGTGCAGCGAGCGACGGACGAGCCCCAGGTGTCGTTCATCGGTTACTGCATGGGCGGCCTGCTCGCGCTGATCTACGGCGGACTGCACCCAAGCGCGCCGATGGCCAACCTCGCGTGCATCGCGACCCCCGTCGACTACGAGGGCATGGGGCTCTTCAGGCAGTGGACGGACAAGCGCTGGTTCGACGTCGACCGCGTCGTCGACCAGATCGGCAACATCCCGCCGGATCTGATGTACCGCTCGTTCGAGCTGCTGCGGCCGGCCGACCGCCTCGTGTCGTATGTGCGGCTCTGGGACAACCTCTGGAACGACCAGTACGTCAAGCACTACCGCCTGTTCAACAAGTGGACGAGCGACCAGATCCCGTTCCCCGGCGAGTGCTTCCGGCAGACGACGAAACAGCTGATGTGGGAGAACCGGCTGATGTCCGGCGAGCTCGAGGTCGGCGGCCGGCGTGTCGACCTGCGGCAGATCACCTGCCCGGTGCTGAACGCGATGGCGCAGCACGACCACATCGCCCCGTACGAGGCCACTCACGCCCTGACGCAACTCGTCGGCAGCGAGGACAAGGAGGACATCGTGCTGAAGGGGGGACACGTGAGCCTCGTCGCCGGCCCCAACGCCGTGTTACGGCTCTGGCCGAAGGTCAACGAGTGGCTCTCGGTGCGCTCCGTATGAGCGGCACGCTGACGCTGCCACGCGCCGCGCGCCTCAACGACGGGACGGAAGTCCGCTTGCGGCTGCTCCGCCGCAGCGACCGCGCTGCGCTGCTCGCCTTCACGACGTCGCTGCCGGAGCACGACCTGCTCTTCCTGCGCATCGATATCTCCGACCCTGACGTGATCGACGTCTGGCTCGACAACATCGACCTCGGCGGCATCGTCACGATCGTCGCCGAGCGCGACGGGCGCGTCCTGGGGTATGGCAGCCTGCACATGGCGAACGCACAGTGGTCGCGGCACGTCGGCGAGTTGCGCGTGCTCATCGGCGAGGAGCTGCGGGGCAAGGGGCTCGGCCGCGCGCTGACGGAAGCGATCTTCGCGCAGGCGCTGGAGCACGGCATCGAGAAGATGGTCGCGCAGATGACCGTCGACCAGAAGGGCGCCATCGCCACGTTCGAGGAGCTCGGCTTTCACCCGGAGGCGCTGCTGCGCGACCACGTCCGCGACCGCGCCGGCGAGAAGCACGACCTGCTGGTGTACGCGCACGAGGTGGCGGCGTTCCAGTCCCAGCTCGATGCCTACGGGGTCACCGAGGCGGCGTCCGGCTGAGCGCGGGCGCTGGTGACCCTCGGCCGGCAGCCCTTACCCGCTGCCACGGGAGAGGGGAGGGTGCGCGCACGTCCGCCAGCCGGACTACCCCTCCCCCGGCGCCACCACGGGTGGAGAGGGGAGCGCACGGAAGCCGGGCTAGAGGAAGACGTAGTCGTCGGGGTTCGGCTCGCGCGTCTGCTGCCAGTACTCGATCAGGTTGAAGGGCCAGTTCTGCGCGACGCGGCCCGACTCGCTCTTGTACCAGGTGTTCACGCTCGACACGCCCCACGCCATCTTCAGGTTGCCGGCGTCGATGCGCGCGTTGTAGGCATCGTGCACGTCAGGCTTACAGTCCAGCGCGCGGTGGCCGTCTTCCAGCAGCAGCCGCAGGCAACCGACGATGTACTGGACCTCACATTCGGAGAAGTAGATGATGCTGCCGTTGACGACGATGTTCGTGTTCGGCCCGTACATCATGAAGAAGCTCGGGAAGTTCGGCACAGTGATCCCCAGGTAGGCGCGCGCGTCGCCGCCCCACTGCGCGTTGAGGTCGACGCCGCCGCGACCGGTCACCCGCATCGGCGTCAGGAAGTGGGACGCCTGAAAGCCGGTGCCGTAGATCAGCACGTCGGCCGCATGCTCGGTGCCGTCCTTCGTGCGCACGCCGCGCGGCGTGATCTCGTCGATGGGCTCGGTGATCAGGTGCACGTTGTCGCGCTTCATCGCCTCCGCCCAGGCGCCGTTATCGAGCACCACCCGCTTGGACGCCGGTGGGTACTGCGGCAGCGCCTTCTCGAAGAGGTCCGGGCGGTCCGCGTACTGCGCCTGCAGCCAGGCCGTCAGCAGCATCCGCAGCTGGTCGTTCGCGACGCCGACGGCGCGTGAGAAGTCGGTCCAGCCCTCGTCGACGGTCGCCGAAGGCAGCAGCCCTTCCGTCGTCGTCCAGAACAGCCAGAAGCGGTACCAGTGCATGTAATGCGGCACGTGCTCGAAGAGCCAGCGCAGGCCCGCCGGCACGTCGTCGTGATAGTGCGGCACCGGCACGAACCACGCCGGCGTCCGCTGGAAGACGTCGAGCTGCGCCACCCGCGGCGCGATCTCCGGCACGAACTGCACGGCGCTGGCGCCCGTGCCGATCACCGCCACCCGCTTGTCCGCGAGGTCGGTCTCGTGATCCCAGCGCGCCGAGTGAAACGACGGCCCCTCGAACGTGTTCATGCCGGCGATCTTCGGCATGTTCGGCCGGTTCAACTGTCCGACGGCGCTGATCACCGCCTGCGCGTCGAGCGTCTCCTCGCCGCCGTCCGGCGTCCGCAGGCGCAGCCTCCACGAGCAGCGCGCCTCGTCGAACGTGATCGACAGCACCTCCGTGCGGAAGCGGATGCTCCCGCGGACGCCGTACTCGTCGGCGCAGGTGCGGAAGTAGTCGAGCAGCACCGCCTGCGGCGAGAAGAACTTCGGCCAGTCGATCTTCTGCGCGAAGGAGTAGCTGTAGAACGCGTTCGAGACGTCGACGCGGGCGCCGGGGTAGGTATTCTCGAACCAGGTGCCGCCGACATCCTCGTTCTTCTCGATCACGACGAACGGCACGCCCGCCTGCTTCAGCCGGATCGCCGCCAGGATGCCGGACATTCCGGCGCCGACGATCGCCGTGAGGAACGGCGTCTTGCCGTCGTAGCGCCACGCCGGCGCCCGCGGGTCCTCGCCGAACGGCGCCAGCTCTTCGAGCAGGAGCGGCATGTAGTCCTGCGCCGCGTCGGAACCGGTCATCCAGGCGGCGATGCGCCGGACGTTCTCTTCGTCCGGCCGCCCGTCGCCGTGTGCCGGGCGGTCGCGCAGCCGGCGGAGCGCGTCGAGGGCGAGCGCCTTCGCTTGCTCCTGCTGCTGCGGCGTCATGCCGCCCTGTGCCACAGCCGGCGCCATGCCGGGCGGCCGCAGCTCCTCACGCAGCAGCGAGAGGTCGCCGGTGGCCTGCGCCAGCGCCGGCAGCAGCGCCGGCAGGAAGGCGTCCTCGAGCGCCGCGCGGATCGCCGCGTCGTCGGCCGTCAACGGTTGGGTATCGCGTGCGATGACCATGGTTCCGCTCCTGTCCGCTACCAATCTAATGCAGGCGCGGGCCTGGTGGGAGAGGCGTCTGAGACGGGAAGTGGGGGTTGGCGAGTGGGCGGCGGTTCGCTGCGGAAGGGGACGCTGCCGGCAGATCGCGGTGCGGTGGAGTGCCACCTGGGGTGATGGAGCAGGGTTCGAGAGTACCCCCGGCCGTCGCCACTGCGGTCGAGAGGAGAAGTGCGCACCGAAGCGAGTCAGGCAGCCGGATCCGTCGTGGGCGCTGTATGGTGAGCCGCCCGGGAGTCGAACCCAGAACCGGCTGATTAAGAGTCAGCTGCTCTGCCAATTGAGCTAGCGGCCCATCCGCTCACCATGGGTATACGGGAAGTCTAGCACGCCGTCTTCGCGCGACAACACCGCTGCAGGCGCGCTGCTCGCCGATGATGCGGCGCCGGAGACGATCGTGCCGGCCTCGGCGTCAGAGCGACGTGCGCAGCTTCTCGACGATCTCCCAGCCCGCCGGCACCGCGAGCGACGCGGCGACGAGCTTCGCCAAGTCGCCCGCGACGAACGGCCAGAGCCCGTAATCGAGCGTCGTCTGCCAGCTGATCGGCGTCTGCACGACGGCGAATTGCTGGTGCAACCAGATCAGCCCCGGCACGTAGATCGCGGCGTTCGCCGCCAGCATCGGCAGCACGATCCAACGGCTTCGGTCCCAACCGCGCTCGGCGAACCAGCCGACGATAAAGGCAGCGATGACGAAGCCGAAGAGGTAGCCGCCGGACGCCGTCGCGAACTCCCAGATGCCGCTGTGACCCTGCGCGAACACCGGCAGGCCGGCGCTGCCCTCGGCCAGGTACGCGAAGATGGCGGCGGTGCCGAGCCGGCTGCCCAGCACGGCGCCGATCAGCAGCGCGCCGAACGTCTGCCCGGTGACGGGCACGGTGCTGAACGAGAACTGGTAGCTGAAGCGTGCGGACACCGCCATCAGCGCGCTTCCCGCCACCACCAGCACGACGTTCGTCAGCCAGGACTCCGGCAAGACGCGCGCCGAGAGCGTGTTCCCGCGGAAGGTCATGGTCTGCTGCACGGACGGCTCCTCTGCTGATTGGGCTGGTTGCTGGTGACTGATGACTGGTTCCAGGTGACCGGTCACGTGGCAGGTCGTGTACCCGCTGCAGTCAGGTCGTCGAGATGATTCCGGACTGGAGGATTAGGGTCAAGGACGGACGGATCGGTGTAGATGGGCAGTGATTCTGGCACTCCGTGACTCGCACGTGTCCACGCGTCCCGTGTCCCGCACCAGCCGCGCTCCCACCGCGCGCCGTCAGCCTTCGCACCCTGCGCTCGACGCGCGGTGCCCTGCCTCGTACAATCGGCGCGATGCCACGCCCGCACGAGAGCGTCCGCCGGCGGCTCGAGGAGCGCGAGGAGCGGCTCGCGCCGGCCGCCGTCCGCAGCGCCCGCAGCCGCGGCCGCGAGCGGCCGGAAGCCGCGTCCGACATGCGCACGGCGTTTCAGCGCGACCGCGACCGGATCGTCCACTCCAAGGCCTTCCGGCGGCTGAAGCACAAGACACAGGTCTTCATCGCGCCCGCCGGTGACCACTACGTGACGCGCCTGACGCACACGCTCGAAGTGGCGCAGATCGGCCGCACGATCGCCCGCGCGCTCGACCTCAACGAGGATCTGAGTGAGGCCATCGCGCTCGGGCACGACCTCGGGCACACGCCGTTCGGCCACGCCGGCGAGCAGGCGCTGGCGGCGCTGCTGCCCGAGGGCTTCCGCCACAACGAGCAGAGCCTGCGCATCGTCGATCTGCTCGAACGCGACGGCGACGGCCTCAACCTGACCTGGGAGGTGCGAGAGGGCATCCTCAAGCACTCGAAGCCGCGCGAGGGAATCTTCGAGGAGCTCGAGGACCGCCACTGGGCGGCGGCCGCCTGGGGCGAGCCGTTGGCGAGCACGCTCGAAGGCCAGATCGTCCGCCTCGCGGACTCGCTCGCCTACCTCAACCACGACATCGCCGACGCCGAGCGCGCCGGGCTCCTGCGCCCCGGCGACCTGCCGGCGCGGGCTCGCGCCGTCCTCGGCGAGACGCACGCGGAGCGCATCGATACGCTCGTGAGCGACGTCGTCGACGCGTCGTGGCGGTTCGCGAACGAGCCCCGCGGCGAAGGGCCGCCGCAGCCCATCACGATGAGCGACGAAGTCGCGGCGGCGACCGACGAGCTGCGCGACTATCTGTTCGAGAACGTCTACCTGTGGGAGGAGCGCCTGGCGGAAGCGGACCGGGCGCGGCGCCTGATCGAATTTCTCTGGGCGCACTTCCTGCGTGATCCCTCGGAACTCGATGCCTCGGACTACACGCGCCGCGAGGATACGCTGAGCCGCCGTGTCGCCGACTACATCGCCGGCATGACGGACCTCTACGCCCTGGCGGCCGCCGGACGGTTGGGCTTTACGAGCTGATCGCCGGCTGGCGGGCGCGCTGCCGCTCCTCGACGACGATCTGGTGGACCCGCTGGCGCGACACCTTGAAGTGCTCCGCGAGGCGCGTCTGGTCTCCCTTGTTCATGCACTCGCGCTCCAGAAGGTAGCCGACGACCTTCCGCAGCTTCTCGGTCCGTTCCGGGTCTCGTCGCGCCATGTGCGTCCTCTCTCTGTCACTTGAACGTAGAACGCCCGGAAGGCCGCGATCGTTACCACTGGTCCGCTATTGTTATGCAAACGAGACGCGCTGGTGAGGTGAGTACGGTGGCGATGCCCGAAGCGGTCAGCGATCTCGTCGAGAAGATGCGCGAGCAGCGTGAGGCGCTCCTCGCCGAGGCGGAGGCGTTCGCCGACGACCGCGCCTCGGCGGTTCCATCGGATGGCGAGGGGGAGGCGCAGTGGTCGGTGAAGCAGCAGCTCGCGCACCTCGCGGAGATGGAGACGAACTATCGCGCCTGGGTCGAGGCGGCGCTCATCGCGGACGACCCGGACGTCAGCGCCGTCCGCGGCGACCGCGTCGCCGTGCCGCTGACCGCCGCCCAGGCGCATAGCGTGCCCGAGTTGACGGCGCAGCTGCGCGCCGAGCGCGCGAAGACGCTCAGGCTGATCGAGTCGATGTCCCCGGAGCAGTTCGACCGGACGGCGTCGCAGTCGATGTTCGGGCGCCTCACTGTCATGCAGTGGCTGCGCTCGTACTATCGACACGACCGGATGCATCGTGATCAGATGGCCGGCCGCGAGCCGGAGTACCGGCCGCGCTTCGTCGGCGGGCGCGAGCCGGACCAGCGGCGATAGGCGATCAGGGCCGCGGGGGCCGTGGGCGAAGTGGCGGGCCGGCTGGCGGCGTGTCGCCTGCCCGGGCAGGTGCAGAACACAGAGACGATCGGAGGCGCGCGCGTGCCGGCCCGGCGCCGACCGTCGGTAGCCCCGGCGCCACTTCGGACGGCGGTCTACTTCACGCCGGCGACGGCCAACTGCCCCTTCAGGTAGAACGTCATCGATTGCAGCGAGAGCACCGGGTCGATGTCCTTGATGTGGACGTCGGGCGGCACGTGCGCGGCGATCGGCGCGTAGTTCAGGATCGCCTTCACGCCGCAGCCGACGAGGTCATCGATGACGGCCTGCGCGTGCGCGGCGGGCGTCGCGACGATGCCGATGTCGGCCGGCCGCTGCGTCAGCGAGAGCTTCAGCTCGGACGCCGGCTTGATCACCAGATCGTTGATCTCCTGACCCACGAGGCCAGGGTCAGCATCGAAGGCGCCGACGATGCGGAAGCCCTGCGGCGCGAAGCCGCCGTACGCCAGGATCGCCCGTCCGAGCTGGCCGACGCCGATGAGCACCATCAGCCAGTCGCGGTCGAGGCCGAGGATCTGGCGCAGCTCCTCCAGCAGGCGCGGCACGCTGTAGCCGCGGCCCTGCTTGCCGAATCTGCCGAAATAGCTCAGATCCTTGCGGATTTGGGCGGGCGTCACGCCCAGCTGAGCGCCCAGCTCCTGCGAGCTGACGACCTCGCGGCCGCTGCGCTGGAGCAGGTTGAGAGCGCGCGCGTAAATGGGAAGGCGATCGATGACGACATCGGGGATCTCGATGGGCATACGGGCTCCGGCGCGATGTAGCGGGCGGGGAACGGACCGATTGCGCGATTTTTCGCAATGTAGCATCGCGCCAACGGTGGGTCAACGATGCTTCGAGCCGTACCGCTCGATCCTGAAGCCGCCGGTGATCACCTCGAACGTCAGCGTGGTCGATCCGCCCGTGGCCTCCGCGCCCGGCGCGTCGCTGCCCGCCGGGGTGTGCGCGTCTCCGCCGCCCGCGGCGCACTGCCCCAGCTCGCGAGCCGCTACACCGTGAGCGCCAGGATCTCCCGCGCGACCGCGCCGTCCGGCTTGACGTGCATCCGCACGTCGATGATCCGCACCTTGAGTCGCTCCGGTGTGTCATCGAAGTACAGCTCGTCGCCCTTCTGGAATCGGTACTCCGTGCTCAGCGTCGCCAGCAGTCTGCCCTTCTTCGGCGTGAAGGGGTCGGATTCCCAGATCTCCGTCTTCACCGCGCCTCCCCTGAAACAGCAGCACCAAGCGGAGCCGAAGCGCCCCGCCACGCCGCGATCGTACCCCGGCGGCTGCACGCCCCGGTTGCAACACCACGCCGCCGTGACGACAAGCCGGCGGCGCTCGCCGGCTTGCGACCTCTGCCGCTGTCCGGCCGCCGCGCTCTACGCCTACCCTGCCTTCTCCGCCGGGCCGACGGATTGGTAGGCGCCCAGCGTCGCCTGGTCGCGGTACTGCTCCTTGCCCTCGAGCAGAAGGTCGCCGCCGTACATGTCGCAGCAGACGATCGCCGGGAAGCCTTCGACCTCCAGCTTCTTGACGGACTCGGTGCCGAGGTCCTCGTAGGCGATCACGTCGAGCTGCTTGATGGTCTTCGAGAGGAGCGCGCCGGCGCCGCCGATGGCGATCAGGTAGACGGCGTGGTACTTCTGCAGTGCATCCTTGACGGCCGGCCCGCGGCCGCCCTTGCCGATAATCGCCTTGAGTCCGCGTTCGAGCAGCGGCGGCGTGTAGGGGTCGAGGCGCATGGCCGTCGTCGGGCCGGCGGCGCCGACGATGCGGCCGGGACGTGCGGGCGTCGGACCGACGTAGTAGATCACCTGCCCGGGGAGTTCGTACGGGAGCGCGTCGCCGGCGTCGATGGCGGCGATGATCCGCTTGTGGGCCGCGTCGCGCGAGGTGTAGATGGTGCCGAAGAACTTCACGTGGTCGCCGACGCGCAGCTGCGCGACGTCGTCATCGCCCAGCGGCGCGCTGACCCGGATCTCGCCGTTCTCTCTGGTTACTGGCATGGCTGCTGTCCTTCCTTCCTTCGCCCGACCGCTGCTTCAGGCGGATCCCCCGGCGTGTCGCTGGCCGCGGCGCGATCTTCCGAATCGATCACTCATCCTGCAGCACCTCGTCCGGCAGGTCGACGTTCACCACGACGTTCTCCTGACCGCCGCGCGCGAGGATGAGCACGAGCGGCTCGTCGGAGATGCTCATCTCCTGGTGGATCGTCTGCGCGGGGACGAAGACGAAGTCACCGGCCTCGGCATCGAGCCGGTGTTCGAGGCGCTCGCCCCAGCGCATGCGCATCCGGCCGCGCAGGACGTAGATGGCGCTCTCCAGATCGCCGTGATGATGGGCACCCGAGCGGAAGCGGGCCGCCGTCGTCACCTCGCCCATCCAGACCGCCGACGCGCCGCAGGTGGCCAGCGAGACGCCGGCGACGCGCGCCATGCCCGGCGTCTGCGCCGTCGCGGGATCGCGCCCGGAGGGGCGGATGACGCGGCAGTCGACGCTCATCGTCCGCCGCCCGTCTGGAGCACGCGCGCGGCGCGACCTGCGGCCGCTGTCCTGGGGCGGCGGCGCGGGTTGGCGATGAGGGCGATGGCGGCATCGACGCGGATCATAGGTCCTTCGCCATCTCCACGTACGTGAACTCCTGCCTGGCATCCCAGAGCCGGCTGGGCGATTCCTGCGTGACGCGGTAGCCGAGCGACTCGTAGTAGGCCGGCAGGCCGTTCTCGCGGATGCAGCCGAGGCCGAGCGCATGATAGCCCGCATCGCGGGCGCGTCGCTCCGCTTCGGCGATCAGCAGCGGCGCGATGCCGCGGCCCTGGAACGCGGGGCCGGTGGCCAGCAGGCCGAAGTGCGCCTCATCCGGCCGCAACCAGAGCGCGAGGTGGCCGGCGAGCGCGCCGTCCATCTCGGCGACGATCAGCGTGCCGTCCGGGTCGGCGAGCGCGTCGAGCAGCTCCTCGCCGTCCGTGCGCAGCTGCTCGAAGAGCCACCAGTCGACGGGCTTGTACGCCGCGTTGATCAGCGTGACGAGCGCCGGCACGTCGCCCGGTGTCGCCTCGCGGATGCGTACGCCGGCGCGCGTGGCGGCGTCGGGTGTGCGGTGCGAGGCGCCTACAGTTCGGCGTGCTTCGATCGGGCGCTGTGGCATTGCAGGTTCACCGCTACGGGCAGCGACGTGATGTGCGTCGGGTACGTCTCGATGTTGACGGCGAGGGCGGTGTTGCTGCCCCCGACGGCTTGCGGGCCGACGCCGAGCGCGTTGACCTTCGCGAGCA
This sequence comes from Dehalococcoidia bacterium, assembly GCA_015478665.1. Lineage (GTDB taxonomy): Bacteria > Chloroflexota > Dehalococcoidia > DSTF01 > JACRBR01 > JADMII01. The sequence continues at coordinate 66,000 of JADMII010000004.1, forward strand.
GCTCGTGCTCGAACTGGCGCGTCTCCTCGTCGGCGCTCTCCTCGCCGACGGGCCGGGTGATCGCCTTCTTGGCGAGGAACATCGCGTACTCGGCCGAGCCGCCGACGCCGACGCCGACGACGAGCGGCGGGCAGGGATTGCCGCCGGATTCCTCGATGGTCTGGAGGACGAATTCTGTGATGCCGTCCTTGCCGCGGCCCGGCAGCATGATCTGGAACTTCGTCATGTTCTCGCAGCCGCCGCCCTTCGGGACGATGGTGAGGTGGAGCCGGTCGCCCGGCACGATCTCCGTGTGGATGACGGCGGGCGTGTTGTTCTTCGTGTTGACGCGCGTCGAGAAGGGGTGGTCAACGATCGACGCCCGCAGGTAGCCCTCGGTGTAGCCCCGGCCGACGCCGGCGTTGATCGCGTCGCGCAGCGAGCCGCCGACGATGTGCACGTCCTGACCGACTTCGGCCATGACGACAGTAGTGCCCGTGTCCTGGCAGAGGGGGATGCGGTCGCGCTTCGCGATGTCGACGTTCTCGAGCAGCTCGATGAGCACCTGCTTGCCCAGCGGCGAGCGCTCCGAGCGCTCGGCGCGCTGCAGGCCGGCGACGACGTCATCGGGCAGGACGTGCGCCGCCTGCTCGCAGAGCTCGGCGACCTTCGCCGTGATCTCGTCGGCGTGGATCTCGCGCAGGTGTGTGGTGGTGTCGCTGGCCATGGTGCGCCTCTACTTCAGGTCCGCGATGAGGTTCTTCGTGGCGTCGGCGGCGGCGCGGATCTTGTCCGCCTCCCCGTCGCTGACCGGCGATTCGTACGCCTTCTTGATGCCGCCGGCGCCGAGCTGGCACATCAGCCCACAGACGATGTCCTGGATGCCGTACTCCCCCTGGCACAGCACGGCAGACGGGATGAGGCGGTTCTGGTCGAGCAGGATCGCCTCGACCATCTCGACGGTCGCCGCCGAGGGGGCGTAGTAGGCGCTCGACACCTTCATCAGCTGGCCGATCTCGGCGCCGCCCTTCATCGTGCGGGCGACGATCGCTTCGATCTCGTCGGGCGTGAGGAACGACGCCAGCGGCAGGCCGCCGATGCGTGCCTGCGAGACGATCGGCACCATCGTCGTGTCGGTGTGGCCGCCGAGGACGTAGGCGTGCACGTCACGGACGCTGACGCCCGTCGCCATCGAGAGGAAGGCGCGGTAGCGGGCCGTGTCGAGGGCGCCGCCCTGGCCGATGATCCGCTCGCGCGGGAAGCCGGACGCCTTCAGGGCGACGTGGCACATCGCGTCCATCGGGTTGGCGAACATGATGATGACGGCGTTGGGCGAGGCCTTCGCCGCGTCGGTGACCTTCGCGCGGACGATGTCGGCGTTGCCGTTGAGCAGCTCTTCCCGGCTCATGCCGGGCTTGCGCGGCGCGCCGGCGGTGCAGACGATGACGTCTGAGCCGGCCGTCTCCTCCCAGCCGTCGGTGGCAGTCACCTGGGTCTCGAAGCCGAGCCAGGAGGCCGACTGCATCATGTCGAGCGCCTTGCCGTGGTGGAGGCTGCCGGCGAACTGCGGGTCGTCCTGGACCACGACGTCGGCGATGCCCTTCTCGACGAGCCGCTGGGCGATGGCGCCGCCGGTCATGCCGCCGCCGATCACCGTGACTTTCTTGCGTGCTGCCATTCGACCTCCCTCTGTCTCAGCCCGGCGCCCTAGCGGGCGGCCGCCGGCGTCTTCTGCATCTTCTCGATCACGGCGTCGGCGACCTGCGACGTGCCGACGGCCGTCGGGTCGTTGCGGTCGGCCTTCATGTCGTACGTGACGGCGGCGCCTTCGGCGATGACGGCGGCGATCGCGCGCTCCATGCGGTCTGCGGCGTCGGTCTCTTCGATGTAGCGGAGCATGAGGACGCCGCTGAGCATCATCGCCATCGGGTTCATCTTGTTCTGCCCGGCGTACTTCGGCGCGCTGCCGTGGATCGGCTCGAAGAGCGCGGCGACATCGCCGATGTTGGCGCCGGGCGCGACGCCAAGGCCGCCGACGAGGCCGGCACACAGGTCGGAGAGGATATCGCCGTAGAGGTTCGGGAGAAGGAGGACATCGAACCACTCGGGCCGCTGGACGAGCTGCATGCACAGCGCATCGACCAGCACCTCGTCGTATTCGATGTCCGGGTACTCCCTGGCGACCTCGCGGCTCGTGGCGTAGAAGAGGCCGTCCGTGTATTTCATGATGTTGGCCTTGGAGATGGCCGAGACCTTCTTGCGGCCGTTCTTGCGCGCGTACTCGAATGCGTACTTCGCGATGCGGCGGGTGCCGAACTCCGAGATGATCTTGATGCTGACGCCGGCGTCGTCGCGCAGCTCGCCCTGACCGCTCTCGCTGACGATGCCCGAGAGCTGCTTGACGTACGGCGAGCCCACCTCGAACTCGATGCCCGCATACAGGTCCTCGGTGTTCTCGCGCATGACGACGATGTCGACGCCGGCGTCGGCGTAACGGGTGCGGACGCCGGGGTAGACCTTGCAGGGGCGGACGCAGGCATACAGCTGAAGGGCCTTGCGCAGGGCGACGTTGACGCTGCGGAAGCCGGTGCCGATGGGCGTCGTGACGGGGCCTTTGATGCCGAGCTTCGTGCCCTTCAGCGACTCGATGGCGCGGTCCGGCAGCGGCGTCCCTTCCTTCGCCATCACGTCGACGCCGACGTCCTGCACATCCCACTCGAAGGGGACGCCCGTGGCTTCGAGGACGCGGCGGGTGGCCTGGGCGATCTCCGGGCCGGTGCCGTCGCCGGGGATAAACGTCACGCGGTAGGCCATGAGTGGTGCTCCTTGCGGCGGCGCGATCCCGCGCCGGCGGCGATCCGCTCTCGAGGGCGACGGCGAGGCATCGGGATGGACGGCCCAGCGAGCGCCCCGTGCGACGGATCACCTGGGCCCTTTCCTGCGTGGAAGGCTCGCCCCCGCCTCGCTCGCGACTGCTCGAAAGGAGCCCGTTGGGCCCGAGCTGAGGCGCCTTTGTGGGACGTGATCACTATAGCGCCGGCGTCAGTGTGCTGGAAGCGGGATGCCCGGAGCCTGGAGGCGGGAGGGCTGAAGGCTGGAGGCGCGCGTGCCCGGCGCTGCGCATCATCGGCGCGCGGCCGATAGTGATCGAAGGTAAAGGGGGAGATGCCTGTGAGCGCTCGCGTGCCTCGTCGTCACCGTCCGCCGGAGGACGGCTCCGTGTTCCCGCTGATCCCGGTGGCGGGGCGCCCGCGCGAGGAGTCACGCGGCGTCGCCTGGGTGCCGATCGCGCTGCGGCTGCTGACGATCGCCTGGGGCGGCACGATCCTGGCCGCGCTGCTCGACGAGTTCGGGGTGGTGCCGCACTTGCCATTTCTCATCGCCATCGGCATGACGGGGTTGCTGGTCGCGGCGATCTTCGTCCTGACGCGCGACGAGCGGGAAGCGCAGCTCGCAGGCGCCGGCGACGAGGAGGCCGACGGGGAGCACGATCTGCTCACGGACCTGCCGACGTTCAACCACTTCGCGCGCCGCCTGAACGACGAGTTTACCCGCTCGCGGCGAATGGGCCGGAATGTCTCGGTCGTGCTCGTCGATGTGAACAACCTGACGGCCGTCAACCGTGAGTACGGCGTGCGCGCGGGCGACGCGGTGCTGCGCCACGTCGCGCGGACGATCGACGCGACGAAGCGCTACAGCGACGTTGTGGCGCGGCTGGGCGACGACGAGTTCGGCGTGCTGCTGTTGGAGACGGGCGCTGAGGGCATCGAGGCGTTCGTCGAGCGGCTGGAGGACCGGCTCGCCCGCGAATCGGCGATGACGCAGGTGAACGGCCGCGATGTCTCGCTGTGGGCGGGCGTCTGTTCGGGAAGCGTCACCGCGACGCCCGAGATGACGCACGCCGACGCGCTGCTCGAGGCGGCGATGGCGGACCTGAATCGCGCGAAGCAGGACCGCGAGCGGCGGCGCCGCATGTGGTTGTCGGCGTAACTCTACCCCGTCCCTCGGCCGAAGCTCCTGGCCGTGCGCCTCGCGCCCGTCTGAGCCGAACGGCGCCGATCGCGCGCCGCATCATGTCGACCGCCCGGTTCCGGCACGTCCGGCAGGGCGCCGTCGTGCCGCAGCTGGTCGTCGCGCGCCCCGCCGTCTGGAGGCGGACGCCGGGTGAGTGCTGATGTCTGCGGCCAGCAGGGCGCCCGCGCACGTTCGTCAGGCGTGCACCAGGCCCGCCATCACCCGCGCGAATGAAGGGGTACCGCCGTCGGGCCGCGGTCGACGCCGGGGATCAGGCGGCGATGCCGAGGCGGACAGCGGCTTCGCTGGCGCTCGCCGGGTCGTTGCGCGTGAGCAGCTGGATCAGCGTGCCGATGCGCAGGATCTCGGCGAGGCCGCTGCCGGGCCGCGAGCGGTCCATCAGCGTACGGTCGAGGCACGCCTCGTAGCCGGCGCGCAATTGTGCGCGCAGCTCCTCGGAGCGGCCGGCTTCCGCCCAGATCTCCACGAGGACACGGCCGAACGCGGCTGCCGGCAGAGCGGACTCGCCGGTCGTCGCCGTGAACGGCGGCAGCAGCGCATCGATGCGGATCAGACGCTCGACGACGGCGGTGAGGACGGCTGACTTCTGCGGGAAGTGGTGGTAGAGTCCACCCTTGGAGCAACCCGCCGCGAGCGCGACGTCATCCATCGACGCGGCGGTATAGCCCTTGAGCGCGAAGACGGTGAGCGCCGCCTGCACGACCTGGTCGCGGGTGCGCTGGGCGCGGAGTGCCTGGCGTTCTGATTTGTTTGGCATGCGTCCTATGAGATGTATCGGCCGGGACGCCCGCGACGCGCACATCGGGCCGGCGCGAGACAAGCATTTTTTGTGAACGTCCTTGTCAATCCCTCTTGACAGACTAGCCGGCCGGTGAGAAACTAATACCGACGGGTCGGTAACCCGTTTCCGGAAGTGGGTCAGGCAACGTCAGGTTAGGAGGAACGAAGATGGTTCAGCGCGTTTCCTGGGGCTAGGCCCCAACAGCACATCGAAGCGAAAGACTCCCGTGAGCCGGATCTCGGCTGACGGGAGTCTTTCGTATTTCCACTCGGAATCGCAGGCAGACTGCCGTTACGCGGCTTGGCGGGGCGCCGCTGAGGCGTGATGCTCGGTCACCTCGTCGTGGTCTGCCATGCGGATCGCGACGATCTTGTCGAAGGCGAGCAGGAAGGCCTGCACGCACTTCGGGTCGAACTGCGTGCCACTACACTTGATGATCTCGTCTCGTGATACTTCCGGCGTGAGCGCCCGGCGGTACGGCCGGTCCGACGTCATCGCATCGAACGTGTCTGCGAGGACGAAGATGCGTGCGCCGAGCGGGATCTCGTCCTGCGCCAGCCCCTTCGGGTAGCCCCGGCCGTCGAACCGCTCGTGGTGCGCCAGGACGATCGTGGCGGCGCCGGAGAGGAACGAGATGTCCTTGATCATGTCGTGGCCGATCTTCGGATGGCGGCGCATGTCGACCCACTCCTCGTCGGTGAGCGGCCCGGGCTTGTGGAGGATGGTGTCCGAGACGCCGATCTTGCCGACGTCGTGCAGGAGGGCGCCGCGCTGCATGTCGACCCACTCATCGGTCGAAGGCTGGATCCCCATGTGGAAGGCGATCTCCATCATGTAGCGGGCGACGCGGATCGAGTGGCCCTTGGTCTCCCGGTCGCGCGCGTCGAGCGCGGATACGAGGGCTTCCAGCGTGCCGTCATAGGTCTGGCGCAACTCTGTCGCCATATGAAGGATCTCCTGATTGGCCTTCTGGAGATGGCGATTCGTGTTGCGCAGCTCTTCGACGTTCTCGGCCGTCTTGTCGACGTACTGCTTGAGCGAGAAGCGCATCATGAGCGGCGGCGCGACGAAGGCGAGGATGCCGGCGAAGCCGATGGCATCGTAGGCGACGGCGAGTGCCAGCCCGAGCAGTCCGAACACTACATAATGCGGGATCAGCCACTCGAACTTCTCTCGCCAGACGGAAACGATACTCGAGCGCGTCGAGAGGCTGACTGCGACCGTGACGAGGCTGATGTTTGCCAGGTAGTACGCGACGACGACCAATAGGGCGATGGGCACGATCCACGGGCTGGCGTTCAGGCGCTCGCCCATCAAAAGCCACGCGATGCTGGCGGCGGCCACATTGACGAGGCTAAAGGCGCCGATGTCGAAGAGGCGCTTATACCAGCGACTGCCGCTACCGAGGTCGGTGGCGAGGGCGGCGAACGGCGCCACGAGCACCGCGCCCGCGGGCCCGAAGAGGAAGGCGACGGCGAAATCGCCGACCATCGCGATGGAGATGGTCGTCTCGCCGTAGATCGAGAGCCGGGTGCGGCCGGCGGCGACAGCGAACACCGCCAGTACGAGGAAGCCCGGCCAGTCGCGCGTGTCGAGCTGCGGGCCGAACCAGGCGACGGCAGCGGCGCCGGCGGCGAACACGAGCAAGGCGTAGGCCAGGGCGGGCAGCGGCAGGCGCTCTGCCGGCCGCGGAGGCGCTTCCGCGGCGGCGTTGAGCTGCACGACGTTGCCCTCGCGCTCCCGCTCCGCTGGCTGCGGGAAGTCGCGCTCGTCTGCCGGTTCCTTGAAGGCTCGATTCAACATGGCACCGCCCAGATACGAATGCGCCGCTTCGGGCTCATAGGAGTATCGGCACCCGGGCGGGAGGCCGTAGGGGTCAGGCGGCTTCCTCGAGCTGGGAGACGAGCTGGCGGCGCAGTGTCGACAGGATCCGCTTATGCAGCTGGCAGACGCGCGATTCGGAGAGCCCGAGCATGTCGCCGATGACGTGGAACGGCTTGGATTCGCCGTATCGCAGCTTCAAGATCGCGCGATCGCGAGCATTCAGCTCATGCAATGCGCCATCGAGCATCGCCAGCGATGCGTTGTGGTCCGCCGCCTTCGCCGGGTCGCCGGTCTCATCCTCGTCGACGGGGTCGAGCGACGGCGCGTGCTCGCCGCCGCGGTCCTGAATGGCATGCTCGAGAGAGATGAACTTCGAACCGGCGTGGCGCATGATCCCCTGGATCTGGTCCGCCGGCATCCCCAGCCGGAAGGCGATCTCCTTGCTCGTCGGCCAGCGCCCGAGGCTCGCCGCGAGCTCCTGCGATGTCTGTTCGACCTCGCGCGTGCTCTTCCGCAGCGAACGGGGAAGCGGGTCCATCTTGCGGATCGCATCGAGGATCGAGCCGCGGATGCGGCGGACGGCGAAGCTGGCGAAGCTGGTGCCGCGGTCCAAGTCGAAGGCATCGACGGCCTGGATGAGGCCCTCGGTGCCGTAGGCGAGCGCGTCCTCGCGGTCGAGCCCGAGGGTCTTCTGGTTGTCGGTGGACATGCGGCCGACGACGAAGGCGACGAGCGGCATGTGCCGCATGATCATGTCCTGGCGTTCTGGTGTGCGCATCGAACTGCTCCCCCGTTCTGCGATTCTGGCGCAGGCCAGACATCCGAGGGGGATGCGACGCAAGACGGGTTCGAGCGATGGCGCTCGAGGTCTTCGGCGGCCCGGCTGTCCGCGCTGGTGGTGGCGGACCCGTGGCTTTGCGTCCTCGCCTTTCGGCGAGTTTGCCCTGTCGGAACCTCTGACGAACGCGATGCGGCGTCCTGCCTTCCGCTCCGACTCCCTTCGCTCTCGTCAAGTCCTAACGTGGCGGCGCCGTGATTGTTACAGCCGGACGGGCGATCCAGCCAACTTTTTTTTGAAGTTGCCCTGTCAAGCCGGATTGGCAAAGCGCGTTCGCTCGTGCATACTGGTCGGGACGGTGTGCATGGGCGCCGATACGTGTGCGCGAGAGTGGCGCGGCGAGGGGAACATGGACCGGTTCGAGCAGCGGAAACTGACCCGGGCGCGCCTGATCGACAGCGCCATGAAGCTCTTCTCGGAGCGCGGATACGACCACGCGACGATCGACGACATCGCGCAGGAAGTGGGCTACTCGAAGGGCGCGTACTACTTCCACTTCTCAACGAAGGAAGACATCCTGCTCGAACTGCTGCGCCGCTGGAGCGAAGACCGCACGCGGATGCTGGCAGCGGCCGGCGCGGGCCAGCCGGGCACCGACGCCCGGGCGCTCGTCGAGGCGCTCGTCTCCTACGACGAAGAGCGACGCTGGCCGGGCGTCGTGCTCGAGTTTTGGGCGCAGTCGATGCGCAACGAGGACGTGAAGAAGCGGCTGACGCAGGCCTACGCGGCGTGGCGCGCGCAGCTCGCCGAGGCGCTTGCCGCCGCCGGCACCGCGGCGAGCGCCGAGGAGGCCGCCGGCGTCGCCTTGGCCGCCCACGACGGCTATGTCGTCCAGCTGGCGATCGGGCCGCACAGCGGCGGCCTGATGTCGGCCACGGACCTGGCGGACGCGCTCGTGACGCCGCTGGAAGGCGAGCGAGCGGGTGAGCGCGGCCGCCGCGCGGCAGCGGTCTGACCAGCTGAGCCACTCGTCGGATGGCGGTCCGGTTGGCTTCGCGCCTCGTCAGCTTCTGGCCGACTATTAAGGTGCGGCGGCGGACGCCGCATCGCGGCCAGCGGCCGGGCTCCTGTCAGGGATCGCCTTGCGTGCACTGATCCTCGCTCCGTTCGCTGAACGCTGGCTGGCGCGCCTGCTGCGGTTGGGCGACGTCACGCACGAGGACTGGCTCCAGACAGGCCGGATCTACGACCCTGAAGCGCTGGGCGCGCGGCTGGCCACGTCGGGCACCGACGTCCTCGTCGTCGAAGCGGACTTCATCTTCGACGAGCTGTTCGAGGCCGCGCCAGGGCTGCGGCTCGTCGGCGTCTGCCGCAACGCGCTGACCACCGTGGACGTCGAGAGCGCCAGCGAGCACGGCGTGCTGATCACGCATGCGCCCGGTCGCAACACGAACGCCGTGGCGGAGATGACGCTGGGACTCATGCTCTCACTGGCGCGTCAGATCCCGCGCGCGCACGCGCTCGTCGGTGGCGGCGGCTGGCGCGACCCGGTCGCCGGCTATCGCATGCTCCGGGGCACGGAGATCGCCGGGGCGACGGTCGGCATCGTCGGCTTCGGCCAGATCGGCCGCGCGGTCGCCGCGAAGTGCCTGGCGCTGGGCGCGCGCGTGCTGGCGTACGACCCGGCGGTGCGCGCCAGCCGCATGCGGGCACTCGGCGTGGAGGCGGCGCCGCTCGACGAGGTCGCCCGGCGGTCGCACTGGGTGAGCCTCCACGTCCCGGTCAACGAAGGCACCGCGAAGCTCGTCGACGCCGGGTTCATCGCCGCGATGCAGCCCGATGCGTACCTGGTCAACACGAGCGGCGGCGCTGTCGTGGACACGGGGGCGCTGGTCGAGGCGCTGGCCGCCGGCCGAATCGCCGGCGCCGCGCTCGACGTCTTCGAGGGGCATCCGCTGCCGCTCAGCAGCCCTCTGCTCTCGGCGCCCAACGTCATCCTGACGCCGCACATCGCTGGCGCGACGACCGAGACCGTCGAGCGGCAGTCGCGGATGATCGCCGGCGAGGTGGAGCGGCTGCTCGCCGGCCGTCCGCTGCGCTTCGCCGTCAACCCCGATGTCGACCCTGCGCGTGGCCGCTGACCCTGTCGTTGTCGTCGATGCCGGCACGAGCGGCCTCCGCGCCGTGGTGGTGACGGCCGACGGGACCGTGCGCGTCGCCGCGCGGGAGCCGTGGGAGATGCGCACCCCGCCTGACGCCGCGTCGTTCGGACGGGAGTTTCACGCGGCGTCGGTGCTGGCTGCGCTCGCGCGGGTGATCGAAGCGGCGTCGGCGGGCGGGCCGTTCGCGGCGCTGGCGTTCACCGGGCAGCGCGAGGGGATGGCGTTCGTGGCGGAGGACGGCGAGGCCGTGTATCTGGCGCCGAACATCGATGCGCGGGCGGCCGCCGAGGGGATGGAGATCGACGCCCGACTCGGCGACGTGGTGTATGCGGCGACCGGGCATCTGCCGTCGCTGCTGCAGGCGCCCGCGAAGCTCTCCTGGCTGCGGCGGCACCGCCCCGCAGACGCGGCGGCGGTGCGCCGGGCGCTGCCGCTGGCGGACTGGCTGGCGACGACGACGACCGGCGCGAGCATGACTTCGCGCAGCCTCGCGGTGGAGAACGGCCTGCTCGACATCCGGGCGGGGACGCCGCCCGAATATCTCACCGACCTCGCCTTTGACGAGGCGCTGCTGCCGCCGACCATCGCCGATGGCAGCATCGCGGGCACTGTCCGCGCGGGCCCGCTCGCCGGCACGCCGGTCGTGCTCGCGGGTGCCGACACGCAGTGCGCGCTCGTTGGCATGGCGGCGATCGCGGCCGGCGACTGCGGCGTGCCGGCCGGCTGGAGCGCGCCGGTGCAGATCGTGACGGCGACGCCCGTGTTCGACCAGAAGCGCCGCACGTGGACGGGCGTGCACGTCGGGCCGGCGGCGTTCGTGCTCGAATCGAACGCCAGCGAGACCGGCCGAGGATGGGCGTGGGCGTGCGCGATGCTCGGGCGGCAGCCGGAGGACGCGGCGCGGCTCGCGGCGCAGGCGCCGCCGGGGAGCGACGACGTGATGGCCGTCCTGGGCGCGCGGGCGATGCGGGCGTCGGCGATGAGCGCGGGCACGGGTGCACTGACCGTCCCGCTGCCGCTGGTGATGTCCGACCCCTCGCCAGCCGCCGTCCTGCGGTCTGTGCTCGAGGCGACGGCGTACGCTGTCCGCGCCAACCTCGAGCAGCTGGAGGAGATCACCGGCGCGCCCATCGGCAGGCTGGCGCTCGGCGGCGGCATGTCGCGCATGCCGCTCTTCGCCCAGATCGTCGCCGACGCGGTCGACCGGCCGCTCGAGGTGGCGACGACGCCGGAGACATCCGCCCTCGGCGCGGCGGTGCTGGCGTCCGTCGCGCTCGGCCGGCACGCGTCGCTGGCAACGGCCGCGACGGCGATGGCGGGCGGCCGGACGATCGTCGAGCCGGATGCGGCGGCGTCCGCGGTGTACGAGGACTGTTACGGGCGCTGGTGCGCGATGGCGGATGCCTTCGATCGCGGCGCCATGGAGGGGGAATGAAGCAGGAGTTCGAGGACGAGCGGCGCGAGGTGCTGAGCGCGGTCGAGCGCATCGCGGACGCCGGGCTGGTCGCGGGTTCGAGCGGCAACGTCAGCCGTCGCATCACGACGCCCGACGGCGACCTGATCGCCATTACGGCGAGCAGCGTGCCGTATCATCGGTTCACGCTCGCCGACGTGCTGGTTGTCGACTTCGATATCGAGCCCGTCGTGGGTGACGGCATCCCATCGAGCGAGTCGCTGACGCACGTCGCGATGTACCGCGAGCGCCCGGACGTCGGCGCTGTCGTGCACACGCACTCCCTGCACGCGAGCGCCTTCGCCGTCGCCGGCAAGCCGATCCCGGCCGTGCTCGACGAGCAGGTGGTGATCCTCGGCGGCGCGATCGAGGTGGCCGCATATGCGTCATCGGCGAGCGAGGAGCTCGCGAGGCGCGCGGTCGAGGCGCTCGGCGAGCGGGCGGCGGTGCTGCTGCGCCAGCATGGCGTCGTCGGCGTCGGGCGGCAGCTCGAGGAGGCGGTCGCGGTCGTCGAGCTGGTGGAGCGGGTGGCGCAGGTGCAGGCGCTCGCGGGCATGCTCGGCGGCGCCGTCGAACTGCCGGCAGAGGTCGTGGCACGCGAGCGGCAGGTGTACAGGATGCTGCATGGCTTCGGGCCGGAGTAGGTTCCGGACGCGCGATGTTGCGCCGCGGTCGTGGGCGCCACTCGCGCGGATGGCACCTTGGGCAGCGGTGGGCGATACTTGCGGTCGGCGTGCCGGGGACGCGCGCAGCTGACGTTCGGAAGGAAACTCGACGCATGCAGGTGCCATCATTTTTGCTGCGGCGGTTGTACGTGAAGGGCAGCCTGCGCAACGAGGACGGCGGCTTCGCCTTCGACCTCAAGAACTCGCTGGGCTCCGGCTACGCCGAGCAGGTGCTGCCGCTCACCGTCGACGGCGAGGAGGTGCCGCCCGAGCAGGCCAGCTTCTCGATCGACGGCCAGCGGGTGCAGTTCAGCGCCGTCTCGAGCGCGCAGCCGTTCACGCTGGCGATGAACAAGGTCGTGACGATCGGCGTCGAAGGGCTGACGCTGCCCGCCGGCAAGCACAAGCTCGGCGTCGGCTTCGTCGTCACGGGCATGGGGACGATGCAGTTCGATGTCACCGACGCGATCGGTGGCGCTGCGGACGGCGCGGGAGACGCTGACAGATGACAACCGACAGGAGCGACGCGCTGCCGCCGCCAGCCGCCGCCATCGATTACGTCGCCCGGTGGGCGGAGATCGTCGAGCGACGGCGCGCGCAGATGGACGCGGCGTACGCGGCGGCCGGCCGGACGAGCGACGACTACTGGGGCCGGCGGGCGACATCCTATCGCGCCGCCACGCACGCGATGACGCCGCACGACCCGTTCCTGCCGCGCCTGCTCGCGCACGTGGACGGCACGAGCAGCGTGCTCGACGTCGGCGCCGGGCCAGGCCGCCACACCCTGGCGATCGCGCCGCACGTCTCGCGCGTGACGGCGGTCGAGCCTTCAGCGGCGATGCTCGGGCTGCTGCGCGAGGACCTGAAGGAGCAGGGAATCGACAACGTGCGCACCGTCGATGCGGCGTGGATGGACGCCGAGGTCGAGCCGGCGGACGTCGTCATCTGCTCGCACGTGCTGTACCCGATCGGCGATGTCGTGCCATTCGTGCGGAAGCTGGAGGCGCACGCGCGCGAGCGGGTATTCGTCTACCTGCGCGCGGACCCGATGCCGACGGACTTCGGGCTCTGGAGCGAGTTCTACGGCGAGCCGCTGCAGGCGCAGCCGACGCACGCCGACCTGTTCAACGTGCTCGCGCAGATCGGCGTCATGGCCGATGTGGAGGTCGTGTGCGCGCCGCTGACCTGGGGCTTCGACTCGCTCGACGACGCCGTGCGCGAAGTGTCGGGCCGGCTCTGCCTGGCGGCCGACGACGCGCCGGCGCAGGAGAAGTTGCGGCGCCTGCTGGCGTCCCGCTTCGACGCCGATGGCGGCCGCATCATGCCGGACAGCGGCGCCGGGCGCTCGGCGATCTTCTCGTGGCGCCCGGAGAGCGCGGGCGGCTGACGGCGCCCGTTCGGCGCGCTCCCTGGAGGGATCCCTCGTCAGGCAGCCATCGATCCAGCGGATGAAGCCGGCAATCTGAAGCGCCCCGGCGGAAGGGTATCGGCTCGACGACGGCTCGTGGCGATCCAGCTCGTGGGTGCCATCAATCCTGCATATCCGCCGTCTGGAACTCCCGTCTCCACAGCGTGGAGCGAGGCGCCGGGAGAGCCGTTCGCTCGACGACGGCTCGTGGCGAGGACGGCTCGTCTCCCTGACTCAATCCTGCAGATCCGGCGTATGAACGCCCCTCACCGCAGCGTGGAGAGGGCGGAGATTGCCGTCAGCGCGCGCCGCGGCGTTCGATGCGCGCGATCTTCCACCAGCCACCGACCTCGCGCAGCGTCTCGCGCAGCGTGATGGAGCGCGCGCCATCGGCGTACGTGACATCGAATACGGGCGCGCCGTCGCCGGATGCGACGCGCTCGAGTCGCACGTCGCGGGTGCGCGGCAGCCCGCGCGCGCCGAGCGCGAGCGCGGCTGTCGTCGCCTCGGGCGTGAGGTCGATGATCGTCGGGGCGATGGCGCCGGTCATCGCCTTCAGCGCGTGGATGCGCATGAACTGCTCGGCTTCCACGCTCACCTCCCGATCGTGCTGAGGACGCGCTGCTTCAGCGAGCGATGCGGCGGCGCGGGCTCGGCGGCGCGACGCGCTTCGTGCTGGGCGACTTCACGCCGCTTCCGCATGATGCCGAGTGAGAGCATTGCCAGGGCGGCGGCGCGGAGAGCCATCTCCGGCCAGCGCCAGCCGCGCATCGTGGCGACGACGGAGCCTGCTACGGCAGCGACGGCGCCGGCGAGATAGAGCCGGCCGTCGGCCTCGGTGTCGTCGACGGCGGTCTCGAGGCGAGACTCTCGGGCGATCCCGCTCGCGCCGGATCCGCCGCGTGTCGCCGGCTCGCCCGGCGCATCGACCACGGTCGTGTGGATCGGGTCGTCGCGAGGGATGTCCGGCCAGCGCAGGGCGCCCTCCTCCGGGGAGGCATCGGGCAGTGACCTCTGCGTCGCCGGCGGTTCAGAGCCGGAGGCGGGGATCTGGGCGCGGACATCGCGCGGCAGGCCGGTCGGAGAGCCCTCGAAGGAGTACTGCAGGCCGTAGTGATCGTACAGGTGCTGCTCGAGGTCCTGGCTGATCTCCCGGTCGAGCACTTCCGGGGTATCAAGCACGGCGTCCTTGCCCCAGGCGATGCACACGCCGCGCTCATCGATGCGGGCGCCGACGGCGGGGGCGAGGACGCGCTTCGAGCCGAAGGGGCTGGTGTCGACGCCGAGCCACTCGGGGACGCGGGTGGCCTTGTCGAAGTACACCTCGACGAGCTCGCCGACCTTGTCGCCGTGGACGTCGAGCACGTCGCGATGGCGCATCGCCATCAGCCCTTCGAGCGTCGGTGTCGTCGCCATCGTCCCTCCTGCCCCCATGCTAACGCCCGCCGCCGATCAGCCGCGCATCGACGCGCGCAGTGATGTTGCATGGGCGTGACGACGCGCTCGAGGCGCTCCCTTCGCGCGTCGGGCTAGAACTGGCTCCGCTCGCGATAGATGTCCTCGCGCAGTTCGCCGGGCTCACGGCCATCATCGCCGCCGGCGTCGGCGACGGCGGCGAGTGCGTGCTCGATCCTGGCGTCGCCGGGCACACGCCACTCCTGGGCGCGCGCGACCTCGCTGCGTCCTTCGACGCGCATGCCCTGCTTGTAAACCATCTGGCCGCCATACCAGCCGGACACCATCAGGGCCGCGTTGCCGAGGGCGGACAGCATGAGATCGCCGGCGTCGACCCGGCGCTTGCCCCGGCGCCGCATGAGCCCCAAGCTGGCGAGGCCGATGATGCCGACGTTGAGCGTCAGGTGGACGTTGGCGATGCGCTTCGTCGGCGAGCCGTCGGGGATGGCGAAGTAGTCGCCGAGCCCCGTCATGGCGGCCGAGAGCGCGCCGACGTAGCCGCCGAGCATCGAGTAGTACGCCGCTTCGGCGTAGCTGCGGCGGCGCGTCGCCAGATAGCAGACGTCCAGCGCGAGGCTCATCGGCAGCAGGCCGAGGGGCGCGCTGACCATCTGCGGGTGCACGGGATGGCCGGCGAAGGTCAGCCGCGGCATAGGTGGCCTCCTTGTCTCGCAGTCCGACGGCCGGCGCAGTGCGAGCTTAGACGTAGCTCGCGCGGCGCTCGGACATCTCCGGCTGCGCCTTCATGCGCTCTTCCTCGTGGTGCTGCGCCTCCTTGCGGCGGCTCATCACCTCGATGCGTACGAGGCCGATAAACGTGTAGACGGCGGCGACGGCGATCGCGCCGTAGATCACCTTCGCGGTCTTCGAGTCTTCATCGAACAACTCGTCGACGATGTCGTAGTCGAAGAGGCCTTCGAGGCCCCAGTTGATACCACCGGCCGTCAGGAGGCCGGCCGAGATCCATTCGAGCGGATCGAGGCGCGGCATCGAGCGCATCTGGGGAATCTGGTTCTTCCCCTGCTCGAACTGCTGCTGTCCCTGTTCGCGGAAGTCCGGGTCGCGCATGCGTTCCTCCATTCGGCGCGCTGCGGTCGTGCCCATCGCGCCATGCGATTCGACGTACTGCTTGAAGCGCCGGAGGTCGCCCTCCGTCCGCCGTTCGAGGAGTCCGAGGCGTTCGGCGCTTGACTTCGTCGCGCCCTGCGGCTCGTAATCCAGCGCGAAGTAGACCCGCGTCCGGTCGCGGCCGAGCGGCTCCAGGACGACCTCGGCGTCGTGGCGCTCGCCGGATTCACTCGTCCAGGCGAGGCGCCGGTTGGTCGTCGTATCGGTGATGCGCGCGTCCCACTCCTCGTGCGCGCCGCCGAAGTCGGCCACCCAGCGGGTGCGATAGGGGCTGAGCTTGCGAACCTGGCGGACGCCCTCCATGAAGCGAGGGTAGTCCTCGTACGCGGTCCACGTGCGGAAGACCTCGGCGACCGGCGCTTCGACTTCGACGGACTTTTCGACGTGCGCCATGTGCCGGCCTCCAGCCTGCGTCGCCTGCTGGCAGTCTATCCGCGGCTGGAGACGGTGACCCCCACCCAGATGGATGATGCGCCGCGCCGTTGCGCGCATCGCTCAGAAGGCGCCGGTGTAGACGGCGCACGTGCGGCAGATCTCGGGAGGCGCCGGCGACTCGAGCCTGGGGCGGAAGTCTTCGTACGCGGCGCCGTCCCACACCTCGCTGAGCGTGCGGCCGTCGATGCGACCGAAGTTCGCGCGATCCGGCGTGGCGACCATGCAGCAGGGCATGGCGAAGCCATCGTAGCTGACGTAGGCGCCGGTCCAGGGCCAGTCGCAGCGCCGGTGCGTCGCGCGGCCGGGCGGCTGCGGCAGGCGCAGGGCGATGCCGCACGCATCGGCGATCCGCCGCGCTGCGTCGAAGGCGTCCGCGATGCGCGCCGGGTCTTCGTGGAGCAGCGTCTGCGCTTCGACGAACTCGCGCATCGGCCGGTAGTGCGCCGGCAGCGACGACTCCGCGAAGTCATGGCAGAGGTGCTGGACGAAGAGCACATCGGCGCCGCACATGGCGGCGAGCCGCACGAGCGCCGGCAGCTCGCCGAGGTTCTGGCGCATCACCACCATGATGACGTGCAGACGCGGCGTCGCGCGCGCAAGCGCGGACTTCGCGTCCGTTGAGGAGGCCGATGTTGCGGACGACGCGGTCGAAGTGGCCGCGCACGCGGACCGCTCGTAGGTCGCGGCCGTCGCGCCGTCGATCGAGACGTGCAGCTCGTCGAGGCCGCTGGTGACGCAGGCGGCGGCGCGTCGCGGCTTGAGGAGGGTGAGGTTGGAGTTGGTGGTGACGCGGGCGCCGCGCCCCGCAGCGTAGGCCACCAGATCGAAGAAGCGCGGGTGCATCATCGGCTCGCCGAGCCCCTGCAGGTGCAGGTGTTCGAGGGCGCTGTTCTCGTCGATCAAGCGGGTGTAGGTTTCGAAGCGCATGAAGGCCGGTTCCCCGTACGGCGGGCCGTCGCGACGGAACTGGATGGGGCACATCTGGCAGCGGAGGTTGCACTGGCCGACGGGCTCGATCTGGAGGTAGGGGGGAAGCGGCATCGCTGCGACTGCTCCTGCGGCGTGCACCGGGATCGCATTCGGGCCGGCGCGCGACGTCCGCCTGCCCGGGCGCCGGCTACAGGAACAGCACGCGGTACTTCCAGGCGCCGCGCAGCCGCCACCAGATCGATAGCGGCGGGATCAGCGCCGACGTGACGACCATCTCGGCGACATGCGACGGGCGCCGCGAGGTCGCGCGCAGGCGCTCGGCGGCGAACTCCAGCGTCAGGCACGCCCAGGCGGCGGCGCCGCCCGCCGCAGCGACGCGCCGGCCGCGCAGGAGCGCCACGGCCGCGCACGCCGCGGCGGCGACGGCGGCGTAGTAGCGCAGCGGCGGCCGCGCCTGCACGTGCTCGCGGTAGAGGCGCGGATGCTTCCGATAGAGCAGCGCATTGTCCGCGCTCTTGCGCTGCTCGCGCAGGCTGACTCCCCACGGCGTCGCCGGGCGCGCCGGGTGCAGGACGACGGCGCCCGGCGCGCGCTCGAAGCGGTGGCCGCGCTCGATCAGGGTGAAGTAGAGGTCGGAGTCCTCGCGCCAGGGCAGGCGGAAGCGCTCGTCGAAGCCGCCGGCCTCGACGAGCGCGCTGCGGCGATAGAAGCAGTTCGCCGTGACGAATCGCGAGCGCTCGAGGCCGGCGAGCGTGCGCTGCGCATCGGTCGGCGCCGGCGGCAGCGGCACGATGACGCGGCCATCGACGCCAGAGACGCCGGCGCCGAGCGCCTCCAGTCCGGCGCGCAACCAGCCGGGCAGCGGCAGGCAGTCGTCGTCGGTGAAGGCAACGACCGGCGCCCGCGCGGCGCGCCAGCCGGCGTTGCGGGCGGCGGCGGGGCCGTGCGCGCGCGTCATCGGGATGTATGTCAGCTGCGGCGCCAAGTCGGCCGAAGTCGCCCGCGGCGGCACCGCCTGCGGGCCGCCGCGGCCGTGCGCGGGCGCGCGGACGAGGCCGATCGGCGCCGGCGCTTCGACCGGTGCGGCCAGCCGGCGGACGAGCGCGCGCGTCTCTGCCGACGGCTCGTCATCGACGACGATCAGCTCGTACGCCCCGGCGCCGAGCTCTTGGGCGAGCACGGCGCGCAGGCAGCGCGCGAGCGCATCGGGGCGGCGGTACGTGGGGATGACGACGGAGACGCGCGGGTTCATGCGGCCGCCGGCTTTTCGAGCAGGAATGGGCCGATGGCGAGCGCATCGAGCGGCGAGGCGCAGTAGCAGGTGAGCGCCTGGCGCGGCGTGCAGACGATCGGCTCGCCGCGCGTGTTGAACGAGGTGTTGATGAGCACCGGGACGCCGGTCCGCCGCTCGAACGCCCGGAGCAGGCGGCCGAAGAGCGCCTGCTCGGCGGCGCGCACCGTCTGCACGCGCGCCGTGCCATCGACGTGCCGGACGGCGGGGATCTGCGCCGCTCGCTCGGCCCGCACGCGATGGGTGAAGAGCATGAAGGGCGACGCGTGCGCCGGCGTGAACCAGTCCGCCGCGCGGTCTTCAAGCACGACGGGCGCGACGGGCCGGAAGTCCTCGCGGTCCTTGATCGCGTTCAATCGCTCCTGCATGGCGGCGTCGCGCGGCGACGCGAGGATCGAGCGGCCGCCGAGGGCGCGCGGACCGAACTCCATGCGGCCCTGGAACCAGCCGACGATCTTGCCTTCGTCGAGCAGGCGCGCGGTCTCGCAGGCGATGTCGGCCGGACGGCGGTAGGAGAGCTTCGACGAGCGGAGCAGCGTTTCGATCTCCGCGTCGGCGTAGGACGGGCCGAGGAATGCGTGTGTCATCGGCGCCGGACGCGTCCCGCGGAGGCGCGCGTCGAGCGACAGCGCCGCGCCGAGCGCCGTGCCGGCGTCGCCCGCCGCCGGCTGCACCCAGATCTCGTCGAACGGGCCGTCGTCGCGGATGCGGGCGTTGAGCACGCAGTTGAGCGCGACGCCGCCGGCGATGCAGAGATGCCGCTCGCCGCTGGCCTCGTGGAGCCAGTGCACGATCTCGATCACCGTCTCTTCGAGCCGCGCCTGCAGCGAGCGCGCCACGTCGTAGTGGCGCTGCTCGATGGGGCCGCCGCGAGCCCGTCGCGGGCCGAAGCGGCGTTCGAGGCAGAGCGGCGCGATGGCGTACTGGCCGTCGCAGCCGACCCGGACCAGCGAGCGGAATTCGTCGAGATAGGTGGGTTCGCCGAAGGAGGCGAGCGCCATCACCTTGTACTCGTCGGAGGAATGCAGGAAGCCCAGGTACTCCGTCACCCGCTCGTAGAGGAGGCCGAGCGAGTGCGGCATCGTCACCTGGCCGATGCGGTCGATGTCGGCGCCGTGGCCGATGGCGTAGGTCGTCGCGCGCTCGCCGCGACCATCGAGCGTGAGCACGACGGCGCGCTCGAAGGGCGAGGCGAGGAAGGCGCTGGCGGCATGCGCGGTGTGATGCTCGACGAAGTGCCAGCGGTAGCTGTCGTCGTGGCCGGCGAAGCGCGCTCTGAGGTGATGCGGCACGCCGCCCGCGAGGTGGCGCGGCGCGTTGACGATCGACGAGAGGAAGAGCGGATCCCAGGCGGCCTCCCACTCGTCGGCAACGGGCTGCGCGCTCGGCTCCAACGGCAGCGTGATGGTGTCCACGCCGGCATGGCAGCCGAGCAGGAGGTGCGGGTCGAAGGAATAGCCGACGTGGTCGACGTCGCCAAGCACGGCGCCGGCTTCGGCGAGACAGGCGTCGATCGCCTGGAAGGGAAGTTCGTACGCCGAGAATGGCGTCGGCCGCTTGGCGTGCTTGATGCCTGTCAGCCGCTCCTCCTCGACGGCGGCGACGATGCGGCCGTCGTCCACCAGGCAGGCGGCGGAGTCGTGGAAGGCGGCGTTGATGCCGAGGGTGAGCAACTCCTTCACCTCCCCGCATACGTGCGCACGCGCACAGGCCTGTGCGGCGGCGCCGGGGCGAGCATACGCGAGGCCTGCTCAAGCAGCGCTCAAGACGCGACGGCTCTACGTCGCAACGCGCTTGCGATCGGAGGCGGACAGACGCGAATCGGCCTGTGCGGTTACGGGATCGCGAGCATGCGGTCGAGCGCGAGGCGGGCGTCGCGGGCGACGTCTTCGGGGACGCTGATCCGGTTGACGACGCGCCCTTCGACGAGCGATTCGAGCGTCCAGGCGAGGTAGGCCGGGTGGACGCGGTACATCGTCGAGCAGGGGCAGACGACGGGGTCGAGGCAGAAGACGCGCTTGTCCGGATGCTCCTTCGCGAGCCGGCTCACGAGGTTGATCTCGGTGCCGACAGCGATCGTGGCGCCCGCCGGCGCTTCGGCGACGGTGCGCGCGATGAACTCGGTCGAGCCGCTGAGGTCCGCCGCCTGCACGGTCTCGAGCCGGCACTCGGGGTGGACGACGACGATCGCGTCGGGGTAGCGCCGTCGCGCGTCGGCGACCTGCCCGGGCGTGAAGCGCTGGTGCACGGAGCAGTGGCCGGCCCAGAGCAGGATGCGGCTGCGCGCGAGCGCCTCGAGCGTCTGGCCGCCCATCGACCCGTAGGGGCGCGCCCAGCCCCAGAGCACCATCTCGTCGAGCGGCACGCCGAGGGCGGCGCCGGTGTTGCGGCCGAGGTGCTGGTCGGGGAAGAAGAACACGCGCTTCTTCCGGGTGAAGGCCCATGCGAGGACGCTGCGGGCGTTGCTGGACGTGCAGACGGCGCCGCCGTGGGCGCCGACGAAGGCCTTCAGCGCGGCGGCGGAGTTGATGTACGTGATGGGGACGATGTCGTCGGCGAGGCCGAGCTCATCGAGTTCGGTCCAGGCGTTGTAGACGTCGTCGGGATCGGCCATGTCGGACATCGAGCAGCCGGCGGCCATATTGGGAAGGATCACCTTCTGCTTCGGCGCGCTGAGGATGTCCGCGGCTTCGGCCATGAAGTGGACGCCGCAGAAGACGATGTACTCCGACTGCGGATGGTCGGCGGCCCAGCGGGCGAGCTTGAAGCTGTCGCCGCGCTCGTCGGCGAAGGCGATGACGTCCTCACGTTGGTAGTGGTGACCGAGGACGATGGCGCGCGTCCCCAGCGTCCGCCGGGCGGCGCCGATGCGGGCAGTGAGCTCGTCGGCGGAGAGCTGCCAGTAGGCGGCGGGGATATCCTGCTGCCAGTAGGCGAACGACCGCTCGTCGGCCAGCGGGACGGTCGCGATCGTGTCGCTCTCGCAGGCGATGCCGGCGGCGCGGGTGGAGTCGATCGGTGTCGTGACCATGCGGGGCGAGTCCTCCCGGCGGCGTGTTCCGAGTTCGTGTCATATCGACACTAACTCTGTCTTCACGCTACCACGGGCTCCCGGGCAGGTCAACCGGGCGTTCGTTAGAGGCGGTCGACGATGGTGGCACGCTTCACCGCGTACTCCTCATCGGTGATCAGGCCGCGCGACTTGAGGTCCTCGAGGCGGCGCAGGGCTTCGGCCGGCGAGTCGCCCGGAGGCATCGCCGCGGGAGTGGACCGCGCGGGCTCGGCAGTCGCCGGGAACGAGACGGGTGGCGCGAACGCCGGTGGCGGCGTGTAGCCGGCGGGAAGTTCGCCGACGGACCCCCGCAGCACGATGTGCTCCGAACCTTGCGCGCGCACGACGACCGTGGCGGCCATCTTGTCATGCAGCGTCTGCGCGTTTTGGTCCCAGAGCAGCCAGAGGTCATCGAGGTAGAGGGGGATCAAGCCGCCGACGAAGGTGAGCAGCCCGCGGACGAACATCCAGCCGGTGCTCACCGCGCGGCCGTCGGCGCGGATCACGCGCAGGCCGACGACGGCCTTCCCGGGGTTCTGGCCGCGCGGCGCGACGATGAACCACCAGATGATCCAGCCGATGCCCAGCGTGAGCACGATGAGAATGGCATTGACGATCGACGCGCCGAGGCGCGAGATGCGGCTGGCCATGACGGTCGTGCCCTGCGGGTCGAGGATGAAGACGCCATCGTACGGGCAGAAGAGGCCCGGCTGGAGAGGGCGGCCACAGGCGCGACAGACGTTCGTGGCGGCAGGAGCGAGAGTGGCCATTGTGACCTCCAAGCGTGGTAGGCCGATTGTAGTGCGGTTATGCGCATGAATGCAACGGTCACGGTGAATCGATGCGCACCGGGCGCGGAAATCCGGTCACAATCCGACCAACGAACGCGGCTGCGACCGCGGGGGACTTAGGCCAGGAAGCTGAAGAAGCGCTCGCGGCTGATGAGCCGCCGCAGGCCGAGCGCGATGCCGAGCCCGAGGAGTGCGACGAAGCCGCCGGCGGCGGCATCGAGGAAGTAGTGATTCGCCGTCATGACGATCCCGCTCAACATCACCAGCGGCATCAGCACCGCGACGAGTTTCAGCCCGCGCAGGCGGGTCTGCGTGCCAATGGCGATGGCGGCCAGAAGGTCCCAGCCGAAGTGCAGGCTCGGCATCGCCGCGTACTGGTTGACGATCTTCGGGTTCTGGAACGCATAGTACGACTGCGCGTTGATGATCGTGTTGGTGAAGCCAAACTCCGGCATGTAGCGCGGCGGCGCCAGCGGCACGAAGGCGAACCCCAGCAGCGCGATCAGCCCGGAGATCAGAAACGCATTCCTGAAGATCGCGTAGTTCCCGCGATGTCGCGTGTACAGCCAGATCGCGACGGCGATGATCACCGGCAGATGACCCCAGATGTAGATGTAGTTGAAGAAGTCCACCATCCAGGCCTTCGGCAGGATCAGTTGCTGCAGGAAGGCCTCGTGGAAGATATGCAGGCGCTGCTCGACACGAATCAACTGGGAGGCGTTGTCGAATGCGACGCCCGCCTTGCCGTGGACGGCGCCGCGTACGAACTGGTATGAGGTGTACGCGGGCACCAGGAAGAGGAGCTCGGCGATGTGGCGCCAGTTCTTCTCGAAGAATGCTTGCAGCCGGTTCTGGCGGGCGGCGGCTACCGCGGCACGTGAGGACATGTCCCGCCCAGTATACTCCATCTGCCCTCGCGTCAAGGCCAGTTCACGGCCGCCACGACCTCGTCGATAGCGTCGCCCGTCGCGTTGACGATGTGGTCGATCTGCTCCTCACTCGTCACCAGTGGCGGCGCGAAGAGGATGCTGTCGCCCTTCACCCGCGTGATCACCCCGCGCTCGCGCAGCGCGCTCAGCAGCTTCGCGCCGACGCCTGCGCCGAGCGAGGCCCGGCTCTGCTTGTCGGCTGCCACCGCGACGGCCGCCATCAGGCCGAGCCCGCGCACCTCGCCGACGCTCGGCATCTCGCGCAGGCGGCCCAGGCCGTCGTTGAGGCGCTGCCCCAGCCGCTCGGCGCGTTCGACGAGCCCTTCATCCTCGAAGATCCGCAGGTTTCGGAGGGCGACCGCGCAGGCCGTCGGATGGGCGGCGTTCGTGCAGCCGATCATGAACTTCGCATCGGCCGGCGCGTCGAGGATCACCTCGTGGACGCGCCCTGACACGATGAATGCCGAAAGCGGCACGTAGGCGCTCGTCACGGCCTTCGCGATCGTCATGATGTCCGGCTGCACGCCCCAGCGCTCGAGGGCGAACCAGCGCCCGGTGCGCCCGAACCCTGTGATCACCTCGTCGGCGATCAGCAGCACGTCGTTGCGGTCGCAGATCTCGCGCAGCCTTGGCCAGTAGCCGGGGTGCGGCGGGATGACGCCGCCGGCCCCATGCACCGGCTCTGCGATGACTGCAGCGACCGTGCCCGCGCCCTCGCGCTCGATCACGGCCTCGATGGTATCGGCGCAGGCCAGCGTGCAGGCCGGCTGGTCGGCGCACCACTGGCAGCGGTAGTGGTAGCAGGTCGGCACCTGGATGAAGTCCGGTGGCTCCGGCCCGAATCCCGTGTGGAAGGGCGCCATGCCCGTGATGGCGGTCGTCGCCATCGTGCTGCCGTGGTAGGCCTCCTGCCGGTAGATCACCCTGGTCTTCTCCGGCTTCCCCGAGGCGTACCAGAAGTAGCGCGCTGCCTTGATCGCCATCTCGTTCGCCTCTGAGCCGCTGTTGGCGTAGAAGACGCCCGACATGTTCGGGTAGGCGAGGGAGAGCAGCTTCCCGGTGAGGCGGATGGAAGGGACGTTGGCGTACCCGGTGTAGCTGTTCGAGAACGCCAGCTGCGCCATCTGTTCGGCCGCCGCCTCCGCCAGCTCCCGGCGCCCGTGCCCGACGGCGACGTTCCACAGCGACGACAGGGCGTCGATGTAGCTCCGCCCCTGTACGTCGGTCAGGACCGCGCCCTCGCCGCGCTCGAAGATGATCGCGCCCTCGTGGTCCGCGCGGTGAAACTGCGGGTGGATGATGTGGGCGATATCGTAGGCAGCGAGCGCGTCGATCTCGTCGGCGTTCAAATGATCACCAGACTACGCCCTTCTAACCCGGCACATTATACGCCGCCATCGCGGCGCAGCAACTGCCGCGCCACCTGCCGCTCGTCCCATCGGAGGTGCGCCGTGCCGACGACGATCGACTGCTCGGTGCCCTTCCCGGCGAGCAGCACGGTGTCGCCCGGCCCCGCGTGCTCGAATGCCAGCGCGATCGCGCGCCGGCGATCCGGCTCGCGCACGAACTGACTGCCTTCTTCGAACCCGCTCGCGGCGAGCGCGCGGGCGATCGCGTCGATGATCGCGTCGGGGTCTTCGCGCCGCGGGTCTTCATTCGCGACGACGGCGAAGTCCGCGCCCGCCGCGACGGCGTGTGCGATGCCGCTCCGGCGCCCGACGTCGCGCTCGCCGGCGGCGCCGAAGACGACGATCAGCTTGCCGCGCGTCGCCGGCCGCAGCACCGCGAGCACGTTGCGCATCGCCGGCTCCGTCGAGGCGATGTCGACGACGACGCGATAGGGCTGACCCTCCTCGATCAGCTCCATCCGTCCCGGCACGCCGGGAAAGCCGGACAGCGCGGCGACCGCGTCGGAGAACCGCGCGCCCTGCGAGACCGCGACGGCGACCGCCGCCAGGCAGTTGGCGACGTTGTAATCACCGGGGAGCGGCGTTCGCGCGATGACTTCCTCGCCGCCCATCCGCGCTACGAACCGCATGCCGCTGGTGTCCCGCTCGATGTCGTGAGCGCGGATATCCGCGTCGCCGAAGCCGTAGCTGATCGCCGGCACGCCGCCGGCCGCCGCGCGCATCGCCGCCGACGCCGGATCGTCGGCGTTGACGACGGCCGCCTTCGGCGCGCCCGCTCCGGCGGACGACCGGAGCAGGGCGAACAGGCGCGCCTTCGCCGCCAGGTACGCCTCCATGCTGCCGTGGAAGTCGAGGTGATCGGGCGTCAGGTTGGTGAACACAGCGACGCGGAACTCACAGCGGTCGACGCGGTGCAGCTCGAGCCCGATCGACGACGCCTCGATCACTGCGTACGCGGCGCCGGCATCGACCGCGCTGCGCAGCTCGCGTTGCACGTCGGAGGCCTCGAGCGTGGTCATGTGCGACGCGTTCAGCGTCGTGCGGACGCCGTCGGAGAAGGCGACGCTGCTCAGGTAGCCGCAGCGGCGCCCGGTCGCCGAGAGCACATGCGCGATGAGGTGCGTCGTCGTCGTCTTGCCGTCGGTGCCGGTGACGCCCACCGTGACCAGCGAGCGCGCCGGTTCGCCGTACAGCCCGGATGCCGCTTCGGCGAGCGCCGCCCGCGCATCGGGGACGGCGACGAACGCCACGCCCGGCGACAGCAGCGGCGCCCGGTGCGCCCGCGTGTCGGCCTGGACGATGATCGCGCCGGCGCCGGCGGCGATGGCGGCGGCGATGAAGCTGGCGCCGTCGACCTTGGCGCCCGGAATGGCGACGAAGATGCCGCCGGCGACGACACGCCGGCTGTCATGCGTGATGTCCGGCGCACTCGCCGGCACGCCGGATACGACCTCGGCCGCCGTCAGCGCGCGCAGCCACGGCGGCGCCTCTGCCCCTGACGATGCGGGCATATGGCAAGTGTAGCGGACGCAGCGGCGTTCAGAGCGCCGCCCGCGGTCCGATTCTTGTTCCAGACAAGACAGAGGAAGTAGGGGTGCGTATGGTCGCGCTTCGGCCGGACCGACGATCCGCCGAGGGCGTGGTCAGTGATGAGCCGCCCTGGCCACAGGCGAACCCGCACGATTGGCTGACGCTGGAGCAGGCAGCGTGCGAACTGGGCGTCTCGGTCAGCACGGTGCGGCGTCGTATGCGAAGGGGCGAGCTGCGGAACCGCATCGTGCCGCGAAGAGGCGGCTTCGCGTACCGCATCTACATCGCCGGCTCCCGCCATGGCCGCGAGCCGGAGTTGCACGGCCACCCATCGCGGCCGGCGCGGGCGCCGCGGCAGCCGCACGATTTGGCGGCGTATCGCCGGGAGCGGGCGGCGCTCCAGGCGGCCGAGTCCGACGTCGAGGCAGACGACGCCATGCGACACCTCGAACAGCAGGTGGAGCGCCTCTCGGCCGCGCTCACCACCGCGCTCCGACCGAAGCGCCCGGGTGGCGCCGATGCGGTGTCCGCAGCCGCGCGCGGCGCCGACGAGCCGTACGCGCGCTATCGTCAGCTCGTCCGCAAGCGGCGCTGGTGGCCGTTCTGAGCGGTGTGTCCGCGGAACCGGGGCTGGGACTGATGGTTGGGGACTGGGACTGCTGACTGCCAACCGGGGACTGTGGGGACTGAGGACCGGCGACTGGAGAGTGGGAGCGCGAGCGTCACGCCATGGCGATGAGGCTGCCCGCCGGTGACTTCTTCACCGTGATCCGGGCGCCGATCCGCCGCGGCAGGTCCGGCACGTGGCTGATGATGCCGACCATGCGGTCCTCCGACCGCAGCCCCTCGAGCGCGGTGATCACGACGTCGAGCACCTCCTCGTCCAGTGTGCCGAAGCCCTCGTCGAGAAAGAGGCTCTCGAGCACGGCCGAGGCGCCGCTGCGCAGTTCGGGGAGACGCTCCGAGAGCGCCAGCGCCAACGCGAGCGACGCGATGAACGTCTCGCCGCCGCTCAACGTCCGCGCCGGCCGCGCCTGGTCCGCCTGCCAGTGGTCGGTCACCAGGAACTCGCCGCCTTCGACGCTCAGCGCGAAGCGGTCATAGAGCGTCGCGAGGTGCGCGGTGGCGTTCGCCGCCAGCGCCTGCATCGCCTCCTCGATCACGTACGCCTGGAAGTTGTCCGCGCGCAGCAGCCGCGCCAGTTCGCGGTGACGCGCCGCCTGCGCCTTGCTGACCGTCAATTCGTGTTGCAGCTCCTCCGCCCTCGCGATGTCGCGCTCGAGGCGTTGCGCCGACTGCTCGAGCGCCGCGTGGCGCCGGTTCAGCGTCTCCGCTTCGGACTGGCACGCCTCGAGCAGCGACCGTAGCGACGCGCGGGGGTTCTGCGGCGGCGTCGCGCGCAACATCGCCGCGACATCGTCCCAACGCCAGGCGCCCGCGAGCTCGGCCAGCGACGCTCGGGACGCAGCCGCTTCCTTCGCCTCCGCCGCCGCGTTCTCCGCCAGTTGCTGCGCGGTCCGTACGTCCGCGGCGATCTTCGTCGCCGCCTCGGTCGCTTCCGGCTGGAGCGTCTCGAGCGCGCGTCGAGCTTCGTCGCGCACGTGCGTCAGCTCACGCACACGCGCGGCGGCGGCGTCCTGCCCGCCGAGCGCCGCCGCGATCGTCTCTGGATCGCTGCCGGCGGTGCCGGGAAGCAGCGCCGCGATCTCGTCGCGGAGCGCCGCCCGCTGCTGCTCCAGCTTCGTCGCGTCGTCGCGCGCGCGATCGTGCGCCTGCCGCTGCGATTGAAGCGCCATCTCGGCGGCGCGCGAGGCATCCTGCGTCCGCCTCTCTGCGCTCTTCGCGTCGGCGACCGCCTTCTCGGCCGCGGCGATGCTGCCGGCCTTCGTCTTCGGCAGCGTCGCCACGGTGGCGCCGCAGACGGGGCAGGCGTCGCCGCGCTTGAGGTTGTGGCGCAGGTGCTCCGCCGACTCGTCGCGCCTCGCGTCATCTCGCCGCGCCTCGGTGAGCTCGCGCGCCGCCACCGCTGCGGCAGCGCTGCGCTCGGCGGCCGCACACGCTGCCGCCGCCTCTTCGATGCGCCGGGTGTCCGCCAGCACGTCCTGCACGGCGGCCAGATCGCGTTCGAGCGCGTTCGCCTGCTTCGCGCGGTCCGCCGCCGTGCGCAGTCGCGCGTGCAGCTCGACGTCGTAGCCGGCCGATTCCAATGCCGCCTCGTGCTCGGCGATCCTGCGCCGCAGCGCCGTCACCCGCTGTTCCGCCGACGCCGCCAGCTCGCGCAGGCGCTCGACCTCGGCGAGCATCTCATCGCGCTGCTTCGTGAGCGTGCGCTGGCGGTCGAGCGCGAACACGACCTTGTCCGCCAGCTCGACGCCGCGCTGCAGCGCATCGCGGTGCTCTCTCGTCTGCGCGAGCTGCGGGCCGATCGCGGCGAGCTCTTCGCGCGTGGCCACGAGCGTCTCCGGCGTCGCCTCGCGGTAGTCCTCGCTCAGCCGGCGTTCGATGTTCTTCGCCCCGGCGTCCAACTCGCGGGCGCGTGCCGCCGCCGCTGACCGCACGTCCTCGTAGATCTGCGTGCCGAGCAGCTCCTTCAGCAGCTCCCGGCGCTCCTTCGCGTCGCCGGTGAGGAACTCCTGGAACTTGCCCTGGGGCAGCAGCACGCAGCGCGTGAAGCCGTCGAAGTCGAGCCCGATGATCCGTTCGATCTCGCGGTCGATCGTCTGCACGCGGTCCTGCATGGGCAGCCAGTGGTCGCCGCCGATGAGGCGTTCAAGGACGACCGGCGAGACGTTGGTGGCCACGCGCTCGCTGCCGTCGCGGGCGGTCTTGCGCGTCGTGTTGATGCCGCGCGAGACGCGATACCGCTCGCCGCCCGCCTCGAAGTCGAGCGCGACCCGCATGTTGTCGCGGTTGTGCGAGATCAGCGACGTCGTCTTCCGCCCGTCGCCGCGCGGCACCCGCCCGTAGAGCGCGTAGCAGATCGCGTCGATGAGGGTCGACTTTCCGGAGCCGGTCGGGCCGGAGATGACGAACAGGTCAAGATCCGTGAAGTCGATCTCGATCGGGTCGCTGTAACAGGTGAAGCCGGCGAGCCGCAGGTTACGGGGCCGCACGTTGCGTCTCCGCGTTGTAGAGCTCCGTGAACAGCGCCAGCAGCTCCGGCTGGATCTCCGCGCCGCCGTGCTGCTCGCGATAGTAGCGCGCGAGGAGTTGGTCCGGCATCAGGTCGCGTCGCTCGTGGCGCGGCGGCTGCTCGCCGAAGGCGCCGCCGGCAGTCTCGGCCTTCACATCGAGCGCGTTCGGCAGCACCTCGCGCACCCGCTCGTAGAGCGAGAGCACCGGCGCATCGAGCTCGACGAACACGCGCAGGTAGTCCTCGCCGTACCTCCCGGCGTGCTGCGGCAGGTCTTCGAGCCGGAGACGCACGTTGCGCAGACCGCGGCCGCCCGTGATCTCGACCGCGCGCGCCTGCGCCGGCAGCCCCGCCTGCACGTCGACGAGCTGCACGTACTTCGCCTGCTCCGCCTCGCCGAAATCGAGCTGCAGCAGCGACCCGCTGTACCACGCGGGCGATGTGCCGATGCGCTGGCGGCGGTGCACATGACCGAGCGCGATGTACTGCGCCGTCGCCGGCAGGCTCGCCGGCTGCACGGCGAAGGCCTGGCCGATCTGCAACTTGCGCTCGCCGCCTCCCTCGCCGATCACCGCCTTGTCGACCAGCAGATGGGCGACGAGCAGGTTCGCCGTGTCGTCGCGGAACGCCGAGCAGATCTGCGCGATCGCCGCTTCGAGCCGGCCCGCGTACCGCTGCATCGCCGCCGCCGGTCCGGCGAACAGCTCGTCGTAGTCGATGGTCAGGCGCTCGGGCACCCATGGCAGCGCGACGACCGTCGCCGCCTCGCTGCCGTCGCGCGAGGTCACGGTGATTGCCGCATCAGCCGCGCGCCGGGGGACGGAGCCGACCGAGCGGGCGCCGGCGATCTGGAGCACGCCGGCCAGCGCGTCCATGTGGCCGGCGGAGTCGTGGTTGCCGGCGATCGACACGACGCGCACGCCGGCGCGCAGCAGCTGCGTCAGCGCGTCGAATAGCAAGCGCTCGCATTCCGGGGATGGAGCGAACGTATCGAACGTGTCGCCGGCGAGCAGCACCACGTCGACGTGCTCGTCGAGCGCCACATCGACCACCTGCTGCACGACGCGCTCGAACTCCGGCTGGCGCGAGATGTTGCGGATCGTGCGGCCGAGGTGCCAGTCGCTGGTGTGGAGCAGGCGCATGCTACTGCAGCAGCCCGCCGCGCAGCGCCTCGCCGGCGGCGTCGCCGGCGCTGTCGACCTCGGACTTGCGCGTCGCCCACGCGGGGAACGGAAACTGCACCAGCAGCGGCACCGGGATCTCCGGCTGGTGCACGAACATCGTGCCCGGCTTGAGAATCGACGCGCGCGCCTTCGCGGCGTCCGTCAGGAAGCCGTACTCGGCCCGCGCCGCCTCGGCCGTATCGAGCCGGCCCGCGACGCGGAACGAGGCATTCGCCGTCACCCGCCGCTCGACCTCGCTCGCGGTCTGCTGCGCGCCGATGAGGATGACGCCGAGGCTGCGTCCGCGCTCGGCGATGTCGAGGATCACCTCCTTGATCGGGCTCCAGCCGTCGCGCGGCGCATACTTGTTCAGCTCGTCGAGTACGAGGAACGTCAGTCCGTGTTGGCCAGCACCCGATTCCGTCTGCTCGACGAGCCGGCGCACGACAACGCCGACGACGAATCGCTTCGCCCTGTCCGGCAGGTTGTTGATGTCGATGACGGTGACCTGCCGTCCGGCGTCGGCATCCAGCACGCGGATCGTGTGCTGCTGCCGCTCCTCCTTCGTCAGCGCGCGCACGAGGTGGCCTGCGGTGGCGGCGGCATCGAACAGGCGGCGGATGAACGCCTGTCGCGTGCCTTCGGCGGCGTGCTGGGCGATGAGCGGCAGGTTCGCCTCGATGGCGTCGACCAGTTCCGGGAAGCTGCGTGCGGTGACGAGCTCGACGCCGTTGACGGAGACGAAGCCGCGATCGTCCGGGTCGAGCACGTTCGTCGGGCGCGCCAGCCACTCTTCGACGAGGCGGATGACGAACGAGATCTGGCTCGTCTCGCTGTCCGCCTCGGCGAAGAGGAAGCGCAGCATCCGCTCGCGGCAGAAGTCTGACAGCGACCAGCAGAACGGCAGCACACCCTCCTGCCGCGATGCCGATGCCGGGATGATCAGGTCGCCGCCCTTCTGCGCCGGCGCCCAGATCCTGACGCTGCGGAACGGTCCGACGGGCAGCCCCATGCGGGCGTAGGCAT
The DNA here is from genome assembly GCA_015478665.1 of Dehalococcoidia bacterium. Taxonomy (GTDB): domain Bacteria; phylum Chloroflexota; class Dehalococcoidia; order DSTF01; family JACRBR01; genus JADMII01. The sequence goes on from JADMII010000004.1 coordinate 97,357, forward strand.
CGCGCGCGCGCTCGTCGAGGCGGTTGTTCGGCTTGTCGAGCCAGAGGAGGTCTTCGCCTTTCACGTTGAAGATGATCGACTTCGCGTTGCTGCCGCGCTGGCCCAGCACGCCCGACCCGAGCAGCGAATACAGGAGGAACAGAGCGTAGCTCGTCTTCGTCGCGACGCCGCTGATGCCGCTGATGTTCATGTGCGCGCCGCGCGTGCCGTCGAGGAACTCGAGGTTGCCGTAGATGCGCTGCCCGTCACGCGCCAGGCCGGCGACAAACGCCGTCTTCTCGGCGATCATCTGGTCGAAGTACAGCGCCTCATCGCGCTGCGTCGCTTCGCTCCTGTACGCCGCGGCGCCGGGCGAAGGCGCGACGAAGATCTCCGGCTCGACGCGCGTCACAGTGACGTGCGCGGCATGCGCGACGCCGACCGGCAGCCGCTGCTCCGACGCCGCATCGGCGTCGGAGTCGAAGCGCGCGCCCTCGAAGCGCGAGCGCACCGTGTCGACGATGCCGTGCAGCCGCACCGACTGCCCGTCCGGCAGGTCCACCGGCACGGTGACGACGTCATCGAGCTGCAGGTAGCGGCCGTCGCGCACGTACACCCAGAACGAGAGCGCGAAGGCGTCTTCGGTGCCGATCACGCGCCCCACCGGCTCGGCGGTCAGGAACGCACCATCTACGGATGCCATGTCGGGCTCTCCCTCCCAAACGTCGTCAGCATCAGCCGCCGCATCATCTCCGGGTCCCCGAGCCGCCGCCGCAGCTCGCGCTCCAGCTGGCCGACGGGCATCAGGTTCTGCGGCGCCCGCGGGTCACGGTACGCCGTCGGCGCGTACGGCGGCAGCAGCGCCGCCGTGATGTCGGCGGCCGCCAGCGCCCGCGCCCGCGGCGCCTCGTCGTCCATCTCGATCAGCGCCACGTTCGAGAGCGCGAGGTCGAGCGGTCCCAGGTCCGCGAGGCAGACGAACCACGAATAGTACGCCCGGTCGGAGCGGCGGCGGATGAACACCGGCGAGCGCTGGCCGGCGCGCAGGCGCGTCAGCGTCTCCAGCTGGTCGTCGCGCGTGAGCGGCAGCTGGTGCGGCGTCTTGATCAGGCCGATCGCCGACGCATCGCGGATCGGCGGCAGCCGGCCGTCGCAGACGATCAGCTCGGCGCCATCGACGATCAGCGACCGCACGACGGCGGCCTCGAGGTCCGCGCGCAGCCCCTTCAGAGTGCGGTCGATGCTCTCCGCGTCCGCTTCGGCGTTGTGCGCCGGCAGGTAGTCGATGGTCGTGTTGCTGGCGTTGAGCACGATCGTCTCGGCCGTGGCGCCGTTGGTGAGCACGATGCGCCGCTGCACGGACACGTGCCGCAGCGGCGGTTGCCGCGCCGGGCAGATGGCGCCCGCCGCGTAGGACACGAGCATGCCGGCGAACGGCATTCGCTCGCCCTCCGCCGAGACGCGCGCATCGCGGCGCTCGACGCCGTCCACGAAGGCGACATCGGGCAGACGCGCGGGCGCCGGCGGCGTCAGCGGACGCCAGGAGTCGCACTCGATGTCCTCGGTGATCCCGGGTTCGTCTTCGGAGGCGAAGACAGCTTCGGCGACGGAGTCGTACGTCGTCGGCCGCGGGTCGATCTTCAGCAGTCGTGGCATCGCGTTCCATCGCGCCGGGTGGCGGCGGGCAGGCGCTTCTGCCGCGCATCGTACCACCGGGAAGATCGCATGGTCGAGGTCGCCGAGCGACGCGACGCACGGACGCAGCGACGGCACCAGCGACGGGCAGGCAGCGCCGCCGGCGGGCGAGCGACGCGTCGGCCGCCGCCGGCTGCGTCGCTCGCCCGGGGACGACGCGCCGCTGCCGGAGCCGCCGCGGCGCGCACCACGGGCCGGGGCGCCCGCTTCGAACCTGCTCTCGTCGTCTCGTCTCCGGCGCCGCTCGCCGGCGCAGTATTTGTGAAGCCGGTTGCTAGTAGATCGGGCCGTTCCTATAATGCGGGACGCCCTGCAGAACACGCTCGCTCGTCGCGAGCGGGGGAGTATGCGGAGATCTTGGCTGCACCTGAGCCGCTCGCCGGCGTCCAATCGATCCTTGTCCCGGTCGATGGCTCGCCGGCCAGCATGAGCGCCGTCGCCCTCGCCTGCTCGATCGCCCGGCGGAACAAGGGCAAGGTGTACGCTGTCCACGTGATCGAGGTGAAGCGCTCGCTGCCCCTAGACGCCGACCTTACCGCGGAGGCGTCGTCCGGCGAAGACGTCCTGACCCGCGCCGAACGCGTCGCCGCCGACGCCGACTTCCGGCTCGAGGGCGAGTTGCTCCAGGCGCGCGAGGCCGGCCACGCCATCGTCGATGAGGCGATGGAGCGCAACGTCGACCTGATCCTGATGGGCGCCGAGCACAAGGCGCCGCTCGGCGAGTACCAGATGGGGCGGCTCACGCAGTACGTCCTGAAGGCGGCACCCTGCAACGTCTGGCTCTGGCGCCATCCGGTGCAGGAGTAGCGGCGTTAAGGTGCGATGAGCATGCGAATCGTCATCATGGGCTGCGGCCGCGTCGGCGCCGCGCTCGCCTCCGAATACAGCCGCGAGGGCGCCGAGGTGACGATCCTCGACGTCGACCCCGCCGCCTTTCGCTTCCTCTCCGACGACTTCACTGGCACGAAGGTCGTCGGCAGCGGCATCGACCCGGACCTCCTCAAGAAGATGCACCTCGAGCGTGCCGACGCCTTCGTCAGCGCGACGCGCGGCGACAACCGCAACGTCATGGCAGCGCAGATCGCCAAGTACGTCTACGGCGTCAAGGTCGTCGCGACGCGCGTCTTCGACCCGCTGCGCGAGGAGATGTACCGCAACATGGGCCTGCGGACGATCAACCCGACGCGCGTCCAGAGCAAGCGGCTGAAGCGCGTCATCGACGCCTCCTCGGACGAAGAGGCGAACGAGATGGCGCGCGAGTTCATGAAGCAGGATGGGTTTTAGCCCGTGTACATCATCGTCGTCGGCGGCGGCAAGGTCGGCTTCTACCTCGCGAAGGAACTCGTCGAGTCCAACCACGAGGTGCTCGTGATCGAGCAGGACCCCGAAAAGGTGCGCGAGATCCAGGACGAGCTCGGCGACATCGTCATGGAGGGCGACGGCTGCGAGGCGACGCTGCTCGAGAAGGCGGGTACGGCGCGCGCCGATATGCTCCTCGCGGTGACCGGCGACGACGAGGACAACCTCATCGCCTGCCAGGTGGCGAAGCAGCGCTTCAACGTCGCCCGCACCGTGGCCCGCATCAACAATCCGAAGAACGAAGAGATCTTCCAGAAGCTCGACGTCGACATCACCGTCAGCGCCACCTCGGCGATCATGGCGCACATCGAGCAGGAGCTGCCGACGCATCAGCTGATCCCGCTCATGCGCCTCAAGGGCAGCGGCCTGGAGATCGTCGAAGTGCGCATCCCGGACGATTCGCGGGTGGTCGGCCGGCCGGTCAAGGAGATCCTGCTGCCGTACCAGTCGATGGTGGCGATCGTCATCGACGACGACGGCACCCCGAAGATGGCCTCCGGCGATACGGTGATCCGCGCCGGCGACGAGGTGGTCGCGGTGACGATGCACGAGAGCGAGGAAGCGCTTCGCGAGGCGCTGATGGCGCCGCCGCCCGCCCGCGCGTTCTAGTGAGCGCGGACCCGCCCCCGGCCGGGGTCGTCAGCGTCGCGTACCTGGGGCCGCCCGGCACGAACAGCGAGGTGGCGGCCGTGCGCGTCTTCCCGGCCGCCCGCCACGTCCCCTACTCCAGCGTCGCCGACGCCGTGCACGCGCTCGAGCGCGGCGAGGTCTCACGCGCCGTCGCCGCCATCGAGAACAGCCTGCAAGGCAGCGTCACCGAGACGGTCGACCTGCTGATCCGCGACGACGGCATCGCGATCTGCGGCGAGCTCGTGCTCGACATCGAACACTGCCTGATGGTGCGTCCAGGGGCGTCGCACGCCGGCATTGCGGTGATCTACTCACACCCGCAGTCGCTCGGCCAGTGCCGCGATTATCTGGAGCGCGCCTATCCCGGCGTGCCGACCGTCGCCGCGCTCTCGAACGCCGCCGCCGTCGCGGAGATGCTGCGCGTGCCCGGCTCGGCGGCGATCGCGCCGGCGCGCGCGGCCGAGATCTACGGCGCCGAGATCGTCGGGTGCGGCATTCAGGATTCGCGCGTCAACCGCACGCGCTTCGTGGTGCTCGGGCGCGCGGGCGCGCCGGCGACGGGGCACGACAAGACATCGATCGCCTTCGCCGTCGCGCACGACCGCCCCGGCACGCTCGTCAGCGTGCTGCACGAGTTCTCCGACCGGTCGATCAACCTGACGAAGATCGAGTCCCGGCCGTCGCGGGAGGAGCTGGGCATCTACGTCTTCCTGCTCGACATCGAGGGCCACCGCGACGACCCACTCGTGGCGCAGGCGCTGGCCGCGGTGAAGGAGCAGGCCGACTTCTTCAGGGTCTTCGGCTCCTACCCCGCCTGGCAGCCGGAGCCATCTGCGCAGCCGTGATCAGGCGCGCTCGCCGGCGACCAGACGTCACCGCTCGTGCCCATGCGTTCGGAGCAGTCGGTCGAATTCGTCGCGGATGATCGCGCAGCTCCGCACGACGCCGCGCCGAGGTCCACCCGCGCATACGCGTGCCAGTGGTCGGATCATGTGAAGCGCTGCGTCGGCTGAGCCCCGGCTCGGAGGGTGCTGAACAACGTGGATGCTCGCGCACGATTCCGAATGTGATCCTGAGTTTGCCCGATCGTTATTCGGCACAGCCTTCTTGATCAGCAGCCCGCCGGGGCGCGTCGCCGTGCGACGGCACGTGGTCGTCGGGCGGCTGTGTGTCCCGGCCGGGGCCGGCGCTGGTCTGCGTGCGGCGCGTCGCCTGCGTGCGCTCGACGCGCCGGATGCGCTCGTCGACCATCGAGCGCAGGGCGAACAACGAGGCGCGCGTCGCGTTGCGGGCGCCCTCGCGTGCTTCGGTGAGGTTGCGGATCATGGTGCCCTCCTCTCGATCTTCATCATACGTCGCTCGTCTCGATCCTCCGATAGTCCTGGATCGTGCGGGCGCATAAAGACGTCCTCGGCTCGTGCCAGCGCTCGCGCGGCCTGCCGGGCCAGTTCCCCCGGCGCGGCGGCGCTGGCGCTCGGCCAGCCGACGTGCGCAGCGCTGACCGAAGACCCGGCGGCCGGCGCCGATGCCATCGAGTGTGACCTCTCCTCCCACCGCGGTGCAGAGGGGATACGCCGTCCGACGCGCTGCCTCCCCGTCACGCCAACCCCGGCCCCCGGTCCCCCGCGACCCGGCCACCCGGAAGATCACCACCAGATGATGTCGTCGAGCTCCTCCTCCTCGTGCTCGGGCAGCGGGCGTGACCAGAGGTTGGTGTCGAGGTACTTCCAGCCGGAGTCCGCGAAGACGAGGACGATGTTCCCCTTCCCGATGCGCTCCGCGAACTTCAGGCCGGCGTGCAGCACGGCGCCCGACGACACGCCGCCGAAGATGCCCTCGCGCTGCATCAGCAGCCGCGCGCCGCGGAAGGCGTGCCCGCTGCGCACGAGGATCTTGCCATCGAGGAACGCCAGGTCGAGGATCGGCGGGATGAAGCCGTCGGCAAGGCTCTTCAGGCCCTGCAGTTGGTTGCCGGGGTGCGGCTCGACGGCGATCACCTTCGTCGCCGGATTCACTTCCTTCAGGCGCTCGCCGGTGCCCATCAGCGTGCCGCCCGTGCCGAGGCCGGCGACCAGCACGTCGACGGCGGGCACGTCCTCGAGGATCTCCGCACCGGTCCAGACGTAGTGGGCGCGGACGTTGTGGGGGTTCCGGAACTGGTCGAGCATGAAGCCGCCGGCATCGTCGGCGAGCTGGCGTGCGGCGGCCATGGCGCCCGTCACGCCCGCCTCCGCCGGCACCCAGTGCACCTCCGCCCCGTACACCGCGAGCGCCCGCGGGATCTCCGGGTAGACGTTCTCCGGCATGACGATCTTCGCGCGATATCCCATCGCCTTGCCGATCATCGCCAGGGCGATGCCGGTGTTGCCGGTGCTCGCCTCGATCACCGTGTCGCCGGGGACGATGCGGCCGTCGCGTTCCGCATGCTGGAGCATGTGCTTGACGATGCGGTCCTTGATCGAGCCGGTGGGATTCCAGCCTTCGAGCTTCGCGAAGAGGCGCACGCCCGGCTTCGGCTGCAGGTGCGTGAGCTCGACCATCGGCGTCCGGCCGATCGTGTGGAGGACGTGCAGGTGGTGCATGTGCGCTCAGTATAGGCTCGATGCGTCGGGCCACTGGCTGTCCGCGCGCTGAGCGACGTCGATGGATCCCGGAAGGGCGCCGAGAGGCGAGCCACGCCGGCTCGCCCTTCGTCTGAACGTCTTGCTGCGGCCTGCGACCGCCTACATGCTGGTGCGCGCCATCTGGCGCAGGCGCTTGACTCGCTCCTCGATCGGCGGGTGCGTGCTGAACAGGTTCGAGAAGTTCTGCCCGCGCAGCCCGGCCAGCGGGTTGACGATGAACATGTGCGCCGCCGCCGGGTTTACCTGCATCGGCCGCACCTGGACGCCGCGCTCGAGCTTCTCCAGCGCATCGGCCAGGGCCTCCGGGTCGTGCGTTGTGCGGGCGCCCGTCTTGTCCGCCTGGTATTCGCGCGTGCGCGAGATCGAGAGCTGGACGATCGTCGCCGCGATCGGCATCAGCACGATGGCGAGGAGCGCCAGCAGCCCGTTCTCGTTGTTGCGCCGGCCGCCGAAGAGCATGCCGAACATCATGCTCTGGGTGATCCAGGCGATGGCGCCGGCGAGGATCGCCGCGATCGCGCCGATGAGGATGTCGCGGTTGCCGACGTGGCCGAGCTCGTGAGCGATGACGCCGCGGAGCTCGCGGTCGTCGAGCAGGCTCATGATGCCCGTGGTCGCCGCCACGACGGCATGCTGCGGATTGCGGCCGGTGGCGAAGGCGTTCGGCGACGGGTTATCGACCACGTACACCTTCGGCTTCGGCAGGCTCGTCAGCGACGTCACTTCCTCGACGATGCGGTGCAGCCGCGGCTCCTGCTCCGGTGTCACCTCGCGCGCGCCCGCCATCCTCAGCGCCAGGGAATCCGACTTCCAGTAGGCGAAGAGATTGAATGCGGCGGCGAGGGCGACGAAGAAGATCAGCCCGGGCAGGCCGCCGAGAAACAGGTACCCCAACCCCGCCAGGAGGCCCGTCAGGACTCCCATCAGAAGCAGAGTTTTGGCCATGGCTCCCATAGTGTGTTCGTCTCGCTTTCTCTCGCAGGCCAGCGGACGCCGCCTGTCAGCCTCAGTTTAGCAGTTTGTCACGTCCGCTACTGATATCGATCTATCCGTCACGCGCTGCCTGCAGCGGCGGCCGCCCGCCTCAGGCGGGTCCGCGCGAGCGCGGGGCCACTCCGGCGCTCCAGATTCGCCCCCCCCCGGCCGCACCCGGCTGGCGTCGGCCCCCGGCCTCAGGTCAGTCGGGTCACGACGACCGACTCGATCTTGACGCCCTTCAGCTCCGAGACGGCGATCCGGTAGCCATCGACGGTGATGGTCTCGCCCTCCCGCGGGATGTGGCCGAGCTGCTCCAGCACGTATCCGGCGATCGTCTCGTAGTCGCCCGCGGGCAGGTCCAGGCCGATCTCCTCGCGCACGTCGTACACGCTCATGCCGCCGTCGACGCGCGTCGTCTTTTCGTCGATCGTGAGGAACTCCTCGTCGCCCGCCGCCAGCTCGTCGGCCACGCGGCCCACCATTTCTTCGAGCAGCAGCTCCACCGTGACGATGCCCGCCACGCCGCCGTACTCGTCGACGACGACCGCCATCTGCTGGTGCTGCGACTGCATCTCCCAGAACAGCTCGCTCACCAGCTTCGTCTCCGGCACGAAGAGCGCCGGGCGGATCATCCCGGCGATCGGCGACGCGTCGGTAACGCGGTGCTCGGCCAGGGCGCGCAATACGTCCTTGATGTTGATCGTGCCGACGACATTGTCGACGGTGTCGTCGTAGACGGGGAAGCGGGAGTGCGGCGCCTGGTCGAACGCCTCGTAGAACTCGCGCACGCTCTCGTCCTTCTCCAGCCAGGCGATCTCCGTGCGGGGGACCATGATCTCGCGCGCCCGCCGGTCATGGAAGTGGAAGACCCGGTCGAGGAGCTCCGCCTCGTCTTCGCCGACGGCGCCCTCTTCTGCGCTGATGTCGATCAGCATCCGCAACTCTGCCTCCGAGACCGTGTGGCGCTGTTCGGCGCTCGTGAAGAGGTTCGGGATGATCGCCAGCGCTACGGTGAGCGGCCGCATGACGCGCGCGAACAGCTCGACCGGTACAGCGACAAGCAGGGCGATGCGGTCGGCCGACCGCGAGGCGATGAGCTTCGGAGTGTACTCGCCGAACTCGGCCGAGATCAGCGGGATGGCGATCAGGCCGACGAGGTACCCCCAGCTGCCGAACCAGCGCACCGCCAGCACCGTCCCCGCAGTCGAGGCGAGGAAGATCGAGAGGTTCTGCAGCAGGACGATCAGCCCGAAGAAGATGTCCTGCTGCTGCTTCAGCCGGTCCACCGCCGCCGCGCGGTGGCTGCCGTGGTCGACCGCCGCTCGCAGGCGGATGCGGCTCGACGCGACGATCGCGATCTCGATCGCGTTCACCGTCGCGTAGCCGGCGAGCCCGCCGACGAAGAGCGCGATCGCGAGCGGGACGGGGATGTCGAGCGAGGTGGTCTCGAGCAGGATCGGCGCGACGCCGGAACCGGGGATGTCTAGCATGCGTTGTGCGGACCCGCGCCGCATGGCCCGGGCGAACCTCGCCCGCTCGTGCCCTATCATAACGCACGCGGCCGGGTGCCCGGCGCATCGGCCGGCGCCAGCGCCCGCCTGTGGCGACGCCCGTGGCGAGCGCGATTCGACGGCTCGACTGCTCCGGCTCGTTGATCTCGTCCAGAAACATCCCGCTACAGCGACCTCCGTTCGAGCGAGCGGGATGTGCTGGACGAGTACAGTCGTTTGCGGCTGCGTCATGGCGCTGTTACCATGACCCTCGCGTGTCCAGCCGGACCGCGACCGACACCAGTACGCTGCAATTCTCCAGGAGGAGAGACGAGCAGGGCCTGGCTGTCAGCGCTCGCAATCGGCGAGTTCTGGCGGGGGCCTTTTGCGTTGTCACCAAAGCGATGGACGACTGTAGACAGACCGGCTTCACCTAGCGTCCCGGGCGCATGCATCGCCCGGGCATTCTCACCGTGCGCCTCACGCACGGCACCGGAGGAGAGAGAATGCACGTAACGATCGATGGGTTCGGCGGAAACCCCGCACAGCTGGCTAACGAGCCCCTGGTCCGCGAACTGCTCGACCGCTATCCGGGCGAAATCGGGATGACGAAGATCTCCGAGCCGCACGTCTTTGAGTACCACGGCGACAAGCCAGACGACTGGGGCGTCTCCGGCTTCGTCCTCATCGCCGAAAGCCACATCGCCATCCACACCTTCCCGGAACACCGCCAGGTCTGGGTCGATATCTTCTCCTGCAAGGGGTTCGATGCGCTCCCCGCCATCGACCGCATCGTCGATGCCTTCGCGCTCGAGAGCACGCGCATCAACACGCTCGAACGCGGCCTCGAGTACCCGCACGACGTGCAGGCGAGCGTTCCCCTGAACCGCAGCGAGCGCCGCGAGGTGACGCCGGTCGCCTAGCGACGCCGGCCCGGGCGCGGCCCTCAGAACGGCCGCTCCGTCATCGGTCGCTCGCGCTGGCGCGCCGCTCGCCACGCGCGCCGCCTCATCGGCTACGCGCGGCGCTGACGTGTGCCACGACGCCGCGACAGCACCCCGTGCACAGCGCATCGAGCACCGGGGCGCGACCGGCCTCGGCCGGCCGACCACGGCGCATCGGCCGACTTCCGGTCTCCAGCCCCCATACCACGGCCCGGCGTCGGCGGCTCCGCTCGGCGCTTCCCCGCCCGCTCGCCGTCCGCACCGCGTCGCGCGTCTCACCTCCCACGTCTCCTCCGTCCTCCGCCCCCGGCCTCCATCGTCCAGCGTCGCAGCGCCTACAATATCCGCATGCCGATCATCACCATCTCCGGCAACCTCGGCAGCGGCGCGCGCGAGATCGCGCAGGACCTCGCGCGCGAGCTCGCGCTGGACTACGTCGACCAGGAGATCCTCGTCGAGGCGGCGCGGCAGCTCGGTGTCAGCGTCGCCGTTGTCGAGCGTCAGGATGAACGCGCCCGCAGCTTGGCCGAGCGCCTGGGCATGCTCATGCGCACCCTGATGGAGCGCTCGGCCGTCGCCACCGACCCGATGTCGGGCGCCGGCCTCGATGTCGTGCTCGCTCGGACCTACGGTGAGGCGGCGGAGCTGCCCGAAGGCGGCGACGAGCCGCTCAACGAGCAGCGGTACCTGGAAACGCTGACCTCCGTCATCCGCGGCATCGCTGTGCGCGGCAGCGTCGTCATCCTCGGCCGTGGCAGCCAGGCGATCCTCCGGGACGACCCGGCCGCGTTCCATGTCTACGTGCATGCCTCGCACGCCGCGCGCATCGCCATGCTGAGCGAGCGCGACCAGATGCCGCCGGCCGACGCGATGAAGCGGATCAAGGAGAGCGACCACAACCGCGCCGCCTTCCACCATCGCTTCTTCAAGGTCGATGCCGAATCGCCGGCGCTGTACGATCTCGTCGTCAACACGGAGCGCATCGCCGGCGCGCTCGCCGTCCGCCTGATCGCCCTGGCGGTCCGCGGACGGCCAGCGCGCGCGCTCCAGGAGCCGACCGATGTACCTCAGCCCTGAAGCCCAGCGCCTCTTGGATGACGTCCGCCGTTCCCACGGACGGCTGATCGAGCACACGCACGCAGACGAGGCGCACCGCCGCGCCTTTCGCGCGATCTACGAGGCGCTCGAGTCGGCGCTCGGTGACGTCCCCGACGACCACCTCGATGCCCCGATCGACAGCGGCTGGTCGGCGGCGCGTGTCCTCGTGCACGTCGCGGAACACGACCAGCGCATCGAGGAGGCGACGCGGCGCGGCATCGAGCACATGATCGAGCACGGCCTCGAGCACGCGCGCACGCTCTGGCTCGCGCGCCTGCCGCACGACGCGCCGTCCGGCGGCAGCGCCGGATGCTGACCAGCGCCGGTGTCATCGCCGCCTCGTACGCGGTCGGTTCCGTGCCGGTCGCGTACGTCGTGGGACGTGCGCGCGGCGTGGACATCCGCGAGCGCGGCAGCGGCAACGTCGGCGCCTCGAACGTCTGGCAGAGCGTTTCGCGCACGCTTGTCGTGCCGGTCGGGCTGGCGCAGATCGGGCAGGGCTCTGCCGGCGTGCTGATCGCGCGCGCCGCCGGTGAGGGCACGGGCGTGCAGGTGGCTGCCGGCCTCGCGGCCGTCGTCGCCCACAACTGGAACCCCTGGCTGCGATGCCGCGGAGGCCGCGGCGTCGGCCCGGCGATCGGCGTCATCGGCGCCGTCTCGCCACCGGCGCTGGGCTCCTTCATCGTCATCGCGCTCGGCGGCGTGGCGCTGCGGGCGGTGCCGCAGGGCGTCGGCGCAGCGCTCGCCGGCGCGCCCGTCGCCGCTGCCGTCGCCGGCGAACCGCCTGCGGTCAGCGGCGGCCTCGCGCTGGTGGCGATCTTCGTGCTGCTGAAGCGGCTGCTCGGCAACGACGCGCCCGAGCCCCGGTACGCGCGCCCGCAGGTCTGGCTCACCCGTCTGCTGTACGACCGCGACGACCGCGACCGCGACGCCTGGGTGCGCCGCAACCTCGACGCCTCGCCACGCCGCTGACGTCGGCCAGGTCGCTGCGGCTGCGCCCGGTACACCTGCGCGCTGCGCCTGCGATGCTGCGTTGCAGGCGGCATGACGATCGTTCATCGTCCGCCCTTCGGGTGTACCCTGAACGTATGGGCGATACGCCGGACGGCATCCGCACGGAATCGGACTCACTCGGCGATGTGCGGGTGCCGGCGGCCGCCTACTACGGCGCCCAGACCCAGCGCGCCGTCGAGAATTTTCCCATCTCCGGGCTGCGCGCGCATCCCGCGCTCATCCGCGCGACGGCGCTGATCAAGCGCGCATCGGCCCGCGCCAACCGCCAGCTCGGCAAGCTCGACGAGCGGCTGGCCAGCGCGATCGAGCAGGCGGCGCAGGAGATCGCCGACGGGCAGCTGCGCGACCAGTTCGTCGTCGACGTGTTCCAGGCCGGCGCCGGCACGTCGTACAACATGAACGCCAACGAGGTCATCGCCAACCGCGCCAACGAGATCCTCGGCGGCGCGCGCGGCATGTACGCGCCGGTGCATCCGAACGACCACGTGAACATGAGCCAGTCGACGAACGACACGGTGCCGGCCGCCATCCGCATCGCCGGCCTGGAGCTCGCCACGCCGCTGCTCGCCGCGCTCGATGCGCTCGCCGCCGCGCTCGAAGACAAGGCGCGCGAGTTCGGCGACGTGCTGAAGTCGGGCCGCACGCATCTCCAGGACGCCGTGCCGATCCGCCTCGGGCAGGAGTTCGCCGGCTGGGCGTGGACGCTCCGACGCGATCGCCGGCGCATCGACGCGGCCGTGGACTGCCTGCGCGAGATCAACCTCGGCGGCACGGCCGTCGGCACCGGCATGAACACGGCGGCAGACTACGCCGCCAACGTCGCCCTCGAGTTCCCCGGGCTCGACCTGCATCCGGCGGCGAACCTGATCGCCGTCACGCAGTCGATGTCTGACTTCGCGCACGGCTCGGGCGCCCTGCGCACCGTCGCGCTGGACCTTATCCAGATCGCCAACGACCTGCGCCTGCTCAGCTCCGGCCCGCGCACCGGCCTCGCGGAGATCGCCCTGCCGGCAGTGCAGCCGGGCTCGTCGATCATGCCGGGCAAGGTCAACCCGGTGATGGCCGAGATGACCGACATGGTCTGCTTCCAGGTCGTCGGCAACGACACGACGATCGCCCTGGCGACGCAGGCCGGCCAGCTCGAGCTGAACGTCATGATGCCGGTCATCGCCCATAACCTGCTGCAGTCGTTGGAGATCCTCGCGCAGGCCGTCGTCGCGCTCACGGAGCGATGCGTGCGCGGGATCACCGCCGATCGCGCGCGGGCGCGGCGCTACTTCGAGTCCAGCGTCGGTCTGGCGACGGTGCTGAACCCGCTCATCGGCTATCGCGCCGCGGCGAAGGTCGCGCAGGAATCCGAGCGCACCGGCGAGACGATCCTCGAGGTGGTGCGCCGGCGCAAGCTGCTCACGGAGGAACAGATCGGCGAGCTGTTCGACCCCGCCCGCCTCACCGAGCCGCGCTGACGGACGCGGCGCGCCGGCGCGCTTCAACGCCGCCACGACGCCCATGCGGCCCGGCCGCGGCATTCCACCGCCCGGCGTCGGGCTGCCGCCGAAGCGGGCTTCCCGCGCCGGCCGCCCGTCCTGGCTTCGGCCTCCGCCGTCCGCCGCCAACCCTCCACTCCAGTGCCGCATCGATGCCCGCCTCCCGGAACGGCCGTATCCGGGGTTTCCCCGACGCAGCAGCGGCCGTCCCCGGCCGAGACATCGCACGGGGGACACCACTGTGACACGATTGCTCCGCGACCCGCTCTACACCGGCGCGCTCGCCGCGCTCGTCGCCGTATCGCTCATCGCGGTCGTGCTCGCGGCTGGCAGCGGCAGCTCGAGCGCCGCCGCGCAGGCCGCGCGCAACCAGTCGCGGACCGCCGTCGCGACGCGGACCGGTCTGCCGGCGACCGCCACGCCGGCGCCGGCGCCGACGCCGCAGCTGTACGAGGTGCTGCTCGATGCTCGCCGCGCGCTGGATCTTTCGGCGCTCCGGGACGCTCTCCTGAACTACCGCCGCCGCTTCGGCGCCTACCCGACGACCGGCGGCGCGCTGCAGACGGTGTGCAAGACGCCCGGTGACGCGGGCTGCGCGCTGTCGGCCGTGAGCGGGACGCTTTCGTACAACGACGGTGAGTTCGACTACCTGTACGCATCGGACGGCCGCGCATTCACCTTGTGGACGCGCCTGCAGACGCCGGTGACTCCGAACGGCTGCGACGGCACGCTGCCGCCCGCGCTCGCCGGACTGCCCGTGTACTGCCTCGGCTCGAAGGGGGAGCAGTGATGGAAGCTCGAAGCAAGAACCTCGTCATCGGGCTGGCGCCGGTGTTCGCCGGCGGCGTCATCGCCGTCGCGGCGACCACGCGCGCCGGCGGCTTCATGCTCCAACTGCCGTTGCAGGCGGTCGTCGTCGCCGCCGTGTTGACGATGGCCTGGCGCGTCGCCGCGACCATCGAGCGCGCCCGCGCCGACGTCGCCATCGCCGCCGTGAAGCCGGTCGTGCTGCAGCGCATGACCGGCGACCGCCGCCGCCCGACGTTCGACCGCGAGACCGGGCTCCTCGCCGACTGGTACTTCCGCCTGCGTGTCGAAGAAGAGATCGCGCGCGCGCAGCGCTACGGCCAGAAGTTCACGATGCTGCGCATCGCGCACGCCGGAGCCGATGCGCGCGGCGGCATCGCCCGCTCCGCGCGCACCTGCCTGCGGGCCATCGACCTCGCCGGAAGCGTCGGCTCGATGACGTGCGTGCTGCTGCCCAATACCAGCCGCGACGCGGCAAGCACCGTCGCCGACCGCCTGCTTGAGCTCGTGCCGGGCGCGCGGATCGACGCCGCCGAGTGCCCCAGCGAGGCGTCGACGCTCGCCGGCCTGCTCGGCGAGACCGAATGGACGACGAGCGAGCAGTCCGCGGCCGAAGACGAAGCGGCCTAAGGCCGTCGCCAACCGGCGTCCCAAACTCACACGGATGAGTGGCGTTGGACGCCGCCGACGCTGGCCGCAGAGCTCGACCGGGACGACAGCCTGGCGCGCAGCCGGTCGCTCCTGCCACGGCGCGGCGGGCGCAGCGGCGGCGCCGTCTGGCCACCGTCTACGGTGCGCTCGCGACCGGCGATGGACGAGGCCTCGCCCGACGCGAGGAAGCGCACCAGCGCGGCGGCCTCGTTCGGCGTCCAACCGCTTCATCGGTTGCGGATCGCGCGCACACGCCGGACGGTCGCCGCGCCTCCACGCGAGGTGTGACGCGGCGCAGGTCGCTCGTGTACGCTTGCGAGGGTGCACGGCGTAAGGGGTATTCGTTGAGAACACCTGCTTCACCGCCCGCCGAAAGTGTCCCGCGCCAGCAACTCGCGTTCACCCGGTTGACGCGGCCGCTGCGGAACTACCTGGCGACCGAGACAGGCGGCGCCGCGCTGCTCATCGCGGCGTCGGTCGTTGCGCTCGTGTGGGCGAATTCACCCTGGTCGGCGCCGTACGAGTCGATCTGGAACACCGTTCTCTCGATTCACGTCGGGTCATACCAGCTCTCGATGGACCTGCGGCGCTGGGTCAACGACGGCCTGATGGTGCTCTTCTTCTTCGT
Source organism: Dehalococcoidia bacterium (assembly GCA_015478665.1). Taxonomy (GTDB): domain Bacteria; phylum Chloroflexota; class Dehalococcoidia; order DSTF01; family JACRBR01; genus JADMII01. The sequence goes on from JADMII010000004.1 coordinate 112,741, forward strand.
GGTGGGACTGGAAGTCCGCCGCGAGATTTCCGTCGGCGAACTGGCGGAGCCCCGGAGCCTCGTGCTTCCCGTCGTCGCGGCGCTCGGCGGAGCTGTCATCCCGGCGGCGTTATACCTGCTGCTGAACCCGTCGGGAGACGCGGCGCGCGGCTGGGGCGTCGTCGTGGGCACCGATACCGCGTTCCTGCTCGGCGCGCTGACGCTCGTGGGGCCGCGGCTCTCTACGCAGTTGCGTGTCTTCCTGCTGACGCTGACCATCGGCGACGATCTGATCGCGGTGAGCGTCATCGCGCTGTTCTACGCGGACTCCATCAACCTCGTCGCGCTCATGGTCGCGGTCGCATGTCTGGGGGTGTTCGCGCTCCTTTCGCAGCTGCGCGCGTGGCAGACAACAGCGTACGCCATCGTCGGACTCGTGCTGTGGGTGGCGACGGTGGAGTCCGGTGTGCACCCGTCGATCAGCGGCATGGTCGCCGGACTGCTGATCGCTGCGCATCCGCCGGAGCGGGATGCGATCGAGCGAGCGGCTTCGCTGTTCCGCGCGTTTCGCCAATCGCCTCTGCCGGCGGCCGGCCGCTCGGCGAAGATCGGCCTGCAACAGGCCGTCTCCGTCAACGAACGGCTGCAGGCGGTATGGCATCCGTGGACGAGCTACTGGATCGTCCCGATCTTTGCGTTCGCGAACGCGGGCGTGGATCTACGCGGCGGCCTTCTACAAGACGCACTGCGCTCGCCGATTACGTGGGGCGTCGTGCTGGGCCTGGTCGTCGGCAAGCCGGTCGGTATCGCGGTGGCCACGTTCGTCGTTGTCCGGTTGGGCTGGGGATCGCTGCCGCGCGGCGTTGGGTCCGGGCAGCTCGTCGGTGGCGGGGCGCTCTCTGGCATCGGCTTCACGGTGTCGCTTCTTGTCACGGCGCTGGCCTTTGAGTCGTCTACGCTAGCAGGTGAAGCGACGGTCGGGGTTCTGCTCGCCGCCGTCTTGTCGACCGCGAACGGCTGGGTGATCTTCCGGCTCGCCGCCGTCGTGCTCGGCGAGCGCACGGCGGTGCTCCCGATGGTTCTCGATCCGCCGGTCGACGCCGGGCGTGACCACGTCCGCGGCCGGGCGGCTGCGCAGCTGACGCTCGCCGAGTATGGAGACTTCGAGTGCCCATTCTGCAGCGGCGCGACGGGGATCATCGCCGACTTGGCCGATCGGCTGGGCGACGACTTCCGTTACGTCTTCCGCCACCTTCCACTGACGGACGTCCATCCGCACGCCGAACTGGCTGCGCAAGCGGCCGAGGCGGCCGCGGCGCAGGGCCGGTTCTGGGAGATGCACGACCTGCTGTTTCTTCACCAGGATCAACTCGAGCTTCCGGACCTCGTCGGGTATGCGGCGCGGCTGGGACTGGATGTCGAGCGGTTCGCGCGCGAACTGGAATCCGGCCAGCATCTCGCCCGGATCCGGCAAGACGTGCTGAGCGCGGAAGAGAGCGGCGCTCGAGGCACACCGACGTTCTTCATTGGTTCCAGGCGCCACACCGGAGCCTACGACGTGGAGAAGTTGTTCGAGGAACTCACCGAAACGATGACGTAGAGCGGGCGTTGGCCCGGAGCAGACGCCGGGACGTCGTCAACGCCGGGACGCCGCCGGCGCCCGGACGTTGCTGCGACCTTTGCATGCGAACGCGACGTGTAGTGCGTTCGGCTACCGGCACGAAGCATGGAAATCGCTCGCCTGCGCGGCGCAGAAGCACTCGCCGACAATCAAGGCGCCCGGAATCCGTTCGCACGGTGCGTGCCGTCGCAGAACGGCTTGTTGTCCGATCCGCCGCATCGGCAGAGCGCGACACGCGTTGCCTCCCTGACCGGCGACCCGTCCGCGCCCACGATGCGGATGCGGCCGCGGAGGAATAGCGGGCCGTTTCGCCACACTGTCACTTCGGTATCGGCCGGTGCTTGCTCCTGCGGGCCACCATCGAGCCGCGCGAAGGACAACGCGCCGGTCGGGCAGCCCGCGACGACTCCGGCGATCGCATCCGCGGACGCGGCAGTGATATCGATCCATGGCCGCCTCCGAACGTCGAACACCTGCGGGAGCCCCTCGAGGCAGCGCGCCGTGTGGATGCAATATGCCGGCTCCCAATACACCACGATCTGCTCGCTCCGGTACTCGCGTGCCACGCCGGGCTGTTTGCGCTCGCCTTCCTCCATGTCCGCCCTCCCGGATGCGCTGCTAGATCACCCCGATCTGCTTCAAGAAACCTACCTGGTCGTAGAACAGGTTCTCCTCCACGATCTCGCCGTCCTTCCAGCGCGCGACGGTGCAGAACTGCAACTCGAATGTCTTGCCCGTCGCCGCCACAGACCTTCCGTCGGGCGCCTGCCACGGACCGACCATCTTCCCCTTCCACCTGGCGATCGTGCAGGTCCAGTCCCCGGACCCGAACATCACCTTGTAGGGGTCGTTCTCCAGGCTGTTTTCGATTGATTTGAAGAACGCCTCCGACTCAGCCTGGTGCGCGTTTCGCCCCCGCGTCGGCTCCGGCTGGCCCGGCCAGTAGACTGCCGTGTCCGCGGCGTGCCGCTTCCGGAACACCTCCCAGTCCCGGGCGTTCCACGCATCGTCGAGCGTCTTCATGAGTTCCAGATTGTCCGCCATCAAGAACCTTCCTGTTCTCGAACCCTGACCCGGAGCGCGCGCAACCCGATTCCGGCTGGTGGCGTCCGCTCGCGTGGACCTCGGATGAGCATTGTACGATGGCGCACCGGCGGGGTGTAACGAGCCGATGGAGGTACGGCCGGGAAGCCCGAGCCGGGGACGCGCGTTCCAGCATCGCAGTTCGTACCCAGGTGCCTCACTTGCCAGCTGTGACGAACGAGCGTATAGTGGATTATGAAACGGAAGCATGTCACGCGATGCTTGCATCACGGGGGAAAAACGCGAAGGCGACCGTGAGCGAGCTGCTCGCGTCGCCGGCAGCTGGCGGAACGAGCATGTCAGGAGCGACCCGGACCCATTCGGCCGCGGCTCGCCGTCACGAGGTGTCGACGCGGTCATGGGCGGGCTCGAGCGCCAGCTCGCGACGACTGCCCGAAGGCGGAATACTGCCGCCAACATCATGTTTCGGAGTACGGCAGGGACATCGCGCTGAAGACGGGAGCAGTACGCCAGAGTTCCGGCGCGCGCACCCGGTAAGGAGCAAATCCATGGCACTGGTAACCCGGCTCAACCACGCAGTCCTCTACGTCTCCGACCTGGCGCGCTCGCTCGAGTTCTATCAGCGTGCGTTCGGGTTCACGGTCGTCGACCGGATGGGCGACGAGGCCGTCTTCCTGCGGGCCGCACACACCGACAATCACCACGACCTCGCCCTGATGTCGGTGGGGGCGAACGCGCCGCGTCCGGCGCCGCGTTCCGTCGGCCTCTACCATCTTGCCTGGCAGGTGGCCACGATGGAGGAGTTGGCGGAGATGGCGGGGCGCCTGACTGGGCTCGATGCGCTCACCGGCATGAGTGACCATGGGGTTTCGAAGTCCCTGTACGGCCAAGACCCCGACGGCATCGAGTTTGAGATCATGTTCGAAGTGCCGCGCGACCAGTGGGGCCGATACGAACAGCAGGCGGTCGTGATGCCGCTGAATCTCGAACGAGAGCTCCAGCGGTTCGGCTCGACCGGGACGTGAGAAGGGCATCGAGCCGGCGATGAACGCATCCGGCGATGCCCACGGACGACGCTGCCCGACCTCCACCTCCCCCGGCGCCGCCACGACTTGCACACGATCCCCGGACACGACCTGCGCGCCGGGCATCTGCTGGCCCAAGGTCAGTGGAGCGACAGCGGCGCCTCCCCGTGCGCCCCACATGGACGCTCTGCGCCGTGGAGTGCATCGCAGGCGCTGACAGGGCTGTTGTCGCCGCAATCCTTCAAGTCAAGACAGTCGTGTCAGCGCCCGCCCTCGTCGTGTCGCGCATTCCACCTCCCACCTCGCACCTCCACCTCGCACTTCTCATCGCCTCCGACCTCCGGCCTGTGCCGTCCCACCTCCACCACCCGCACCATCCGATTGCCGCCGAATGATCCGATTCATATGATGCAGATGATCCTGACGACCCCGCATCGGCCGGTGGGGCGGCGTAGCGAGAGAGGCACCCCCGCATGCACGTCCGCGTCGCGTCCGGCGATATCACTCAGACCGAGACGCAGTGCGTCGTCGTGAATCTGTTCCAGGGCGTCGTCGCCCCGGCCGGCGCGTCGGGCGCCGTCGACCGCGCGCTCAGCGGCATGCTCACCGAGCTCATCGCCGCCGGCGACATCACCGGCAAGTGGGGCGAGCTGACGCTGCTCCACACCATCGGCCGCGCGCTGGCCGCGCCGCGCGTCCTCGTCGCCGGCCTTGGCACAGCCGACGAGTTCACGATCGACCGCGTGCGTGACCTCAGCGCCAACATCGCGCGCCTCCTCGGCGCACGACGAATCCGCGACGCCGCGACGATCACCCATGGCGCCGGCCTCCGCGCGCTCGATGCAGAGTCGTGCGCGCAGGCCATCGCCGAGGGCGCGCTGCTCGGGTCGTACCGATTCGATGCTCACAAGCAGCCGGAGGAGGATGCCACCCGCCTGAAGACGCTGACGATCGTCGAGAACGATCAGGCGAAGGTGGCGCCGCTGACGCGGGGCGCCGAACGCGGCGTGATCGTCGCCGAGGCGGCGAACTTCGCCCGCGACCTGGCGAACGAGCCGTCGAACGTCCTCACGCCGACGGAGTTCGCCGCGCGCGCCGAGACGATGGCACGCGAGGAAGGCCTCGGCTGCCGCATCCTCGACCGCGACGAGTGCCAGCAGATGGGCATGGGCAGCTTTCTCGGCGTCGCCAAGGGCAGCCAGCAGCCGCCGAAGTTCATCGTGCTGACCTACCGGGGCGCCGGCGACGCCCGCCCTCTGGGCCTCATCGGCAAGGGCATCACCTTCGACACCGGCGGCATCTCGATCAAGCCCGCCGCCGGCATGGAAGAGATGAAGGCCGACATGACCGGCGGCGCCTGCGTCGTCGCCGCCATGCGCGCGATCGCCCGCCTGAGGCCGGCGGTCAACGTCACGGCGCTCGTGCCCGCGACCGAGAACATGCCCGGAGGCGGCGCCACCAAGCCGGGCGATGTGCTGCGCGCGATGAACGGCAAGACGATCGAGGTGATCAACACCGACGCCGAGGGCCGGCTCGTCCTCGCCGACGCGTTGTCGTATGCGGTCAAGCTCGACCTGTCGCCACTCGTCGACGTCGCGACGCTGACGGCTGCCATTGGGATCGCGCTCGGCGACGTCGCCTACGGCGTCTTCTCGAACAACGACGCGCTCGTCGGACGCCTGCGCGCGTCTGCGACGGCGGCCGGCGAGAAGTGCTGGGAGATGCCGATGTTCGCGGAGTACCGCGACGCCATCAAGAGCCCGGTCGCCGATATGCGGAACAGCGGCGGCCGCAACGCCGGCGCGATCTTCGCGGCGTTCTTCCTCAAGGAGTTCATCGACGACCGGCCGTGGGCGCACCTGGACATCGCCGGCGTCGACTTCGTCGAGAAGGAGAAGGGCGTGCTCGTGAAGGGCTCGAGCGGCATCCCCGTGCGCACGCTGGTGAACCTCGTGCTGTCGTACGCGCCGGCGGCAGAGGCGAGCTGACGATGCCGATCGCCGGCAGCCGTCGCCGTCCGACGCTTCACCGGGCAGGTCTGTGCCCGATGCGTCGGTTCACAGTGCGTCGTCGCCGCCGCTCGGAGGATGCGTGCGTCGCACACCTCGGTGCTGCGGGCGCGGAGCGGCTTGCGCATACACTGGAGGCAGCGGGCCCTTAGCTCAGCTGGCAGAGCAGCGGACTTTTAATCCGTCGGTCCTGGGTTCGAGCCCCAGAGGGCCCACCACACCGCCCATTCTGAATCTGTAGGGACAGGTTGCAGCTCGCCGATCCTTCGCGATCAGACGACGTGGATGCCGGGCGCGGGGTAGCCGCGGCAGAAGTCGCGGACCTCGGCGGCGATGCGGTCGAGCGCATCGCCGTCGTCGACGTGCGCGATCGCGTCGTCCATCCAGCGGCCGATCTGGCGCATGGCGTCCTCCTTCATGCCGCGCGTCGTCACCGAGGGCGTGCCGATGCGCAGCCCGCTGGGGCTGAACGGCTTCCGCGGGTCGAAGGGGATGGTGTTGTAGTTGCCGACGATGCCGGCGCGGTCGAGCGCCTTCGCCGCCTTCTTGCCGATCACCTGCTTCCCCGTCAGGTCGATGAGGATCAGGTGGTTGTCAGTGCCGCCGGTGATCAGGTCGAAGCCGCGTTCGCGCAGCTCGCCGGCGAGCGCCTTCGCGTTGGCGACGATCTGCCGGCCGTACGCGCGGAACTCCGGCGTCGCCGCTTCCTTCAGCGCGATGCCGATGCCGGCGATGGTGTTCTCGTGCGGGCCGCCCTGGAGCGCCGGGAAGACCGCCTTGTCGATCGCTTCGGCATGCTCCTGCTTGCAGAGGATCATCGCGCCGCGCGGCCCGCGCAGCGTCTTGTGCGTCGTCGTCATGACGGCGTCAGCGTAGGGGGTCGGATCCGGGTGGACGCCGGAGACGATGAGGCCGCTGATGTGCGAGATATCGGCGAGGAAGTAGGCGCCGGCCTCCTTCGCGATGGCGCCGAACGCCGCGAAGTCGTACTGGCGCGGGTACGCCGTCGCGCCGGCGACAATGATCCGCGGCCGCTCGGCGAGGGCGATCTCGCGCACCCGGTCGTAGTCGATGAGGTGCGTCTTCGGGTCGACCTCATAGCGGACGGAGTTCCAGAAGCGGCCGGTGGCGCTGACGTTCCAGCCGTGGGTGAGGTGGCCGCCGTGCGGCAGCGCCAGGCCCATGATCGTATCGCCCGGCTCGAGCAGCGCGTAGTAGACCGCGAAGTTCGCCGGCGAGCCGGAGTAGGGCTGCACGTTCGCGTGCTCGGCGCCGAAGAGCGCCGTCGCCCGCTCCTGCACCAGCGTCTCGATCCGGTCGACGTTCCGCTGGCCCTCGTAGTAGCGCTTGCCGGGGTAGCCTTCGGAGTACTTGTTCGCGAGTGCGGAGCCGGTCGCCTCCATCACCGCGCGCGAGGTGTAGTTCTCCGACGGGATCAGCCGCACGGTGTCGACTTGGTACTGCTCTTCGGCCTTGATCAGCTCGTAGAGCTCGCGGTCGGTGCGTTCGACTTCGCTGAGGTAGCGGTCGCCAACCTGTGTCGTCATCTACTGCGCTCCTGGTTCTTGGTCGCTCGTGACTGGTTCCTGGCGCCTGGTTGCCGGTGACTGATCCTGGGGGTCGTATGGTCCGCGGTCGCCGTGCCCGTGCCGGCCCGCGCCTGTCCGCCAGACAGCAAAACGGCCACGACCGCCGGGCGGCCATGGCCATGCTGGAGCAGCGACGACCGTGCCCGCCCTAGCGGCGTGGCCTGCGTCCGGCTCCCGGGCGTCCGATCGTGTTGCGCATCTCCGGGAAGCCTAACGAAGCGCGGGCGATGGTGTCAACGCGCGCGCATCGCTATGGTGCGCCGACAACACGAAGGAGGCGACTGGATGGTGAACGACGGACTGCTCGCGTTCGAGGGCGTCATCACCTACGGCGCGAAGGACGGCGCGGAGGCCGAGCGCTTCTTCGAGCGGACCCTCGGACTCGAGCCGTTGGAGAGCGGCGAAGGCGACGTGCGGTTCTATCCGCTCTCACCGGACATTGCGCTTGCCGTCGACACGAGCGGGAGTTACGAAGGAGCGCCGCCGTACCTCCTCTTCAGCAGCCCCGACCTCGATGCGGCGCGGCAGCACTTCCTCGGGAACGGCTGCACCGTGATCGAGATGGGTCCCGATCCGGCGCCGAACGTCGGCTTCTTCGCCCATGCGCCGGAGGGCCACATGGTCTGCGTCGTCGCCCAGGGGACGCTCGAAGACGGCGAGTAACCGCTGGCCGCCGCTTCCTCAGCCCGTCGCACGGCCCGCGTGCCCGCCACCGTCAGTCGCAGCGATGGACGCGCCTCGCCGGCAACGACGACGACGCATCACCCGAACCGGCGCGCGCCCGGCATCTATCTTGGCGCGATAGTTCGCTCCGGCGCCTGACCTGTTATCCTGCGCCACCAAGCATGGCCACACGCACCCTTCCGCCTCCGTCCTCCCGGCTCCGCATCTCCCTGCCGCCGTCGCTCTCGGTGCTGGCGGAGCGCGACTTTCGGCTGATCTGGCTCGGCTCGGCCGTCTCGCTCACGGGCACGTGGATGCAGGTGATCGCGCAGGGGATCATCGTGCTGACGCTGTGGGATTCGGCGTTCGCGCTCGGCATCATCAGCTTCGCGAACATGGCGCCCAGCCTGGTGGTGATGCTCTTCGGCGGCGTCGCTGCCGACCGCGCGGAGAAGCGGCTGATCCTGATCATGACGCAGTGCCTGATGGCCGGTTCGGCGGGCGTCGTCGGGCTGCTGGTGCTGCTGGGGGCGCTCCAGTTTTGGATGCTGGTGGCCGTCGCCCTCGCGCTCGGGATCGTCATCGGCTACGACATGCCGGCGTACCAGGCGCTGCTGCCGGAGCTGGTGCCGCCGGAGAAGATCGGCCAGGTGGTGGCGCTCAACTCGTCGACCTTCCACGGCTCGCGGATGATCGGCCCCGCGATCGCCGGCATGGTGATCGCCGCGGTCGGATACGCGGCGGCGTACTTCATGAACGCGCTCAGCTTCCTGGCCGTGATCTTCTCGCTGCTCCTGCTGAAGCACCGGCGGGCAAGCGGGGAGCCCGGCGAGCGGCGCCCCTCGGCGCTCGAAGGCCTGCGCGAAGGCATCGCCCACGCGCGCGCGCGTCCCAACTTGCAGGCGATGCTGATGCTGACGGCGCTCAACACGACGTTCGTCTTCCCGAGCATCGCCGTGCTGATGCCCTTCTATGCGAAGGACGTGCTCGGGCGCGGCGCGACGACGCTGGGGCTGCTGATGGCGGCCGCCGGCGTCGGCTCGATGTTCGGGGCGCTGCTGCTGATCTGGTGGGCGGAGACGTGGCGCGAGGCGCGCATCTGGTTCGGCGCGGTTGCGGCGCCCGTGGCGTTGGTGATCCTCTCGCTCTCGCGCTCGCCGGCCATCTCGATCGCCGCGGCGGGATTGGCGTCGTTCGCGTTCTCGTCGCAGCTCGGCCTGATCCAGATGATGATCCAGGAGTCGACACCGCCGCGCTTCCGCGGCCGGGTGATGTCGCTGCATGGGATCACGTTCAGCGGCAGCATGCCGCTGGCCGGTCTGATCTCGGCCGGCGCCGTCGTGGCCTTCGGGCTGCCGTTCGTGATGGCGGCATCGGCGCTGATCTTCGTGCTGGCGAGCGTCTGCGTGCTGCGGTATGCGGGCGGCGGCATCGGCCAGGTGGTGCGCGAGTCGTCGCGGGAGTACGAGGCGGTGATGGCCGGTGGCGCGCCGAACCTCGCCCGCGCCGGCGAGTGATCGCGGCCCGCCGCGTCAGCCTGCTTCCCGGACAACCCGGAGCGGCCCCCGGAGTGCTCACGCGGCCGCTGCCTCGTCCCGAGGCGCCTACCCCAGCAGCTCCGTGACGACCTCGTTGATCGCCCGGCCGCCGGCGCGGCCCTTCAGGCGCTGCAGCGCCGCGGGCATCACCCTGCTCTTGTCCTTCGGACCGCTGGCGCCGGTCTCGGCGATGACGGCGCGCACCGCGGCGGCGATCTCGTCGCGGCCGAGCTGCGCGGGCAGATAGCCCTCGATGATCCGGAGCTCGCCGCGCTCGCGGTCGACGAGATCCTGGCGACCGGCCCTGGCGTACTCGTCGATGCTGTCGCGGCGCTGCTTCGCCTGCTTCTGCAGCACCGCGGCGACTTCTTCGTCCGCCAGGTCGCCGCGCGTCGCGGACTCGTCCGTGATGTCGACGCGGGCGATCTCGGCGTTGCTCACCGCCGTCAGCACGAGGCGCAGCACGTCGCGGCGCAGGGTGTCGCCAGCGCGCATCGCCGCCTTCAGGTCTTCTGCCAGCTCTGCCTTCGATGTCATCGCGCCTCCGTTTGGAGGGCACTGTAGCGTGCGCGGGCGGCATCCGCTCGCTGCTTCGGCCGGGCGCCCGCTCGGGCTCCGCAGAGCGGCTGTCGCGGGGCGATCAGGTGCTTCGGACCGCTGCTCGCCGGCGCGTTGGAGAAGCGTCGGCGTAGCGTCGGCTGCGCGGCGGCACGGCGTCCGGCAGGGCGGCCGCGAACGGAAGATGATGCGGGTGTTCAGGCGTGGCGGCGACCCCGAGGAAGCAGCCACGACGCGACGAGATGTGCGACGGAGCAGCCCGCCAGCCTGGGCCGACCGGACGCCGGAGCGATCGAAAGTTCTTGCCCTGCTGTCGATCGCAGCCACAGCGCCCGAACGATGTGCGGCTCACCGGCGGCCGCAGGCCTGACGGCTGCTCCGTCCGCATCGAACTACAGCGCTCGTGCGGGCGGTGCGGGGCTGGGTGGATGCGCGACCGGGACCGCCCGTCGCGAGCTAGACTTGTCGAGCGCGGCGGCGAGCCGCGGCTCGTCAGCCGGCGCTTCCGTCGCGGCGGACCGCGACGACGAAGAGGATGAAGCACAGGTTGCTGAGGAGGGCGTTCGACGTGATGGTGTACGCGAACGGCAGCGGGCGGCGGCCCGCTTCGAGCAGGTAGTATCCGTACGCCCGGCGCACGTCGAAGCGGGCGCCGATTGTGGCGAGCAGCTCACGCCGGCTATAGATGCTGACGTGGGTCTCGTCTCGCGCGTTCCAGACCGCGCCGTCCTTCAGGTAGTGGACGATGCCCTTGAGGCTTTCGAGCGCGAAGCGGTTCGGCGTGGAGAGCAGCAGCGTGCCACCCGGCTTGGTGACGCGGTGGAGCTCGTCGATCATCAGGCGGCCCTGCGCCTTCGTCAGGTGCTCGATGATCTCGAAGGCGACGGCGACATCGGCGACGGCGTCGGAGAACGGCAGGTGGAGGACATCGCCGCGCACGGCGCTGAGGCCGCGCGCCGCGGCGAGCGCGCACTCGCCGCGGTCCCGATCGTGCGTCACGGCGCGGGCGCCGAGGCGCTCGGCGACGAGCTGCGAGTAGCCGCCGTCGCCGGCCGCGATGTCCAACAGCAGGCCGTCCGGCGCGGGCTGCAGACCGGCGACCGCGCGCTCGATCAGCCGTAGCCGGCCGGCCTGCCAGCGTTCGTACCAGTCCGGTATGGCGGTCATCGTCCCCTTCATTGCCTCAGCTTCCACCCATCATATCGGCCTGCCCCAGGCTCGATATGGGGAACGGCCAATGGGCCGTCAAGCCGGGCTTCGGCCGTACGCGCGATGAGGTGCTGGGTGAGCATCGGGCGGCGGCGCGGCGACGAAGAGCCAGCGTGCGCCGGGCATGCGCGCCACAACCGAGAGCCATGAAGCTCTCCCTACTGCCCCTCCAAGGTGCGCGGTTTAGGCCGGGAACCCGACGAAGAACCGCCGCCTCGATACGCAGACCGGTCACCCCACCGTGTCCACCGACGAGCGGCACGACATAAGGGCCGACGAGCTACAGCACGTCAGAGCCGCGCGCCGGTTCGAGGTCGTATCTCGTACCCATCTGCCGCTGGCCCCCGACCCCCGACCGCCGACCTCCGTCGACCTGATCTGCGTCATCTGCGGTCCCCGTTGCCTCAATGCGCGATCTCGACGACGAGCGATGGCGGGGATGCCGTAGTGGTGACGGAGACGGGGCGCGCCGCCGCGATGAGCGCATAGCTCACGACCGCTTCGAAGTCACAGGTCTGGCGCACCTCCCACAGCGATGGCAGGGCGGGCGTCAGCGAGCGCGGCGCCGTCGGCATGCCCGCGTCGTCGTGGGCGTTCGTGCTGCCGAAGCGCACCATGATCAGATGGCCGGCGCCCTGGGGCGTGATCACGTCGCCCTTCGCGCACGTCGACCCGCTTGCCATCGCCTTCACGTCGTACGCCGGGAGCGCGCCTTCGAACGAGAACGTGATGCGGTCGCCGCAGGCAGCGCTCTCCGTCCGCACGCCGATCAGCGTCGCCTGGCCGCCGACCGCCGACGAGTACGTGGGCGAGCCGACGTCCGTGCCCGGCGGCGTCGGACAGACCGTCCGGCCCGCGCCGGGCGATGCCACGGTGCTGGACGCCGGCGACGGGGCGGGCGCCGCTGCGCGAGATGCCGCGCTGGTCGGCGCCTGTTCGGACGGCGTCGGGCTTTCGGCTCTGCTCGCGCAGGCGGCGGCGAACAATGCCAGCGCCACAGCGGCCGCCGCTGTCACGGTCGCGACGGCGACGCGCATCTTCATGACGCCCCCGACAGTCGTGGCACCGTCAGCTGACCGTACGGCAGGGCGCAGACCGACGGCGGGCGCCCCAGCGCCGCCCGCTGCATCTCCATGATCTCCTTGAGCGTGCGGTCCACGTCCGGCGCGAACCGCAGATGCGCTGCTTCGATGCCCCCGCGCGGGAGCGACGAGCGCACCCAGACGTCGCAGCGCGCCTGCACCATCGCCTGGACCTGCACCTGCCACTGGTCGAGCGCCGCCGGGCTCTGCCCGAGCCGCGCCAGCAGCGCATGCGGCGAGGCCTCGGCATGCAGCAGGGCGGCGTATTCGGCGCCGCCGACGCCTTCGCGGCACTCGGCGACGAGCAGGATGGCGCCGCCCGGCGCCACGGCCTGCGCGGCGACGGACATCCCCTTTACCGACTGGTACAGCACGAGATCCGCCGGGTAGCCCATGTTCGTCACGACGACGACATCGTACAAGCGTGGGATCGGGCGGAGCGACTGGCGCGCCGCCTGCGCGATCGCGGCGTCGTGCGCCTGCACGAGGTCGCCGGCGAAGACGCCGGTGATGCGCTGCCGCTCGTCGAGCGTGACGTTGAGGCAGAATCCCACATCGCTCTTCAGCGCGACGTCGCGCATCTGCTCGAAGATGGGATTGCCGTCAGTCGCGCACCACGTCGCCTTCGGATGGCCGATCATCCGGGCTCCATGGTTCGCCAGGATGGCGGCGGCGCCGGCGACGCCGGGCATCACGCCCTTGCCGCCGCCCGAGTAGCCGGCGAAGAGGTGCGGCTCGACGAAGCCGGTGACGATCCGCAGGTGGGCATCGAGGTACACGGCGTTGAGGGCGATCTCAGTGCCGTCGGCCGCCGTCATCAGGCGGCGGTGCGCCGATGCGTCACGCGCGTCGTGGTCGACGACGCGATACCGCGCGAGGATCTCCGGCCCCAGGATGCGCAGGCGCTCGTCGGGGCGGGAAGGCCGGTGCAGGCCCGTGCCGATGAGCAGTGTGATGTCGTCGCGGCGGACGCCGGCGGCCGCGAGCGCATCGAGCACCGGTGGCAGGATGACCGCGTTCGGCAGCGGCCGCGTGACGTCGGAGACGACGATGCAGACGCGCTGGCCGGCGCCGGCGAGTCGCGCGAGCGGCGGCGAGCCGAGCGGCGTGAGGATCGCCGCGCGCACGGCGGCATCGGCGCCGGCGAGCGGCGGCGTGCGCGCCGGCGTGAGCACCAGCGCATCATCGGGCAGCGTCGCGTCGAGCGTGCCTTCGCCGTAGGGAAGAGGGACGCGCATGCGGTGAGTATAGTGCGCGGTGCAGGGTCAACCCGCCGATCGCCGCCGGCGGTCCTCTCCGGTTCGAGGCCGGCTGGGCGGGAAGCTGGCGCGCCGGTTCCAACATCGAACCGCCAACAGCGGCTGGTTCCCGGAACGCGCGCCCGGTGCGCGCCCGGCGGCGCGCGCAGGCACGCCAGGCGATGCTCGCGCGGTACAGCACGTCTCGTCGGACGGCACGAACGACAGGCCTGCCTGCCGTCTGAACTGACGCTCGCACGCGTGGTTACATGCACTCCCGCAGCGTCCGGGCGAGGACGAAGGGGTCGCTCGAGACGACGCTCGCCGCATAGAGCTCCATGGCGCCGAAGTCAGCCGTGCGGCTGCTCGGGTCGCCGCGGTCGACGATGCGCACGACGACGGGGAAGCCTTCCCAGCTCTCCGGCGTCTCGCCCCAGGGCGGTGTGTAGATGACGAGGTTGAACGAGCTGACACCGAGCCGGTCGCGGAACGCCGCGAGCACCTCGTAGATGCGGTCCTTGAGCGATGTCGAGACGAGCGGCGCGAAGAGGAGGACTTCGTTCTCCTTCTTCGGCGCCAGGTTGGCGATCACCTTCGTGCCGTCGTTCTGGAAGGCGAGGCCGAGCGACTCGTGCGCCGCGAACAGGTCATCGAAGTAGTTGCTGCGATAGTGCGCCTGGTAGACGGCGGCGCAGCGTCGCAGGTACTCGACCTCGGCGTAGTGCATGTCACGCCCCATGATCACCTGGGCGTGCCCGTGCAGCAGCGACGCGCCGGCGCGCCAGAGGCAGTTCCACATGAACATGTAGTACTTCGCGTCCGGGTCGCTGGCGTGCGCCAGGTCGCCCCAGCGTCCGCCGGTGTCGACGTAGTCGTGGATCTGCTCGCGCGTGAAGCGCAGCGGGTGGCGCTCGTTGAAGACGACCAGCCCGTGGAAGCCGTCGAACTTGGCGATGTTGCTCGCGGTGACGCAGTACTGCCCCTGCACGCGGCCGAAGAGGTCCTCCGGCGTGCCGGTGTAGGGGTCGAACAGCGGGTCGCTCGACGTCCGCTCGAGCTCCTCGTCGAGCTTGATCTCCTGCCGCCACATCGGCCGGCTCGACCGCAGCCAGTTGAAGAGGACGCCCTCGAGCGTGACGACGTTGGTGACCTTGACGATCTTCTGGTCGAGCGTCGGCTCGACGCTGCCGAACTGGTTCTCGATCCACGGCACCATCGCCTCCGGCGGCACGAGCCGACCGTGCGTGCTGCTGACGTGGAACAGGCGGTCGAAGCGCGCGCGCTGTTCGTGGTCGAGCGCCTCGACGGCGTCCTCGACCTGCATGATGCTCACGTCGTCGTGCCCGATCGCCATGGTCATGTCCTTCGCCTCTCTCACATCGTCGGCATCGCCGCGCGTCCCATGGAGGCCCCGCATTCCCTGGCTGCTGCTCGCCCGGGGGCGGTTCGACCTCTCGCCGCGCCCTTCCTCGGCTCTTAATGCTTGAAGTGCCGGATGCCGGTCGTCACCAGCGCCATGCCGTGCGCATCGCAGACGGCGACGGAGTCCTCGTCGCGGATCGAGCCTCCCGTCTGGATCACCGCCGTCACGCCGGCCGCGGCGCAGACCTCGGTCGTATCCGGAAACGGGATCAGTGCATCGGAGGCCGATACAGCTCCGCGCGCCTGCTCGCCTGCCGCGGCGACGGCGAGCCGAGCGCTCATCACGCGGTTCGGCTGTCCGGCGCCCATGCCGACCATCACCCGATCTCGTACTACTACAACGGCGTTGGACTTCACATGCTTCACGCAACGCCAGGCGTATAGCAGATCCGCCAATTCCCGGTCGGTCGGCTGGCGGCGGGACAGCACGCGCATCTCCGGCGGGTCGCTGGCGATCCGGTCCGCCTCCTGCACCAGCATGCCGCCGACGACGCCGCGGTACTCCATCGCCCGCTCGCCCATGCGCACCGGCGGCGCCTCGAGGATCCGCACGTCCTTCGACTTCTGGAGGAGCGCCAGCGCTCCCTCGCCGAACGCGGGCGCGATGATGATCTCGACGAACAGGCGCTGGCCGCTCGTCGGGTGCTTCGTGCCGCGGATCGCCTGCGCCAGCGCGTCATCGACGGGCCGGTTGATGGCGATGATGCCGCCGAACGCGGAGATCGGGTCCGCGGCGAACGCCAGCGCGAAGGCTTCCGCGAGCGCGTCGCGGCTGGCGATGCCGCACGGCGTCATGTGCTTGACGATGACGACCGTCGGCTCGGCGAAGTCGCAGACCGCCGTCCACGCCGCGTCGGCGTCGAGGATGTTGACGTACGACAGCGGTTTCCCATGCAGCACGCGCGCGTTCACGATGCCCTGCGACACCGTCTCGCGCGGGTCCGTGAGCCGGTAGAGCGCGCCCAGCTGGTGCGGATTCTCGCCGTATCGCAGCTCGCTCCGCTTCGTCAGTGCCAGCGTCATCTGGTCGGGGAACGGCGCCTCGAAGCCGCGCAGCCACGTCGCGACCGCCGTGTCGTAGGAGGCGACGTGCTGGAACGCCTTCACCGCGAGCTTGCGGCGCCACTCGAGCGGCGCCGAGCCGCTGCGCAGCGCGTCCAGCACGTCGTTGTAGTCCGCCGGGTCGATCACGGGCAGCACATGCGCGAAGTTCTTCGCCGCCGCGCGGATCATCGTCGGCCCGCCGATGTCGATATGCTCGATCGCCTCGGCGAGCGTCACATCGGGACGCGCCACCGTCTCCTCGAAGGGGTAGAGGCCGCCGACGACGAGGTCGATCGTCGCCAGTCCGTGCTGTTCGAGCTCGGCGAGATGCTCCGGCACGTCGCGCCGGGCGAGGATGCCGCCGTGCACGCCCGGGTGCAGCGTTTTCACGCGGCCGCCGAGGATCTCCGGGAAGCCGGTGAGCTCGCTCACAGCGCGAACCGGCACGCCCGCGTCGCGCAGTACGCGCTCCGTGTTGCCGGTTGCGTACAGCTCGACAGCGAGCTCGGCGAGCGCGGCGGCGAACGGCGGCAGCCCCGTCTTGTCGTAGGGCGCGAGGATGGCGCGGAGTGGCATCGTCAGGCAGGCCCCTTCGCGCTACGCACGCACAAAATGCCCGCCTTCAGACCTCAGGCCCGCCGGCGCCACCGTCACGGTGCGGTCGGCGTCGTCGGTGCAGGTGCCGATCCGCCAGCCTGCGATGCCGCAGTCGCGTCCGATCCGCAACGCCCGCTCGACGTCCGCCTCTGGCAAGACCGCGCAGAATCCGACGCCCATGTTGTACACGAGGTAGAGCTCCGCCGCATCGAGCTGCCCCTCCCGCTCGATGAGGCGGAAGATCGCCGGCGCCTCCGGCAGCGACTCGATGCGGAAGCCGACCAGCGGCGAGAAGCGCGCGAGGTTCAGGAAGCCGTCGCCGGTGATGTGCGCCAGGGCGTGCACGTCGAGCTCGCGCAGCAGCCGCAGCGCCAGGCCGACGTAGATGGTCGTCGGCTCGAGGAGCTCTTCGCCGAGCGTGCGCCCGAGTTCGGCGACGTGCTGCGCCAGCCGCGTCGTCCGCTCGCCGACGAGCACCTCGCGCGCGAGCGTGAGGCCGTTGCTGTGGATGCCGGAGCTGGCGAAGCCGACGATCGCGTCGCCGCGCGCGATCCGCGCGCCGGTGACGATGCGGTCCACCGGCACGAGCCCCACGCAGGTGCCGACGAGGTCGACGCCGTTGACCATCTCCCGTACCTGGGCGATCTCGCCGCCGGGGATGCTGATGCCGGCGAGCTCGGCGCCGCGGCGCAGGCCGACGGCGACCTGAGCGAGCACCTCCGGGTCGTCACGGTCGATGGCGATGTAATCCGTCATGGCGACAGGCTCGGCGCCGACGCAGACGATGTCGTTCGCGTTCATCGCCACGCAGTCGATGCCCACCGTATCGAACTTGCCGAGCTGCCCGGCGACGATGAGCTTCGTGCCGACGCCGTCCGTCGAGATCGCCAAGCCGGTGTTGTTGCCGAGATCCAGCACGTTCGCGTACAGCCCGAAGTCGAGCAGCGGCGCGCCGTCGCGTCCGGCGCGAAGCGCGAACGTCTCACGCAGCGCGTCGAGCATGCGCGGAAAGCCGCCAAGCTCCTCCGTCGTGCGGACGCCGGCCCGGCCGTAGGCGGAAGTCACGCTGGTCGAACCTCCATGCCTCAGGGTAACAGGCGCGATGCGTAGAGACGACGGGCGGGCGAGAGCGGTGCAGGTGGAAGGGCCGGATCGGCCGCATCGACGAGTGCGGCGCTGCCGGCTGCCACCTGTGGTGGCGCAGCGGTGGCGCGCGGCTCTTGTCGCCGACCCTTCGATCCAACGCAGCGATCGCTGGGAGCGGGCGGCTCGTGCTTACAGTCGTCGCCGCGGCAGCGTGTACTCGACCTCGTGCCGGTCGAGGGCGCCGGCGTCGGACTCCATCGCCAGCTTGTCCATCTGCAGCGGCACCGGGCCCGGGTACTCGCCCGTGAAGCAGGCGGTGCAGAGCCGGTCCTTCGTCGCGGTGACGGCGTTCATCAGCCCTTCCGCGCTCAGGTAGCCGAGCGTGTCGACGCCGATGTGCTCCTGGATCTCGGCGACGCTCTTCTGCGCCGCGATCAGCTCCCAGCGCGTGCCCATATCGATGCCGTAGAAGCACGGATGGGTGATCGGCGGGAAGGTGATCCGCATGTGCACTTCGCGCGCGCCGGCCTTCCGCAGCATCTGGATCACGCGCGCCGTCGTCGTGCCGCGGACGATGCTGTCATCGACGAGGACGACGCGCTTGTCCTGCAGCATCTCGCGCAGCGGGTTGAACTTCAGGTGGACGCCGATCTCGCGCAGCCGCTGATCCGGCTGGATGAACGTCCGCCCGACGTAGCGGTTCTTCACCAGCCCCTCGACGAACGGCAGACCGGACGCCTGCGAGTAGCCGATCGCCGCCGCTGTCGCCGAGTCCGGCACGCCGATGACGATGTCGCCGTCCGGCGCCGGGTGCTCCTTCGCCAGCTCGCGGCCGAGGTTCATGCGCAGCGGGTACACGAGCTTGCCGTCGATCAGGCTGTCCGGCCGCGAGAAGTAGGTGTACTCGAAGACGCAGAACGCCTTCCGCTGCTCCTCGATCGGCTTCAGGCTCTGGAGGCCCTCGGCATCGATGTAGATCACCTCGCCCGGCTCGATCTCCCGGATGAAGGTGGCGCCGAGGTGGTCGAAGGCGCAGCTCTCGGAGGCTGCCACCCAGCCGGCATCGAGCTTTCCGAGGCACAGCGGCCGGTTGCCCATCGGGTCGCGCGCCATCATGATCGCGTCGGGCGTGATCACGGCCAGCGAGTAGGCGCCGTTGAGCTTGCGCATGACGTGCGCCCAGCGCTCCTTCCAGTCGAGGCCCGGCGCATGCGCGAGCAGCTGGGCGATGACTTCGGAGTCGCTGCCGGTGGTGAAGGACACGCCGGAACGTTCGAGCTCGTCGCGCACCTCGGCGGCGTTGACGATGTTGCCGTTGTGGCCGAGCGCCAGCTCGCCATTGGGGCCGCTGACGCGGTACGGCTGCGCGTTGCAGGCGTTGCTCGAGCCGGTGGTCGAGTAGCGCGTGTGGCCGATGGCGAATTTGCCGGGCAGGTAGCTCAGGTCGTCCTCATCGAACACCTGTGAGACGAGCCCCATCCCGGTTTTAAGATAGAGGGTGCGGGAGTTGGATGTGGCGATGCCGGCGCTCTCTTGCCCGCGGTGCTGCAGGGCGTAGAGGCCGAAGAACGTGATCCTCGCGACATCCTCGCCGGGCGCGTACACGCCGAAGACGCCGCAAGCCTCGCGCAAGCTTGGGAGCACGCGTACCTCCTGCCCTAAGGACAGTGCTCCTCAGAAGGGCCCGCCACGCGAGACCCCTCTGGATCGGCAGTGTAGCAGGGCCCGGCGCGCGAGGGGAAGCGGCCGCTGTAGCGCGATGTCTCTGGACGAGATCAGCGGCGGTTCGGTGTTCATGTTGGATCTTGGAGGATTGTTCCGCGCAGGTTCGGGGCACGCGCACGATACAATCCCGCGATGCGGTTCATCCGAAGCCCTCATCCCCGGCCCCGCTCCCACAGGCGAGAGGGGAGCAGGAGGAGCCTACGACCTCCCCCTCCTCTCTCCCCCCGCTCCCACAGGCGAGAGGGGAGCAGGCAGCCGGCGCTCACCCCGGCGCCGCTCCCACACGGCGAGAGGGGAAGCTTGCCAGAGGAGCTTGTGGCCCCACACGCGGCAACCGTGGACATCGCACGTCCGACGTGTCCGCATCCCCATGCGACGCGCCGCGCCATCGCACACGCCGGCATGGCGCACGACACGGCGATCGCATGAGGCGCCAATTCGCCGCAGGACGCGCGGCGATCGGCCGCCAGCATCCAGCATCCAGGGTCGCCCCCAACGCGCGCGAGGCGGCGGCGATCGCACGTGCCCGCAGCAGGCGCGGCGCCCACCATCGCACACGCCCTCATGGCGCACGAGACGGCGGCGAAGGCGCGCCGGGGCATCGGGCGGGCGCTGATCGATGAAGATCCTCCTCCTCCTGCACCAGGGGAACATGTACTCGGGCGGGCAGGGCGTGTACACGGCGCAGATCGCCCGCGAGCTGGCCGGGCTCGGGCACGCTGTCCACTTGGTCGTCGGGCCGCCGTGGCCGCAGGTCGACGCTGCCGTCACGATGCACCGTCTGCCGTCGTACAGCGTGTACCGCTTGCTCGAGACGCAGCGGACGTGGTTCTACGGGCGGCCGGCGCGCAGCTTCTTCGCGCCGCTCAACTTCTACGAGCTGGCGTCGAGCCGGTTCGGGCAGTTCTCCGTGATGTCGGCGTTCAGCTGGCGCGCCTACGCGAAGTGGCGTGAGCTGCAGCCGTTGCACCACTTCGATATCGTCCACGACGTGCAGGTGCTCGGCTACGGCTCGCTGATGATCCATGCAGCGGGCATGCCGATGGTCGCCAACATCCACCATCCGCTGTCGATCGACCGGATGAACCAGATCCAGCAGGCGCGCGGGACGCGGATGAAGGCGCGGCGGGCGCTGTTCTATCCCTTCTTCATGCAGGAAGTGGTGGCGCGGCGGATGGACCGCATCATCACCGGCTCGCACAACTCGCGCGAGTCGGTCCAGCGGGCGTTCGCTCTGCGCGATGACCGGATCACCGCGATCCACGATGGCGTCGACACGCGCGTCTTCCGGCCGCTCGGGCTGGCGAAGCGGCCGCGCTCGCTGCTCTTCGTCGCCGGCAACAGCGACGACCGCAACAAGGGCGCGCGGTACCTGCTGGAGGCCGCCCGGCTGCTGCGCGACCGTGGCGTCGACTTTCACCTGACGCTGAAGGACCGCGCGGACGCGCAGATGGCGCCGGCGCTGATCCGCGAGCTCGGCATCGGCGAGCGTGTCACGCACCTGGGGCACGTCTCCGTCGACGAGCTGGTGCGCCTGTACAACGAGCACGAGCTGATGGTGTCTCCGTCGCTGTACGAGGGCTTCGGGCTGCCGGCGGCGGAGGCGATGGCGTGCGGCACGCCGGTCGTCGCGACGACGGCGGGCGCCTTCCCGGAGACGGTGGCTGCGGGCGAGACTGGCGTGCTGGTGCCGCCGGCGGACGCGCGCGCGCTGGCCGGAGCGATCGAAGGCCTGCTCGATGACCCGTCGCGGCGGGCGGCGATGGGCGCCGCGGGCGCCCGGCGGATGGCGTCGCTGTTCTCGTGGCGCGCCTGCGCGGAGAAGACGGTGGCGCTGTACGAAAAGGTGCTGCGCGAGCGTAGGGCGGCGCGACGAGGCGGATCGCGCTGATCGGGCGGCGATCCCTCACGCATACGCTCATGGTCACGGGCTGCGAGACGTCGCTCCCGGCCTGTCGAGACGACGCGGCGCCGCCGCCGTTCCCGGGCGGCTCACCGGCGGTCGGTCAGCGGTACGCCGCGCCGGGCGCTAGTCGTCGGCGGGCGGCTCGATCGGCGTCGTGACGAGCGCGCGGCCGATCCAGAACGAGATGTAGAGCGCGCCGAGGAAGCCGGCGGTGACCGGCAGCGCCAGCGCCAGGTACGACTTTCGCATGACGCCGATGAGGAAGGTGACGCCGGTGAGCGCGCTCAGCGCGCAGATGATCATGCCGTAGGTACGCGAGCGTTCCGCTCCCATCGCAGGCTCTCCTTTGGATGCTGCTGGTGTACGCCCGCCGTTATATCAGGCGGGGTACCGGGCCGCCAGCGGCGCGGTGGCGAAGCGGACGCGGTCGGGGCGAAGGATCCGCGCCCAGGCCAACGCAACGGGAGGCAGCGGACGCAGCCCTCGCTGGGCGCCGGTGTCGAGACGAAGCGAGATCGAGGCGGAAGGACCCGGACATCGGCCCCACGAGGGTGATCAGCGCCGGGCTCATCCGCCGTCGTCGAGCCAGGAAGCGAGGCACTCCATGACGACGAACGAGTTGCCGCCGCGCCGCGAGCGGCCGCAGACCTGGAACCCGGCCTTGGCGAACGAACGCTGCGCGCGCCCGTTCCAGTCCAGCGTCTTCAGGTACACGCGCCGGAACCGGGTGACTTCGATGATCCGTCGCACGAGCGTCTGGACGGCATCGGTGCCGTAGCCTCGGCTCCAGTATTCGCGCTCGCCGATCGTGATGCCGATCTCCGCCTCCCGGCGGGCGGTATCGATGTTGTAGTACATGACGTTGCCGATGTGCCGTCCGTGCAGGTCCTCGACGGCGAGGCTGTGGCGGTAGGGGCTGGGGTACGCCAGCTCGTCGCGATAGAGCGCCAGGTAGTCGTGGTAGGTCGCCGCGAAGGGCCGCGCCGCGTCGTAGCGGGCGAGCTCGGCGTCGCTGCGCCAGCGGAAGTCGTCGCGCGCGTCGGCGAGGCGCTTCTCGCGCAGCACGACGAGCGCGCCGCGCGCCACTTCGCCGTGTACGGTCGTCGTCACGCCTGCGCCTCCGCCTCGATCTGCCGCTGCGCGCGCTCGAGCATGCGCGCTTCGTTGCCGTGGGTGACCAGCGCCAGCGCCTCGGCGATCGGCAGCCAGGCGACGCGGTCGTACTCGCCGTCGTGCAGTTCGATGGCGCCGCTGCCGTCCGGTCGCATGAGGAAGTGGTGCACGGTCTTGTCGAACCGTACCCCCTGCGCCGGGCGGTCGAACGTGTACTCGATGCTCCCCAGCGGCACCTCGATGGTGACGCCGAGTCCCGTCTCCTCGCGCACCTCGCGCAGCGCCGTCTGCGCCAGCGTCTCGCCGTACTCCGGTGTGCCCTTCGGCAGCGCCCAGAGGCCGTCGGCGGTGCGGCCGCAGAGCAGGACTTCGCTGCCGCGCGGGCCGCGTCGGTAGACGACGCCGCCCGCGGAGACGGCTTGCTCCGGCCGCAACTCCGATGCGCTGGCGCTCATGCGTCATCCTCGTCGTCGTCGATCAGCAGGTCGAGCGGCGGCCGCAGGCCCAGCGGGTCCTCGGTGAAGTCGGCCTCGCTCAGCGCATCGCTCACCGCCTCGATCACCCGCTGGTCGCGGCTCTCTGCTGCGACGGCGTGCAGAACCGAGCGGGCTGCCGGGCCGCCGATCTGGCCGAGCGCGGCGATCGCCGCTTCCTGCACCTCGGCGTCGTCCTCGGCCGTGAGCGCGGAGAGGTCGGCGACGGCGTCCTCGTCGCCGATGGCGCCAGCGGCCATCGCCGCCTCGAAGCGCATCTCCGTGTCGTCGTTGTGCATCTCTTCGATGATCGTCGGCAGCCAGCCCGGGTCGGCGTTGCGGCCCATCGCATGCACGGCGCTGATGCTGAGCCGCCGATCGCCACTGGCGTACGCATCCTCGATGAGGTCGCGCACCCACTCCTTCGTCCGCACGCCGATCGCCTCGATGGCGCGGCCGCGCACCTCGACCAGCTCGCTTTCGTCGAGCGCTACGCGCCGGAGCGCCGTCTCCGCCGGCTCCGTCAGGCCGTCGTCGCGGCCTTCGAGCTCGGCGCGCAGCAGGAAGCGGCCCAGCCCGAGCGCCGCCTCGGCGCGGACGATCGCCTCGGGGTCGTCGAGCAGGCGGACGAGCACGCCGACGAGGTCGTCGCCCTCGTATTCCCAGAGCCCCTTCACGGACTCCGCGCGTACCTGCACGTCATCATCGACGAGGCCGATGAGGAAGACCTGGTCGAAGTCGAGCTCGACGTTGTCCTCGGTGAGGTCGGCGAGGCGGTCGATGATGTCGCGACGGCGCTGGACGCTCATCGTGCGCCAGGCGCCGAGGAAGCGTTCGCGCTCGACGCCGTGCAGGCGGCTCAGGCTGGTGAGGTCAGTCGCGTGGACGGCGGACGCTGGATCGTTGAGCTCCGTGAGCAGCGTATCGAGGGACAAGGAGCGCTCCTGCCGTCGTGCGCTCGCGCGGCCCGCCTGGCGCGGCTCGGCCGTCGTGGCGTGGGACCGATCGGCCGCCGCATTCAGTCTATGGAGCACTCTCACAGGGTGTCAACGGAACTGGGGGTAGGTTCGCCGACGGACAGGATCGCGTACGACGTCGCGTCGGCGAGGCTGGCAGGATCACGAGCGCGGGCGAAGACATCGGCCCGATGGCGATGACACCGAATGCTGGGCTGGACGCCGGCGATCGCCCTGCGCTTCCGCTACTCCGTCGAACGCTCGGGGAGCGCGGCGGCCGGCGCGGGCGAGCGGCGCCCAAAGCGGACGCGCAGGATCGCGCGGAGGACGCTCCAGCCGACGGCCGGCGACAGCTTCTTGCCGTCGTCGACGCCGCGCGGCTCGTACGACACCGGCACTTCGATGATCCGCTCGCCCTCCCGCAGCGCGCGGCAGGCGATCTCCGCATCGAGATCGAAGCCGTTGCAGCGGAGGTCGAGCGCGCGCGCGACGTCCGCGCGCATCACCTTGTAGCACGTGAGGATGTCCGTCAGGCGTGCGAAGAAGAGGATGTTCGCCGCCCAGGTCAGCGCCATGTTGCCGGCATAGCCGACGAGCGGCGTGCGGCCGCGCCCGCGCCCCTTGAAGCGCGACCCCAGCACGACGCGGGTGCGCCCTTCGATGATCGGCGCCAGCAGCAGCGGGATCTCGCCCGGGTCGAGCTCCAGGTCGGCGTCCTGCACGATGACGATGTCGCCCGTCGCCCGCGCGAAGCCGGTGCGGACGGCGCGGCCCTTGCCCCGCGCGGCGTCCTCCAGCACGAGCACGAGGTCGTCGGCCGGCGTTAGCGCCGCCAGCGCCTCCCGCGTGCCGTCGGTCGAGGCGCCGTCGACGACGATCAGCTCCTTCGCCATGCCGCAGTCGACCGCCCGCACCCGCGCGATCAGCGCACGCACCGTCTGGCGCTCGTTGCGGACGGGGATGACGATCGAGAGCTTCATGCGTCACGCTCGGCGAGGATGCGGCCGGCGTCCTCGAGATGCTCGATGCGGTCGATCGCCAGCCACTCGCCGTCGAAGGCGTACGACCCGACGGCGCCGTCCGCGGCGATGATCGCGTTCGCCAGATCGGGCATGTCGAACGCGCGCCCGGATGGCACGCGCGCCAGCGCCGCTGCGGAGAGCGCGTACACGCCGGCGCTCACCGTATCCGTCTCCGTCGGCTTCTCGACGATGCCGGTGATGCGCCGGCCGTCCGTGCGGATGACGCCGTAAGGGTGCTGCAGCTCGAACTGCCGCGTCGCCACGGTCAGCTCGAAGCCGCCATCGGCGTGGAACGCGGCGAGCGCGCGCAGCTCGAGGTCCGTGAGGATGTCGCCGTTCATCGCGAGCAGCGGCTCATCGGCCGGAAGCCGGCACTGCGCGCGTACGAGCGCCAGCGGGCCGGCCGTGCCGAGCGGCTCCATCTCGCGCACGTAGTCGATGCGCACACCGAGCGCCGCGCCGTCACGGAAGTAGGTCTCGATCAGCTCGGCGCGGTAGCCGACGGCGACGATGATCTCGTCGAGCCCCTGCGCCTTCAGGCGGCGGATGATCTCCTCGAGGATCGGCCGCTCGCCGACGGGCAGCAGCGGCTTCGGGATCGTGTAGGTGAGGGGGCGCAGCCGGACGCCGCGGCCGCCGGCGAGGATCACGGTCTTCATACGGCGTACTCGCGCGGGCGGAACAGCTCCAGGTTGCTGCGGATCCAGTCCGTCGTCCGCCGCAGCCCCTCGTCGAGGGGCACCTGCGACCGCCACCCGGCAAGCCGCAGCGCCTTCGAGCTGTCGGCGTGCAGGCGGGATACTTCGCTCGCCGCCGGCCGCAGGCGCTGCTCGTCGCCTTCCACCTCCAGCTCGCGGCCGATGATGGCGCCGACCTTCGAGACGATCTCGCGGATGCTCACTTCGCTCCCCGAGCCGATATTCACCACCTCGCCGACCGCCGCGTCGGCAGCGGCGACGGAGACGAAGCCGCGCGCCGTATCCTCGACGAATGTGAAGTCGCGCGTCGTATCGAGCGTGCCCAGGCGGAGCGGGCCGCCGCGGAGCGCCTGCGCGATGATCGTCGGGATGACGGCGCGCGCGGACTGCCTGGGGCCGTAGGCATTGAACGGCCGCACGACGAGGATCGGCAGCCCGAACGAGCGCTGGAAGCTCAGGCCCAGCGCGTCGGCGGCGATCTTCGTCGCCGCGTACGGCGACTGCGCCTGCAGCGGGTGCTCCTCGTCCATCGGCACGCGCTGGGCCGAGCCGTAGACCTCGCTGGTCGACGTCAGCACGATGCGTTCGAGGCCGCCGAGCTCCTTCGCGGCCAGCAGGACGTTCGTCGTGCCGATGACGTTGGTATCGATCACCTCCTGTGGGTGCTCGTAGGAGTACGGGATGCCGATGAGCGCGGCGAGGTGGAAGACAGCGTCGGCGCCGCGCATCACCTCGCGCACGGCGTCGAAGTCACGGACATCGCCGTGCGTGACCTCTGTGCGGGCGAGCGTCTCCGGCCCGAGCTGGTCGAGGCAGCCGCGCTGGCCGCGCGAAGTGTAGCGCAGCATCGCCCGCACCTGCGCGCCTTCGGCCGTCAGCCGTTCGACGACGTGGCTGCCGATGAAGCCGCCGGCGCCCGTGACGACGACCGCCTTAGCGTCGAATGACACGCATCCCCCTGCCGATCAGCCGCAGCACCAGGCCGCTGAGCGCGACCAGTGCCAGTATGGCGCAGACGAGAGCCCAGATGTACAGCGTGATCAGGAGTGAGAGCCGGAACGGCGCGCCCGTCGTCAGCACGACGAGCACCGCCAGCAGCGGCGACGCAACGAAGAGGCCGGCCGAAACGCGGAACCAGTGGCTTGCGAGCGGACTCATCGACCAACTGTCTCCCGGGCGACGGGCGCCACCGAGCGCCCGCCCGTGAGCTGACGCCAGCGCTCCCCGGTCATCCGCCAGATCTCCGCGAGCGACACCGATGCGAAGACGCTGAGCGGGATGTACAGCGCGTAATGATATCGGGGATCGCCGACGAACAGCACGCCAAACAGCAGCACGTAGAACGGCACCAGCGCCAGCAGAACCCACATTCTCAGGTCGCGACGACGGAACCAGAGCGGCGCGCCGGCGAGGGCGAGTGCCATCAGCCCGTAGAAGGCGAAGTTCGACAGCCGGATCAGCTTGTCGGCGCCGGCCGCGCCGAACCACGGCTTGTTGCTCTGGGTCCACGTGACGCCGGCATCGTCGCTGCCCAGGAAGAAGTATGTCCGCTGCGGGATCAGTCGCAGCTCCCGCGGGATGTGCGTGAGCGCCCAGCGCCGCGCCATACGGGACCCGGCGGCGTTCGACTCGACCTCCGCCTTCGTGCGGTTGAGGCGCTGATACGGCGCTTCGAGCCGCAGCACCGCCTCGAGGCTGCGGCCGCCGTTCGTCGCCGGGTTGTGCGCCTGGAACGCCACCCGCCCCGAGCCTGTCGTGCCGGCGATCAGTGCATCCATCTGCACCGCGTTCCGCACGACCCACGGCGCCACGATGACGGCGGCGCCGACGGCGAGCGCCGCCAGCGGCAGCGCCGCCTGCCGTCGATAGCGGATGAGGAGCAGCAGCGCGATCACGGCGCCGTACGCGAGGAACTCGCCGCGGACGTAGCCGGTGAAGGCGACGAGCGCACCCAGCCCGGCGAGCAGCGCGGGGCGCGGGCGCTGCCGGTCGAAGACGAAGTACACGCAGATGGTGATTGTCAGCGCCAGCAGGAAGCCGAAGTACGTCTCGGTGAGGAGGACGCCGGTGAACAGCACATGCCCCGGCAGGATCGCCAGGGCGAGGCCGGCGAAGGCGCCGGCAGTCAGGTCGAACAGCTTGCGGGCGATGAGGAACACGAGCACGGGCGTCATGGCGCCGACCAGCACGTTGAAGAGGCGGGCCGCCCAGAGCGAATTCCCGGTCGCCAGATAGATCACCGAGAGCGTCGCCGGGTAGCCCGGCGGCCAGAGCGCCGTTGCCGTCACGTCTTGCTGCCCGAGGTAGATGGCGCTGCCATCCGGCGCCTTCCAGACCGTCGGGTCGAAGACGTAGCCGTCGCCGGCGGCGAGGTGGCGGGCCGCGGCGTCGTAGAAGACGCTGTCGTCGTAGCGCCCGTCGCGCGGGTTGGGGTGCACGTAGGCGACGAAGGCCAGCCGCACGACCAGCGACAGGGCGAAGATGGCGATGATCCAGCGCGCCTCCGGCACCGCCAGCCAGCGTTCGACGCGCCTCACGACCGCAGCTCCAGCAGCGAGCGGTGCCGCCGGTCCCAGAGCGCGACGACCGTCGCGGCGGCGATGATCACGACGAGCGGGATCGCCGGGAAGTGGAAGCGCGGGTCGCCGAAGAAGACGAGCGGGATGGCCAGCACGTAGAGCAGCGCCGCCAGCAGGAAGGCGCGCCGGATGTCCTTCGAGAGCGCGAAGGCCAGGGCGCCGCAGATCGCCACCAGGCCCGTCGCATAGTAGATGGCGTTCGCCGCGAAGGAGAGCACATCCCGCCGCCCCTGCGGAATGAAGTTGTCGTACCCGTACGACTGCGTCGCGTACAACCCGTCGTCGTCCGTGTACAGCAGCCAGTACGCCTTCCGGGCGATCAGCCCCGGCATCCGCAGTGGATCGCGGACGACGTCCTTGATCGCCGTCCGCACGCCGTCGCGGTTGCGCTGCAGCTCGACCTGCTGCGGCGAGAGGCCGTCGTAGCCGGCGAAGCACTTGCCGTACAGAAGAAAGGCGCCGGTCGCGCCGCTGAAGTTGCCGATGCAGAGGTCGTCGCCGAGGTTCGTCGAGGTGCCGACGGGCGTGTCGAACGCCAGCGTGTTGCGGACGGACCACGGCACCGTCAGTACGGCGACGCCCGCCAGCACGACGAGCGTCTGCACGACGGCGCGCCTCCTGGAACGCAGGTAGAACCACCAGACCGCGAGCAGCAGCAGTGGGAAGGCGAGCGTGATCGCCCGCGTCATCGTCGCGGCGCTCAGCAGCACGCCGACGGCGAAGAGGCGCTGCCACGACATCCCCTCGCGCTCCCACGGATGCCATAACAACACCAGCAGCGCCGCCATCAGCAGCAGCGTGAACAGGGGCTCGGACAGCACGCTGCCCGTATAGAACACCTGGCTGGGGAAGATCGCGAGCAGCGCGCCCGCGGCGAAGCCGACGCGCCGGTCGAGCAGCCGCGCCGCCAGCGCATAGGCGAGCAGCACCGTGAGGGCGCCGAAGACGCCGTTCATCATTTTGATCGAGAAGGTGCTGCGTCCCCAGCCGAACAGGTCGCCCGCCTTCTTCAGGCCGCCGAGCGTCGCCGGGAAGCCGACGGGGTAATAGGCGAACTTCTCGCCCGTCGGACGCACGTAGCCGTCGCCGTCGGCGATGAGGTCGCCGAAGAGGACGTACAGTGACGGGTCGTTGAGCCCCTTCGGCGGCCGGTCGGCGTACGACACCCAGGCCGCGCGGGGGATGATCGCCATCACGAACAGCGCCAGCAGCAGGACGACGTCGATCCGCGCCGGCATCCGTCGTCGCGCCCGGGCCGGTTGCCGTTCGAGCGGCGGCGCCGGCAGGGCGCGGGCGGAAGCGGGCACCTCGGCACTCACGCGGGAGCGTACCCCCGGTCGAGGCTCGGTTCGCGCCGGAGCACGACGGCTGGCAGGGCGAGCAGGCCGCGCGCCGCGAGCAGCGCGATGATGAAGACGACGGGGAAGTGGAAGCGCGAATCGCCGAAGAAGACGATGTGCACGGCCGTCCAGGCGAGGAGCGTCAGCGGCAGCACGGCCAGCGGCCCGCGCAGCCGCCGTCGCTCGACGATCAGGCCAGCGCCCGCGAGCCCGAGTGCGGCGAACCAGAAGCCGTTCGCCACCGCGCGCAGCAGGTCTTCGGCGGGGATCGTGTCGCGGCTGGTGCCGTACGCGGTGTTCCAGTCGAGCGCCGTGGCATCGGACTCGTAGAGCGCGCGCACCTTGAGGCCGGCGAGACGCACCTCGTCTACGGGATGCGTCGCGATATAGCCGAGCGCCTTGCGCAGCTGCATCTGGTCGCCCTTGATCTCGTACTGCTGCTGCGTCAGCCCGATACGGCTCGGCAGCGGCAGCGGCTGGTCGCTCTGCATCCTGCCCGACGACCCGGCGTGGTTCCCCAGCCAGAGGTTTCCGCCGACGTTGGCGGCGATCAGCACCGGGCTTTCGAGCTCTCGTTCGTTTCGCACGACCCACGGCGCCAGCAGGACGCCGGTGACGGCCGCGGCTAGGATACCCCAGCCGATCGCCCGCCGCCATCGCACGCCGCAGGCACGCCAGGCGACGGAGGCCAGCGGCAGCAGCATCAGCGCCTGGCCGCGCGTCAGGGCCGCGGCGGCGGTGACGGCGCCGAAGAGGATGAGCAGCGCCCCGCCCCAGGCGCCCCGCTCCGGCATGAGGAGGATCAGCCACACGGCCGTGACGAAGAGCAGCGTGAACAGCACTTCGGACAGCGTCAGCGACGCGAAGAAGACCTGCCCCGGCCAGATCGCCAGCGCAACGCCGGCCAGCAGCGCGGTGCGCCGCTCGAAGAGCTGGATGCCGATGGCGTACACGACGGCCACGGTCAGCGCTGCCAGGACCGTGTTGGCGATGTAGGTCTGTGCCAGGCCGGCGCCGAAGGCCTTGAACACGGCGCCAAGGAACACCGGGTAGCCGGG
Organism: Dehalococcoidia bacterium; assembly: GCA_015478665.1. Classification (GTDB taxonomy): domain Bacteria; phylum Chloroflexota; class Dehalococcoidia; order DSTF01; family JACRBR01; genus JADMII01. The sequence continues at coordinate 143,315 of JADMII010000004.1, forward strand.
CGGCCAGAGCGCGGTCGGCGTGCCGCTGTAGGGGTTCGCGTAGCCGCGGCCCAGCGCCACCAGCGCCGCGCTGTTGCGGTACCAGACGGTGTCGTCGAAGCGCCCGTCGTTCGGGTCAGGGTGGATGGCGCTGATCCAGGCGAGCCGCGTCGCCAGCGCCAGCAGGAGGAGGAGACCCAGCGCCGGGAGATGCCGCCGGATCGATGCCGTGTTCAAGCTCCCGTCGGTCCTGTCCCCGCTACTCGCCCTTCACCATCGCCGGAGTCACGCGCTCCAGGCGACCCTGCTTCAGTTCCACAAGATACGGCACGCCGGACAGGCTCCGCTGCAGGCGCTCGAAGTCCGCCGACGTGACCGCGCGCACGGCGACGTCGCGGCCATACAGCGCCCGCCCGACGGAGAGCATCCAGCCGGACTGCCAGTAGGGGTTCGTCCACTGGCCCTGGTCGTCCACGACGTACACGGTGTGCCCCGGCGGCACCGTCGGGTACTGCTCGCGCAGGTCGCGCGCCAGCAGCTGCCAGCGCGCCGTGTCCTGCAGGAACGGCTCGGTCTGGGACGTCGTCTGCCACGCGTAGAGGCCGCCGACCGCGACGAGCGCCGCCGCCGCCAGGACGTGCGCGGCGTAGCGGTTGAAGCGCACTGCGTGCTGGTGCGCCCAGCCGGCCGCGACGGCGACGAGGATCGCGAAGAACGGCAGCGAGAGGTACGTGTAGCGCGTCGCCGTCCAGAGCTTGCTCGGCACGTAGGGCATCAGCCCGGCGACGACGCCGACGGCCGCCACGCGCGCGATGTTTGGCCCGCGGACGAAGAAGAAGATGCACCAGGCCGCCACGGCGGAGCCCACCGCCCATTCGACCGCCGTCGGTTCCTTGCGGATGGCGCCGACCGGATACGCCAGCCGGGACATGTACACCCACGTCTCGCGCGGGATGTGCCAGCCCAGGCCGTAGAAGCCGCCGTCGACCCCCTGGCAGCCGCAGCCGCTCAGGCCGCCGACGAGCAGCACCGAGGCGACGGCGAACGGCGCCATCTTCACCGCGAAGTCGAGCGCATCGCGGCGCCGCCAGAGCGACGCCCCGGCGAAGTAGACGATGAGCACCGCCGCCATGACGACGCCGCCTTCGTTCGCCAGAAAGCCGAGCACGAACGAGAGGAAGGAGAGCCAGTACCACGCCGCCCGCCGCTCGCCGCTCTCGACGTAGCGGTAGAGGCTATAGAGCGCGCCGAGAAGGAACAGCTCGCTGAGGACGTGCGGCAGCGCGGTGATGTACGTCACGGTGTGGACGGCCGAGGCGGAGACGCCGAAGATGAGCGCCGCCAGCGTCGCCACGAACAGCCGCTTCGTCATCGACAGCACGAGCGTGTACAGCAGCAGCACGGCGCCGATGTGCAGGCTGAGGTTGACGATGCGCCAGCCCATCGCGTTCGTCCCGAAGGCTTGGTACTCGCCCCAGTAGACCAGCATCGCCAGCGGCCGCCAGTTCGGCGTCAGGTCGCGCAACAGCAGCACGTCGCGCGCGTACGCCGGGAAGGTGCGCGAATGAATGTCGCCGAGCACGACGAAGTCATCGCCGAAGAAGGAGTAGCGGAGGCTTGGCAGGTGGATGCCGACGATCAGCCCGACGACGAGGGCGATGGGCACGTGGCGGAGCACTGCCCGCGCGACCGATGTCAGGGCGCGGGCATCCGGACGCTCGTACGCAGGGGCATGCGTAACGGCGACGGCCATCTCAGCCATCCTCAGGCAGTGTCATGCATCGTCCCAGGACGAGGACGTTTTGGCGATGGTATCACCGGCACTGCTACCCGGCAATACAAAGCTCGGCGAAGGCGAGGAGGATGTAAAGGGCGCATGTCGGAGTGTCGGGCCGGATGTCGGATGCCGGACGTGGCGGGCGGAGGGCGGACGGCGCCATCGCCTCTCGCGTCTCGATTCAGGCGCGCCGGGCTGTGCCAACGCCGCTGGCCAACGACGTCAGTTCTTCGTCAGGCCGGGCACGCCGAGGGCGACGTTCGTGCGCACGAAGACGGCGATCTCCTGCGCGCCGGCGGCGCCGCCGAGGCCCTGGACCCGCACGATGCCCGCATCGCTGCCCAGCAGCTGGCGCGGGTCGACGCTGATCTGCAGGGTCGCCGTTCGCTGGCAGGGCGATGTCGGCAGGCACGGTAGATCCGGGCCGATCGCGACGCCCGCCTGGAGCGAGGTCTTCAGCCAGGGCTTGTTCGTGCTCACCCGCCACGCCGCGATGCCCGTCCCGAGGTTGCTGATCGTCACGGTCGCCGGCGTCGCCGACTCGTTCGGACGGAAGTTCACCAGCACCATCGTCCGGTCGATCGCGAGCCGCGGCTGGCCGAGCACGGCGACGCGCTCCTGTGGCGCAGGCGGCGCCGTCGGGTCGGTGTGCTCCGGCTTGGGCGTCGGGATGTCCATGCGGCTGTAGGGCGACTGGAAGTTGGCGAGATCCATCGGCGCCCGCCAGTAGGGGTTGCTCAGGTCCGGCAGCGACGCCGGCACCGGCGTCCAGAGCGGCCGCCCCTGCACCATCGGCGGGTGGGCGACGCAGCCGTAGACCAACTCCTGGTACGGATAGAGGCTGCGGTTGTGGCCGAAACCGTCGTTCGCCGGCCCGCAGCTGAAGGGCGTCCGCGGCCAAGCGCCGTAGATTGGGTCCAGCGGGTGGTTGCTGCGATTCGCGCCGGGGCCGGTGAAGCCGTTGTAGCTCCAGACGGCGTAGTACCAGTTCTCGATCAGCCGGGGATCCGCGTTCGTGTCGATGCCGACGATCGGCCGCGAGGCGGGCGCGCCGTTCCACTTGTCGACGAGGATCGCCATCCCGCGGCCGATGTTATAGGCGAAGTGCGTCGCGACCAGGGCCTGCTGGTCGGTCGGCTGCCCGTCGGGGCCGAGCGGCGTCGTCATGCCGCTGGTCACCTGGGCGATGCCGTAGCCGCAGTCGAACGAGACCAAGGCCGGTCCGACGCCGCCGTACGGCAGGCTCGCGCCGCCCTGTGTGGACACACTCTCGATCCAGCTGACCGCCTTCAGCAGCGTCGGCGGCACGTAGAGGTTCGTGGTCTGCGTCCGCGCCGCGCGCGTGCCGGCCTGCATGTTCAGCTGCGAGAAGAACGGGTCGCCGGGGAAGAGCATGTTGTAGCCGGCGAGGTTCATCGCCTGCATGTAGAGTGCGCGGTCCTCCGTCGTCTCGTACGTCGTCGGCGCCGTCGCGAAGGCGCAGGCCTGCGCCGGGCGCGCCTGCCCGCCCGGCCGCAGGTAGGCGACGGCCGCTCCCAGCAGCGCCGCGAGGACGATCATCAACGAAAGCAGCTTCATCGCAGCCACCCCACCACCAGCACGTCGGTGCCATCGCCCACGCGCCGCCGGTTCCCCCTGCTATCGACGAGGTCCAGGCTCGCGGCGCCGGCAGACGCCGGCGTCGTCCCCTGCACCGAGCGCACGGCGAGCGCGCTGCCATCGGGCGACCACGAGAGCGGCACGTCCATCGATGCCGCATTCTGCGTCAGCGGCGTGCTCTCGCCGCTGCGGCTGATCTCGACGGCGCCGGCGCCGCCGCCCGCGCTCAGTGCGCCGACGGTCAGCTGGCCGTTCGGCTTCCAGGCGGGGTTGAAGGCAGCGCTCGCCGCGCCCGACGGCAGCGCGTCGGCCGTCGAGCCGGTCGCGAGATCGAGCGTCCGCGTCACGAGCGCCGGCGCGCTGCCGCTCACGGCGACGGAGTAGGCCAGCTTCGCGCCGTCGGGTGAGAGCGTCCAGTCGCGGCTGATCTCGTCGCTGAGATGCGCGATCTTCGTCTCACCGCTGCCGTCGGGGGCGACGCTGTAGAGGTCGCTGCCGGTGGTGTTCAGCGTCGCGAAGTAGAGCTTCGAGCCATCCGGGGCGAAGGCGATCGGGAAGACCGCGGCGCTCTGCCACGTCGTCAGCGACGTCCGCGAGCCGTCGCGGCCGAGCCGCAGCAGCTCGAAGCTCCCCGCGCTGTCGGCCGCCGTCGTGTTCTTCCGCACGACGACGGATTGCGCGTCGGGCGCCCAGACCGGCGCGATCAGCAGGTCGATGTCGTCCGCCAGGAGCGTCGTCTTGCCGCCGGCATCGACGATCACGGCCTGCGCCGGTGCGTCTGGCGCCGGCTTCGCGCTCGCCGGCGGCAGCGCCGTATAGGCGAGCGCCTTCCCCCCCGGCGCCAGCGTGGCAAAGATGCCATAGCCGGCGGCGTGGTCGACGGTCGCGATGGTGGTGCGGTCGCTCACGTTGGACGGGTTGATGGCGACGATGCTGTCCTCGCGCTCGGAGAAGGCGCTGACGACGAGGCGCGGACCGTTGCCCCGCGCCTGCTCGAAGGCGGTGGGGCCGGCGCCGCGGAAGTGGTCGACGGCGAGGAAACCGCCGACGGCGCTGGCGGTGACGATGCCGCCCACCAAGACCGGCTTGGCGAATGCGCTCAGGACGCGGACGATCAGCATAGGCTCTGCACTCCTCCCTCCCTGGAGCCGTGTTGAGCAAGCCTATATGCGTTCGCGCCGGTATCCCGCCAAGAACCCGGCAGCTATGGCATCGATTCGGTCCGGCTCCCGCCTTCCTCGCCGTGGGGGTCGAACCATGCCCGCTTCACATGGCGGTACACGTACCAGATCACGAGCAGGACGATGATCGCTGCGATCGGGTAATCGAACGGCCGCATCGCATTGCGGATGCGTTCGTAATTCTGGCCCAGTGTATACCCGCCGTAGGTCAGACCGATAGACCAGAGGAAGGCGCCGGCGAAGGTGTACGCCGTGAAGGCGACGATCGGCATGCGCGCGACGCCGGCCGGCACGCTGATGAACGTGCGCACGACCGGCAGCAGGCGCGAGACGAAGATCGCCCAGTTTCCCCAGCGCGCGAAGAAGCGGTCGGCGATGTCCAGGTCGTGCTTCGAGACGAGGATGTACTTGCCGTACTTCTCCACCGCGCGCCGTCCGCCCCAGAGGCCGATGTAGTAGGTCACCCAGGAGCCGATGGTGTTGCCGATGGCGCCGAAGAGGGCCGCCAGCAACACCCATTCGATGCCGCGGTTCTTGTCGGCGATCAGCTTCCAGCCCGCCAGCGGCATGATGATCTCGCTCGGCAGCGGGATCGCCGCCGACTCGATCGCCATCAGCGCCACGACGCCGGGCCAGCCGAGGACGTTGTAGGTGTGGGTGATGAAGTCGAGGAGGGATTGTTCGATGCCGCTCAAACGGGGTTCACCGCCCAGCCCTCCAATCGCGCGCGGCCGCGGTCAGCCCTCGGCCACGCGCACACCCGGCGAGTCTAGGCGCCGCGATCCGAGCCTGTCAAGGCAGCCAGGGGCCGTCCGCGAATGCCCGTGAGCTGATCGACTGATGTTGGATGGCCCAAGTCAGATCGTCGGGGACGAGCGAAGTGGAACTGAAGTGATCCTCAGTGCCCACCGACGCCCGACAAGGCGTCTGGTAGTACAACTCTGCGACAGCGGCGCGACGCAGGCCGCCGCCGGATCGCCGCCTACGCCGCGATGCGCTCGCGCTGCTTCGGGCGCTCGACGCCGAACACGGCGGCGCGGATGCGGTCGATGGCGTCGTCATCTGGCGTGCGGCGGGCTTCGGCCCGCGCCCGCGCCAGCGCGAGGGCAAGCCAGCGCACGGCGGCGGCGTCTTCGATGTCGGTGATGGCGGCGGGGTGCTTGATCTTCATACGTTCACCAGTCTCAACATCGGCCTGCCGCGCCGGATCTGTGACCGTGCCACCACCCATCCGGGTGATACGGACGGCTGACAGATGCGTCGTCAGAGCCGGCCCCATAGCTGTAACGCAGGCCTCGCCGCGGCGTTACAGGTGTCCGCCCCTATCTTCGTGCGGGCCGAAGCATCGTCCAGCACTCCGGGCCGCGGCCGGCGTCGCAGTTGAACTGTTCGACGACAGCGAAGCCGTGCTTCTCGTAAAACGGCACGTTCTTCGCCTTCTGCGTCTCCAGGTAAGCGGCGCGCCCCTCGCTGTCGGCCCTCGTCAGGACGTCGGACATCAGCAGGCCGCCGAGGCCGCGCCCCTGGTGCGGCGGGTCGACGCCCAGCAGCATCAGGTACCAGTGCTCGCGGGCGCCGCCGTTATGGAACGCCTGGCGATGCTTCTTGTCGAACTCGTCGAGGATGCCGGCGAAGCGCCGCAACGGCCCCGGCCGCCAGCGCCAGATGTCCGGCAGCATGATACGCAGCACCGTCGGCAGCGGCAGCTTCGTCTTCCCCGGCGGCAGCCAGAGCGCGGCGCCGAGCGGCGTCTCGCCAGTCGTGAAACACTCCCGGTACGGTGCCGCGAGCTGGATGGCGCCGCGCATGAAGATCGGCAGCAGCTTGCGCCGCATGGTGTCGTCGGGCCAGATGTAGCACATCAGCGGGTCGTCCCGGAACGCGCGTGTCAGCGCCTGCACGGCGTTCCGGTGGTCCGCGGCGCGGAGCGCCCGGGGCGCTGCCGGCCGGGCTTCGGCCACAGCCGCGCTCTCGGTCACCGGCGGTTCGAAGTCGCGCATGGGACACCTCCTGCCAAGGCTGGGTACCGATTATCGCGCCATCAGGCCGTCGGCGACAACCAGCCGCCGGCTCAGCCGGGGGAGCGCGTCCCGCCTGCGATGGGCGCGGCACGTCGCGGGGCATGATTGTTACAACTTCGGGCGCTGGCGCCCGGTTTGCACTTCGTTAACAGATGCCCCGAACTTCGTTCACAGTGCGCGGCTAGAGTAGCCACGAGGGCGGACCGCTTGCACGCCAGACGTTGGCGTAGGGTGTGACTACTTTTTTGAGGCAGGGAGTGAGCAAGCGGTCCGCCCGCTACCCCGCCTCCCTACTGCCGCAACGACCCCGATATACTGGTGCCGGCTCATTGAGATGAAGGCTGCATCCTATGCCGGGCACCATCCTCGTCGTCGACGATGAGAAGAACATCGTCCAACTCGCGCGCCTCTACCTGACCAACGAGGGCTACCGCGTCGAGACCGCCTCCGACGGCAAGCAGGCGCTCGACCGGGCGAAGTCCGTCCGGCCCGACCTGATCGTCCTCGACATCATGATGCCCGAGATCGATGGCCTCACCGTCTGCAAGGAGATCCGCAAGACGAGCAACGTCCCGGTGATCATCCTCACCGCGCGCGGCGAGGACATCGACCGCATCATCGGCCTGGAGATCGGCGCCGACGACTACATGGCGAAGCCCTTCAACCCGCGCGAGCTCGTCGCCCGCGTGAAGGCCGTCCTCCGCCGGGCCCAGGGCGAGCGCGAGGCGCCGGAGGTGATCGAGGTCGGCAGCCTGCGCATCGATGCCGCCAGTCGCGAGGTGACGCTCGACGGCCAGGAGATCCACCTGCGGGCGAAGGAGTTCGAGCTGCTCTCCGCGTTCGCGCAGCACAAGGGCATCGTGCTTGACCGGGAGCGCCTGCTGCGCCTGGTGTGGGGCGCCGATTACTACGGCGACACGCGCACCATCGACGTCCACGTCGCCTGGCTACGCGAGAAGCTGGCCAACTCGTCGGTCAAGATCCAGACGGTGTGGGGCGTCGGATACAAGCTCGTGGTAGAGAGCGATGCTGGGGAGCCTTAGAGCACGTCTGACCGTGTCGTTCGCCCTGGTCGTCGCCCTGGCGGTGTTCCTCGCCGGCTTCGGCGCCCTCTTCCTCCTTCGCGACCAGCAGCAAGCGACCGCGCGCGAGCGCTACGGTCGCCTCGTCGCGCCGATCGGCTTCTCGGTCACGGGCATGTTCGATGCCAACCGCTCGCTCGCCGATGTCGAGTCCACGCTCGACGCCAACGCCCGCACGTTCGGCGTCCGCATGCTGCTGCTCGATAAAGACCTGAAGGTCGTGTACGACAGCCAGTCGAAGCTCAACGGCGAGTACGTCCTCTCCTTCGAGCCGCCCGGCATCCGCATCCTCCGCACGAGCGACGGCATGAGCTACAAGGCTGCCGGCTACAGCGCTGCCGGCCTTGAGCTCTTCGCGCCGCCGACGACCGGCAGCGCGACGGCGCCGGACTACATCCCGCTTGTCGCCATCCCCGCCAGCCAACTGGCGTCCGCCTGGCTCGACCTCGCGCCGCGCCTCGCCATCGCCAGCGCCATCGCCCTCGTCGTCTCCTTCCTCGTGTCCTACTTCATCTCGCGGTCGATCGCCGGGCCGCTGCGGCGGATGACCGAAGCGTCGGTGCAGATGGCTCAGGGCCACTACGACGTCTACATCCCCGTCCACGGCGAGGACGAGGTCGGCCGCCTCGCAGAAGCCTTCAACGGCATGGCGACGGAGGTGAGCAAATCGCAGCGGATGATGAAGGACCTGCTTGCCAACGTCTCGCACGAGCTGAAGACGCCTCTCACGTCGATCCAGGGGTTCTCGCAGGCGATGCTCGACGGGGCGATCACCACGGACGACGAGTTTCGCGAGTCGGGGCGCATCATCAACGAGGAGGCGAATCGCATGCGCGTCCTCGTCGACGACCTGCTGCTGCTTTCGCGGATGGAGATGGGGCAGGCGCCGATCGAGCACAAGCACGTCGAACTGGCGCCGATGCTGGAGCAGGCGCTCGACCGCTTCCAGTGGGCGATGCGTGAGGCCGGCATTCAGTCCGGCGCGAGCATCGAGTACATCCCGCCGGTGCACGGCGACCCGCGGCGGCTGGAGCAGGTCTTCTCGAACCTGATCGAAAACGCCGTGCGCCACACGCCGCGCGGCGGCATCATCACCGTCAGCGCCGTCATGCTGCGCCAGGGTGAGGTCAGCGTCGGCGTGCACAACACCGGCTCCGTCATCCCGGAAGCGGACCTGCCGCGTGTCTTCGAGCGCTTCTTCCAAGTCGACCGCGCCCGCGCCCGGAAGGGCGGCAGCAGCGGCCTCGGGCTGGCGATCGTCGCCGAGATTGTCGAGGCGCACGGCGGCAAGGTGCGCGTGGTGAGCGATGCGGCGCGCGGCACGGAGTTCATCGTCATGCTGCCGTCGGCGCTCGACCCGGAGCCGCGAGCGAGCGGCGCCGCGCCGAAGCCGTCGCGTCCGAAGCGGGCGCGCAAGCAGCTGCCCAGCCCGTAGCGTCGTTCGCCGCACGTCTGGGATGGAGCAGGCGGCACTCACTCGTCGCGCTCCGAAGACGAAGCGCTGCCGCTGCTTTGCAGGCCGCGTTCCCGCCGACGGCGCCCCGCTGGTACGCCTCGGCACCGCCCCGCGCCGCTTCCGCCACGGACACTACGAGGCGCGTCGATCGACATACGAGAGATGCGATCTGGTGCTCGCCGCCTCCCCCGCTCCACTGCGATGTGAGGCGCCGGGGGGAGGGGTGAGCGCAGGCGGCCGTCGGTACACTACCGCCGGTGGAACCCGAACTGACCGCGATCATCCTCGCCGGCGGCGCCGGCACCCGGCTGCGGCCGCTCACCTACGCGCGGCGCAAGGAGCTCGTGCCCGTGCTCAACCGGCCGCTGCTCGAATACCGCTTCCGCAATCTGCGCGAGCACGGCGTCGAGCGCATCGTGCTCGCGTGCTCGCAGGGCCTGGGCGAAGTCGAGGCGCACTTCGGCGACGGCGAGCCGCTCGGCATCGCGCTCAGCTACAGCTACGAGGACCGGCCGCTCGGTTCGGGCCGGGCGGTCAAGCAGGCGGCGCGGGCCGCGGGCGCCGAAGGCACGCTCGTCGTCTGCAACGGCGACATCCTCACGAACGTCGACCTGACGGCGATGCTGGACGCGCATCGCGACGGCGGCGCCGCGCTCAGCATCTCGCTGGCGCCCGTCCATGACCCGTGGCAGTACGGCGTCGTCGAAGTCGACGAGGATCTGCGCATCCGGCGCTTCGTGGAGAAGCCGCCGCAGGGTACGGAGCCGAGCAACCTCGTCAACGCCGGCACGTGGCTCTTCGAGCCGGACGTGCTCGCCCGCATTCCGGACGACGAGTCGGCGGTCCGCGACGGCTTCGCCGAGCGGGTGCTCTTCCCCGGCATCATCGCCGACGGCCTGCGCGTGCAGGGGTTCGTCGAGGATCTCTGGATCGACGCCGGCTCGCCGGACCGCTATCTGGACGCCAACCGTCTGATGCTGGAGCGCGTGGCCGAGCAGCTCGGCGCCGACGTGATCGGCCTCGAAGGGTCGCAGGTGGCCGACGATGCGCGCCTGTCCGGCCTGGTGTACATCGGCCGTGGCGCGACGGTCCGCGCCGGCGCGACGCTCGTCGGGCCGGTGGTGCTCGGTGAAGGCGCCGTGGTCGGGGAGGGCGCCGTCGTCGAAGCGAGCGTGCTCTGGGAGCAGGCGGCGGTCGGCGAGAGCGCGCGGGTCAGCGGCTGCATCATCGGCGCCGGCGCCCGCATCGGCGATGCGGCGAGGACGCGCGACGCGGTGCTGGCCGACGGGGCGTCGGTGGCGCCGGGGCAGCAGCTGCCGGCTGGCGCCCGCCTCGCCCCGGGCGAGGCGTCGGGCGTGTAGCCACCTCACACTGCGCGGAGCGTCCCGAGCGCGCAGACGGCGATCATTCCGACGCCAAGTCCAGCTGCCAGCGCGCTTCGACCCAGCGGCGCAGCGCCGGATACCCCCAGCGCTGCAGCGCCAGCGCCAACGCCACGCCGGCGAGTCCGACGATCAGGCCGGCGAAGGCGTCGGTGATGTAGTGGTTCGCGGTGAAGATGATCGCCGCCAGCTGCGCGAACGGCAAGAGGAGCGCGAAGGCGCGGGCCGCCCAGTTACGCACGGAGAAGAACAGCACGGCGCCGATGATCATCGCCCAGCCGAGGTGGAGGCTGGGGACGGCGGCGTACGGGTTCACGAACGCCTTCGTCGAATCCGCCTGGTAGCTGACGCGGCTGTATTCCTTGAGGGTGTCGAGGAACGGGCCATCGGGCAGCAGGCGCGGCGGCATCACCGGGTAGAGGTTGTAGACGACGAGGGCGATGGCGCCGGAGAGCAGCAACGCGTCGCGCGCGACCGTGTAGTGGTGACGCTTGCGGACGTAGAGCCAGAGGCCGATGGCGACGATCAGCGGGAAGTCGAGCCAGAAGTAGATGAAGTTGAAGAGCTGGATCAGCGGCTTCCGACCGAGCACCACCTGCTGCAGCCGTGGCTCCCAGAAGATCCCCAGCATGCGCTCGAAGTTGATGATGTCGCGCGCGTGTCGCAGCGCCTCGTCGGCCCGGTCAACGACGGCCGCCCGCACGGTGAAGTAGAGCAGGAACGCCAGCGCCACCAGCAGCAGCTCGAAGGCGTCGCGGTACAAGCGGTGCCGGGCCGCGGCGTCGACGAGGCGCTGCACGCGCGATGCGTCCGGGTGGTCGACCGTCTGCGCGGGCCTCAACGGCGGCCGTACTCGATGCTCATCTTCCGTACCTTACGGACGGCGCGTGGCGCGCGCCACCGCCCACGGCGGCCGTCGGCTGCGGCTGCGGCGGCCTCGCACGGCGACCGCTGCTGCAGTGGCCACGGCGCCCGCGCGCGGACGCGCCCGAACCGCTCCGGCGCGTCCGCGCGCGTGACTGTGCGGCAGGTTGTTACGGGGCTGCAACGTGGAGGCACACCCGTTCGATGCGCAAGCAAGGGGGAAAATTCTCACCGGGAAGTCACCATAAAAGGCTTGATTGCCATCCCCCTCACATGTATTCTTCGCCCTGTCCCGAGGTCATTCCACCACCCCTCACGGCGGCCCGCCAGTCGGGCGCCCGCCGTCCTCTCAGGGCAGGGAGCAATGAGCCGCCGTGGGGTCGGCTCGGACGAATCGGCTTCGACGTCGGGATCTTCATCGGTCGGGTCCGTCGTGCAGCGTGCGTACACCAGACGTGGCGTCGGGAGGGATTCGTGTTGCCTGCTCCGTGGTGCATCGGCCGCGCTCTCTCTCTCACCGCGGGGCAGGCCGTATGACGATGGACACGCCGGCCGCCATCTGGGACGCCACGCTCGGTCAGCTGCAGCTCGAAGTGACCCGCGCCAACTACGACACGTGGCTGCGCGACACGATCGCCCTCCGCCACGACGATGACGGCTTCGTCATCGCCGCGCCCAACGACTTCGCCCGCGAGTGGCTCAGCATGCGCCTGCGGCCGATGATCGCCCGCGCGCTCGCCCGCGTCCTCGGCCACAAGGTCGATGTCGTCTTCGAGGTGTTGCGCGAGCCGCCGGCGCCGCCGCCCGCGCTGCTCGAGGCGGCGGAGGACGTTGTGCCGGAGCAGTACCGCAAGCGCGTGATGCCGCCGCCGGCGCTGAACCCGCTGCAGACCTTCGGCACCTTCGTCGTGGGCGAGGAGAACCGCCTGGCCGCCGACGCGGCGGCGCGCGTCGTCGAGCAGCCGGGCGCGATGAACCCGCTGCTCCTCTTCGGCGCCTCGGGCCTCGGCAAGACGCACCTCTTGAACGCCATCGGGCACGCCGGCTACGAGCGCGGACTCTCCGTGATCTATGCGTCGGCGGAGCGCTTCGGCAACGACTACGTGAAAGCCCTCTCGACGAACATCGATGCCTTCCGCGCGCGCTACCGCGGTGCCGGCGTGCTGCTGATCGATGACATCCAGTTCCTCGAGGGGAAGGAGAAGTTCCAGGAGGAGTTCTTCCATACCTTCAACGAGCTGCAGGCCGCCGGCCACCAGATCGTCGTCTCCGCCGACCGCGCGCCGTCGCAGTTGCGTCTCAACGAGGGCATCCGCTCCCGCCTCCAGTCCGGCCTCAGCGCCGACATCCGGTACCCCGGCTTCGAGACGCGACTGGCGATCCTGCGCGCGAAGGCGCTGCGCCAGCCACTGCGCCTGGGCGAGGATGTGCTGCGGATGATCGCCGAGCGCTGCTGCCCGAGCGTGCGCGAGCTCGAAGGTTCGCTGAACCGGGTCATCGCCTACCTGCCGCTGATCGGCGGCGTGGCGACGCCCGCGGCGGTCGCGCAGGCGCTCTCGCCGCTCGCCGCGACGCCCTCGCGCGAAGCCGAGCCGCCGTCCGCCGAGGCGATCGTCGCCGCAGTCTGCCGCCGCACGGCGATGCAGGCGCGCGACCTCAGCGGCAAGAGCCGCAGCCGGGACGTCACCTACGCCCGCCACATGGCGATGTACGTCCTGCGCGAGGACGGCCATCGCACGGTCGCCGAGATCGGCCGGCTGTTCGGCAACCGGGACCACTCGACGGTGCTGGGAGGCATCCAGCGCATCGCGGGCGAGCTGGCGACGCGCGCCGAGACGGGCGCCGACTTGGCGGCGATCCGCGCGTCGCTGGCGCCGGAGGCCGCGGCGGCCGCCGCCGCGCGCGCGGGGTGAGCCGGACGCACGGCGAGGCTGTATTCGTCGCGTACACGCTCCCGTGTATTTGACCTGAGACGGATGTTCTGATAGAGTCGACTGCGTCAGCAGCAGGAGGCAGCGTGGGATCATCCTCAAGACTCCCGCATCAGGCTGTCGGCGCAAGCGCCCACTTCGTTCCTCGCGTGCAGGCGCGCGGCCCCCGGCAACCGCGACATGCGGAGGCTGGGCCCGTTCCCGGAGCGCGTGTTTCACGGGCGGGCCGGTGAGAGTTGCCCAAGGGACGCCCGGGGCCGGATTTCGATTCATCGATCTGTTCGCGGGCATCGGCGGCCTGAGGCTGGCGTTCGAAGCAGCCGGCGGCCGCTGTGTCTTCACCAGTGAGTGGGACAAATACTGCCGTCAGACGTATGAAGCGAATTTCGGCATCTCACCGCACTATGCCGGCGACATCCGCAAGGTCGGCATCTCTGATATTCCTCCATTCGATGTCCTGGTGGCCGGATTCCCATGCCAGCCATTCTCCATCGCGGGCGTGAGCAAGAAGAATGCTCTGGGGCGTCCGCATGGATTCGACGACAGCGCGCAGGGTGACTTGTTCTTTCGAATCGCGGCGATCCTCCACGAGCGGAGGCCGCCAGCGTTTTTGCTTGAAAACGTTCGGAATCTCGTCGCACACGACAAAGGCCGGACGTTTCAGGTCATCCTCGACACTCTTCAGAACGAGCTCGGCTATCATGTCAGCTACCGGGTCATCGACGCCCGCGGATGGCTGCCCCAACGCCGCGAGCGGATCTTCATCGCTGGCTTCTCCCGGGGCTTCGGGTGTGATCTAGACGATATGCCGGTTCGTTCGACAGATGTCGGGCCCACGCTCGAGCACGTACTCCACAACTGTCTTGAAGAAGCCGATGGAGCCTACGTTATTTCGAGGGGAAAGGTGAATCCCAAGTATACACTATCTGAACATCTCTGGGCGTATCTTCAGGAGTACGCCGCGAAACATCGACGGCGTGGTAATGGGTTCGGGTACGGACTCGTTGGGCCGGGCGACGTCGCGCGCACGCTTTCTGCCCGTTACTACAAGGATGGGTCGGAAATTCTTGTGGAGCAGCGCAGGCGGCCGCCGCGCCGCCTCACGCCGCGCGAGTGCGCGAGATTGATGGGGTTTATCCGCGCGGACGGATCTCCTTGGCGGATCGTGGTCTCGGACACACAAGCGTACAAGCAATTTGGGAATGCCGTCGCCGTTCCTGTCGCGAAGGCGGTAGCACGATACATGGCGCCCTACCTGGAACGCGCAGCGGCGACTCGCTACGACCGCCGGGCCCCAAAGGCTTCCCTTGTCTGACGTCGTGTCCACGTCGACGAGGTCGCGAATGATGTCCGGCATCCGCGGCGCCAACACGCAGCCTGAGTTGCTCGTTCGTTCCCTGATCCATCGGCGTGGTTACCGGTTTACGCTGCACGACCGTCGACTTCCCGGACGACCCGACATCGTGCTCCCCAAGTACGGTGTCGTCATCTTCGTCAATGGCTGCTTCTGGCACCGCCATGGGTGTCACATGTTCAAGTGGCCGCAGGCGAACCACGCCTTCTGGCGGGCCAAAATCGGAGGCACGGTCTGCACCGATGCCGCCGTACGCGCTGACCTGCAGCACGCTGGATGGCGAGTTCTCTACGTCTGGGAGTGCGCATTGAAGGGCCGCTACCGCCTGCCTCCTGATGGTTTGGCCGCTCGAATAGACGAATTCATCCGATCCCACCGCCTCCTCGAGGACATTCCCTGTCGTGCGCAGACATGAAATTCGGCGAGTTGACCCGGTACTTCACCGGCATCGCCGCCAAACGTTTGGCGGATGTAGAGGTCAACCGCCTCGTCTCACATCAGCATGAGTTCAATGGCGATCAAGCGCTGGTGCGACTCCTCGGGAAACAGCGTTGGGAGCTTGATGCGTCGTTCGTGCGACTCACCGATACGGCCGAACCGGTTCGCTCACCCGCGAAGGTGACTTGGTATGACGCGAGGGAGAACCAGACGTATCGTAGCCCGGAGTTCAGGCTTTATTACACCCAAAACGATGCCATCGACGGTGCGCGGAGTGGCGACCTTCTCGTGGTCGCACGTACGCAGTCCGGGCAGATGATGGTCATCTTGACAGAAGCGGGCTCGACGGTGGAGGCTCAAATCGTGTGGCTATTTGGGCTCGGTGATGCTGACACCGGCCCGTTCCAGCTCGCTCCATTGGCAACCGCCGCAACCGACGAGCGCGTGGACTTCATGGCGCGCACGCTGCTACAAGAATTGGGGATCGACGCGATTCCTGTTGACGAGGACGCACTCGGCGGCCTCATCGACACCTTCGGCCACGCATTTCCGCCGACGCGCGAGTTCTCCGAGTACGCCCGGACGAACGTTCCCCATGGTGACCGCGATGATCCGGATCGCATGCTCGTCGCGTGGATGGAGCGCGAGGAGACCCTGTTTCGAACACTGGAGCGCCATCTGATCGCGGAGCGGCTTCAACGCGGCTTTGCCGGTGACGTGGATTCGTTCATCGCATTTTCACTTAGCGTGCAGAACCGTCGCAAGTCACGTGCAGGCCTCGCGTTCGAGCACCACGTGCGGTATCTCCTGGATCACCGGGGCGTTGCATACGCTTGGCATTCGGAGACCGAGCCGGGCGCCCGGCCGGACTTCCTGTTTCCCGGTAAGGCCGCCTACGATGAAGCTTCGTTCCCGTCGAGCCGTCTCCATCTACTGGCCGTCAAATCAAGCTGCAAGGATCGCTGGCGGCAGGTACTGGCGGAGGCGATGAGAATTGAGGAAAAGCACTTGCTCACGCTGGAGGGGAGGATAACCCCGGCGCAAACTGACGAGATGTGCAGGCATCAACTCCAACTCGTCGTACCGGCGCCGGTGCAGGTAACGTACACTCGAAGCCAACGCACGTGGCTGATGTCTGTGTCCGAGTTTCTCGAACTTGTTGCGTACCCATAGGTGGTCGTCCCCGCAGTAACACCCGGTCGTGCCGACGCCCGGTCGCTCGCCTCGCGCCAAAACGATGAAAGAAGACGGTTTCAGCGTTGGAGAGCAGAGCGAGATCCCTGTGCGGTGATTAGGCACGGCGAAGGCACGGATCCTCGCACAGAGGCCATAATGTGCGCCTCGTACCGTTTTGAGGCCGGCTCGATTCTGCAGCGGTCAGCGGGCCGAGGCCGGGTGCGTCCTGCGGCCGGCGCGCTTCCCGCTTGTGCGCGGTGCTGCTTGCGGACGCTCTGTCCCGGTCGCCAGCTCGCGCCGCGGTAGATTTCGGCGCGCTGGCTCGACGAGTCGGCGCGCCACCCCAATCCGCTACCATGCAAGTCCTATGGCGATCGACCAGGCAGGCACGGAAGGCCGCTCGCGGCTGCTCACCGAGGCCCTCGCTGACCGCATCCTGGTCATCGGCGGGCCGTACGGCACGTACCTGCACGGCCGGGACCTGAGCGCCGCAGATTACGGCGGCCCGCAGTTCGAGGGCTGCCCCGAGCAGCTCAACGTCACCCGACCCGACGTCATCGCCGACGCGCACCACGGCTACCTCGACGCCGGCGCAGACATCATCGCCACCAACACCTTCGGCGGCGGCTCGATCGTGCTCGCGGAGTACGGGCTGCAGGATAGCGTGCACGCGATCAACGAGGCGGCGGCGCGGCTGGCTGTCCGGACGGCCGCCGGCTTCGCGACGCCCGGCCGGCCGCGCTTCGTTGCGGGGAACATGGGCCCGACGACGCGGTCGCTGTCGATCACCGGCGGCATCACGTTCGAGGCGATGTCCGACGTCTACCACGACTGGGCGGCCGGGCTCGTCGCCGGCGGCGTCGACCTGCTGCTGCTCGAAACGCAGAACGATACGCGTACGATCAAGGCCGCGCTGATCGGCATCTGGCGGCTGTTCCGCGAGATCGGCCGGCGCCTGCCGGTGATGGTCTCTGCGACGATCGAGCTCAACGGCACGATGCTCGCCGGACAGTCGGTCGAAGCGCTGGCGGCGTCGCTCCAGCACGCCGATCTGCTGGCGCTCGGGCTGAATTGCTCGACGGGGCCGGAGTTCATGACGGACCACGTGCGCAGCCTCGCCGGCCTCACGGAGTTTCGCACATCGGTCTGGCCGAACGCCGGTCTGCCCGACGAAGAGGGCTGCTACAGCGAGACGCCGTCGCACATGGTGGCGGTGCTGGAGCGCTTCATCGACCAGGGCTGGCTGAACATCATCGGCGGCTGCTGCGGCACGACCTTCGAGCACACGCGCGCGTTCACGCAGCTCGCGGCGGGCAAGCGCCCGCGCATCGCCGAACCGCAGCAACGCACGCTGTTCTCGGGCGTCGACTTCGTCGAGGCGAACGACGACGACCGGCCGCTGATCATCGGCGAGCGCACGAACGAAGTCGGTTCGCGCAAGTTCAAGCGGCTGATCTCCGCCGAGAAGTACGAGGAGGCGAGCGAGATCGCGCGACAGCAGGTGAAGGGCGGCGCACAGATCATCGATGTCAACCTGCAGAACGCCGACCGCGACGAGCTGCACGACGCCGACGAGTTCTATGAGCGCCTCGCGCGGAAGGTGCGCGTGCCGATCATGATCGACACGACAGACCATGCAGCGATCGAGCGCGCGCTCACGTACTGTCAGGGCAAGTCGATCATCAACTCGATCAATCTCGAAGACGGGCTCGAGAAGTTCGACCGCGTGACGCCGCTGGCGCGCGCGTACGGCGCCGCGCTCGTCGTCGGCTGCATCGACGAGGACAAGGAGCAGGCGCAGGCGATCACGCGGGAGCGCAAGCTGGCGATCGCGGAGCGCTCCTACGCGCTGCTGACGGAGCAGTACGGCATCCGCCCCGACGACATCATCTTCGACCCGCTGGTCTTCCCCTGCGCGACCGGCGACCAGAACTACACCGGCTCGGCGGTCGAGACGATCGAGGGCATCCGCCTGATCAAGCAGCAGCTGCCGCGGGCGAAGACGATCCTCGGCATCAGCAACGTCTCCTTCGGCCTGCCGGACGCCGGCCGCGAGGTGCTCAATTCCGTCTTCCTCTACCACTGCACGAAGGCGGGCCTCGATTTGGCGATCGTCAACGCCGAGAAGCTGGAGCGCTATGCGTCGATCCCGGAGGACGAGCGCCGGCTGGCGGAGGATCTGCTGTGGAACGCGGGCGACGACCCGATCGCGGCGTTCGCGGCACACTTCCGCGGCGCCCGGTCGCGCGCCCGGACGAGCAGCGCCGACCTGCCGCTCGATGAGCGGCTCGCGAACTACATCATCGAAGGCACGAAGGATGGGCTCGTGCCGGACCTCGACCGCAAGCGGCAGGAGGCGGCGCCGCTCGAGATCATCAACGGCGCGCTGATGGCCGGCATGTCGGAAGTCGGCCGCCTCTTCAACAACAACGAGCTGATCGTCGCCGAAGTGCTGCAGAGCGCCGAGGCGATGAAGGCGGCGGTGTCGCACCTCGAGCAGTTCATGGAGAAGAGCGCGACGTCGACGCGCGGCCGCATCCTGCTGGCGACGGTGAAGGGCGACGTGCACGACATCGGCAAGAACCTCGTCGATATCATCCTCTCGAACAACGGCTACGACGTCGTCAACCTGGGGATCAAGGTGCCGCCGGAGGTGCTGATCGAAGCGGCGCGCGAGCACCGGCCGGATGCGATCGGCCTCTCCGGGCTGCTCGTGAAGTCGGCGCAGCAGATGGTGGTGACGGCGGGCGACTTAAAGGAGGCGGGCGTGCAGGTGCCGCTGCTCGTCGGCGGCGCCGCGCTGTCGGACCGCTTCACGCGGACGAAGATCGCGCCGACGTACGAGCGGGGCACCGTCGTCTACTGCAACGACGCGATGAACGGGCTCGACACGCTGAACCGGCTGATGGACCCGGAGGCGCGCACGCGGCTCGAAGCGGAGCTCCTCGCGCACGAGCCGACGCCGCGCGTCGCGACGCCGCGTGGGCAGGAGGCGCCGGCGGGTGAGCAGCGCAGCTCGCACGTCCGCGTCGACATCGCCATCCCGTCCGTGCCCGATACCGACCGGCACAGCATCGAGATCGGCGGCCACGGCCCGCGCTGGCGCGATGCCGGCGAGCCGCGCGCGGTGGATGACACGCACGAGTTCGTCGACCTCGACGCGGTCTGGAGCTACATCAACCCGCAGATGCTCTACGGCCGGCATCTGGGGTTCAAGGGCCGCTTCCAGGAGGCGCTCGAAACCGGCGACCGCAAGGCGGCGGAGCTTGCGCGCAGCGTCGAGCGCGTGAAGGCGGAGTGCCGCAAGGGCGCGATGACCGTGCGGGCGGCGTGGCGCTTCTTCGAAGCCGAGCCCGACGGCAACCGCCTGCGCGTCTTCGCCGATGAGAGCGGCGTGCCGGCCGTCACGTTCACGTTCCCGCGCCAGCGCAAGGCGGACGGCGTCGCCATCCCCGACCTTGTGCTGCCGCCGCAGCGTGATGCGTCCGGCCGCGTCGTGAGGCGGGACCACATCGCGATCCTCGTGACGACCGCTGGCGCAGGGATTCGGGAGCGCGCGGAGGCGGCGAAGGCGGCGGGTGAGTACGTGCGCTCGTACGCGCTGCAGGCGCTGGCGCTGGAGACGGCGGAGGCGGCGGCCGAGTGGGCGCACGCGCGGCTGCGGAGCCTCTGGGGCTTCCCGGACGCCGAGGAGACGCCGCGGAAGGACCTCTTCCAGGCGCGCTATCGCGGCAAGCGGTATTCGTTCGGCTATCCGGCGTGCCCGGACCTGGAGTCGCAGGCGCTGCTGTTCGACCTGATCCGCCCGGAAGATCTGGGCGTCGAGCTGACGGAGGGCTTCATGATGGAGCCGGAAGCCAGCGTGAGCGCGATCGTCGTCCACCACCCCGATGCGGCGTATTTCAGTGTGGGGCCGGTGGAGGACGGGGAGGCGGAGGCGGCGGAGTAGGGCGCGGACGGCCGTCTCTATTGGAAGCCTTCCACCACACGCGGCTGCGCTTGTCGTGCGGCGTCTGGCGTCTGGCGTCTGGCGTCGGGGGCAGGTCAGTCTCGCGCTCGTGCCGTCGGCCGCCGCCGACCAGATCGTTCCGCTCGAAGAGCTCAGCAGCAACGCTGCCACCCCGTAGCTCGCCCGCTTGGATCGCCGCCGCGCCTGGGTCTCGAACCGGCCGACCTCCAACCTCCATCTCCGATCATCTGCGCCATCTGCCGATCCCGCCGTTCGTCGGACCTCCCGCACTCAGCCGCGGCAGACATGGCGAACGCCCCGCGTTCTCACGTGGGGCGTTCATCATCTATACCCTGGCAGTGGCCTATGTTCCACAGAGGATTGCTCCCCCAGTATCGTCGGCGCTGAGGCGTTTCACTTCCGTGTTCGGGATGGGAACGGGTGGG